>NZ_JCAUAQ010000003.1:0-508394 GCF_059692035.1 Paenibacillus sp. J22P143
GGTTTGCACGCACAGTTTAATCTACGGAGCTCAGAATGGGCATCGCATCATAGATGATCACATGGTCAAACGCGTCATCCAGGGAGAATGTTCTTGATTCTCCCTTTTTTCGAACCACCGACTGGACAGCTTGTCCGTCAGGGCTAGGACAACTTACGCCGTCAATTGGCGGACGGTATGGTTTAGCAGTAACAATATGATGAAATAGCTTTGGCAAGTGTGTTAGTTACATAAAATTTATAACCCCAATAACCAAACCCAGCAATTGCAATTATCCCTAAGAAAATTAGTGTTTTTTTGTATCTCAATGTTCAACTCTCCCACAGCAAAATAAAATCAATTCTTTTCTTAACCACTTATAGCTACCTTTCGCCACCTCTTTATTATATCACCAACTTACAAATTAAGGATATTGATAGAACTCTTTTCTGAATGACAAGATATAAGATATTACTGCTTAACGTAAAAAAGCCCCTTAGAAGAGGCTTCTCATCATTTCAATTAGTTATCGTATCGGTAGTTATAAGAGAAAGGCTTCTTTTAATGGCATTACGATCAACTGCAACTTCAACTCTCTGCTTTACCACTACTTGAGATAAGGTTCACCGGAATTATTATTCAACTGCTGCCCTTTACTTCAATAAAATAGGGACCGTCCAGACTGGTGCGGCAGCCGGCGATCCCTATTTAAGTAACATTTCTCGTTAGTTAAGTAAACTAACGCTATAAGAGTCTAACCTAAAAATCGAATTTCACCATTATCTTTCTTTGCGCGAATTGTGATTTTTCCTAAGCATTGCTCTGGATCATCATAACCACTTTCTACTTCGTTGAATAACGCGGCTAATGTAGTGTCTTTTGGAAGTTTATGCACACGCACTAATTCAGTGCTCTTATAAGCATCTTCTGTTCCATTGACTTCAACTTTACCAATTGCTCTGACTTCAATTTCTATCTTCATTTTTTCATCTCCTCACAAACTAACACTATATTATATTCAATAAGGATTCAACTAAGCTGCCCTTTACTTCAATGAGTCTGCCGATTGTTGCCCGGCAGACTCATCTCTAATGAATTTCTAATGAATTCTTGCCATGGATTAGCATATAGCCTTTGAACTATGGATATAAATTGATTAAAAAGGAGGGGGAAATTGTTCTACCATGACGAAACAGTTTCAAATGACAACTCAGCAGGAACTTATTGAGATCATACATGCTTGTGTTGAGAATAGACAATGGAATGCGGCAGTGAAGTTAATCGAGCTTCTACAGAATATGGAACATGAGAATGCAAACTCAGTGTTAATCGAAATTAAATCCACAATTTAGCTTAGAACCAATTGGAAAAATTCGAATATTATGTATCACTTCCTTCATTACTATCGCTTTATCATTCTGAACACCTCTAACCTGCGGGGGTGTTCTTTTATTTACCTCAATATTCAAACCTCGCACGCACTTTCTCGTTTGACAGCGCTGCTATCCTTCACCTTGTCATTTTCAACGATAATCCAATCATGCAACATAATATTTATTGCATAGTTCAATTAGCTTAATAGGAAAAGGGAGCATCTGCCGCAGCAAACTGCTCCCTGATCATTGAACAATCGTTCGCCGTTAGCTTAATGCCGTGCAGCTCAGTCTAATCGACAATTTAGCCTCTAATCTGCTATTGTTGTTCCATCCAAGTTGCTCCGCCATCCTTGGTATATAGGTTGATATAACGAGAATAAGCCCTTCCCTCATCCGGACTTGTAAAAATTAGCCCATGAACATTTTGAAAAGATGGAGATGAACCAAGAAACTTCCATTTCTCACCGCCGTCTATAGAACGATACAATTCACCTGATTCATTATTAAGGATCCATAGGGTGTTGAGATCATAGGCGAACATTGAAAAACTACCCCTTTTCTGCCCCACTGAAGACTGCTTACCTACTATACTTTCATAAGTTGAAACTTGACTTGTCCAGCTAATCCCTCCATCCGTAGTTTTGTACCAAATTATCCCTTCCAAGTTATTGTCTTTGCTGAATGAAAAGGCCATAAGCCCATTGGTATGATGCGGTCCCCAGAACATCGGTCTTGTTAACGGATAAGTGGTTGTGTCTAATGCCTGCACTGGTAATTCCAATTTTACTCTTTCCCAAGAACGACCATTGGTATTGGATTTAAATATCATGGGTTTTCCGTTACCCGTATTGTTGTAAGTGATCCAGGGCTCTTTGAGATCTCGGAGAACCATACCGTTAGGCATAACAAACTCGATATCCTCTTGATTCGTTATATCTTTGCTGAGTTCAGTCCAATGTCGTCCGCCATCTGTGGTCATCATAAATAAACTTTTACGTTCCCCCACCGTACCCGGCTCGGTATATGCATAAAGGTATCCAACATTTTTATCAACAAATTGTGCCCCGTACATTGTAATCGCGGGGTGAACGCCCCAGTGACCTTTTAGAGGATGCTCTAATTGCTCCCAGGTATCCCCACCGTCTGAAGTGAGATATACGGTTTGTTGGCTCAGGCCCAATTCAGCATTAGCATTTGAGATCTCCCCTCCAAACTCTTTCGGATGAAAGATCGTCAACAACGTGTTTTGATCAACGATATTAAGAAAATTGAAGGATCCCCCTTCCTTAGGAGGTGAACGATCGACCCATGATACTCCTCCATCCATTGTTTTCCATACTTTTCTACCAGCTGCCCAACCATGGCTGATGTCAATCATATCGCTATAGCCAAAGATTTCGTTAAGGAATAATTCGGGTGGGTCTTTTGGAGCCTGAGCACCTAATGGTCCCCAAAACTCCCCTGTTACTTCCTCAAATTTGATTCCTTTATCAGCCCCTCGATAAGCTAACCAGAAGCTTTCGCCCTTACCCTCTTCCCATCGGATTAAGAACTGAGCGTATACGCTACCATCTTGTATACCTGTTTCATCAGCCCAGTCTTGAACATTCCGAGTTACAGTCGGATTAAATCCCTCTTTAACTCCGATATCATATCTCCATAAAGTCACTGTGTTAGTTTCAGAATGAGTTTGAACTTCTTTGTGCTTATTGCCAAGATATCTCACTACATCTTCCGGAAGCATGCCTGGTCTCATTACTGAACGGATATAGCGAACAGCAAATGGGGGGGCCATGGTTTCAAACTCTGTTTTCACAATTGAAGGATTCGATGTTGTTGGTAATGGCTCTGTAATTTTCGTTTCGTCTGAAGTACAGCCTGTCATACTGAGGATCAACAGGCAGCTGATCAGGATGGAAGTCACTTTTTTGGGGATTGATACAAAGCGGCTTATATTTGAACGAATATCTTTTCTTAATAATGTGTCCACAGCGGTTACCAACCTTTCGATTATTGGAGCCAATAACGGAAATACTCTTTTTTTTCAAATTATACCATTTTTTTGTTGTATCCTGCCCGTTAATTCAATGAAAAAGCAGACCACCATTGTGATCCGCTCTGTTCAACTATCGTTTATCGTTAGCACAATAAGAAATGTAGTTGATGTTATATCTTCTTGAGGGTAAATAGCCTTTCTAATGTATCTGAAAGTATATCGTGTTGGCGTTCTATTTCGTTAATTCCATCCTTTATTTTTAGGATACATCTTAATAATACTTCATCCGACACCCCTAAATTAATCTTCTCAATGAGTTCGTAAGCTTGAAGTTGGACCTCAAAATTTCCTGTTATCAAATGGTAAACCAGTGTTTCTAAATGTGAAGAACAATCAAAGGGTTTCAGTGCAGATAATAATGTACCTCTTGCCCCCAAAGTTTTTGGGTGATTTATCATATCTATCAATGGCTCGACGGCTTTCTCATTACCAATATCACTTAATGTAATTGCAATTGAATTTCTCAAAATGTTGCTCTCGGTGCTTTTTAAATATTCTATAAGTAGGGGAATGGCTTCTTGTAATTTATTTCTGCTTATCTCCTCAAACATGATTTCAACTGTATCCATTTTGTTACTTAATATTGCTTCTCGTAATAAATCTAAATTCACGCTTTTATCCAGCCCCTTATGTCAGTTGTAACATTTTCATTATAACACTGTATATTACTGTACTAAACTGCCCGTTAACAGAGTGAAGGGCTGCCACGCGACGGCAGCCCTTTAGATGTTGAACTAACGTTCTCAGTTTAATGGTGAACCATTACTTTGGGAGTTCATTAATCACTCCATCCAAAGGAAATACCATTTCCACAAACTCTCCTGTATCAGCTTTGATATCAACTGCAAGACCATCAATCATGACAGACCATTGCCTATTCCCTATAATTTTATTCAAAAACGTATCATTTCTAAGTAAGCAATATTCAGCCTGTTTCTCCGTATCAAAATCACCGTTCATTTTTTCGTTGATTACTTTTACATATTCTTTTGCTTTAATAGTAGCATTATTCTCTGTAAGGATGGGTTTTTGAAATTGATAAATTGCAAACAAGCTTACAGCTATTATCAATAATAAAGAAAACCTTTTCATAACTTATTTTCACCTCATACTAATAAACGAAAATTGAAGTATTTAGTTGCGTAAACTGCCCGTTAGTCAAGGTTCACGAGAATGTTCATGTATTTTAAGAAAAAAGAGAAACCGAGACAACGATTGCGAAAATAACCTCTTATAAGCTTTGCTCTCAATGACGAAAATGGTTTTAAATCCCTCGACCCTACTTCAAAGACTGAGCCAAGACAATGAAGATAATGATTCCCAAAGGAATAAAGATCGGTAATAATAAGCAATACAAGAAGTAAGACTTGAGCTCCCTTAATTTCCTAATTGCAATGAAGTTGACCACCAAGACGATAATAAACAATATGTTTCTATACCAATTTAATGATTGAAGATGTTCGAGCTTGGCATTGTAAATTTCTGTGCTTACACCTCCAAGCATCTTACCAAGGCCAAAGAGTCCTAACGTGAGTGAATAAAGTATTGTATATACAACAAAAATAACGAAAGCCTGGTTGACCGCATAATACACCATCAATCGCATCTTACCCAATTCACTCATACTCCCCAAATAACAGATTTACAACTTTCAAGTTCAACAAATCTACTGTTTTTTTGTATCCCCTTTATATTTTCTATACTTAATGCTGCAACTCCCCCTTTTAACTTACTTTAAGATTGTTTATTCAACTCTACTGCCCTTTAGCTTAATGATGCTGCCGCTCTATTTCGCGGCAGCATCATTTTGTAGTTATTCAACGAACATTACCCGTTAGCTTAATCAATAACTGTTAATTTTTGAAAGTACCTTAGAAGTAAAATTCACTCTTGGAACAAGTGTGGCATTTAGGGTTGTGTATTAACCTACGACTTCGAGTTTATCGCCTAAAAGGTCCATCAGTCGTGGAAGAACTGTGTCCTTAAAATGCCTCTTTTTACTGGCCGTAATGTAGAGAACCATACCGTCATGTTCCTCTCCATGTTCTTCGGTATAATCTAGAAAATAGTTAAAATTTTCAACATTCGTGTTCCTGGTCACGATCGCACAGGTAAACCACCAATCAGTTAGATCAAAAGACCTCAGAATGTCTTCCTTCGTGTTAGCTCGATACCACAATAAGTTTTTTAAATTAACGGGTCTGTCATAAGAGAGCGGCCAGGTGGAAGTGGTATTGACTAAACGGTGATTAACAAATGATTGAGTTTTCTCGTCGCGATCCTCAAGGGTGTAGATCGCTTGCATTTCGTGCACGGTATTGCCAATTATTCTAATTAACTCTTCATTCAACTCATTGAAGGGGGTTTCCTTAAACTGATTCATCAGTTGATCCAGCAAAGCCATATTGGATTTCGGATCGGACTTAGGCTCATAATGATGCAAGAGTACCTCTTTCACCTTTTGGGCTATTGCTTGATCGGGGTCATGGATTATTCCAAAGTGGAAAGAGCACGCTGATTCTTTAATAAAGTAGTCTTTATGTGGATCCAATTCTATATCCCAATTTGCATACGATAAAAGAATATCCTCATTCGGGTTTTGAAATGCCAGAATTACCTCCGCCATTGTATCAAAAACACTTGGACCAAACCCCAAATCATAACCTTGCTCCAAGCGAAATGGAGAAGTATTCATTATGAGCTTCAAGACCTTTCCTCCCTTAAATCAAATGAAAGCATTAATATCTTAACACACCATGTTGAAGAAAACTGCCCGATAGCTTAACGAGGCCACCGAATCATACCGGCAGCCTCGTTTCTGGTTGAGCTATAGTTCCTCGTTAGAGTGGAACGAACAAGATAGAGGCAAGTTAATTTTGTCTTTTACGCTTTATGATACGGTAGATAAAGAACATTGTAACAACAACGCACCCAAAAATAATAGATGTGATTATTAAAGTTGTGAACATTTGCTGTTTTGCTTCAACAAATGGCATTGTTTCCCCGTTATTATTCAGTTTATCACCTGTATTTTGCTGGGATTGTTCAACTAAGTAAGCTTTAAAGGTCTCTTCATATTGTTCAGGTGTCCACTGTCCCATTGTTGACCCCTTATATAACTTAATATTATTTCCATCCAAAACTGCAACTGCGTTGGTATCTCCCGTAAGAGAAGTTAATTGGTCATTTTGTTGCAATAAAACCATAATTCTTGTTCCTGTTTCGGGAAAATCGAATCCAAGCCATCCGTACATTGGTGGTTTATCACGCTTTAAATAAATTTCTTTTTGCTGAATTTTTCCTTTTACAACTTTTTCAACTAAAATACCGACTTGCCTTTGTTCTTCGGAGTATTCTTTTTTCAGTACAGTACCAATTACAATAAGACTTGATTGCTCAATCATTTCTTTCGGTGGAATAATTGTTAATTTTGCTTCAGTTATTTTACTAAATGGCAGTAGAAGAAATAACAACGCAATTATGAACAATCCGCATTTTTTCATGAGTGACATCTCCAATTTAATAACTTCTATATATTCAGTGACGAACTTGGAACTCAAATTGTTGCGTAAAACTGCCAGTTAGCTGAGAAGGCTACCGTTCAAAACTGCCCTTTAGCGCAGTGGAGGGTACCAGGCTGCATCCCTTCAGATGTTTGATTATCGTTGCTCGTTAGCGAATATCATCTAGTGTCCATATCCGTGTGATGCTTGAGAGAAATACGCTATTATGACAACAAAAACAAGCATTACACTCATTACTATAAGTGCATAGCCTGTCAATCTTGCTGTCAAATTCCTTTTATACAGTTTAGATTTACGTATAAACAGAAATCCAAACCCTAGCAACAACGCAAGAATTAATCCAACGTAATCGTCCAAGCAATCACCTCTTATTCTTGATTATTATTTTTTCATATCTGTATCTATTGACGCAAAAATTAGAATTTAGTTCCACTAAAACTGCCCGTTACTTCAATGGACGACGGCAATCGATTCGTTTGCCGGCTGCCCAAGACACATCCTTTTGGTTGCGTGCGGAAAGATCAGACACTGGAACTTCAGGACATATTTATACAATAACTCTCCTCACCAAAAATAAAAAAGTTATAATTCGACACCGAAATTCGAGTAACTTTTCATCGCCTCCATGATATTCTTACGAAGTTGTGTTTTTTCATGGGGCAACTATAAAACTTCTTAGGAGATGATATTAATTGAGCATCAGTATTTTGTTTAATAAGAAATCCATCTTAGTAAATTTCATTGGTACAGACCGAAAGTTGCTTCCCTCATTACTGAAAGCACTAAGTCATAACAGATTGACAATGATCAATCTCATTAAATCTATCGATCAAGTCGATTTATTTACTTCAGAAGCGATTATTTATTCAACTTGTGGCAACAAAGCAAGTGTACCTATTCTTTAAACGATGTGCTCAAGACCTCCGTCTTCAGCATTTACATATGCTTGGATGACATCACTTAACGATTCACTTAACCCCTCCATGTGATCGGAGGGCTTATTTTGTTGTTTTTTTGATGCTATAAAAGTAGGACAAGTAAGACAGAAGTAAGACAATAAACGTATTGATTCTATTGGGCTATTCTTATATGTCCTGCTGTCTTACCTTATTTTAAATTTTGGCTATGTTAAATCTTAATGTTGTTTTTACCCCTAAAGAAAACCGCCCTTTGAAAAGGCGGTTAATTTAACTATCGTTACCCGTAATAATCTATCTTCTTCAAATATTCCATCAACCTGTCTTTAAGTTCTCTTTCACAGAATTAAATAACTTATCACCGTTCTTGGTACTGATTACAAATGGTTTTGCATTATTTAATTGGAGTTCAATCCCTTCATTTCCCTCTATAATTAAACCCCATTTTTTCCCATTATAGCGTATTCCCCAGCCGCCGAATTCTTGAATTGGTTTTATCCCAATCTTTGTTATCACTTTAATTTTTTCATATAGAATTTTTTTCCTAAATATAGGGAACAAGCTTATAATTATTTCTTGCTTTGTTACTATTACTTTAGCTTTAATAAATATAAATATTGCTGGTAATAGAAGTCCAAAAAGCAAAGCCATTAAAATTACGCTTGAATTAGACATCGGGTTATTCCCTACAGTATCACCTAATACGATTTGCACATATGCGATTCCCCAAAAAAGAATAGCTGGAATTATGAAGAAAACCATTGTCCACTTTGGGAGACGTTGCACTTCTTTATACAAAATTTCATTTTTATTTTTCATTTTATAACACCTCACAAATGTTAATTCTTATTTCCCTGCCTTCGCTGGTTAACTCTAAATTACGAACTTCGCAAACTTCCATAATTAAGGTATTCGTGAACTGAATTAAACTATCCTCCCGTTACCTCAACAAACAAAAAGGAGCTGCTGCAAGCCCCTCAACTATAGTTCACCGTAACACCTTGAGAATTTTGGATTCAAACACTTTTGAAATCAACCCGTAACCTATACCAAATACTATACCAGATGAGGCAAAAAACGAGTTAAATAACTGAGATTCGGGTGAGAAAAAGCTCCCACCACCAAAAGCGTTCATAATGAAGGCTGTAGGTAAAATAAAGGTAAGCGCACACAAAATAGGATAACAAAACATATGTGCTGATTTATGCTTAATTTTAGTTTCGATTGTGTAACATATTAGTAGATACAACGGTACTAATATTACTAAATAAGCCAATAAGGACCAATATACTACCGCTCGCTTATCACCCCCAAGAGTCTGTTCCCAAACTAACCAAAGGGTGCTCTCGTAAGAAAAAAAACCAGCCCAGTAAGAAAGTGAAAATACAATTAGCAACAAAATATATCTGAGTATTTTCATTAGTTCTCTCCATTTCATGAGTTAAACTCTATTTGCAGGTTTCCTACATTACAGTTCCCTAAAAATTTCCTTTACACATTAACGCCCGATACTTCTGCAGGCTACTGTTGATGCTTGCTACCGTCGTCATGGAGCTTTTGTTCTTTCTTAATTCAATCAATTACTATTTGTTATTTTTGATTCCGAAAGTTGGTCCGCACTAGCATATCCCACTATCATTCCCTTTATCATAGCGATAGGTAAAGAACCAAAGATTTGGCTGTCAATACTTCTCCACCAAGTATCGCCCATAACAAAGAGATGTTCTTCAGGTATTTTAACCTTATCCATTGCCATGTTAAAGTACTCTTTCATAGTTTTCTGGCATGATACATCACAATGAGCTGAACCTGGATTATTGACTGTCTTAAAATACTCTTCTTCTTCGAGTCCCCAACTGAGAGCCTTGCCATAGAAGGTATCTAACCTTTTATCGTTAACATAGACTTGACCTTTTTTTATCTCAATTTCTTCGCCTGGAAGAGCTATAACCCTGGCAATATTATACTCGGGCGGACTTAACTGTGGATATTTGTTCTTATCAATTTCAGGAGTTTTATAGTAAATTACATTGCCGCGCTTGATCTCATGCTGATTGAAATAATTCGGGTCGACAGCTATCTTCCCTTTGTCTTCGGAGATGTATTCTAGGTTCCTACGCGCCATTCCATCGTTATGATTATCAACAGCGATTAGGTCCTGTTTCATTTCAACTACCTTTGGCGAGTCTGGCGTGATTAAGTCAGTAATGCTTTGCTCTTCGCAGCCAAGAACGAACAGGAAAAAGAATACAATCGCTAATGACTTTTTCATTGGAATCCCCCCATTTTAATTATACGTATTAAAACGGAGAATTCTCCAGTAAATTCCAACATTTTACTGAACTTCCGTAATTATCAGAATGTATTTAGTCAAGTTATATAAAAAAGAATACACTAACCTGCCCGTTACTTTAATTGAAAACGACAGCCGATTATATACTAACTGCCGTCATGTTGCGATTGAACTATCTTTATCCGTACTTCAATAAACCAATAGAGGAAATGACGCGAAGCAAGCTTCTCTATTATCTTTCTGTGAGAAATTCATGAGAGTTTATAATTCTTATTTATCATCCAAATGAAAGTAAAAATCTTCTTTATCTTCTTGCAATCCAGCATCTTTAAGATGTAAATACCACGTGTCTTCCTACGCATTATATTCAATAGATTTCACTGCAATTATCTTGTGCATATGCTTTAATTTATCATCTTGAAGTGCTATTTGCAGCATATATTCCTCTGTACGATCGGCTCCTTCAGGAAGAGCCGAGTATTCTTCTATCACTTTGTGGGCTATTCGCTGGCCTGGGTAAGGTAATATATAATTTCCATGCTTTGACCACACTTTAACTTTATCGCCAATGACGAATGTATCCGAAACATTTGAGAACCAGACTGCATCGAACATTTCTGCCCGTGGGACTTGGATCCCGAGAGCTATTCAGTTCATCCCCCTACTTGTTCAACCATGGTTAGGCTGGTTGGGACATGAATCCCGTATCACATGCGATAGTGCGGAAGACAAGAAGGTTAGGGGTTGCCGGTGAAAATACTACAGAGTGATGTCATGAATCCAGTCATTGGTTTGGATGTATCAAAGGGCGAGAGCCATGCACAAGCTTTTTTAGACCGTGGAGTACCTCTTAGGAATATCTTTAGGTTTAATCATGATCTTGAAGGGTTAGCGTCTTTTCTAAATTATATTAAAGGTGTGGAATCAGCTGCAGGGATTCGTCCCTCCATTGTTATGGAAGCAACAGGCCATTATCATAGCCCCATTGTTCAGTTTCTGGATGAGCACCAGTATTTGAACATCGTCATTAATCCTTTCGGCAGCCCTTCTGATTCTATTTTTGAAACTCTTTCAATGCTGTCTCAGAGAGGGTAGCCTGAAAAAAAATCGTTAATGATGGATTGAGTAACATCGAATTCCCACCTTGTGCTAAGCTTCTCATCACCGAATACTTGAATCCAATCTTGGAACTCCAGATTGCTCGTCAGAATCGTACTAGCTCGTTCATATCTTCCAGATAGGAATTGAAACAGCAACTCCGCGCCAAATGATAAATATCCCTGTCTCCATGGGGCCCGTTTATTATTTTATACCCTCATCATTCTCTAATAGTGGCGTGCCCGCTCATGGTCACTTCAGTTATTAGATGTAACTGAAAAGAAGTCCACCGATTTAGAGGACTTCTACTTTTCGAGCGCACCAGCCGATCCTCCTTACTCCTGTGAGCGCCAGAAGACCAGCTTTTTTTTTATTTCTTCTCTTCTAACGGATAGAAGATCAAATCAATAGGGAATGCTGAGCCCGCTGGAGGCGTAAACTCAATATCTAGGGCATCTTCTGTGCCCGTCGTACGCGCTAATACTACCATGCCATCAAAAGCTAAGAGGACACCGGAATACAATACAGGGATCATTTCACCGTTGATCTTAAATGGCCCATTGAATACACCACCTCTGGCAATGACCATTACTGCCATCTTGCGCGGTTTATCTGCATGGATCTTGTAGACGACGCCATAATTCCCGCCATTGATCACATCATGCTTCCGCATGACATCATAACCCTTTACGAACGGATCCGTTATATTATCCCCGATCGTGAGTACGGATTTTTTCGTAAAGCTAGAGGCATCCACTTGCCATTGAATCTCTGACACAGGAAATGTCCCACGGACATTCCCATTAAAGGAGAGCAGCGGCAGTTCCTTCACCGTGGTGGTAGTCAGCATTTGATCCGTTGTGATAAATGACATCTGCAGCTCCCCGTTCGTTTCGACATCATAGAAACAATTTACACCCTGACCTGGGTAGAATTCCGGCAGCTTCGCATAGACATAGCTAGCATGCGGCGGTACCGTCATTTCTTCAGAGTAGACATTGTTTAGAAGGAAATCCACAGACGCTTTATCACCGATCAAAGTCGCGTAAACTGAAGGATATACCTCGCCTTTGTTGGTCGTTTTTATCGTAATCGGCTTATCCGTATTGTTCGTTGCAAAGATCGCAAATGTCATATTCTTTTTGGTACCGTTGATATGGTCTGCGTATAATCGCGCTTTGCCATTGATGTTGTCCTGATATAGAATCCCGCTAGAAGTAAATTCTTCCGGGCTGTCGCTCACAAGCAGTGTGCGTCCTTGCACTTCTTTGACTTCCTTCGGAAGCAGCGGCAATTCCCCAAACTTCGAGATAATCGTCGTCCAATTCGATTTGATAAGCCCGCCAACCGGTTTCATATAAATCGGATATTCCACTTCGCTTAAATAGGGCTCATTCACAACATTGACTAAGCCTTTGAACAATTTACTCACATTCCCTTGGCGATCCGTAACAGTAAGTTTCACAGGATAGCTACCAGGTTTGAAGAACGCTTCTTGGTTACCTGTCCAATCGTAGGAGTCAATCCCATCAGCATCCGGATCATAGCTCAAATCCACATATTTAACTGGTTCCCCTAATCTGTAGGAAGGCTTCGCCGTGGAAAACTTTGCAACAGGACGAGAATTACTATCCTGATCCATTTTGATCCCCTCTGGCGCTTTAATATGAACAATTTCCACGCGTCTTAGTTCGCTATTGTACGTGTACTTGGCCCCCATGTAATCAGCAAGCCACGTTAGCTTCACCAGAAGCTTACCGTTCACGATCGCCGCTACGGAGTTAAACGGAATGTCGACCCCGTTCGTTGTTACCGTCTTATGATCGGAATCCAGTACGATGTCATAGCCTGGAGGCGCCATCTGAATGGTACGAGATAAATTGTTCCACTCCACTTGAAAACCCATGCTATCGCCTAGAAACTTGGCTGGAACGAACGTGCTGCCATCAATAATGGTAGATGGGGATTCGAGGTGCACTTGCGCCTCATTCACGAAAGCTTCTGACTTATCGATATAAAGTAAAATATAGGACGCGCTTGTTGATACCGCATGCGCGGCTGGTGCTGAGATCGTGCTGACAAGAAATACGAGCAGGGCTAGTAAAGCAGTCATTTCTTTCTTTAATAGATTCATTACTTTGGCTCCTTCTCCAAGCTTGAATAGGCGCATTGACGAACGACAACAGCCTTATCCATCGTGACCACCTCTATTAGATGTTTCCAAGTGAAACGTGAAATTTAGGCATCTCAATTGGTTGAGCTTACACATGGATTAGACTCAATATATATCCAAGTATACTTCCAAGCGCCAATCCCCCTAAAACTTCTATCCTTGTATGGCCCATGCTTTCCCGAAGCAATGGCCCCTCTTGATGCAGTGTATTAATACGTTCGGCGTGTCGGCCGACATGACGACGGAGTCCCATCGCATCAATGATAACGATGAATGTTATAGCAGCTCCAAGACCGAATAATGCGCTGCTGAATCCTTCGCGAAACCCGATCAGCATGACGATGGTTGTCATGATCGTTGTATGGTTGCTGGGAAATCCGCCATTGCCGATACGAGCCTTGGCGTTCCCGTAACGAATGTGATTGATAATGAATTTGAGAATGCCCGCACACAACCAGGCAACAAATGGAGCTATCGCATACATTGAGTTCACTCTCCTGTTTGTTCGCAATAAAGAGACATGGTAAAAACAAAGGCAGTAGGATTCTTGCAAGCCGGTTCATTGTTGTCTACTGTATATGCGATTCCACGTTCCTCCAAGTGGACTATTGGGGAAATGAAGCCCTTCGGATAGACAGTCAACTTCTTGCCGTCAAGCTCTGTCAGCTGCTTTTGGGCCAGCGCGCTTTGTTCAACATGTCTATCAAAGATAGAATTAGCGGATTTTAGGGCATCCGTGCCGCAAATAATCAATAGGAAACAGGCCAGCGTCTGAACGATGCGTCGGTTGGACATCCATCCCGCAGCTATGAGGATCATAGGCGCCAACCAAAGCTGAGGTACATATCTGGCCCACCAAGGCTCAGGATTGATGAATACAGTCGTTAACAGCGCTACAACGAGTAACGTGGAAATGACACCCGTTTTCCAACGTAGAACCAAGGTAAGCATCCAAAGCAAAGCGGATACGACCATAATCCAAAGAGAAAGCGGGCCGAAACCTGCCACCCGGGTATCGACATTTACTTTGCGAAAATCATCCCATGAGATCGGCCATAATTCGGTGCGGGTAGAACGCATCGGCGTCACGGCATCTTCCGTTTTCGATGAATAGGATAGCCAGAATTTCTGGAATCGGTTATGACCAATAAAGTTGTCAGGAGAGTTAAGGGTCATAATATCAATAGCGTCTTTGCCAGCAAGCGGGTAAAAAGGATGCTCATGCTTAACGGTGTTAAACACATAAGGGTTCCAACCGAAGAATAAAATACCGATCACTGCGCTGCACAGCAATACGCTTATTGCGCGATAAGCAGGGATTGATTTCCAATTGCGCCTGCCATGCTTTCTCCAGTGAATGATCATCAGTGCGACAATCAGCCCGCCGCATATTAATCCGGCGTATGCAATTGCCGTAAATTTAATATTAACAAGCAATACGACACAAACTGCCGCTATACTAAGAGCTCTAAGCTGATGGGTCAAAGCATAATAAGTGCATACGCACAGCAACGTCAGCAAAAGACTGCCAATAAGTCCATCGTTGTAATTCGTAAATAACTGTACAATGGCAATCGGGTTGCAAGCTGCGCAAGCCGCTATGAGGATCATTAGGGTATGGCTAAGGATGCTCATCCATATTCTCGACCACCCCGTCATTTTCATCTGATACAGGGACTCTATTTTCAACAGTACCCCTATAGTTGAAAAAAACGCAGCGATCATGGCAATAAGATTGATGGCTTTACCCGATTCCAAATGTCCGGTCAATGTATAGATGGACGCTGAGAGCAGCCAAGCTCCTTTGGGATAATTTTCAACCCAAAGTGAATTTGGAAACTCCGAGTTATAAAGCGGATTCCAGCCGTCATGGAGGCTGGATGCTGCCAATTCGTGATATCCTTGTCCATCGAATGACGTATCATAAATAACTCCAGCACCCCAAACGGAAAAGGCAATGATAACCCCGGCAAGCAGAAAGCTTGACCACAGTGATCGCCAATGAATACGTTTCGTGTGTCTTCTCCACAGAATCAGCACGCCTGTTATGATTACGCATAAGGCTATTATCGGTAATTGCTTAAAAGGAATTCGCATAAGAAGAATCAACTGAGCGGCGAGATATAAGATTCCAAGACATCCTATCAAACCTAACGAGACGCCAAGCACCCAATCAGCGAAGCTGGTCCTAATACGTAAGCTTTGGGCAGGTTCGGCGGCTAGTAAAGCGTTAGGATTTTGCAAGTACAATCACTCCTAGAACAATCATTAGTAAACCGCCTATTTTCGCGGGTGAGACGGTTTCTTTAAATAGTAGTACAGCTAAAATAAACACAATGACATATCCAGCAGCGACCATCGGATAAGCTTGAGATAGCGGGAGGCGTTGCAAGCCGAAGATCCAAAACACAGCAGACAAAGCATAACAAATCAGGCCTTCGATGATGAAAGGCTGCATAAACATGTTTAATAGCGTTGATGCCAGCGTCTTTGATTCGGCTGTATTCAGTTTTGTAGCTCCTAGCTTCATTAGCACCTGCCCGACCGCACCAAGAACAATCGAAATTAAGACGAATAAATAAGCCTGCATCGGCACAGCCCCTCTTCTAGGTTCAACCAAACAACTTTAAAATTACTATGACAGAAACACCGAACAGCAGGACACAGTATAAAATGCCTTTATCTTCGAAAAGAAGCGCATCGGGCTTGCCGCCCTTTCCAAGAATATGTATCAAATACAAATAGCGGAAAATACCATAAATAACCAGAGGTATCGTCCACATCAAATAGATGGAATGCCCGGATAGAAATGTAAACATCGAATAACACATTATCGCCATTGTTGTTACGATCATCGACATCTGATTGAGGAGTGGCTCAGAATAAAATTCGAGTACTTTGCGGTGTGAACCTTTGTTACTCTGAAGCAGCAGTAATTCATGCAGGCGCTTGCCGATCGCCAAAAATAAAGAAAGCACAAAAATACATAGCAGGAACCACGGCGTGAATGTCGAGCCGACAACAATCCCCCCGCCGAGCGCTCGAATCACAAAGCCCGAAGCCAATACCATCAGATCAAGGATCACGACATGCTTGAGTTTCATGGAATAGGCGATGTTTACAACAAAATAAAGGGCGAGCAGCAGCATAAATAAGGGATGCATAGCAAAAGCGGCAATCATGGAGCTTATCAGCAGGATGGCTCCAAAAGTGAGTGCCAAACCGGGATGAAGCAGACCCGAAGCCATGGGGCGCTTTTGTTTCTCAGGATGCTGCCTGTCGGCCTCACGATCCATAAAGTCATTCAAAATATACACGCATCCCGAGACGAAGCAAAAGAGGAGAAAAGCGCCAAAGGCCAGCTGCCAGTTTGTGACTTGTACTTTGTCAATGGAAAAGATGAGTGCGGCGAATACGAGCAGGTTTTTGCTCCATTGCTTGGGGCGTAACTGCAAAAACAACAGTTTCATGGTTTCAGAGATCGATGTCGATGTTCTTACAGGCAGCGCATCGCGAGGGGAAAGCATTTCAATCATCTCCTTTTACATTTAAGAACGGCGACCGGAAGGGGGATTCATTCCATAATAACTTATAGTTGTAAATTATGTGTTAATTTTTGTAAATTCTGTGTTAATTTTTGTAAATCCTGCGTGAAAAATAAACCATATTTTCTAATGTGTTTATCCATTTATTTAGCGTTGTATAGACGGTTGAATACCTCCTAGAGGTTTCAACACGGTGTTTTTTTATTTCAAAGAATGAAGAGAGGAGTAATAAAATGAAGAATTTTGAGGAAATATTTGAATTTAAGTTTTAAGAACAGTCAATAACTTTAACAGTAATAGCCTGGGCACCATACTTTACAAACCAATTGAAAGAACAATCTAGTGAGGTGGATATCTTCCGTAATGGAGAGGTTATGGATCCATCAACGGTATGCGGCCATCGTCGTGATAACCAATCAACCATGAATGTCCCTTCTTGCTGTAGCCGGTTATGAGCACTCGTTCTGTTTCGGGCGATAGGACGCGCTTACCGTAGGATTCCTATCTTGTAGCAGTTGTTGGTACTTGACCACTCTGAAGATAAGACGCTGACGGTATTACGCGAGATCTTTAGTCGTTTCGCGATTTCTCTTTGCGACAATCCTTCCCGCTCGTAAGGCTGTTTGATAAGATAAAACTGAGCCACTTCGATCATCCTTTCTCCTTCCTACTTTCTGCTAGTTTTTGTGTGGGGACACAAACCTTAGCATAAAGTTGCCTCAACGACTGCTTTAACTGGCAGATACGATGTGCCATTAATAATAACAGGAGTTAGTACGGAGCCATCACTGTCTTTGGGTGTCCAAGCTTTATTGTTGAGCGTAAATTTGAAATCATGGTTTAAGTAGGACTGGATGCTTTCCACACCTCCCGATGCATAGCTGGTAAACCCAAATGCCATACTGCAAGCACTTATAACCGCAATTTTCTTCCATCTCATTTTTTATTCACCTTCCAGATATATGTCTTTATCAAGCAACATTAAAGGAGCAAAATGCAATCGGCTTTCCGCTATTTGTTATTTTAATTTTTCACAAACACCATATCCCTTGTATCCTTTGTATTTATTTTTTCCCAATACCTCTTTGGTTTGTCTCCTTCCAGCAAGGTTTAACTATTCAATTAGACGTTCAACGTTCACAAAAGTTCCATGATTTTACAAATCAAACACTACTGCCCTTTACTTTAACGAACAACGACAGCCGATCATGTGCCGGCTGCCGTTGTGTTGGTGATTGAACTATAGTTATCCGTTTAGAGCTGGACAGCAGTGGGAACAGGATGTTATCTGCTGTTGCCCTCTTCTTTGAGATGCCCCGATAAAATCCCTGCTCTTCTAATAATGTTAATTCGTTCTTCTCTGTTTTCTGTTTTCTGTTTTCTATTTTCTTAATCATGTCTATAGCTGTTTCAAAATTCATAAGTGGTGGTGATTTGTAAAGTATAAGATAAAACGAATAATCTTAGGTGCATTGCTTGTAACAATATCTATGTTGTTCTTTGGGCTTTGGATTCTTGGGGAATTCATACTCCCTGCACCACTTGAGTAACTAATTATTCAGCTCATAAAAAATTTAGTCAACCGACGCCCATACCCGGAATGAATGCTTTGCATAAATTATTTTGCAAGTACTCGTTAAGGGAAGTGGTCATTTGCAGCTATACTATTTAGCATCCAAGCAAGACGTTATTGAACTCATCCGCGAATGCATTGATCGGGCAAACTATAGTGCTGCCATTTATTTGCTCGAGATTATTCAGCAGATGGAGGAGGAAAACCGAACCTCAGTACTCATTACAGTCGTCCGTAAAGGTTCTGACGAATAAATTCCAGTTCACTTTCTTTAAACGGGCATGGGGTTTGTTCAGAAATGTACGACTGTTCTCCGTCGATTGGAAAAGCATATGGAAACTTGATCGTCAGCTCTAAGCAATCAGATCTTTTCGTTTATCTTTTCATTGAATACTTGGTAATAAAGCTCATATTTCTCTGAAAGTCGCTCTTTTAAGTAATTCCAAAACCATTTTGCATCAAATTCATCTGGTCGGTTAGCAAGAAAATCAGGTAAGTTATGGAACACATCCGCAATATTGTTTATTTCAATCATATTAATTTTAGCCTGGACCCAAGATGCAGGATTCCACCATTTAATACGATGAGTATAAGAAGCGCTCCGAATATCTAAAAGAACACAATAAAATAAATATACATAGGCTCTGTCCTTTAAAATCTCCGTCTTCAACCACTCCCCCATATAAATTTAATTCGATTTTCTTAAGCTATCGGTTGCAATAGGTAAGCATTTGATGTCATCTCCAGCTTTTCCCCTGCGCCACACGGAGCGTGCGACTTTCACCGCACTCCGCGTTCCCTCTAACTGACTTTACTAGATCATAAGTTCCTCGTTACTCTAGGATATGGACTGTTAAGTCATCCCAGTAGCTTGCACTGTGGCATCCATTGATGTCCCCACGTTCTTACCTGATCGGTGCAATTCACGCTTGGAAAACAATCTTTCTTTCAGTTAGACTTGGGGCTGTTCCTCCACTCTCATTACAGGAGTTTCACCAGTCATGCCCCTACCCTCACAAGGATTTATGTATTTCGGCATGCGCCTTATAACAACCATTTCGGGTAACAGCCCTTGTTACAATGTCCCTTGCTTTCCAAGTCCCTTACAACCTAGCTATCTTTTCTAAACTTAGGTGCTTCCTCTAAGCCTGTGAGATTGATACCACCATAGTTCAGCATAGCGTATTTCATAGGAAAAGATTCGCTTCTGCTGCCAGAAGTAGAGTATATGTAGTAGTTGTTGTTGAAAATATATTCCAGGAGGCTACAGCCATGTCACAGCAGATTTGGATTAACCTGCCGGTCAAAGATGTTGAGAGGTCAACTGCCTTTTTCAATGAGATTGGATTCCATGCGGTGAGCGTTGGTAACGAGAGAGCCAAGCTTGCCATTGGCCACACAACGATTCTGCTGTTCCCGATTGCGGCGTTTGAGAAATTTACAGGTTCAAAAATCGCAGATACTTCCCATAGCGCTGAGGTAATATTTTCCATAGGCGCTGAAAGCAGAGAAGAAGTAGATGCCTTTATTCAAAAAGTAGAGTTTGCCGGAGGAAGCATCTTTGGCAAGCCGAGTGAAATTGAAGGCTGGATGTACGGCGCAGGATTTGCCGACCTGGATGGTCACCGATGGAACCTGCTGTACATGGATGAGAGCAAAATGCCGAAACGCTAATATGGAAACGCCGGTCACCTGCTTAAGGTCACCGGCGTTTTTTTACACCCCGTATAATCACATATCTGTCATTCAAATCAAAATCGTTGCTTAGATGGAAAAATTCGTGGGTTAAACTAATACAAATCACCTGGGTTAGCCAGTGTTAATTTATTGGTCTTACATAAACTATATTAACACATATAGGAATGCTGCCCGTTGAGAAGGCTGCCGTTCTATGCTGTCGGCAGCCTTCTCCTGATGTTTTTTAAGTTGGTTCATCTTTGGATTTCTGTAACCTCATATTTATAAACCCATGATGAATACTCGGTACTCTGCTCCTGTGCAAGAACTAGCCGTTTATACAAGGAATCTACCTTGGACATAAGCTGCTTATGTGTTCCTTTTTCCGCAATCTCGCCTTGGTCCATAACACATATGAGGTCCGAATTCTGGACTGTCGAAAGCCTATGAGCAATGATGATTGTTGTGAGTCCTTGCCTCATCTGATCGAGATTCCATTGAATCTGTCGCTCTGTCTCTAGATCAAGTGACGAGGTAGCCTCATCGAGGATCAGTATCTCAGGCTCGCTTAATAGAGCTCTTGCTAAAGCAATTCGTTGCTTCTGGCCCCCAGATAGCGTTACCCCACGTTCACCAATCTCTTCTTCATAGCCATTGGGCAGTCTACAAATGTCGTCATGTATGCACATGAGCTTGCAAATGTTAATCAATTGCTCTTCCGAAACGCCACTTCGACCGAATGTTATATTATTGCGGATTGTATCTGGGAACATGTGGGGCTCCTGTGAAGTAATAGCAACCTTTGAAGCCCAGCTTTGCCTTGTGAACTTACTCAGTAATGATCCGTTGACTAGAATACCTCCTGAAGTGGGTTCATAATAACGAATGAGCAGTTTCGAAATCGTTGACTTCCCCCCTCCGCTCGTTCCCACAATAGCAAGTTTGCCCCCAATTGGAATATCAAGATTTAGCCCCTTCAGAATAGGTCTGCTGTCTTCTTGATATTGAAATAGGACATCCTGTAGCTGTAGGCTTTGTAACTTATCCTTCATCTTGATAGTTCCATCTTGTATCTGCTCGTTATCTGTCACTGTTCTCAGTCGATCAATATTAGCTAGCGTTCGAGCGCCTTCCATGTAATACTGAAAGATTTGTTCATACGTCCCCAACAGATCATGACTGAACTGGAATATAATCAGCAACTCACCTGGCGTCATTGTGCCTTGTACCACTTTATATCCGCCATAGATGAGGACGATTAGATCTGCACTCCAACGTAATGGATCACTTACTAGCAACTGACGGTTTACCAGTCTCCCTTCCTTCATCACCTTTTCAAAGTATCGCTTAAACAATGTATCGTAAATCCGCATTTCCCAAGCTTGACGCTGGAATGAAATAACTTCACGGGTAGAAGAAATTCCTTCTTCAATATGGACAAGCAATTCCGTCTTGCTGTCTTGAACTTCTCTGGCGGTAGCTCGAGCCCGCACTGCGAAATATCGTCCCATCATAATATAAGTAACACTTACTACTGTAACTGCAAGTAGGATGATTGGACTGATATAGCCAATGGCTGCAATCAGCAGCAGCGCTGTGAATATTTGTTGAAAACCCTTTGGGATTTGGTAGGAAACACTTTCTCCAACAGCATGGACATCTTTATTAATGTAATCCACAAACCGAGTGATGCGTTCATTTTGAAAAACTTTAATCGGAAGGTGCTGTACACGGCTTAAGACGAAACGTCCTAATTCGACTCTCAAGTTGTGACCAATTACATGATGAATCATCGCGTTTAACGTGAAGAGTAGGGGCGGCAATACGAGAGCAGCTCCGAACAAGGTTAAATAAAAGGGCAGCTTCTCATACATGCCATCAAGCAAAACATCATCCACAATCCATTTTTGCAAAGCAGTCCTTGTTAAGCCAGTTATCGTCTCCAGCATCAAGCAAAATGCCCCTAATACAAAGGACCATTTGTAATTGCGTAAGAAAGTCCCCATCCACCTTATGCTATGCACGGCTATATTCTCCTTCCGCCAATTGATATAGCAGCCCCTTTTGAGAGATGAGTTCCTCATAGGTGCCGATTTCAGCCACTCGACCTTCGTCAAGGACAATGATAACGTCATAGTGCTGAATGGTAGTTAGTCGATGGGCAACTGTTATTGTAGTTCTCCCTGCGAGCAACGCATCCAGTGCATCTTGAACGGCTTGTTCACTGGAATTATCCAAGGAAGCAGTTGCTTCATCGAGTACAATTATCGCGGGGTTCTTTATAAAAAGCCGAGCAATGGCAATCCGCTGTTTCTGCCCTCCAGATAGCTTGATGCCGCGTTCTCCGACCTGCGTCTCGTACCCATCCTTCATTTGTACTATGAATTCATGTGCAAACGCTGCCTTCGCTGCCATTTCAATTTCCTCATCGGAGGCCTCTGGTCTCCCGAAACGAATATTCTCACGAATTGTCGTACCAAATAAATATGGTTCTTGAAAGACATAGCCTACAGACTCACGAAGTTGTTGCAAAGATAGTTCCTTCAGCGAGACGCCATCCAAGCTGATTTCGCCCTCTGTAGGGTCATAGAAACGACCAATCAGTTTGATTAGTGTCGACTTTCCACCGCCACTGGTGCCCACAAGTGCCACTTTTTGGCCAGGCTTCACCTGAGCGGTAAATCCATTCAACACATTCGAACGGGATGTATAGTTGAAATGAACATTGTGAAATTGGAGCTCACCGAGCAGTTTATCAAGGTAGACCGGATTATTCACTTGCCGAATTGCAGGCTCTGTTTTAATAAAATCATAAAGTAATCTCGCCTGCCGAAGCACATAGGATTGCTCCATCATCGTGAAAGAAATGCGACCGATACTGTTCATGACAATCGTGCAATAGACCGAGAATGCAGTAAACTCACCAACTTGGAGTGTACCGCTGCGAACTAACTTTGCGCCGTATATATACAACACCAGAATACCGACACTTATCGAAACCCAACGCAGGGAAAATCGCAGATGGCGGTAAAGCAACGAGGTAACACGCGCCTTTTTCCAAATTTGGAACTTCTCTAGAAACCGTTCCATTTCCCACGCTTCCGCACCATATGCTCGAACCTCGGAGATCGCTGAGATCGTGTCATACGTTTTTTTGTTCAATACTTCTCTCGTTGTCGTTTGAAGCTCGAGAAATAAAGCGGACTGCTTATCGATGTATGGACCTCCGAGATAATACAGGAGGTAGCAAGGCATAATCAACAATGTGAGTTTCCAGTTCATCGATATGATGAGTGTCAGTGGAATAATCAAAGTCAGAAAGAGCTTAATCAAATCGGGCAAAAATCGCGTGTAAATGGTTTGCACGGCAGCGACATTTGTATTCAATAAAGAGAGCGTTTCACCGACTGGATGCTGCTCATAATAGGCGAAGCCTAACTTACGCAAGTGCTCGAACATGTCATACTGCAGATCTCGACTCGCCTTCTCTCTAACGGAGCGCATCAATTGATTCTGTAGGGCTTTCGATGTGAACATGATCATCATAACGCCGAGCAGGATGAGAAGCGCATTACGAAAAAGATCCACCTTTTTTTGTGGAGCAGCATAGTCGATGACGTAGGCAATAAATTTAGGAAATGCCATCTCTCCTATAGTAATCATTACGGCATACACAATAAGTAGAACAACCTGCCATTTGTACGGATTTAAATAGGTGAGCGTCCATCCATAAATTCTCATAAGCTGATACTTCGCTGTGCCGAATGATGTTGCATTAGACGAAGGTGTCTTTTTACTTTTGCTTGCATAGAAAGGCCTCCTTGTAAATAAAATCGAAATATAAATTCATATTTGAGCAAACCCTTGTTTTTAATTAAATAATTATACTTTACTATAGATGCTTAAAGTTTAGCTTAAATGTAATAAAGTGTTGTTTAATTGCACAAATTTTACAAACGATCATATTTTCCTATTTTGATTCAACATCCAAGTATATAGTTCTGCATTATTGAATGTTTCGAGCATTACTCTGTGATCATGCTTTAGTCCAGAATAATAAGTGAATTTTACATTGCCACCAATACTAATTAACGCCTCAATCATATCCTTTGTTCCTGAAACAGGGACAATATCGTCGTCTTCACAGTGAAAAGCCCAAATAGGTACATCTTTTAGTAACTGAGCCTTCTCCGAATCAAACCACCCTGAAATTGGAACTACAGCCGAGAATATCTCTGGCGATCTTGTTGCGAAATCCCATGTTCCGTTTCCACCCATACTAAACCCAGTAACATATATCCTGTCAGAAGCAATTCGATAATTTGTTTTTATTTCATTAACCAATGCTATGATCGAATGATATTCCAAAACCCAATTAGAATCGGAAGGACATTGAGGAGTAACTACAATAAAAGGAAAGTCTTGTTTACTTTCTGCAATCCAAGTAAGCCCATAATCATTTAGCAAACTAATATCCTCTCCTCGTTTTTTAATTCCATGAAGGAACAAAATTAACGGATAGTTATTGTCTGATAGTGATCCATAATCATGTGGTAGAAACAATTGATAATTTACACTTATATTCGAAGGTGTTTCTATGTTAAACACATAATTATTAACTGACATTTCATTACCCCCACAAATGTTAAATTGGATGAATTATACTCCCGACTCTGATTGGAGTCAATAAAATTGTTTAACATTGCTGCCCGTTATTTTAATAAACAAAAGAAGAGCTGCCTCAAAGCAGCCCCTCAACAATCGGTTTCCGTTAGAGCGTAATGTAATTTTACCATAAATAGGAAATTAATTATCTAGTATAACCTCGTAGTAACCATAACTATTCCTCCACAATAATCCAAGCATCACCAAGCCATGTGTGGATTTTATACCAGTAGTTGTTCCACACTTCGATTGCCTGTACTTGTTGGGGTGAAATTTTTGCAAGCCATTGCGCTGTAGCTGGATTTGAATACATGATAGTTTCTGTTTTAAGATTGATTACTTTATCAACTTGTTGTGGAAGCCTTACAAGATAATTTGATGGTGCATTAGATGTTTCATCAACAAGAATCCATCCATCTCCAACAGAACAATGAATATGATACCATCCCTTTACCTTTTCAAATGCCGTTACTGTTTGTATCGGATTTTGCGGAACTTCTCCCAAAACTTGTGAATTTGCACTGGGATATTGTAATAGAACTGCTCCTGCTACAAGTTCAAAGCTAATGTTCACTTTTTCTACATCATTCGGAAGAGCGATATTGGGATTTATCCATTTATTCCCTAACCATGTTTGAATGTGATACCATCCACCAGCCGCCTTTTCAAAAGACTTAATTTTCTGTGGAGATAGTTCCGCTACAGGGTTTCCGTAACCCATTGGGAAATCGTATATTGGCGTGATCGATGATAATGTAAGTTCAGTTTGCGAAAGTTCAAGATTGTAGATTCTGATACCTTTAGGGGAAATCCACTTATCCCCAAGCCAGGTGTTAATCTTGAGGAAAGAATCATTTACAGCAACAGCATGAACTGTTTGAGGAGCAAGGGAAATGCCTGTTTTCGCATCTTCTGATGGTAAATCATACAATTCTTCTTCGCTGGTAAAAGTAACAGTTAAATCAGTTGGAGTAACTGCACCAGCTAAGATATGTAGACTTCCGTTTTCATCTAATGTGCCGTAAGGCGTATCAGCGGAAGCGATTCCTGCATACATGCTCATTAACAATATTGTGACTGCTGTTAAGGAAACAATATTTCTTTTCAAAATCATCTTCTCCTTTAGCAAAACAATATGTTTTCTTAAACGTACTATTAAAAAACTTTGTTGCAGTATCCTCCAGAAAACGTAACGAGGCCGCCGATCCGTTCCGGCAGCTTCGCGTTTTCGTTTATGTCATCACTACTTCGGACATGATCTAATTGTCAAAAGGTCTTCACCGCTGAAAAGTGTTAAACCGCGTCCCCTGATTCGTCAGCTTTCCCCTGTCTCCTTCTGCGATCAGACCGTACTCCGAGCCGCTCAGCTGCATCTCCAGGCGCGAACGGTCGTCGAACTCGAATGTCACAAAGTAAGAAGTACTCGCGCTTGAATCTTCGGATCCGCCCCACACTTTCGTTCGTTTCGTGACAACTGTCGCATCCCTTCTCAGCACTGGAGACGCATTATTTCGCGCCCAGGTATTGATCCCGCTTATCACGGCAAAGACGATCATTCCAAGTATCAGTGACGGAATCAACACAAACATCGCTTTAAAAATAAACGGCGGTCCATCAAACCCCATCGGCATAATAGCAGCGCTCCTCTTACTGTCAAATTCTTTATGTTCTGTACCTACGATGTCCACACCCTAAAGAATGTTGGTAGTCGTATTTAACGTAAAAAACTGATTAAACCTGTTGTCGCACCAAATAACACTAAGATAGAGAAGAAGAAGTATCCCAATACCTTTAGAGGACGAGGCATTGTATTTAAATCAATTTTTTAAATTGGTCCTCCACCCTCAATATTTTGAATAGAACGAAGGTCCTCATCAACAAAATTATCGTTGTTATATAATCTTTCATTCTCAGGCTGGGTCTCGTGGATATTAATTGTGCTCATTCCATATCCCCTCTCAACTTAATGCTTATGGAATATTATACCATAATTAGCATGTCAATCACCAAGCTAATCTGCCCGTCAGTTGAGTGCCTGCTCACCAGTCTAATGGTTTATTTCTTTTGACACTTTTTACATGAATCTACTTCGTTCGGGGCCCCCACCAGTTCCACTTACCAAGGATGACCATTAAAGCTGGTACAAGCACCAACCTGATCACCGTGGCATCGATAAAAATCGCAGCTGCAATCCCAATGCCTAGCTGTTTTACACCAACCACGTCTCCGAATGCAAACGGCAATGTAACCGCAATCATGATAGCTGCAGCGGAATTGATAATCTTACTTATGGACGCCAAACCAACAAGCACAGAGCGATAATTATCTTGTGTACGTTGGTACTCCTCATGAATACGCGATACTAAGAAAACGCCATAATCCATCGAGATCCCGAACGCCAATCCAAAGATAAACACGGGAATCATGATAGCGACCCTGCTTGGTTCCAAGCCGAAATGCCCCTCCTCAAATAGCCACGCTAGAATTCCGAAAGAAGCACCTAAGCTTAATAGGTTCATAAGAATTGTTTTTAATGGGATGAGAATGGAACGGAATGCGATAAATAAGACCACATAATTAGAAATGAGAATAAACAGAAGCACATATTGTAAATTGTCAAAAATGTCATCGAAAATCTCCTGCTGATACTTCGCTTCGCCACCCAGATGGAATGGTAGTGGTCCTGAAGCCCCCTCTTGTTCCTTGCTTCTCAGCCAGTCCATCACTTGATGCGACGTGGGTTCACCCTTTAATCGAACTTGAATGAGCATATGCATGCTCGAAAAAACCGAATCGACCTTTTCAACGAGCGGATCGTTCTCTAATTTTTGTATTAGCGACGAGGCGTTCTTCCTATCATTTTTAGTAAAAGATGTGGTTTTCCCACTGGTAATTAGATAGACATCCGAACTCGTTCGAGTACCGAAGTGAGTTTGATAAGCCTCGAAAGCTGCACGGGAAGCATAGCCCTCCGGTAATGACGTTGCGTTTGGAATCGCCACATGCATCTTCGTTAGCGGCAAGAAACAACAGATGAGGATACAGGCAGCGAGCAGGCTCATTTGGACAGGTCTGCGCATCACGAAGCGTGACATGGCAAACCAGAAATTATTTGTACTTTTTGTATTGTTTGTATAAAGCGGTTTAGTTTCGGCTCGAATGACAGGCCACCACAGGGTCAGCAGCGCTGGCACTAATGTTAACGTAAGTAAAACGGAAACGGATACAACCGTCATTGCACCTAAAGCAATGGTCGAAAATATAGGAAGCGGTATGAATAATATTCCCATGAGGCCTAAGAAAACACTAAGCGCCGAGAATAAAACGGCTCTTCCCGCTGTTGTCATCGTTGTCAGGATGGCATGTCCCGCTGGGCGCGCATGGATCTCCTCGCGAAAACGACTAACCATCATCAGAGCAAAATCAATGCTGAGGGCCAGTCCCACCATCGGAATAACATTCAATACGAAGTTAGATAAATCCATTCTAGTTCCCATCCAATAGATAATGCCCATGGAGCTTGTAACACCGATAACACCAACAATAATAGGAATCAGAGCGGAGGTCATGCCGCCAAAAGCCAGCCAAAGGATCAGAAAGGCCGCTGGAAGGCCTAAGCTTTCCGCATTTCTCAAATCATGCTGACTTGCTCGATTCACGTCTTCTTGCACAACAGACTTTCCTGTCAATTGCACGTTCATATCTTTATGCTTGGGTAAACGTGTTCGAAGCTCACTCAAGACTGGTTTCATTTCGTGTGGACTTTGCTGGAATCCAAGCAGCGCATACGCGAAATCCCCTTGCATCATCCCCTCTCTCTCGAGCGGAGATACGATTTCACTCAACCCTTGCATGCCGCGCAATGTTAACAAAGTTTGCTGAATGTACCGCTCAAATTGCTGGGGATCCAACTTTTTTTTATTCTCAAATACAAGAATGACGGGGTTCGCTGGTATGTGAAAATCAGAGGCTAAAGTTTGTTCAACCTTGGCGAAAGCGCCGTCCGAAATCAACCCATGATCCTTCAGAACGGTAGGCAGCTTAGGGGCGTAAAATCCAAAATAGAGGAAGAACAAGACCCAGAATAGGAGGATGGTTTTGGGATAACGAAGGGATATCATGGCAAGTTTATGCAAGGTCATGACCCTCTCCTTAAAACTCGGTTTCTTTGAGCCTAGTCGCTTGAACAAATTTATCGGCTAATCCAGGCGTGAACTTAGCTGCAGCAAGCATGATATGCGGCAGATACGGGATGGCCAACATCCCCTGCAACAGATGTCCCCACTTCAAGGGACCATTGAATTCCCGGTGAATGGCCTTCGTATAGTCCCGCTCCCAATCAGCTAGGGTGATTTCACCCTTTAGATAACGGGATGCGAGTGGCGCGCATAACCCTGCGGAGCGCAGCGCCATCGACATTCCGTCACCGCAGAGCGGCGGTAACATCATAGCCGCATCTCCAAGGCGTGGAAACATGTCCCACGTAAGGGGCTTACGGGTTAACTTTACGGGTGCAACAGCCGCTTGCGTGCCAATAACGGGATGCGCAGCAGACAGCCTCTCGGCAAGCTTCGGGTTTCTATGGCTAGCCGCTTCGATCAACCCAAGAATAGATTTCTCTGTGTGCTGGAAGGCTTCTCGCTCCAGCAAAGCTGCCACATTCACGAACCCATCTTCAATCGGTGATAAACCTAGATAGCCGCCTTCGAAGAAATAGAGCTCGACAACGCCATCCATCTCTATCCCTCTATAATGGGATTTCACACCTAGATGCGCCCCTTTGACGGATTTAGCAGCACGCGGATGTTGACTTTGAAGACCGGGGAGACCCGTTGCTCCCCAAGCAGCAATCACTGCTCGTACTTCGTATTCGTGAACAACCCCATGCTGCTTAGTTTCAATGAGATATCCTTGATCACAGGGCTTCACGGAAGTCACCGTTGTTTCTGTCTCCACCTCCACGCCTGCACGCACAACCGCATGATGCAGCGCGGAGTCAAGTTGGTATCGGCTAACGCCATAAGCTGTTCCTGGGAGCGTAATCTCCAAGGGTTTTCCCCGAGAAAGGATCAAGCGTGTGCGATGGATGGCACTTGGCTTAAGGGATATCACTGCTTCGCGCAGACCTAGCTTTCTAAACATCGCGAGAGATTCAGGAGACAGAAATTCCCCGCATACCTTATGCCTTGGGAATGCTTTTCGATCGATCAACACCGTGTCCCAACCATGATCAGCTAAGGACTTGGCCATCACACTTCCCGCTATACCTGCACCGATAACGGCAACATCATAGATGTGAGTCATCACGTCTGCTCCCTTTCCTAATCACGACAGCATACCTGAACAGAGGTCTCCAAGAAACCAACATATCTGAGATACCCAATGATGATCGCAGGGTAGTCCAATCCCCAGCACGAAAGCCTTTCGCTACGGATAAGGGGCCGTCATTCAAAATATAGCGGTTCTTGGAGATGATTCGAGCCGTTACCCACACAGCAGCCCAAGCGATCCAATGCCGATGGATATCATTAATAACGACACCTAATCGGGATGCCTTCAGCATGCACCTCACAACCTGAGGAAGTTCCGTGTTTGTAAAATGATGCACAAATTGTGTGCCAGTCGTGATATCGACCCCATTTTCCGGAAGCTGAAATAAACTGCTCCTCATCACACGCACGCGTGGCTCAGCACGAAAGAACTCTCTCGCCTCTTCACAAGCTTCCTCGGTAATATCAACTAGCGTAATGCTAAGCTCTATGCCATTCGCATCTGCCCAGCGTAAAAGCTGACGATTGATATCTCCGGTACCAGATCCAATATCCAGAATCGTTAAGGTCTTGGGTTTGCCTGCTTGCAACCATAAGCGCTTAAAACCAAATAATGTGGGCCCTGCAGCGCCAAAAATGCGATTAAGTAAGCGCAAATGCTGCAAGGCTTGCCGAAGCTCGGGGCCTCCTGACGAGAAATCATCCATCAGTTCATGCTGCACAGCCCGTTGTTTGAGCCCCTTAAACATAGGATTCATCTAACTTCTTTTCATGCATGGAAGCAACACCTAAATAGGTGATTTGAATCATCTCACACGTAAGTCCTGGTCCGAATGCAAGGGAGATCCCGCTTGTCGGTCCAGCTCCGCGATTCGCCAGTTGCTGCCTGGTTTCATCTAATACGAAAAGAATCGTTGCCGAGGACATATTGCCATAATTACGCAATACCGTGCGGCTCGGCCGGGTTTCTTCAGAAGTTAGTCCGTAAACCTCCTCCAACGTATCGATAATCCCTTTCCCCCCAGGATGAATCGCCCATAGCTCCGGCCTAGGACCACCATCAAGCAAATGCTCGATTTGTTCTGGAATCCAGGTGCCTATCAATTTAGGAATGTTCGGAGAAAGATACAGATCAAAGCCGTGATTCCCTACATCCCATTTCATTTCATCCGCACAATCTTGTAAAAGAATCGAATGATCGTTACCTAATTGGAAAATGTGATGATGGTTATCATTCGCGACACCGACCACACAGGCTGAGGCACCATCTCCGAAAAAGGAGGCACCAAATAAAGCCTCACGATCACTTGAAGGCTGAATGTGAAGGGTACATAACTCAACACAGACGACTAATATTTGGGCTGCCCTATTGCTAGAGACGATTTGGCGGGACAAACAAACCGCCTTCAATCCAGCAGCGCAGCCGAGGAAATTGAATGGGATTCGATTGACATTGGCGGCTAGTCCCAATTGATGCGTCAATGCGGCATCTAGTCCTGGAAGGAACTGTCCTGTACAGCTTACGGTGATCAGATGCGTAATATCAGACACGTCAACTTTAGCATCGTTCAGGGCTTTCTCGGCCGCATACAAAGCTAATGGCACAGACTCGCGCTTATACGTAGCCATTCGATCGGAAGTCGATGGCGCATGTTGATTCGTTTGTGAAAAATAACGACAATTATCAGCTGTTTCCAGCAGGTTCGGTTCGCAGGTGTATCTGGTTTCTACACCGCATTGCTTGAAAATTTTCTTAGCCCAACGCGCAGAGTTCGGCGTATCACGTAAGGCTTCCGTTAATCGCCCAGACGTATCTGCTTGATCTAAACGGAATTCAGGCACAGCTGTGCCTATTCCAAGAATTGCAATGATCTCATCTTCTTGTTTCATTTCGACTACGCAACCCCTTCGCTCCTATATTTCTTGGTTGGACATGCACATCACTTTACACATATCTATTCAAGGAATGTGGCCATTATGAGAAAACCTTCTATATATTGGTATAAAAAAAAGATGACCCCTGTGCAATGTGCACGACAGGAATCATCTCTTGTTAACTTCCAGATTGTTAGTTGTTAATGTAACGCTCAAAAATAAATCCAAAATCCTTAACCTTTAACTCCGTATGCTTACCCTTCAACCAATTGTAAGTTGACTCGTTGATGGCATCGAATTGCGTTACAGGGGAAGTCGTCTGGGTTGAGATACGACCAGTAGCTTCCTTCGCAATAACTACGCTTTGCTTGGCGTATTCAAATAGCTCATCATTATGCGCTACTGTTTCAGATATCTTAATTAAGGCCTTGTATAAGTCTTTGATCTGCTCAATTTGCTTCTTATCCACATCGATTGAGAAGTTAGAGCGACCAATAATGAACTTGATCTCAACGTCAAGATCAATGGTTCCAGCTGTTTCCATATACACTTCAGAAATGGCATTTGTATGGTAGCTGTACCGTTTCAGCACACGCTTGCTGCTAATCGCACTATCACCATCAAGATGGATCAGGGCAAGGTTGGTAAAGCAGTATTCGTCCTTCTTGGACTTGATGATGAAGAAAATCTTCTCGCCATCCTCATGCATAACATAATCATCTGAATCGACCTTGTCGAAATCAGCTGGACTAATCACTTTACCGATATCGCTTAAACCTAAGGCATCTGCAGCAAACTTTTTAAACACCGAAATCATCCTCTCCTTATGTAGATCCCCCCTATTATACGATATTGGTAGAATTTAGTCTTTATTGGAATGAAATCTGGATGCTAATCATTTGTTTCGGCTTCGCTGCAACGGAGATGACATCCTCTGTGAAAGGCGCCTCACTTTGCCATTTTTCATCCAAATTAACGTAATGCGCGCATACCACTTTTCGATCAAACATGACTGATCCTTCTACATATTCGTCCGAGATGTTGAAGAGACGAATCACATAGCTATCGTTCTGATCTTCGGACGCCTTGATGGCGCTGACGATAAGCTCAGCAGGACGCACTTGAAGATATGAATGGCTAAGTGATAAATCAGCTTCGCGCCGCTGCAATGATTCATAAACAACTTTTCCTAGTTGTCTGTCCACTGAACGGATTCCCGCCATATACTGCTGATGATCATGCCAAATGCGGCTTGTATGAGACTCGTTAACCGTAAAAGGGCTGATCGCGTAATGAAACTCAAGCTCTGTGAGAAGCTGACCACCATCACCGCCATCCGAGAGGACCTCTTTGCCTGTGCTGCGAAATAACGTCAGAGCTACGGTTTTCGGTTCATCATTGCGTACTGCTGCTTCATATAAACCTTTGCTGTAGATAGCTAAACCACATTTGCCATCATCGATGGCAAGGATACCTTGATGCGGGACCACGTCTCTTGCCTTTTCCATATAGCCCGAATAGTCAGGCGGTTTAATGTTTCTTTTCACATAATCAAACGGCGTATTGGTGTGAAAATGCTCGGTTTGCAGCCCCGAAGGAAACAAAAGCCGTAGTCGGTGATCGCGTGCTCGATTGTTAACCACAGTTCGGCATCGTAGGATCGGATCATTCTTCCGTAATTCCAAAAAGGTCGTGACTTCGATCGCGACTACCTCTTCACTTCTTCTCGTTTCTTGCGGATGAATGGCATATGGGATGCTCATCGAAGTGTGAATTCGAATACGTGTCTGCAGCGGTCCGTCATAGACAACCGATATTTGTGCGCTCGAACCGTAGGATGTAAAGACTTCGTTCGTTACCGGGCTCACATGATTCCATCCTTCTCCGATATCCGCTTCATCCTCAAGGAGCAGCAAGCCAGTATAGCACCGCCCCGTTTGTACATCCGTTACATCAATGGTGCCATTCGGACGGACTGTCACTCGCAATCGCCCATTTTCCCACGTATTGGCGGTCCTTCCCATGGAACCGAGTAAACGTACGGGTGCCGTTAAGGTAGGAGCATGGTATTCACCAGGAGCAGGGGCGGTTAACGGCTTCTTTTTAGTAACGTAAACGGCATATCCATAAGACGGAACGTGGGCCTGGAAGGCTATGCGGCACCGATCCACATTCTCCGAATAAGGAATATCCCGATACGGCCTCCACATGCGAGTACTATTTTTGCGCAGCTCCAGCAGCTGATAGGGAATCTCTTTTCCTTCATGATCATATAGACGGAATGAAGTGCCGCCTAAGTGAAACATCGTCGTAACGGCGTCTGACATGGCAGGCATGGCGAACTCAACTTCAATAACGCCATTTATGTCGGTTTGAGAAGCGTTAAATACCGTGATGACTTGATCTCCATCGACATCGGATAACCCGTGATGATTGGAAATAAATAGGAGTTGCTCTCTAACCATGCCTTCAGCAAGGAGTCTGCTCTGATCAAAGCGATACATCATATCGCGATGGACTTGATCGATCGAACAGCCGCAGATGGAATCGTGAGGATGATTCTGAATCAAATACTCCCAAGACTTCGCTAAGAAGCTCTTGGGATATACCCGCCCTTGCAGCGACGTGAATACGCCCCACGGCTCGGCCCATTTCTCAAGGAGCACTTCACAAGCCTGATTATTCATTTTCAAATGAATCCGAGAAGAAAGCACATTCGCGAGCACCCAATTATTTACGCCGTTATACCCAGGTGATCTTTGCTCGCCTTTATACGTGTCCAGCTCACCTATTTTTTCACGCAAATCTCTGACATAATCTTCTAAAGAACAATGTGTAAATTTGGCATCTATGTCAGCATCATTCAACGTTTCCAGTATCCATGGCAAATGAGGTTCGATCTCAATATGATCAACTCCGTCAAACCCAGCAATAATAGAGGTTGTAGCTCGTTTGGATTTGTAATCCAGCATCCCCTTTGCCCGCGTGATCAACTCCTCGCGATCATACTGAAATTCCCGATCTGCAAACGGCCATCGGATAAAAAAGTAAAAGTCACCATAGGAGCGATCCTCATCCAGTTTAAGCCCCAATACCCGGCTGCCGTCAGCAGCTTCCCACCAAATCTCCGATGCGTCTGCATCTCCGTAAAATCCACGAAACAATACGGCATTATCAATGCCGTAGCCTTGCAAGATTTGTGGAAACTGGCTGTTATGACCAAATAGATCGGTGATATACCCGGATTTCATCGGCTCAACACCGAAAGAGCGCGATCGACGGTGTCCGATTTGAAGATTTCGTATTAAAGCCTCCCCGCTGACTAGAAATTCATCAGGCATGACATACCATGGACCGATGCTGATTCTCCCCGCTTGGATAAGCTTCACAAGCCTCTCTCGATTCTCTGGTCTTATGTCTAAATAATCGTCCAAGACAATGGTCTGACCGTCCATCATAAAATGGCGATATGCCGGATCTTGCTCCAGCTTCTCAATAAGCTCGTCAATCAAATAAACAAGCCTTGTGCGGTAGCCCTGAAAGTCCTGATACCATTCGCGATCCCAATGGGTATGAGAAATCACGTAGACCTTTTCTATTTTTTGAGGCATATTGTCCGATCTCCTTTATACAAGATCAGACGGACAATCCCCTTACAGATTGCCCGCCTGATTCTTTATCGTTGCATGCCTATTTTTTACTTGCCATAAACGCATCCAGCTGTTTCTGAACTTCAGCAATCGCTTTATCGATGCCGGCCTGTTTCATTTTCTCTTTGAATTGCGGCAATACTTTATCCACATCGGCAGTACCGCTTTTTAAGACCGTTCCAAATTCAGCATTTACGCTATCAAGTGAAGCTACCTCGGTTTTAATCGGACTCGTATCGAAGAGGAAGCCCATCGCAGGGAATCTCAATGTAACATCCTTGTCATAGTCTTTATAGGCTTCGAAGAACCCTTTCACATCTGTGCCTTTGGACTTCATAAATTTCGGATTTTGCCAGATCCATTCAAATGGCAAGTATGGAGGTTTAGCAGGATCAACGCCCGCTGGGAAGTTCACTGCACCGTTTTGGATGACATAATGCTTGCCCTCAACACCTAAAGTTAAGAGGTCATAGTTTTGCTGATTCTTTTGGAACCAGTTGAGGAACGCAACCGCTCTCTCAATATTCTTGCTTCCGGCCGCTATACTTTGGTAGTTCCAGGTGGTTACCTCTTGGAAAACCTTAGGCGTGATTTGAATTCGAACGAATTCGACTTGCGCACCTGGAATAGCGGATACCGTCCTCGCATTGATATTGTACTCCGGCAGATCGCCTATTACGGAAGCGGCTTTACCTGCGGCAAAAGCTGCCCGGAAATCCTTGATCGATAAGACATCCTTCGAAATATACCCTTTGTTGAACAGTTCCCTATGGAAGTCCAGTCCTTTTTTGTACGCAGGCGTATCCAGCATATTCTCGGCCTTCATCGTGTTCATATCGATCCCAACACCGCTTGGCAATCCGCGAACAAATTCTTCTTTGAAGTTTAAGTCGAAGGAAGTGTTGCCTTGGCTCAATGGTATGATTTCAGGATTGTTTTTCTTCACTGCTGCGTAGAAGGCTAACAAATCATCCAAGGATTTGATTTCCGGCAATCCGTATTTCTCTCTTAAATCTTTTCTAACCGTGAATGTCGCATAGCCGGCTGCTGTGCCGATCTGAGCTGCTGGCACACCGTAGGTTTTACCCTTCACTTGAACGACAGGCCAGTAGTAATCTGGAATATTCGCTTTTAAATCTTTACCTACCTTCGCGATCGCATCATCAAGGGCTGCGACGGAATTGGAGCTGATCAGTTGAGCCAGGAGCTCTGGATGCGTCCAGAGAATATCTACATTTTCACCCGTCGAAGTCATCACTTTGACTTTCGTTGCATAATCGCCCCATGGCACGTACGTATAATTGAGTTTAACATTAAGCTCCTCTTTGACAGCTTTCTCAATCGCAGCGTTGACAGTCGCTTGATCAGGCTGCGGATCTCCCGGAAATACAATGTTTAACGTAACTTGATCAAGCGGCTTTGCTGTTGCTGCAGGCTGATCTGTCGCCTTTGCAACCGTGCTGGCGGCAGGTGTAGCTGGTGCAGGAGTGGATTCAGTCGAATTGGAAGAACAGGCTGCAAGTGTGGCCATCGTTGTAATCATCATCGTGGATACCAATATCTTGGAACCTTTCATCTTTTGTCCTGACATGGTTAGAACCTCCCATTTTTTATTGTATCGGGGTGAAATCTTTATATATAAACGGTCATTAACCGCATATATCGCATCTCCGAGCTAACGTTCTAACGTTCTAACCTTTTACGCCTCCAACCGTTAAGCCCTTAATAAAATATTTTTGCACAAAGGGGTAAACAAAGATGATCGGCCCGATGGTCACAATCGTAATGGCCATTTTGATCGATTCTGCGGGTACAGCTGAAGCTGCATAGGCACTTCCAGCACCGCCTGAGGAGATGTACTGCATACTAGATAAGACCATGCGAAGCAAATATTGCATCGGATACAGCTTTTGATCATTGATCAACAAGAGCGGAAGCCACCAATCATTCCAATATTGCAGCGCATAGAACAATCCGACTGTCATAACGCCAGGCAGGGCTAGCGGGAACACGATTCTGAACAAAATGTTGACTTCATTAGCACCGTCTATTCGTGCTGATTCCAACATCGCATCGTCAATCGCCCGGAAAAAGTTCCTCAGCAGAAACATGTTCCAAGCGTTCACTGTGTAGGGCAGAATGAGTCCCCAAATCGAGTCGCCAAGATGTAAATATTTCGTCGTCACGATATACCATGGCACTAGCCCCCCATTAAAAAGAATCGTAAAGAAGACTATGAATGATAAGCTGTTACGAAATTTCAATTCTTTTCTGGACAGTGAATACGCAAGTAATCCCGTTATGATCATACTGAAAGCGGTACCAAATAAGGTTACAAAAATAGTCACCCAATACGCCTTCCCTATCGATGAATGTCCCGAGAAAATGTATGCGTATGCCTTTAAGGAAAATACATGAGGAAGAATGCTGTAACCATGCAGCTGTAAATATTTCTCATCCGTAATGGATCCTGAGAACATGATGAAGAAAGGAATGACGCAGACCAAGGCAAGCAATGATAGAAACGTATAAGCGGAATACGTCACAATTTTATCCTGCACATAGTTATTTTTCATGCACAATCTCCTAAATGTAGTTAGAATAATGAGCCTTCGCTTCTGTACTTTTTGACAAGCGCATTGAATCCTAGCACCAGGATAAATCCTACCATGGACTGATAAAGCCCCGCCGCTGATGACATGCCTGCATCTCCAATAGTTCGTAACGATCGATAAACGAACGTATCAATGACATCTGTGGTGGCATACAAACTCGCATTATCACCTACGAGCGCATAGATCATGCCGAAATCGCCATAAAAGATCCTCCCGACTGATAAAAGCACCATAATCGTTATGGTCGGTGAAATAACAGGCAGCGTAATATACCGAATTTGTTGTAATTTCGTAGCGCCATCCAATGCTGCGGATTCAAAATACTCCGTGTTCACGCCCGTTATCGCGGCAATGTAGATCACAGTCAGAAAACCTGCATATTTCCAAATTGAAAATAATACGAGAATTCCCGGCCATAAATCCGCGCGCTGACCCCAAGCTACTGGGGGAATATGGAGATACGCCAGAATACTATTGAGCAGGCCACCTTCCGAAGCAAACAAATTGTACGCAAACACACTTACAACGATCCATGAGATGAAGTATGGCAAAAAGATAAAGGATTGCGTCACCTTTTTAAACAACTTGGAACTGACTTCATTGAGAAACAGTGCTGTGACAATGGCGATTGCTTGTTGAAAAAAGATAAACATCGCATTCAAAAATACCGTGTTCCATGTAACTCGAAGCACTTTATCGCTGCTGAATAGGAATTTAAAATTATCAAACCCCACCCATTTGCTGCCCAAGATACCCAAATTTACTTTGTAATCTTTAAAAGCTACAATGATGCCGGCCATAGGTAGATAAGCAAACAAGAGGAAATACAACAACCCAGGCAACATAAAAAGGTATAGCATTTTGTTTTTAGAAATATCGATCAGAAATTCAATTGCGATGAATTTTCTTTTTCTAATTTAGCTCTCCACCTTTCTCCGGCCTCTTGTTGCTTGGCTGTTTACACCGTTAGTCTATAAGCATTCGAGCAAATGTTGAAGTTAAAAGACTATACATGGTTTATATTTGCATACTTCTACGTCGCTAAATTACATACCAGGGTTGCAAAAACATATATAGCTTTCAGATTTTATGTTTATTTCGATATTCAGTCGGGGACATTCCCGTATGCTTTTTGAATAACGTGACGAAATAGGAAGGGTTATTAAAGCCAACTTTCATGCCCACTTCTTTGATGGCGATTTGATCTTGTTCCAAATAGGTCTTCGACTTATTTAATCTCATTTCGGTGATGTATTCGGAGAAGGATTGGTTAAATAGCTCCTTAAAGAGACGCCCGAAATACATCGGATTATAGTCAAAATGATTCGCAACCATCTCAACGGACAACTCCGTATTGGCGTAGCAGCCTTCAACAAAACCACGAATTCGCTCTAGGAGGTCAGAATTGAGGTGCTTTCTTTTTTCCTTAATTCGTTGCATCTCATGAAGAATATAGGGTGCAAACCAAAGCTTCATCTGCTCTAACGTCTCTAATTTCCTCAGTTTACTAACTGCATTGTTAAAGTTCGTTAGCAGGTCATCTTTTACATCATGGATCGAAAGCTCCGTCGTTATAAACACCGTCAGCAATAGATGATTGACCGATAGCTTAATCAATTCGAATTGACATTCTTTTAAAGCATTAAAAATATCATCCAGTGCTCCCCAGATATGCTCCTCTTTACCTAGTTTGATTGCTTCCAAAAGCGTTTTTAAATGCTGATGCGGATAATCAAACTCATGCTTCAAATTGGCAAAGACGGTTTCATACGTTAGCATGCTGCCTAAGCCGTACACAATGCGATACTCAGCTACTTCTAACGCTTCTTGAAAGGAGGCGTGATAATTCGTTGCATCATTCACGAATGTCCCCCATACTGCTGTGACGGTAGTGTCCATAGATTGCTTGAACTGTTCTTGCAGCCTAGACAATATACCCGCTAGAAGCTGTTTATCATTGAAAGCGTTGTCATTATTAATCAGCAGAACAACATCTTTATTGATTTCAAGGGATTCATAGGCATAGTACGGGTGCAAAAGCTCGTATACCAAATTCAATAAGCTTTGCCTCATTTGTTTCTGACTATCTTCCGAATGCTCTTCTACTTCTAAAGTAATTGCATCACAAAGCTCATCAATTCGAAGGATCAGGATGCTCGTACCCTCATATAAATCAACACGCAATGAAAATTCGAGTTCACTGGAAGGTTGCGGCACTTTCACGCCGTGTAGGATCTCTTTTAAATAATCGACCTTCAGATTGTTCTTTGATTTCTCTTTCATTAGCTCCAAGGTTTCAACAAGTCCGCGTAACGGTGATGAAAGCTTTCCGCTCACAAACAAGGCGGCTATCCCGCTAAAAGCAAATAGTATCAAACTTATCCAGATCACTGTGTTTCTAAGTTTGCTGATACTGATGACAGCTGTTTGATACGGAACAACATGAAGAAAATGCCACCCTAATTTCGTAGAGAAACTATGTGTTACCAACATTTTCTCACCATTAAAGCTAGTGTCAACGAAACTGCTAGTAGCTGACTCGGCCAGCATCTTTCGGATTGAGCCTATTGTGGCGTAGTCCTTCAAAAATTCGTCGCCAGTCGAATCCGAAATAACCTTGCCTTCTGAATCTACAATTAGAATGTTACCTTGATCTAGCCTTTCATCCGGGTTAATGCCTTTACGAACAGCTTCTTCCTTCACATTTACAATTAGCGCATTGAGAACGGCATGGGTTGTTCTGTCTCTGTTGTAATAAAAAATGGAATACACATTTTCTTCATGATTCTTGTTAGAAATCAGCTTTAATTTCCGCGGGATAAGGCGGATTATCGATGTGGGGTCAGAATGATTCAACATCTCGATCGCTTCGTTATCGATATTCGGGTAGTCGCTTGTCAAAAATGAAGCAGTATTCCCATTGTAGATACCGATCGAATAAATACTTTCATTGATGAAGATGATGTCGTTCAGCTTTTTCAATGAATTATTTTCTACAATGGGATCACTCTCAGCCGTATTCATTTGTTGAATGATCGGATAATCGAAGGATAGTTGTGCGGATACTTGCATCGCTTGGTTCATCAGATACTCGGTAGAATTCTGGCCTTGCATCAGTGTCCGTTCTGAGAGTTCATTGATTTGGCGAATAGCACTATTTGAAAAAATGTGAAACAACCAAATTGAGATCCCTGCAATGGCAAGCGTTAACAAAAGAAGATACGCGAAGAAAAACTTGGCAAACATTGTTTTGACAGGAAACCTAGTTTGAATGACCATGACACCCCGCCTGACATCCGAATAATTTTCTATCTCATCAGATACTTGTCATTATGTTCACAGCTTCTTCGTTGAAAGCTGCCTCTAACCCCTGATCAGGTCTGCGCGGCTAGTTTGCCAATCCTCATTTTCTCTTCAATAAAGACACCGGACCGTTCGAGCAGTGTACTATCATTCCCGATCCACTCAATACGCGGGTCGGTGAATATATCAAATTCAACGCGACTGGTGCTGGAAAATTCAGAAACAACCGTGCCTTGATCCCCTGCTTGAAACCAATGTTTAATGCCAGGCGCAATGGTATACTGCTCACCTGGAACTATGATCATGCCCTTGGCTAAGGCTGGATTGTGCTCGCCAAGAATAGATAATATGACTTCGCCAAATAAATCATTACCCACTTTGCCCATTAGACTAACTTTGCTGCCGAGGCGGTGAATCCAAACAAATATGTCTGGCTACAATCACTTCCGCTTGACTCTGCTTGGGCAAGTTTAGTTCCTCCAGTCAATGGGTATCGTTTGACCTGTTCGATGCGATGCCAATGCCGCGGTAAAGATGATATGGCTATATCCTGCTTCCTCAGGGGTAGCGCAGTGAAAAGGCTGCTGAACAGCCTTATTGTGAACTAGTTCATCGCAGAAGGCTGCCCACATTTGGAGAATCGAATCGGAGAAGCCGAATTCGAAAATGCTTCCAGCCAAAACGCATTGGCAGATGCAGGACATGCATGCCTAAATCTCCCATACATCCATATTCGCCATTCGTGGCAATTTGCCTTTTCCAATTAATCGGTTTCGTAGGGTCCAAATCGTTGGAATGCCAAAAGCCTGCCTCCACAATCGTTTCAATTGCTTGCTGAACATCCGGTTAAGTCTAGGTTTTAATGACATCTTATGGATTCACCTCACGTATTTTAATGTTATCTTATGACAGACAATGTTCGTTTACAACATTTATTCCTCTTTTCAAACCATTCATTATTACCCGGGGAATTAAATACGAAAAAGGCTGTTTCACAAAAGGTCTTTAAACCTTTGTAGAACAGCCCCTTCTCATATTACACCACAACAACCCCTTTACTAGGGGTCATTTTAACTATATTAATATTAGTTACTTCTCAATAATAATCACATCTTTAGGTGAAAGTGTAACTTCATATTCCACTCTTTTCCCTGATAATAAATCCGTTCCCTTCAAGTCCCCTAATGAAATAGAAGTTGCTTGATCATTGTGATTTAAAATAAAGAAGAAGAATGACTCGTTATTTTCATTGGTCCTAGTCGAAACCTCAACACCAGGCACATACGGGATGGGCGCAGTAATCCCTTTGTCTCGGCACAAATTACCAAGCAATCCTTGTAAAAATGACGGTTCTGGACTTGTGGCTACATACCAAGCTTGACCCGCCCCGTATGTATTAACCGTAAGCGCAGGCATACCTTGATAGAAATCCTTGCCATAGACAGCTTTCACTTCTGCGCCCTCTGCATGGATTAAATCACACAGAATGCCACATTGGTAGTTGCCCTCAAGCCCGCCCCATTGCTCATTCAATTGAATTTCATTGCTCTGATCGGGAAAGAGCGCATCGATTTCTTCCGCCCAAATACCGAGAACACTACGTAATTCACCTGGATAACCGCCAAGGGTTACGCGGTCATCCTCGCCCACGATGCCGCTGAAGAAAGTCGTAAGAAAGGTTCCCCCGGCACGAACGAAGTCTTCCACGCGTTTGGCATATCCCTCTTTCACCATATATAGAACCGGTGCAATGACGATATCATAGCCAGAGAGATCCGTATCCGTACCGATCATATCAGCTTGGATATTTTGCTGGAATAAGGCGTCATAATATTTATGAACTTCATCTACATAATCAAGCGCAATAGTCGGTCCGCTCGAGAGTCCAACCGCCCAGCGATTTTCCCAATCGAACACAATGCCGACACGTGCTTTCACTCTAGCGTCGAGCACTTTATCGGATAATCGCCCCAGCTCATGGCCTAATTCCGCGCACTCGCGGAATACCCGCGTATGCTCATGACCGACATGCTCAATGACAGCCCCATGAAATTTCTCACAAGCGCCTGCCGATCGGCGAAGCTGGAAGAACAGAATCGTATCGGCGCCATGAGCAACCGCTTGATAGCTCCAAAGCTTCATGACACCCGGACGTTTCAACGAGTTATACTTCTGCCAGTTCTGCTGACTTGGTGTTTGTTCCATCAACATGAACGGCTGACCGTCCTTCAACCCGCGCATGAGATCATGCGTCATAGAGGTCAAGCTCACTGGCGTATCCAAGGAAGGATAATTATCCCACGAGATCACATCCAAATAGGGAGCCCATTTGAAATAATCTAATTCTTTGTACAGTCCCATTAAATTCGTCGTAATTGGCAGTTGAGGGGAATGCCGTCTGATCGCGTTATACTCCAATTTGTAGCAGTCTAGTAAACTATCGGACATAAACCGGCGGTAATCTAAGGAAATCGATTGAAAGCGTGAACGATCGCCGGCCGTTTCCTCAGAAAGTGCATTAGGCGGAACGATGTCATCCCAATCGTAGAAGGTATGACCCCAGAAGCCTGTATACCAAGCTTTGTTTAACTGATCTAATGTTGTATATCGCTCTTGCAGCCAAGTACGGAAGCCGTCCGCACAATTATCACAGTAACAATACCCGCCGTATTCATTGGAAACGTGCCAGATCAGAATGGCTTCATGATCTTTATAGCGCTGGGCTAATTTATCTGCCATACGCTCCGAATACGTGCGAAATGTTGGACTGCTGGGACAAGAATTATGTCTCATGCCAAATTTACGCTTACGACCTTCAAAATCCACTCGCAGAACATCCGGATATTTCCGTGCCATCCAGGCCGGGTGTGCGCCCGTACTTGTCGCTAAACACACATAAGTTCCATTAGCCCAGAGACGGTCGATGGTCTCATCCAGCCACGTAAAATCGTACGTATCTTCATTCGGTTGTGAGAGCGCCCAGGAGAATACATTAATTGTCGCCACATCAATACCGGCAAGCTTAAACATCCGTAAATCCTCATCCATCACTTTTTTATCCCATTGCTCTGGGTTATAATCTCCACCGTACCAAATCTTAGGCAGCTTCGTATTAATCATGATGTACACCTCTATATTTTTTAATATAAGAATAAATACATTATATTTGATTCATAATCATGTTAAAATATAATATATTTTCACCCCTATATAAGAAAATAGAACAGGATGATTACCGATACTTGGTGCACACAATATGTCACGTTTGGGGGCAATTATGTGCACACCATATTAAGTACATTAGAGATTTTCGAGTCCGCCGTTTTCCGTTGGGAGGAAGAGGCGCAATTAAACCTAGCACTCACACATATTTTAAAAAGGTTGGAGACACTAAGCGATTATTCTGGCTATGATGCATCTGCTGACTTGTATCATTTCTTGATTCAGATAAAAAAACACGCTCAAATTAACAACCGCACCTCAATTACGAGTCAAATGCTTCACTTACAGCCCATTACGGACTGGCTAGAAGCTCACTATCCGAACCCGGATACCGGGATCGAACAAATGGCAGCAATCCTTGAAGTCACACCAAGGCATCTCAATACGTTATTTCAGCATGCCTTTGGCCTATCACCTTATGCTTACCTCATCATGATGCGCTTGCGCAAATCCAAAGAGATGCTGCTGAGAAATAGACATCAAGCCATTAAAGAGATTGCGGCGCGAGTAGGTTTTCGAGACACGAGCCACTTTATTGCCAGCTTTCGAAAGCAAATCGGGTTTACGCCGGAGCGATTTAGAGAGCTGAATTAGACCCTTTAATATAAGAAAAATCAGACTTACAACCTTTAAACGGTGTAGGTCTGATTTTCGTTCATAGTTAATTTAGGCTCAAAACAGAAATCAGTTCTTGACGATATAAACTACGGTTGAAAATGGAAAAACATCTGCCAATCCTGTATTGTTGTAAGTCCTACCAAACAACAAAAAGGAATAGACAGATGCCATTACAGTATCTCAATGAAATGCTCAACATACCAGAGCTACATGTTCTCCATATTATGCCGATCGGTGAAGATGAGATTTACATAGAAGCAGTGCCAGTAGCTCTAAAGCAATGCTGCCCAATTTGCCAATCGGATGAATATGTCATTCTGAAAGGAAGCAATGACATACGCACAGTACGGCACCTTCCTGCGTTCGAGAAAAAAGTGTATCTCTTAAGTAACATACTATTAGAATCGCTACAAAGTGCGAAGATTACAGGAACCAGTAACAATTACATAAAGAAATAAATTGATGAGAAACAAAAACAGTCGCTATACAGCACTTATCGTCTAGGTACTGTATAGCGACTATGAGATTCTTCTTACCTTCAATTAAAGTTGTTTATTGCAAGATCGCTCTAGCTACAATGGCAAGGTCTGTAATGTCTACACGGCCGTCATGGTTGACATCCGCTTTCTCATTCCAGCCCGCTTGGCCTGGTTGTTTGCCGAAAGCAGCTGCAACCACACCCAAGTCACCAACTGAGACACCGCCTCCATTGATATCCGCGGTTATTTTCTTGCTTGTGAACACTTGAATCGCCGCTTCCAATGCGGTTTTCGCGCTATCCACCTGCTGCTGAGTCGCATTCGAGTTGTTTGCTGCCGCATTGGCTGCATCGATAGCCGACTGCAATAGCGCTTTGGAGCCACTTACATACTGTCCGTCTCCGCCGCCTTCCTCTGCTGCATTGTACTTCGCCTGCGCACTTGCAATTGCCACGTTCAAGAGCGACTTGTCTACAGGTATAGCAGGTACAGTGATTTGGATCTCACGTGAAGCACCGCCAACCTGCAGTAAATTCCCCTCTGCATTGGCAATCTTAACCTGGTCAACAGAAATTGTCGTATTGGTTGCCTGATTTACAGATTTGGCCGTAAATTTAATTGCGAACAAATCGCCTTGGGCAGGTACGTTCACGCCCGCGCTTGCAGCCACAAAACGGAGTTGTCCTGGAGCCGTTTCTTTAGGATCGAAAACTTGGAATCCTTCTTTCAAGGATGTCACCGAATCGAATTGCACACTTGCAGGGTCATACCGTAGTGTGAATTCCTGGGCGTACACTTGCTGATATACGCTTTGTGTAACATCGGCCAGTCCCATCTTCAGAGTCAAGGTTTGGCCAGATTCCACCTGCTGTACACCTGTCAATGTAGCCTTTGGTGTTGCTGGTGCCGCCAGCACAGTCACGCTGATGCTTGTTGTCAAAGCTACGTTGTTCGGATTTACCACGCCTGCAGGCAGCGTTACAGTTCCACTTACGGTGAATGTCTGCTGCGTACGTACAGTCGGATCATAGCTTGAACCGTCTACATTCCATGTCACATTGGCATTCATGCTTCCTTTATCGGTTACCATTTGGGCGGTTGCAGGTAATCCTAGGGCCGCCGCTGTCTTCGCGGTACCACTCACCACTCCTGTAATGGCTGTAGGCGCTGTGATGCTCATGAGATTCGGCACTACCGATGGTTCCGCAGTTACACTGATCTCCGCGGCCGATGCAAATCCGTTAGCACCCGCTGTTGCTTCGAGCTTGACATAGGATGCATTTGTCGAAGCAAACGTTGCGATTTTCTTTGTATTGTCGTTTGCCCAATTTCCATTTGCAACCTTAGTAAAGGATACACCGTCCGTACTTGCATATACGTTGTAACTTGTAATAATTCCGTTGGTGCCTGATGGCCTTGGCAAATACAAAATAGAATTGATGTTATAAGTTCCTCCCAAGTTTAGGGTAATCGATTGGGGGAGAACATCGGATTTATTCCATTTTGTATGCCAAACCGTTCCCGGGTTTCCGTCAATCGCATTGGAGGCAATATCTTTACCAGCTTCTTCGCTTGTCGCCGTTGCCGTCATTTGGGATGAAGGGATCTTATTAACAGTTACGCTAACACTTGTTGTCAATGGCACGTTGTTCGGGTTTGCGACTCCACTAGGCAGGGTTACCGTTCCTGGTACCGTGAAGATTTGCGCCGTCTTAATCGTTGGATCGTAGTTAATGTTGCTTAAATCCCAACTCACACTGGCATCCATATTTCCTGAATCGGTTACAAGCACTGCATTTACAGGCAATCCAAGAGCTGCTGCTGTCTTGGCCGTTCCGATGGTCACTCCTGTAATGGCTGCCGGCGCTGTGATGCTCGTGAGATTCGATGGTGGCAATTCCGCAAGTACATTAATCTCCGCAGCCGATGCAAATCCGCTAACGCCTGCTGTTGCTTCGAGCTTGACATAGGATGCATTGGTCGCAGTAAATGTCGCGAATTTTTCCGCACTGTTGCTTTCCCAATATCCACTTGTAACCTTAGTAAAGGATACCCCATCCGTACTTACATATACGTTATAGCCTGTAATAATTCCGGTTCCTGATTGCCTTGGTAAATACGCGACTGTATTGATCTTGTAGGTTCTTCCAAGGTTTAAGGTAATCGATTGGGGGAGAACGTCAGATTTATTCCACTTTGTATGCCAAAGCGTCTGCGGGTTTCCATCAATCGCATTGGAGGCAATATCTTTACCGGTTTCTTCGCTTGTCGCCGTTGCTGTCATTCGTGACTGTGGTATTTTCGTATAACCTGCAAATAGATCAAACTTATAGACGGCAAAATCTTTAAGTCCATAGCTATTATTAACTCCTGGGGTCACCCCTAGCATTCTTACATATCTTGCAGAAGTAGGAGTAAATTTGATGTCCCTAACGCGTCCTCTCCCTGATGCTTCTGTGAATACAGTGGTCCAATTCGTTGCATCGGTGGACACTTGAATTTGATATGATTTTCCATAATACGTATTATCCCAATTTAATGCGACTCGATTAACATTGAAATTTGCGCCTAAATCAACATAAATCCATTCTGAATTGTTTGCCCCGCTGATCCATCCCGTTAAAGAGCTAGTATCTACAGCCTTTTCTGGAGTTGAGGATGAATTTAGTGACGAAGAAGCAACCATTGGTTTACCTTGTGCAAGGTTGCCTAAGGCAGGTATATTCAATCCGCCAACTTCAGACAGACCAGGAGGAACGCCTATTTGTTCCGAGCGAACTTGGAAATCTTCATACGTTGCAGAGAGGGGGCCTCCCCAAAGTTTTTCTGACGTCACTCTTAGATAGGGTTCAACCCAAGAGTTATCCATTTCAAACAAGCTCCATCCTTTCGAATTACCGTCATTCCAAACATGTAGTTTGGAACCGAGCAAGTTCGGATTGTCCGGTGAGATTGGCGTAAGGTATGTTCTAGTCATTCCTGCATTCCACGTTTCGTATACCCTTTTAGGATTATCATAGATTGTAAGTGGTTGCGTTGGGTCATCATTGGTATAGGTTGGTGTAATGTATAAATAATCTCTTGCCGCATTTATGATCTTGTATCCGTTATTCGCATAGTAGGCTGAATCGCCACTCCATGTGTCCATAATCACACTTTTATCTGGTCTTACACTGCTGCTTGTGCTCATGCCATTCCATACTCGTGTATTTTTCCCTTTGGATTTCAAGTGAGCATTCAAACTATTCACATAAGAGACAAGAGCATTGGGATCCGATGACCCGCTATATTCGTCCGCACCTATATGAAAGTCAGGAGCGTCAAATAATTGCGCATACTCATCAAGTAAACCATAAATAAATGGAAGGGTTTCCGAATTGCTTAAATTTATTTGGGTAGAATCTCCAGCTACTCCAATACTTGGTTTGTAGCTAACAATAGGCGTTGCATGCCCTGGCGAATCGATTTCAGGCGTAATCGTAATGGCATATTGTTTAGCCAAATCCTGCAAATCTCTGATTTCAGCCTTTGTATAATAACCGTCTTTGGATTCAATTCCGGGGTAGGTCGTGCTTTCTATCCGGAACCCGTTATAGTCGCTTAAATGTAAATGAAAATCGTTCAATTTAAAATAGGACATGATTTTAATATAATCTTTCAGATATTGTATCGGATAAAATTTCCTTCCGATATCAACCATAAATCCCCGTTCCGCATAGCGAGGATAATCCTTTGCATTCCCTTTTGGTATGTTTGACTTTAGAGGGTCTTGTGCAAGAATCTGGAGGGCCGTCTTCGTGCCATAGATGACTCCGTTCAGAGTATTTGCGTTAATCGATACAACATCTCCGACTTGAAATAGATAACCTTCATTTCCTAAGCTCGTATCTGTACTGTTCATGGACAGAAAAATATCTCCAGATGAAGCGCTTGCAGAATTGGAAATTTGCAGGTCTTTGCCAGTAATCTGTTTCAAATCATCTTTAAACGATGCTGCAGCACTCGAAAGCTGTGAAGCATATACACTGTCAACGACTACTCTTGAATTCGTAGTCAATGTAAAGTTACCTGTGCCGCCTGTCCACTCTCTAAGGCTTGGAATCACATTTGGCGCAGCATTTGCAGCGTAAACCTTGCTTCCAAACTCTAACTTACCATATGGAATTAAGCCGCCTAATGTAAATAGTAAGGCTATCATTACAACAATTGTTTTCTTGAACATTTACAATACTCCACCTTTCATCTACCTTGTCAAATACAAGGTAATTTAAACATAGAAAACATACAACCTTAAGTTCGTTTCATCCGATGTTGCAATGAGCGCATCACGATCACTGGCTTGTATCCGGGTGCTATCGCTGGGGTCCCTCCCCCAAGAACCGTTCCTTCAATGGAGCGCTTCCAAAAAGGTCTCTCTTATTTTTATTTCCGCTTAGACTTTAAAATTGGACAAGGAGATTTGAAGTACTTTGGTAAGCTCCTCTATTTTAGAGGATAGAACTAACAGACCATCGCTAATGCGGGCTTCCATTCTGCCAGCCATTTCTCTAGGCAGCGGCGTTGGGTCGGCCATTCGCCGTCGGCATTCAGACCGAAGCACCGTCCGCTGCTGTGGGCAGCTTTTGGCCACCACGATCGTAAATGAGACTTTTTTCGTACCTGGCGTGCTGAATGACACGGTACCAAGGTCGAAATCTAGATATTGAAAGCTTGTGGTATAAATGTCTTGAACCCCACCAAAATTTACTCCGTTTATGGACAGTTGATACTTGCTGCGAGAAGTACCTGTTTTGTGCCGTACCTTCAAGTTGTAATTCCCAGGAATGGGTGCAACGACGGAAAACTCCAACTTGTCACCGATTGCATTCGCTTCAAATGAAATGGATTGGCCTAAAATTCACTCTGTCCAAGAACTATGAAATTCCATGTCTCGTCTAAGCTCACCCCCCTTCAAAATCTTAAGACTCTTGGAATCAAAGATTCCGCACTAGCTCTATCACTCGATGAATATCGTCAATTTGTTGCGGAACAATTGAACCGGAGGTACTTTCTATGACTTCTTGTCCTAGTTATGAATATGCTTAACATATTTAGAATCTCCCCTCCCTCCCCCAAGAAACATTCCTTCAATAGAACGCTTCCACAAAGTCATCTCCCATGTCCGCTTAGACTTTAAAATTGGACAAGGAGGTTTGAAGTGCTTTGGAAAGCTCCTCTAACTTAGAGGATAGACCTACCAGCTACCAGACCATCGCTAATCCGTAATTGCTCTGAGCTTAATGCGGCTACCTGTTCCGAGGATGCCAGCGACTGCTGAGAAACGGCGTTAACATTCATCATCGTGTCACTGAGTATGATCTGTGACTCTTCCAACCTCAAAACAGTCTGACTAACAGGCACCTAATTGCGAGATGAAGCTGCCCATTCGTTCCTGCACCTGTTTGAAAAGAAGATCTGCTTCTTTGACCGAATGAATTTGTTCTTGAAAAATTGGATATGCCTCGGACATAACAGAAACCGTATCTTCAATTTCCTTTTGAATCGTTTCCGTGATTTGCCCAACAAAATCAATAGATTGCTTAGACTGATCCGCCAGCTTGCGAATTTCATCCGCGACGACCATGAAGCCCTTTCCTGCTGATCCAGCCCGCGCCGCTTCAATGCTCGCATTTAGTGAAAGAATATTCGATTGCTTCGTCATTTTACTCAAAATACAAAGCACCATGCGTATAGAATGCGTGCTGTCATTCAACTTATCTACCTTACTGACCATCGTTTGCGTCATGGCTTCGGTCACACTCGTTTTAGCAATAAGCTCTTCCATATATTGAATACCTGATCGGCTAGAATGCTGTACTTCTTCAGCGGAAGCCCCCATTTCCTCATTGGCCCGTACAACAGTCGCAATTTGGTGCCCAATATGTATCGTTAATTCGTTACCGTGTTCAGCTTGAGTGGCAAGACCCGCAGCACCATCGGAAATATCGGTCGTCGCGACAGCAATTTCCTTCGCCGCTGTCGACGCATGCTTCGAGTAGTTGGAAATTTCGCCTGCCGTCTTCCTACACCTTGATCATAGAGTTAAGCAATAGATTTCACCATTGAATTTCGTCCTGTAAATGTATTAAAATAGTACTGACTTTTACACTGGTACCCATAGACTGGACACTTTGAAAAAAGGTGTTTAGGCTATGGGTACCTTTTTGTATACTAGAGTAAGCAGCGGAGGGGATTTTATGAGCAAAAAGAGATTTAGTGAAAATTTAAACGGTTGTTCATCGTAAGGATAAGTTATTTGAATTAATTAAGAATACCGCGAATCAAGGTCTGGGGCGTATAACACGCTACCGACCCTGGAGAACAAGTTCAATGTCTGTTACAACTTAAAGAAAATTCGGCGGTTAATGAAGAAATTTAACCTTGTATGTCCACATAGAAAACCTAACCCCTACAAATGTTTGGCAAAAGCAACAAAAGAGCATCGAACACTTCCTAACCGTCTGCAAAGGGATTTCAGAAAAAACACGCCTGGTCTAGCCTTGCTTACCGACATCACTTACCTGCCTTACGGTCGTACAGAGACGGCCTATTTGTCCACCATATTAGATGCATCTACAGGTGAAATCCTCTCCCATAACGTCTCCACTGAGCTCACACTTCCCATCGTCACGGATACGATTAACGGACTCATGAAACAAAAGCGCCTCAAGCTCCACAAGGATGCATTCATCCATTCGGATCAAGGAAGTCATTACCCAGTCCAAAATACCAAGAACTACTCAAGCAGAAGGGATTTGGTCAGTCCATGTCTAGACGTGGCAACTGCTGGGACAATGCTCCGCAAGAGTCCTTTTTCGGCCATATGAAAGATCATGTAGATAACCGTAAATGTTCTTCTCTTTCTGAACTACAAGGAGAAATTGACCGTTACATCCGTTACTACAATAACCATAGGTATCAGTGGGGATTAAAAAAAATGACTCCTGTAGAGTACACAGGAATCATCTCTTATCTGCTTCTTAAATTTAAGGTCTCTCTTTTTAAGTGTCCTTGACAAAGGGTCCAGATCATTTTCAGCGGCTTTTATTTATAGCGATTTGCTGCAACTTATCAAGCGCTTGCTTAGGTGTCATCTGACCGAGCAGAATGGTCTGCCCCATATTCCGGGTTGCATTAAGAACCGAAGACCATGATGGCTCGTTGGTCGGATAAAACTTAGCGGTTTTTATTTAATGTTTATTTATTGTTAGGTCACATCCCCCAAGAACATTTTTCGTCTTCACTTATGGTATGGTTCACCGTAACATTCAAGCGGTGAATTTTTAGGACACCCTGATTAATGAGCATCCCTATCCTATAGTGACAATAGCCCTCAGAACATTTAAACGATAATTCGCATATAGTATTTGAGGAAAATGCGAACATTAATGGAAATTTATTCATGCTTCACTGGCTTTGAATGATGTCTTGATTTCAGATGATTATAGAAATGAGGTGTTTTATGAAAATCAGTTTTTTATCACCAACTTATAATAGTGAAGAATGGATCGAGAACATGTTAAATAGTATTCCGAAAAAATATGCTTATGAAATTATAGTATGTAATGATTGTTCTACTGATAAAACATTAGAAATATTGGAAGAGTACAAAAAAACATACCCACAATTAAAAATTTTATCGAATGAAAAAAATATGGGTGCTAGTGAATCCTATAATAGATGTATTGCTGAATCAACAGGGGATTATGTAGCAATCATTGATAGCGATGATCAATATTTGCCTCCAATTAGCGAAGTATTAGCACAAATTGATGGAGAGTATGACATCTATTATTACAATATGCTTACAAAGATTGGGCAACAATTTATAAAAAGAGAAACAGATAGTTATGGAGACTGGCCTGGGCAGTTTAAAATTATTAGAAGAAGTTTTATAGGTGATGCAAAATTCACAAATAGAAAAGATAGTGCTGGTGATTATGACTTTAATATAGCACTAATTGATAAAAATCCTACATGCAAATACACGGGTCTATTTGCCTATTGGTATAACTTTCCTAGAAAGAATTCTGTATCCGATTTACGTCAAAGAGGGCTACTATAAATGAAATATGCCTATTGGGGAATGGACCACGCAAAGAGAGGTGTGGAGATCTACTAATATGTTTATAGATAAAACATTGCTAATCACAGGTGGCACTGGTTCATTTGGAAATGTAGTATTAGAACGATTTTTAAATACAGATATCAAGGAAATCAGAATATTTTCAAGAGACGAAAAAAAACAAGATGATATGCGCATTTTATATCAGAATAATAAAATCAAATTTTTTATTGGGGATGTCCGTGATATTAGTAGTTTAAATAATGCTATGCATGATGTTGATTTTGTTTTTCATGCTGCTGCCCTTAAACAAGTTCCCTCTTGCGAATTTTTTCCGATAGAGGCCGTAAAAACGAATATACTTGGCACAGACAATGTGTTAACTGCAGCGATAAACGCAGGTGTAAAAAAAGTTATTTGTCTTTCAACCGATAAAGCAGCATACCCTGTAAATGCAATGGGGATTTCAAAAGCTATGATGGAGAAAACCTTCATCGCCAAGTCTAGAATGATCACTCCTGACAAAACGTTAATTTGTGGAACTAGGTACGGAAACGTTATGGCCTCCCGCGGGTCGGTAATACCCTTGTTAATAGAACAAATTAAGACTGGAAGATCATTAACGATTACTGATCCCAAAATGACTCGCTTTATTATGAGCCTTGAAGAAGCAATCGAATTGGTTTTATATGCCTTCGAAAATGCATCTAACGGTGACATCATGGTTCAAAAATCACCAGCTTCTTATATAGGAGACTTAGCACAAGCCCTAATAGAATTATTTGAAGTGGACAATGAAATTGAAATTATTGGTACTCGGCATGGAGAAAAAATTTACGAGGTACTTCTTACTAGAGAAGAAGCGGCAAAAGCGATTGATATGGGCAATTTTTATAAAATTCCTGCAGATAACCGAGATCTGAATTATGGAAAATATCTGGAAGAAGGATCTCCTAAAATTACTTTAACAAGTGAATATAACTCGAATAATACAAAAATACTCTCAGTAGAAGAAATAAAAGAGAGGTTGTTACAGCTTACTTTCATTAAAGATGAGTTGCAAAAATGGAATGGAGGATTAAAATGAAATTTTTAGTCCTTGGAGCGACTGGAATGGCCGGTCACACCATCTCCTTATATTTGTGTGAAAAGGGTCATGAAGTCACAACCTTTTCTAGAACACCATTTCCTTATGGCGAGAACATAAATGGTGATATTTCGGAAAAGATTTTATTACATTCAATCCTTCTAAAAAAAAACTATGATTTTATCATAAATTGCATAGGTATCTTAAACCAAGAGTGTGATTTAGAACGATCAAGAGCTGTCTATCTAAACAGTTACTTACCACACTCTATTGTTGATATATTGAAAAACACGAATACTAGACTCATTCATATGAGTACTGATTGTGTTTTCTCAGGAAAATCAGCACCGTATTCTGAAAATAGTAATCGTGATGGTGAAACTTTTTATGATAGAACAAAAGCTTTGGGCGAAATTGATGATACCAACAGCTTGACCTTTAGAAATTCAATAATTGGTCCAGATATGAATAAAGATGGAATTGGTTTATTCAATTGGTTTATGAAACAAAAAGGAACTATTAACGGATACACAGGAGCTATCTGGACTGGTGTTACTACTTTAACTTTAGTTAAAGCAATGGAAAGAGCTGCAATTGAGAAAGTAACCGGGATATATAATCTTGTTAATAATATGAGTATAAGTAAGTTTGACTTATTAAAACTATTTAATGAACATTTTAAAGTAAGAGAAATAAGTATTTCCCCGTGCAACTCAGTTAATGTTAATAAAACATTGATCAATAACCGAAAAGATTTTTCATTTGAAGTGCCAAGTTATGAAGAAATGATTATTGAGATGAAAGAATGGATCTTGACACATAAACACTTATATCCACATTATGACTTCTCGTAGCTAGGCAATCGTTAAACGTTTATGGCTTTATTTTAATGAGCGTAGGAAATATCCGTCTATATTCATTTGTTCAGAAAAAGTCCCGGTGACTGTACTAGCTCACTGGGACTTACTAAGAACAAAAACTATTTATTCTAGTTTCATGTAATAAAGATTTGTAACATCTTCCTTCGTAATGGTATGTGCGCCAGGCGCAAGTGATACGCTGACAATGCCATCCGTCATTGCATAACTTGTTCCATCTATCTTGATTTTCAGTCCATTTGCTGGATTAAACACTAATGTTAATGTTTTGGCTGTTGTTGTGGTAAACCCAATATTCGTTGAGCTCTCCATTTTTAAACATTGCGTTAGTGTTAAACCATTATATACCACAGTCCCCTTACTTGTTGAAAGGTTCCCTACAATCGTGAAGAAGCTGCTTGTTTTTCCATCACTCGTAAAGTTATGAACAATTGTCGATGTAGGCGGTTGTGTTGGTGGTGGTGATGTTGGCGGTGGTGATGTTGGTGGTGGTGATGTTGGTGGTGGTGATGTTGGTTCTGTTGAATTACCACCTACAGATACAAGTTGAGTTGTGTAATTTAGAATTTTAGTCATCAGTGGTGAATTAATGTCAGACGATGTGTCATCAACTGAATCATTAAATGCCCATGTAAAGTCTCCATTACCTAGGCGTCCAGCTTCTGCCGTAACAACTTGTTCAACAGTGCTTACGCTATCAATGTCAGCTACATTTACTCCCGTATCGATCGTAGTATCAAAGTTATTATAAGCTGTTCCACCTACTAATGCTTTGTATGAACTTGGAACTGCCTCATTTCTTGTCGAAGCTAAGTACGCATCAAATGATGTTGCATGAGCTGGAGCTGATCCTGCATCGGAATTTGCATAAATAAGACCTCCAACAAGATCTACGATACTATTATCGTATGCTTTAATCATACCACCATTCTCACCGGAGAATGTACCTACTGACCCACCTGCAATATCAGTACCTTGTAAGGAAATCAACATAGGATTTTTAGAATGTCTGTAATAATTGGATTCTACAAAGGCCGAACCTGCTGTTGTAATACCCGTACCATATTTGGAGACGCCATCAAAGAAATTATTATAGATATGAATAGTTCCTTTTCTTATACGTGGATGACGCGAGTCTGAATGGTCAAACCAGTTATGGTGGAAGGTTACAAAGAATTCTGTTGATTCACTCAAACCGATTAGAGCAGCTTTTCCGGAATCCCAGTAGTGATTATAAGATATTGTCGTATACGTTGATGCGCCTTTAAGGTCAGTTGAACCATCACCTTTTGCTTGGTCAGCATCTCCGCCGGCTTTTCCATAGGTAATATCATTATTATGCACCCAAATATTAACATTGCCCGTATCCATAGAAACGGCATCGTCTTGGAATAACAAAATACCAAGGTTTCTTACTTCTACATTACCGACATTTCTAAGTAGAAATCCCCATCCATAAACAGTAGCATCATTTCCGATACCTTCAATTGTCGTATTCATTCGCGTATAAGCTGAAGCACCTTTTACTTGAAGAAATCCGCTGCTGTTAATTGATGAACCCATGTTAGCATCTGTCACTTTTCCAATAAATCTGATGGCAAGTGGTGTTTGATCATAGCCTTTTTGTCTTAGTGCCAGAATTGCACCTACACCAACAGCTGTTTGTTTAGTACCTGCGCTATCGACTTTCACATCAAGAGATACTGTTTGTGCAGTCGCAGATGTTATATAAATAACTTGAGCACCACTCGGAAGTGTACCATCTTCATTATAAGCACCTGAACCTGTGCCAAATGTTGATTGATTGGCAAAAGCAAATCCAGATCTATCATGTGCCTTTACGGATATCGCACTGGAAACAGTACTTTCTTTTGAACCACCTGACAGTACGGCTTCGACTTTCATTACATAGTTTCCAGCTGCAAGCCCTACAGCATCAGCTCTCCATTTTGAAGGGTATTGTCGGATTAATTGAGTATCAATTTGTACATATTGAGAATCTGCTGCACTTGCTGGTTTAACAAATACATTATACCCCGTCGCATTACTTACAGGTGCCCATTCTACATAGGCAGTTTCAAACCAACCACCACTGTTGGACAATGAAGGTGCAGCAGCATGTGCTGCCGTATTGAACATTCCGCTTGCGATGACAGATAGCGCGATAGCAAACAATAAAACGTAACTCGTTACCTTTTCAATCCTTTTTTTCAATTTAATTCCTCCCGTGTTTAAGTGGTTGTGATACCTTCAAATACCTTCGAAACCGCTTTCAACTCCTAAGAAATTCACTTCGCCCCCCCTTCGCATCATCTAGCCTCAATCTGAACAAATATTTCCAACAGCCACATCAGCTTATCAGCTTTGTATGTGGTTCCGAAACAATCATTAGAACATATCACCCGTTTTTCTGAGATAATGATTATCGTCGATACATATGATACTCCCCGACAAATCTTCAAAATACTGGTACAAATATTGGGAAAAGTTCATTTTGTACATAGCAAAAAAGTGCAACCGATCACTTGTCCGGCTGCACTCATGTTTAGGATAGCTCGATTTGCCTATTCTTTGAAAACTCCGAGAGCTCCATTTCCTTTTTCTTGTTAATCGGGAAAAACAAAAGCGGGATGATCCCCAGAAGTATGAAAGCGAACGGTAATACACCCGCGCCGATTTTGATTCCAAGCAATGCATTTGCGCTCTGCGCATCAGAGCCTGCCTGGAAACCGAAATAGCTAATGATGCCCATGAAGAGCGAAGCCTGAATGCCGGACATCGGGATCGTCAAAAGCGCGTTCAACCCGGTGTACATGCCCGCTTTTCGCAGACCAGTGCGCTGTTCATCCTCGTCAATAATGGCACCTAGCATCGGACTATTCGCAATGCTAACGGCTTGAGTAAACACGTACATAATAATATACGCCGCGATGGCCTGGTAGTAATTATGGACAAAAGCCAGAAGTAAAAAACCGCACGCGCTTGGAACCAACGCCAAGAGCATGGCATGTTTCATACCTCGTTTTTTAATAAACTTGCCTAAAAATGGTGCCGCCGCAAACAAGGAAAGTCCCATAAGCACATCCATAAGGGTCGCTTGTATCCCCTGCAGCTTTAACACGTAATCAGACATGTAGAGAAATGGAGTAAAGTAGAAGGCGCTTGGACCGCCGACCAGGATCTGTACGAGAACGAAGGTCACGAATGCTCTCGATTTCGCAGCCTCTCTTACATTGTCAAAAACGTCCCCGAAGATGCCTTTTCTTTCCGAAATCTGGATATTTTCCTTCACATACATTTGCTCCGTGTCTTTCAAAGGCTTGAGCGCTATAAAATATAGAATCGCATTCACTGCCAGAACAGCGCAGAACAGAATGGTCGTTAAGGTTTTATCGCTATCGCCTACCAATAGCAATGTCGGTATCAGCGTACCCAAAAAGCCTCCGATGTTAGCAATATAGCTGGTGTATACGGACACATCCACTCGCTCCTCGCTGGTCTTGGCGGCAAGCAGCTTGTAGTTGGCGTGCGCGATATTGAAGGCGGTCATTGACGTATCGTAAATGAAAAGCAAGATAAGCATAAAGGCGAATATAACCCATTGGCTCCAGGAGGGCTGAGCGAAGATCATACAAATGGACGCAACTAGCGTAACAGGTGCACTTAGCCGCATCACATAGACGTATTTGCCCTTTTTTTTAGTGTACTTAAATCTGTCTAGCCACACGCCTATGGCCGGGTCATTGATTGCGTTCCAGATCCCGAAGATCGCATACATGATACCGATATACTTCGGATCAAGACCCACAATGTCCGTATAGTATTTCAAAAACGCGTTGTGAATCAGTACCGTGCTCAAATTACCGGGCATCGTAGGGAAGGAAATCAGAAATTTCTGCCATCCCGTTAACCCAGGTGAGTTATTGTTTGCGATTGTCCCCATAGAATGCCTCCTATACTTGCTTTCCATCTCGCACAAGCGTTGATATACAATATTATATATATGACAATAATTTATTGAAAGCGTTTTCTTTAAAATGTTATAATAAACTACCAATCCTGTTTAGAAAAGCGGTGCGAATATGTTTACTCAATTTAAAAAGGACTTTATATTCGGAACATCCACGGCTGCTTATCAGATTGAAGGTGGTTGGAACGAGGATGGCAAAGGGCTGTCTATATGGGATGTATTCTCCCATACCAAAGGGAAGATTCGCGACGGCAGCACGGGAGATGTAACCTGCGATACGTATCACGATTTTCAGACCGATATCGACTTAATGAGCAGCCTGAAGATGGATGCATACCGGTTTTCCGTCAGCTGGTCACGAGTGCTGCCGGAAGGAAAGGGTGCGGTCAACCAAAAGGGATTAGATTATTACGATCGTTTAGTCGACTCCCTACTTGAAAAGGGTATCCAGCCATTTATTACACTATTCCATTGGGACACACCCTATGCGCTATTTCAACAATACAAAGGGTTCGCCGGCAGAGAGACTGCCCAGTACTTTGCAGAATACGCGAGGCTTGTCGTCGACAGGCTCGGCGACCGCGTCAAAGACTGGATCACGTTGAATGAGCCCTGGGAGCATGCCATGTTCGGGCACTTCCTAGGCGAGCACGCACCAGGCATCAAAAATCCGTGGACTTACTTCAAGGTGGCGCATCACCAGCTTCTGGGTCACGGCCTTGCGGTGCAGGCGATGCGGAGCGAACGTAGCGATTTGAATATCGGCATCACGCTAAGTCAATTCCCAGTCTACCCCGCGAGCTTTCATCCAAATGAAAAAGAATTGGATTCGGTCGAAATGGCGGACATGTTCGTGAATCGCTTCTATCTGGATGGTGTGTACAAAGGTAACTACCCTGAGAAGCTGTTTTCCCGACTGTGGCCGATCGTACCGAAGATTGCAACAGGGGATATGCAAACCATTCGCCAGCCCATTGATTTTCTCGGCGTCAATTATTACAGTCGATTGTTCGCGACAAGAAAGTGGTATATTCCGTTCTTAAAAACCTGGGTCGACCGAAATTATTCCGATGAGCGGTATGCTCATCCCGTACTCGGTACGCAAGGGTATCCTGACGGGTTTAAAGAGCTAGCAAGACGATACCGCGAGGAATACGGAAATCCCGTAGTTTACATCACAGAGAACGGTACGACCGAACCAGGCAATACCTTGGAGGAAACGAGTCGAACCGACGACGAAAACCGCATCAAATACATGTCCTATTACTTAAAAGCACTGAAAGAAGCGATTGACGAGGGTTCCGATATTCGGGGCTATTTCCATTGGGCGACGATAGACAACTTTGAGTGGAGCTCCGGCTTATCCTGCCCCATGGGCATCATAAAGGTCGACCACAAGACACAGCAACGAACCGTCCGCGACAGCGGTTATTGGTATCGGGATCTGATTGAGCATCAGGAGAGCAGGCGTTAAATGTAAAGAATAGTAACCGAGGACATTGGATCGAGTAGTTAGTAGTGGCGAGCCCTTGGTCGCTCCAGTAGGAACGATTGAGGGCATTATTTGGGTTTCGAGATATCTTATCGTCTGACTGCTGCAATTGTATGCCTTGCGGGATCGCTCCGCTCTGGTTTTAACATGAACAGTCTCCACCTTTACTTTAACTTGTCGCATTCCTATTCGGTCGGTTGACTATCACAATGCCTGATACGACCAACCCTAGCGCTGCAAGCACCATTAGATGCATCACTTCACCTAACATCAACGCTGACAACACAACACCGAAAACCGGCGTCAAGAACAAATACATCGAAACACTTCCGACCTTGTTGTATTTCATAACATTATTCCAAAGCACAAAGCCTGTGGCAGACAGAAATGACAAATACAGCATCATCAGTACCGTATGCCATGTGAACACAAACGGAAAAGGCCCTGCAAAAGACGCACCTACAACAAACAAAGCACTTCCGCCAAGCAGCATCTGCCAGCCCGTCATGTATAGTACATCTAGCTCCTTCGCTTCATTTTTGGAAAGAACATTACCCAACGCGCCGAGAAACATGCCAAACAGTAAGCAGATTTCCCCAACGCCCATATGAAAGGCCATCTCTCCTTTTGTCATGTTCGCCACAATTACTCCCCCGAAACCTAGCGCTATTCCAGTGATTTTCCTCAAATTAAAACGGTCGTTCCTATACATAAAATGAGCAAGCAAAATCTGAAAAAACGAGGTCGTCCCCGCGATAATGGAACCTTGAATACCTGTGATCATACCCAAGCCATAATAAAAAAAGGCATACTGAAGAAATGTTTGAAAAAGTCCGATTTTACTGACCTTGGGTAACGTCCCTCGCTGATACCCTGCCTTCCTGCGGATTAATTTGGTGAACAAAAGGATGAGCAAAGCAGCAAGGACAAAACGGTAACCTGCAAACAAAAGCTGCTCGGACCAATTTTCTTTGCCAATCGCCAGTTCCCCATAGCTAAGTTTAATAAACGGAAAAACACTCCCCCACAGCAGTGACGCTAATGTTGCAGCGAACATAATGCCTACAGGGTGCTTAAAGAATTTCTCTGAAGTCATTTCAAAACACACCTCGAAAATTAATAATCTTTACTACAACCATGAAAGGTTCCAGAAAAAGCTACGCGATCGCCCCCTGTTGAATTCAGGGAAGCGATCGCCGCTGGGACATAAGGTCCCATTTCTATGAATATTCACTCTTAAACTTGTACCCCTGCAAAAGGCACAACCGCTCTGCGGTATTTCATAAGACCGACACAAATATCACGAACAAGGCATTCTTGATGCTCACCGTGGTCAGGATACCTTACCATATTATCACCGTTGTGCACGAACACCTTTCCACCGCTTCCATTTAAAGTCGGATACTGCCATATGTAATCGGCAGCGTAATTTTCATTTTCTGTCCCTATGGATGTAAGAGCCAAAGCATTTTCAGGCAATTGCGTAAATCCTCTTGCATACTGTCCTATAATACCGTCCCAACCATCAAAGTTATCTGGCATATTCTTAAAAAACTCATAGGGATCGTTCTTTACTCTTACCTTGAGATTCGTATAGGGAACAGGTGATACCGTTTGGAATGGTTTTAAAAATGGAAGCCAGCATATAGCAACCTCTATATTTAATACGAGTTGTCCACCATTTTTAACATATTCCATCAATCTATCCGAGTATCGTTGCATATAGATATTGTCACCAAGACCAGGGTAATAGATGATATCACAGTCCCATACTTCATCTGGAATAGGACGAACACCATAGTATTCGATCTGTCCACCTGTCCCTTCAAAGGTTTGCGCTAAATAGGGAGGCATATTCTCGGATTCAAACGAAGTCGTTTGTAAATAAGCCACTTTAAAGGGCTGTATCTGATTTCGATCAATTCCAAGCTCGTGATTAAGCCATGGATAAAATTGTTGAAGTAGTTTAGTCGTTACCGGCATAAATCGTTGACCGTTATGACTATGAGGGTCTAGTGTTGTAATAAAAACTCTACCCCCACCTTCTAAATCCTTAAAATCAACGACAACTGACTGATGAGTATCTTCTATTGCAAGCAATGTCGTCCCGTTATGATTCCCCTTGAATGAACCATGCCAGTGCCAATGCAAATGCTTAGGCGTTACATATTCAAAAAGGGAATGATTTGTATTACTAGGAACGTATAACTCCAATTTTCCCCCTGGCTTCGTCCACCATAGCCAATCCTTTGTGTTACCATCAACCCACTCTATATTTACAACGTCTAATAGCTGATCCGCTTTATCAAGTGCAAAAATGAGTAGAAATCCGCCATTTCTAACATAATCATTTAGCTGTTTTTTATGAGGCAGAATGCGGTCACTGTGACTATGACAAGAAATAATGACTGCACCAAATTCCTCCAAGTTAAAGTTAGGCAGGTCATCCGCATATATGAATTGATCCATGTGATGAGCAAAATCCCAATAGGTGATTAACTGCGCACTTGTTCCCGTTGTAACATAGGCGATTTTCTTCATAAGTTGAAAGTCCCTTCATCAACTAGTTGTGATTTCAGACACAAGATGTTCTTAGAAAATGTTACTCGCTTGTGCCCCAGCAATTGGCACAACCGCTCTGCGGTATTTCATAAGACCGATACAAATATCGCGTAAAAGTCGTTCTTTTTGCTCGCCGTGATCAGGATATCGCATCAAATCACCACCGTTATGCACGAAGACCTTCCCGCCAGTTCCATCTATTGTAGGATACTGCCATAGATAATCGGCTGCGTATTTTGCATGTTCAGTCCCTATGGATGTAAGACCTAAAGCATGTTCAGGCAATGGAGTAAATCCTCTTGCATACGTCCCGAGTATCCCTTGCCAGCCATCAAAGTCTTCTGGCATATTCTTGAAAAATTCAAAGGGATCGTTCTCTACTCTTACCTTGAGATTCGTATAGGGAACAGGCGATACCGTTTGGGATGGTTTTAAAAATGGAAGCACGCATACAGCAACTTCTATATTTAATATGAGTTGTCCGCCATTTTTAACATACTCCATCATTCTATCCGAACATTTTTGCATATATATTTGGTCGCTATAATGACCAGGGATATAGATGATAGCACAGTCCCAAACCTCATCCGGAATAGGACGAATGCCATAGTATTCGATTTGTCCGCCTGTGCCTTCAAAGGTTTTCGCTAAATTTGGAGGCGTATTCTCGGAGTCATACGCAGACGTTTGTAAATAAGCCATTTTAAACGGTTGTATCTGATTTCGATCAATTCCAAGCTCGTGATTAAGCCACGGGTACAATCCTTGAAGCATTTTCGTAGTCGCCGGCATAAATCGTTGACCGTTATGACTATGAGGGTCAAGTGTTGTGATAAAAACTCTACCCCCGCCTTCTAAATCCTTAAAATCAATGACAACAGACTCATGCGTATCTTCTATCGCAAGCAATGCCGTCCCGTTATGATTTCCCTTGTATGCACCATGCCAGTGCCAATGTAAATGCTCAGGCTTCACATATTCAAATAAGGAGTGGTTGTTTCCATGATCGGGAACATATAGCTCTATTTTACGTTCTGGTTTCGTCCACCATAGCCAATCCTTCGTCTTACAATCAACCCACTCTATATTTACAACGTCTAATAACTGATCGGCTTTATCAAGTGCAAAAACAAGGAGAAATCCGCCATTTCTTACATAATCATTAAGCTGCTTTTTATGAAGCAGAATGCGGTCACTATGACTGTGACAAGAAATAATGACTGCACCAAATTCCTCCAAGTTAAAGTTAGACAGGTCCTCCGCATATATGAATTGATCCATGTGATGAGCAAAATCCCAATAGCTGATTAACTGCGCACTTGTTCCCGTTGTCACATAAGCAATACTTTTCATTTTACAACCTCTTCGAATTTGTGTAGATCGATAGGTAATATTGTTGAATAGGATTTCTCTGCTAGTTCATACGATAATATTTCAGAATTAATACCAAAATAATGTCGTAAATTAGTTGTGTTAACGACATGTTCCGTTTTATCGAAAACATATCCATCTTTTCCCAAGAGCAACGTTGACTGTGCGATACGAAAGGCATGTTGAGGGAAATGCGTGTTAATAATAATCGAATATTCCCCTTGCTCATTTAACTCTTCGACAACATTCAATACCTTTAGTTGATTTTTCAAATCAAGATGAGATTCAGGCTCGTCCATGATAAGTATTTTAGGGTTTTTGATCAGGGCTCTTGCAATTAAGACCATTTGCAGCTCTCCGCCGCTCATATTATTGCAATTTCGTTCACTTAGATACTCGATACCCAGCTTTTTTAATTGCTCGTAGGCTCTCTCATAATCCTTTTTTTTAGGTAGCCTTCCCATTTTCACATGAGGAGATAGGCCCATAACCGTCATTTCAAGCCCTGTAAACCCAAATGCCATTTTTTTAGACTGCGGAACATAGGCTACCAACTTCCAAAACTTATTAGCAGCCATTTGTTTAACAGACTCATCATTTATTAAAATATTCCCTGATTTAAATTCTAAAAATCCCAATAAACATTTCAAAAATGTTGTCTTTCCAATCCCGTTTGCACCTAAAATGGCTAATGTTTCGCCCTTTTTCACGTTAAAGGATAAATCTTTAAATACTTGTCTATCTGAGCCAGGGTACTGAAAAAGAAGATTTTCAACTCTAATCATCCCATACTCCTCCTGTTCTTCTAAGCAGATAGATAAAGAATGGGACACCGATAAGTGAGCTTACAATCGATAGTGGAATTTCCGCTCCTGTTAAGGATCTTGCAAGCGTATCTGTTATGAGTAAGAAGATTCCACCAGTAAGCATACAAGCTGGCACTACATGCTTATTATCGGTTCCGACGAGCATCCGAGTAAAATGCGGTACAATTAGCCCAACAAAACTAATAACACCAGCAATAGATACAATCGCTGCAACTATGACTGTTGTAAAAAATATGATAATAATACGAACTCTTCTTACATTTATGCCCAGCGAAGTCGCTTCATCTTCATCTAGAGAAAGAAGATTTAATTGCCATCTGTATTTATAGAGGACAATTAAAGAAATCAAAATACTAGGCATCGTTCTCATAATGGTTTCCTTCGAAGGGCCAGCAAGTGAGCCCAACAACCAAAAAGTGATCGTTGGAAGCTCATTTTTGGGATCGGCAATATACTTTAGTATGGAAACGCCAGATTCGAATAATGCGCTTGTCATAACTCCCGAAAGAACGAGCATGAGTACAGTAAGACGCCCACGTCTTTTTGCGACTACATAGGTTAGGTACATGGCTAAAAATGCAAAGAGTACGCCCAAAGCCTGCGTACCAAGTGTTGTTCCGATTAATATAATGCCCAGAGCTGCACCAAAGCTAGCTCCCGACGATACACCCAATATATGCTCGCTTACGAGCGGGTTCCCGAAAGTAGCCTGTAAAGCAGCTCCAGAAACGGCAATGCCAGCTCCTATAACGACAGCTAACAGTACACGAGGAAGTCTAACTTCATGCACGACTACTGAAATCTTCGGGTCTGAAAAAGAATCTGGATTAAAAATTGAAGAGAGAACATCTAGCGGGGCGATTGTGTATCTTCCGATACAAATCGCCGCCACCATCAAAATAAACAATGAAAGAGAGGATACTACGTAAAAATTCCTAAGATGCTTTTGCCTAGCTGTAACCATCAAAATCTCTCCTATTTCTTCATAAACATTTCGAAGTATTTACTGTTTTTGTTTTCTTCAACATTTAGAACTTTATCAATATCTTCATCGGTTACATCGATGTTGTATAGAAGTTTATAATCTTCGCGGACTTGTTTGCGCATATCAAAGCCTTTGAACTTATCTGGCGTCGCTAAAGCGGCATAGAAATACCAGCTAATTCCTGGATTGTCAAGTTGTGATGCTTTTGGAGCTTTGTAAACTCTTTTTTCTTTAACAGCTGTCAGGTTTTTAAGGACAGGATGATTAAAGAAATATTCAGGCGTGATATCTTTTAGGAAAGGCCCAATAACGATCATTTTAGGATCCCATTGAAGCAAGGTTTCCGCATTGATATCAGCATTTGGTGTATTAAATTTCCCTACTGTATAGGTAAGATTCTCTACTTTATGGACAGCAGTGTGAGGGAGTTCTGTCCCCCATGTTGTAATTTTATTGCCATCCACAGCGCCAATAAATACATGATTTTGTCGCTCTTCTTTGGTTAGGCTTTCGGTTACTTTAAGAACGGCTTGTTTAGATTTCTCGTGGTGTGCGAAAACCTCATCTACGCGAGCCTGCTTTCCTTGAGCTTTACCGTATAAGGTATATCTTTCAATATCATCCGCATATTTACCCCAGTTTACAGCTACAACATCGATGCCGGCAGCTTCAAGCGGTTTAATTCCTTCATCTCCAAAATTCCATTGATAAACGACATCAGGAGCCATCTTTAAAATACTCTCGACATTTGGCTTTTTATATTCACCATCCATAATATTAGACGGCACTTTCAAAATATCTGGATATTTTTTGGCAACGATACTGCCAGCGATATTCTTATCTTGATCATTTTTCACCATGCCTATAAATGGTTCAGCGGATTGTGTTATAGAGAGCATTTCAGTACCCTCGTTTTGAAACATCACGAATTTTTTGGCATATCCCTTCTCGAGAACAACCTCTTTGCCTCTACCGTCTTTGATTGTTACAGGTCCACTGCTACTAGTTGCAGTTGCAGTTGTAGATGCGGTTGCAGTTGCACTTCCCTTATCCTTCTGGCTATCATTCGTGCTTGAGCAACCTACTAAAGTTAATACCCCAATACCTATACAACTCGTCCATATTAATTTTCTCATGCCTTTCGTTCCTCCTTGATGTTTGTACCTCTGACACCTATGGTGTGTGTTGTATTTCTTCGAAGGCTTTCCCATCGTTTAGATTTCCCAACCAAAAGTGCGATTGTAACGATGTACTGGCTAGATGAACCAACAACCAATTTGGGGTTCAGGGGCTGATACTTATAAAATCAATTCTCTTTTTTTTAACTAGGAGCATCGTAGCATCGATTGATAATGATTGTCAATATCAATTGCTTGATAATGATTGTCAATATCATTTGCGGATCCTTCTTCTAAATAAGACTTTGTGGTATCGTATGCAACTCCCCTTTGATAGCCCGCTAAATCCTTAATTCAAAGATTCTTTTGACTGAAGAGTACCAACCTACTTCTTTAGCTACCTCCGACCCAATGACCCAGCGGTTCCCTTTGAGAAAAAGTCCGGTACTACTATGCTTACACATTCCTTTTCGTTTATTAGCACAAAGAGACCCTCAGCAACGGGCTGAGGGTCTTAAGGTTTATATTTTAAAAGGGGGGCGCCTTATTATATAGGGTTTTGTCCAGTTAACGTGATTGAATAACCCACGCGGTCCACTACATGTTGTAATAAAAATAAGCAAGCCTCGTCTTGTTCTGCTGTCTGTTCTTTGAATCTCTGAATAACTTCTTTTAAACGCAAGAACGCTGTCTCAAAATCTTTTTCTGCTTCTTTCACCTTCTTGGGTTCTACAAACGCTTCCAAACCTTTAACTCCTTGAGACTTTAATTTTTCCATTTGAGAGTCCAGCGTGTTAGCAAGTTGCTCATATTTTCCAGGTGTTGCTGAAGAACCTTTTTGCTTCATTTCCGCATACATATTCATGTAATATTTATACAAACCTAATTCTCTATTCCCATTATGCCCCCACATGGTACCACCGCCATTACGAATGGAATCAATCGTAGAAAGTTGCGCAATGGATTCCGCAAGTGACTTATAAATAGTTGTCACTTTGCTAGTCAATTCACTATTATTTGCAAGTCGTTTATCCATTTCCTGTTCAAAGCACTCACCTAAATATCCAAACATCTGGTCCTGTCCAGCCTCGGATTGATCAAACTTTTGATTGGTGTACGCCGTATAGTAAGCATGGATGATCTCATCTTCGGTCAAGTTAGCAGCGAGAACATACTTACACAACTGTTTGTTTACTTCCTCTATTGGTTGAACTGTTGACAAAGGTGATGGCGTAACTTTGGACTGCAAATTCATTTTAAAGTATGTGACAACGTCATCGATCGTACTTGCTTTTCCAGATGTGTACAAACTGTTATCCACATTGTAATCCGAAAGAAATTCCTTGACCTTCTGAATATAAATAGTTGGAACCGTAAAAGGAATACTTCCCTCCGAACCTATGCCTGTTAGGTAATCAGCCAAAACGATAACATCCTTTTTTCCGTCTTGATTGACATCTTTGAAGGAAATAGCTTTTACGGAATAGAAATCCCACCCTTCAATAAGCTTTGGAATTGGGAACGTATATAGTTGATTCCCTTCTAAATCCTTTAAAGTGAGCTGAAGGTCAGTAGTACCATCCCCATTAACACGTTTGGCAGAAATGAATCGAACTTTCCCCCAAGATTCCAAATCCACATGAAAGGACTGTTCCGCGATTTCCTCTACCGTGGAGATCCTGCTTGGCAGAGATTCCTGAGATTGAGGTTTTGTCTGCTGCGTTGCCTCCGCAAGATGTGTTGGAGATGGTGAACTCGTTGCAACGGATAAGGAACTCTGGGAAGATTCCCTACATCCACTTAGTATGAACAATAAAAGACACATAGCTACCAAATGTTTCATCTCAGCTGTCCTCCGATCCTTTTTCAATTACAGTCTACGCGAGCTGAACCAAGTTCCCGCAGCAGCCAACCGAATAATCCATTTGACTCGAAACAGTACCCACCACGCTGCGCATGACGATCTTCTGATACATGTCCTGCGGATCAAGGGATAAAGCTCTACGTTCCAAAATATCCAAATTCTCAGATGGAACCGTGGCAGTTATCGGAGATCGATGTTATTTTCTTTCAAAATCATACCATAGTTTTCCATTAGCGTGGAGTTCGATTATCCATATATAATTGCAAAAGTAACATCCCCTATTTTCGATGGGCACTTTAATAACACAAATTTGTGAACTTACATGACATGTAAGTTTTAGTTGCCCAAATGGCCGGAATAAGGTAAAACTATACTAATAAACTTTTTTATTATATTTGAATCGCGAAGGTGGATGACATGGTGTTAGTTCAAGTAGACAATGATGTAGTTGCAAGGGAATACGTACATGGCATTTACGAAACCGTAGTCAAACGTAATCCGAATGAGTCTGAGTTTCATCAAGCTGTAAAAGAAATTATCGAATCATTGATTCCAGTTCTGTCCAAGCATCCGAAGTATATGAAACACGGTATTCTTGAGCGACTCGTGGAGCCGGAGCGTTTAGTCACTTTCCGAGTACCATGGGTAGATGACCAAGGGAAAACACAAGTGAATCGCGGTTTCCGTGTTCAATTTAACAGTGCAATTGGGCCTTATAAGGGTGGTTTGCGTTTTCATCCTTCCGTTAATGCAAGTATTATCAAATTTCTTGGATTTGAACAAACATTCAAAAACTCCCTTACAGGCCAATCAATCGGCGGCGGTAAAGGCGGCTCCGATTTCGATCCAAAAGGAAAGTCGGATAACGAAATCATGCGTTTTACCCAAAGTTTCATGACAGAGCTTTATAAATATATTGGTCAAGACACGGACGTACCCGCTGGTGACATTGGCGTAGGCGCACGCGAGATTGGCTACATGTTCGGTCAGTATAAGCGAATTAAAGGAGCTTATGAAGCTGGTGTACTTACGGGTAAAGGGATTATCTATGGCGGTAGCTTGGGACGTACCGAGGCGACTGGTTATGGTTGTGTTTACTTTGTGAATGAGATGCTGAAATCCAAGGGGCTTAGCTTCGAGGGAAGTACTGTGGTCGTTTCCGGCTCCGGCAACGTGGCCACATATTCCATTGAAAAAGCTGTGCAGTTAGGCGCTAAGGTCGTAGCTTGCAGCGACTCCAACGGCTATATTTATGATAAAAACGGAATCTGCCTAGAGACGGTTCGCCGTTTGAAGGAAGTGGAACGAACGCGAATCAGCGAGTATGTCAAAGAGCATCCGTCCGCGACCTACCATGAAGGTTGTAATGGCATTTGGTCCATTCCATGTGATATCGCACTTCCGAGCGCAACACAGAACGAGATTAATGAGGCTTCAGCGAGGATCCTTGTAAGCAACGGGGTAAAAGCAGTCGGGGAAGGCGCGAATATGCCATCTACGTTGGAAGCGATCGATGTATTCCTGCAGGCAGGCGTGTTATTTGGGCCGGCTAAGGCAGCCAATGCAGGCGGTGTTGCCGTATCCGCACTGGAAATGTCTCAAAACAGCATGAGATACTCCTGGCAGTTCCATGAGGTAGACGACAAGCTCCATGCTATTATGAAAAATATCTATAGAAGCGCTGTCCAAGCAGCAGAGGAATATGGCCATCCGGGCAATCTCGTCGTAGGCGCCAATATCGCAGGCTTTACCAAAGTGGCCGACGCTATGATTGCACAAGGTGTTATCTAGTACGCCAAAGGCATGCTGCTAGGTAAGAGAACTAGCATGCGCTATTGCGGCTGAATGGATTAACTAAAGGCTGATCTGAAGATGAACCGTCCCCGATTGTTAGATACTAACAATTGGGACCGTAGTTCACTTCTGGGTCAGCCTTTTTCCGTTTCTTTGGACTACATTCGTCTGCGGCGCACGAGTTAGTCGATTTCTTCGACTACGAACTACGAAGTCGATTTCTTCAATTTAATTGACGCCTTTAGGCGCTTTAGTGACTAACCGGTTTTCGATTTCCAAATCGATTTCCATAACAGACATTAGGACATAAACAACATCTTTGTGAACATTGTCATATCCACGGAATCTCTCTAAAATATGTCTGAAAGGAACTCCTACCGATGAGCATAAAAAAAGGCTTGGGTCCAAGCGATTATGTCTTCACAGGATCCTAAGACGGGAATATTTCATAGCCTTGCTCTTCACGAGATACATGCAACAGCTTTCGCGGTCTCTGCATTGGAATTATTTGATACAAGACACACCAACGAAGGCCTTTCATTTAAACATTTATTTTGTCATTATCATCCAAGTTCTTGTTCTCTGGAACACTCTTACCTTCATTTTGCCGACATAATTTTTCCAGATGACCTTCAATTTTCTTTAGTGTGCTCACGATTTCGTTTTGTTTCCAATACCATGTAAAAAGTTCTCGTAATATAAAAAAGAAAGCAAATACCATTGCAAGTAAAACAAATAAATTCATCATAGAAATATTACTCATATAACCTATTCCAACTCCCCACTATAGTACTTTGTCATACCGAAGATGTTTATTTAAATGAGCTGACCTTATTACCATTAATATCATACAATTCTGCTGGATCGTCCTCAGTATTATTATGAACATTTGCTGTGGTCCATTTTAAAACACCATCAGCTTCTATTGACTTTGCTCCGCTGGTTATTAATACGGTTGATCCCGTTTTTAATATATATCCATCCGGGAAATTAAAGACTTGATTTCCTTTAACGCTAACAAGCTTCCAACCTGTCATGTTCACATTTTTGGAATCATCATTCCGAATCGTAACGATCTCAGCACCGTAATCCAACGCTACAATCGTTATTTTTCCGTTAGTACCATAATCACTTTCATTGTCGTAAGCCCATACGCCGAGATTCGTGCTACGAGCGTTTGCTGCCAATGCACCAAATAGATTTACCCATCGTACATTGGGTTGATAGGTCAGCTGCTTCGCATACCCTTCAGCAACGAGTAAGGCATTATACATCATCCCTGAATCCAGATATACGTATCCAAGCAATCTACCATACTGATCACGTTCACCTATATCTGTTTCAATATAGACTGTTTTATTCTCAAGCTGATCTTTTGTAAAGGCCGAAGCAACCTTTCCGTATTCGGAGTTCTTAGTTGCATCAGGATGAACAGATTCAGGAGTATCCACTCCGATCATGAGAACCTTATCTGTTTTTCCTTCGAGATCAACCACCTCGATTGTATCCCCGTCTACAATATGTGTAACTTTTGCTGTGATTTTTTTTGCTGAACTGATTATGATAGTCCTTGAGTGAGTTTCCCAGCCAACCGTGTTCCCGAGGGCCTCAGATACAAAACGAAGTGGTACTAACGTAGATCCACTAACGATTTGACCTGGTACCGATAGTTTTAGTTGCTCCTGATTCCTTTTTGCGGTTAAAGAGCCAAGCTGATAAACAATGGTTATGTCACCCTTTACAGCCGTTACCGTTCGAGTATCACCATTCCATGCAACTCGTGCACCTTGTTCTTCGAAAATTTTTCGAAGTGGAACTAATGTACTCCCGTCAACGATTGTGGGTGGAACCTCAAACTCTAGCTTCCCACCATCCAAATATACAGTTGGTGGTGTCTCTGATGCATACGCTTGTCCTGTAGAAATCGTAGAAAAAAGTAGTAGGACAAACCCAAGATTTTTCAACATAATATCACTCCTGATGTATTCCGTTTCTCGAAGATTTAAAGGTATTTTGTAAAGATTTTCCCATTTCTATATTACCATGTATCAGAAACCATTGTGCACTATGATTCATCACGATCAACAAGAAACAATTATTTTAACAAATGAGTTAATTAAATTAGAAAAAGAAAAAAACGATGTTCTAGTTGAGGCAAGAAATAGAGTAAAAGCCATTATTGACGAATTTAAAATAAAAACTTCTACTAGCCTTTTTTACCCTCCGTGTAGCCATATCCACGTTAAAGGTCCTTTTTCAAATAATAATGCGCATGTCCACCAACATTTTCCAAGGTCCCAAACACTTCAAAGCCTTGGTTTTTGTAAAAATCTAGCGCTTGAAAGCTCAAGGTATCTAACTTGATAAATTCACACGAATTTGCTTTAGCTAATTTCTCAGCTTCTGATAGTAGTTTCTTTCCATATCCTAATTTTCGAAATTCATCTTCCACAAAAAGATACTTTACCTCTAAAAAATTCAAAAATATTTCACCAATAAGCCCACCGTAAGTTTTATTGTCAGCACTTTTTAGAAACAGATTAACCACTTGATGCCTGCCCTTCAAGTCATCAGGGAAATGTCTCAGATTAAATTCAATCAATTTGTTTATTACATAGGACTTGTCGTCATTATTCCTCTCATTAGATATATACATTTCCATAAGATTCACTCCTGTTCAAGATAGTAAGGTGTAATAAATTAGTATAACAAGTCCGCACTTGATATTCCAACTTACGAATGCGATGCGTTCAGACATCAATAAAAAAGCACGATAAAGCCGGCTCTATGCGACGCCGCTGCTTTATCGTGCTTTAACTTATATAAACCAGATATTAAGAAACAATTGCAAAGCCTGCATGCCAGTTGTAGTTGTGCTTCGCGGAAAGGCCGATTAGCAGAACTGTCATTTGCTCGATCGTACGTGCGTTGTTCAGCGAGCCAGCGTCAAGCACTTCGAATGGAAGCTCGGAAATCAGCTTGATTACTTGAGCTTTCGCCACTTCGTTGTCGCTGATAACGAGTACGGCTGATTTTTGTTCATTCTCGAAGCTCGGGTTTGCAAATACGCCAGCGAATGTGTTTTTGAATGCGCCAACAACATGAGAGTTCGGGAGCTTCTGAGCAATAATTTCTGCTGCAGAAGTGTCTGCGCTTGTTGTTAATCCGTCATACGAGGCATTAAGTGGATTTGTAATGTCAACAACAATTTTATCATTTAACTCAGCAGCATTTTGCTCAATAATTTCTTGCGTTGCTTGGAATGGTACTGCCAAGAATATGATCTCTGCACCTTGAATGGCGTCAGCGTTACTCAAGCCTTGAATGTTAGCTTGATTTAATTGCACAGCAATTTCCTGTGCTTGCTCTTGGCTGCGTGAACCAAGTAAAACCTTGTGACCTGCTCGAGCGAAAGAGGATGCGATACCTTTCCCCATATTACCTGTACCTATTACTGCTATTTTAGCCATTTTCATACACTCCTTTAAAATTAAGAATAGTTATTTGGTTGATCAGGACCAACAATTGATGAGAAGCACGATTACGATTGCATTGAATAGTGATCAATCGTAACCTCCGAACATAAGCAGCTTGATATTTTCATCTGTCGTATTAATTAAGCTGTGCATCTCACCATTTTTGAGAAGCACAATGTCACCGGCTTGCATCATCCGAACCTCCAAACAACGCTCGCGATCATCGTGTTTCAACCAGTCGCCAACGACCATGTAAGCACACCCTTCCATTAGGAAGAACGCCTCTTGATTGTCTCGATGTCGATGAATGCCAATGCTGCAGTTCGGTCGTAAAATATGCAAATCCATGTAATCAACGGCCATAAACGACTCACTTCGCGTGCCGCCTACTTTGCGACCATTCGCGTCGAAGTTCCAAGAATCTAACTGACGACCAAGCTCGCGCGTGCCCATATATTGACCGTAATTGGAGAAAAGGTTTCGATATTCCAGCGACCCCACGCCGCCATGCGGATTCGAGCTGGAACCAACCGCTAAGAAATTGTTCCACCCGCGTAAGCGCATGTTAAATTCATAGTGGTAATTCGCACCGAATTGGGAATCCCAGAACTTCCCGGATGCATCGCTCCACGCAACTTCGATGTGCAACTGAATAAGTGGGTGAACCTCGCTTTGCGAAGCGACGTTGAACATGTTTTGACTATCAACGGACTCACGTTTGAAGTCGTTAGGGTGTCCTTGAATGAGGTCGGAGCGAATTTGCAACTGTCCGCTTTGCAGTGCAGCTTTCCCTTTTTCATCTAAGTCGTGCAGCAGATCCTCATAACCGCCTTCGTAACCCCAAAATTCTACATCGTAGCAATCTGTTGCCTGATTGTAGAATACGGTTATTTGCTCCGCCGTTGCTCGGCCCTGCACGTTCAAGTATAGCTTAATACGGTCGCCAAGCTGATGATTCGCAGCCTGCGAAAGCTTGGAATCCGGACCCCCGCGATACGATAGACGCAGGAATGGCCCCGTCCAATTACCAGCTGTCACGAGACCGCGAACGAGGCTCGTATCTGTCGTAATAAAATTTTGAATGTTTTGCTTCTGGAAGTCAGTTTTGTTGTCTTGACCACGGAAATCGAGCTGATCACGAGCGGGATCCTCCTGATTCGGCGCGTAAAGCACAAGCTTTTCGAACGGAAACAAGTATTGAATAGACACTGTGTTATAAAACTCAAGTCCTGCAGCAAAATGGGTACTTTCTACAAGCTGCAGCAGCTTCATAACCGGATTAAGATCATTATAATTCGGCTGATTGATACGAATGACTTCGTCTTGCTGAGTCAAAATCACGGTCATCTTGGTTATCCCTCCATTAATTGCAGTGGTATAAAAAAGCAACGAATTTCAGCGGTTTGTCGCCTGTATTGCGAATACCATGGAATCCACCGCTTTTCGTGTAAATCACGTTCCCAGGACTAATCGGCAGCTCTTTGCATGCTTTACGTCCAATACCGAAAATTTCTCTTTCTACTGTCGGATACTTCGGCCTATTCGTCACGGGATCGATTGCATCAAGTGCAGGATCATCGCCTACGGCCATATAGCCAATGCCTTCACCTTCAACGATATAATACAGCTCTTCTGAACCGATATGATGATGTGTTCCTTCAACCTTGCCTGGAGGAATGTTCACTTCATGGAAGTACGCCACTTTGCCCCCAAACTCACGCTGCAAGATCCAGCGCATCTCGATAATGTTGTCTGGACGTGCATCTTCATTCTTTTGGGCTTCCATCATTGCGTTCACGTAGCGAACTGGCTGAACATCATGAGAATTCATAAACCAACCACGTTGGAAGTTCACTTCATAGTTCCAATCTTTTATCGTGTTTTGCTGCGAGCTAGGTTCGTCCGTGCGAGGTTCTTGATGTGAACGGAAGAAGTTATTATCCCACTGAGGGTCGTCAATTTCATTGCCAAATGGCAAATCAATATGGAATTCACTGAAAGCGAGCTGAAGTTTCTTGAGGTGTTTAATGTCATGAATAGGTAAGGAGAACTGAGGAACACGTGTAATCGGCATCTCTTTACCCATTTGTGAGATGACTTTAAAATCATGTCTTGAACCCTGGGGCGCTTCAAGCGACTCCCAAATTTCTACTTGATACGCGCTGATCCAATCGCAATAATGCATCGTAACATTCGCTTCTTGTGTGTCATTCGAATCACCACAAAGCAACTTAATGAACGTATTGATTTTATGGCCAAGAAACCTGGATTTCAGACGAGTAATTTCAGTCAATCGCGCAGGGTGATATTCAATTCGCAAGAAATTCGTTAAGTAACGGCCATCTAGGTAAACTTCACCTTTTAGTATGTTAGCGTCGCCTTTCGTACGTACTTCTTGCACGTTATAGCGATAACGAGAGGACCGAGTTGCATTCAAGTACTGCGCATGATAGATACGATCCGGGAAAAATACGACTTGAAAAACCGAATTTTCGGGACTAGTAAAAATTTCTTCAAATTTCGGCTCCATTACTACAGCACCTCCTTTAAATGTTCCGCAACACGGAATGCATTTGCTTGAATCGTTAATGTTGGATTCCCTCCGCCAGACGTTGGCATGAACGAGCCGTCTGTGACGTACAAGTTACCAAACTCCCATGCTCGGCAATTCACATCGAGCACAGAGTCGTTACGATCTGCACCAAATCTTGCGCCGCCAAGGATGTGATTCGCGATTCGCGCTAAACCATTCTCTGCGCTGTACACACCACCGCCATGTACCGAACCTTCAGGCATTCCACAGCCCTTTTCAAGGATGCGTGCACATTGATTTGCAACAATGTCCATAAGAGCTTTGTCGTGATCGTGCCAGCGTTTAATAATATAGGCAACAGGTCGATTCCATTTGTCTTTAATCGAAGGATGAAGTTCGATACGATTTGTAACAAGTGGTACCTGGTTTGCCATGAACGCAACCGAAAGTGTCGTACCGAAGTTTTTATTCAGCCACTCGAGCAGCGCCTCGCCTGTTAAGTTCGTGCTTTCAGTAAAACCTTTCCAAATCGTATCGAGATCCTGTGCATACATCGTGCGAGCAAGCGAAATTGGCAGCGCAGCGTCAGACGTATTGTTGTAAATGGCTGCACCCGCCCATAGACGGTTGTTATAAAGAAACTCATCGGTCGCGCAAAACTCAGTCGCCCAGTCACTATCTAGTGAAATCGATTTGTCGAATCGATCCGGTACGATGACATTTGCACCACCAAAGCAATGTGTTAAGAAATATTTACCTAATAAATCATTATGATGAATGCGTCGGTCGAAGTTAGCATCGTGCTGTGCCGAAATTTTGAGAAGACGCACGGATTCAATGGCCGAGCAAGCAACAACGGTAACTTTGCCGCTAACCGATTTGGTTTCACCAGATGGATCTTTGTAGAATACCTTCGAGATATTCCCTTGATTATCACACTCAAGATGTGTCACCGTACAGTTCGGACGAAGCTCAAAGTTCGCCTCATCTTTAATTGGTGAAAGCAGCGACACCCAAGTGTTTGATTTCAGTCCGAGCGGATCGCCGTATCGATTCACATATCCTGTTTTCGCCGATTGCGGATCAGTTGGCACTTTACGACCGCTAGGTAAATGATCTTGAGTAATGACAGCAAGAGGGGTGCGGAATCTCGTCATGCCGAGTGCATCCATTCCCTTCGCTGCATAGCTGGAAATCGGGTTGGGCTCAAGCGGCGTCTGGTAGCAATGATTAACGAATGGTTTTTTCTGATTCTGCGCTGTACCGTTAATACCAACAAGCGTCTCTGCTTTCTCGTACCAAGGCAGCATGTCTTGATACGAAATCGGCCAGTCACGAGCATTGCGGCGAACCTCATCGTTAGGGTCATTCAATAAATCTCTTCGATTTTCATTAAACGATTGTAATCGGAAGTCATTCTCCGAAAATCTGAACGATACCGCACCATACAATTGTGTTCCGCCTCCAACAACCTGAGCCGTGTAGCCTTCAATCGTTGCATAATCACCTGCTGCACGCGTGTGGTTCTCACCCGTCTCACGATATATATGCGGTTCATCGTTCAAATCAGGCTCTACATGGCTTGAATAATACGATTGACCTTTATTGGATACATCATGGGTAATCAATTTCTCAGACCCCGTTGCAAAAAGCTCATCGCGCTTGAAATCACTTATTCCGTCGGGTGCTTGATATTGAGGGAGGAATAAGGGGCCTTTCTCCAACATAAGAACGGACTTGCCTGCTTTCACAAGTGTGTGTGCAATCGGAGCTCCGCCGGCACCGCTGCCGATAATTACGACATCAAATTGATCTTGGAAGTTCGCCAATTGTCCTCTCTCCTATCAACCCACGTATTCGTTGTTATTGCCAAGCGGCTCTTCAATAGCCTGCTGCCAATTGAACACTTGATTGCCAGCATCGTCACGGAACGTCTCGCCTAGGAATGACCAGCCTGCTGCCCCAATGTTGCCGCCGTATTTCGGATGAGCAAATGCGCCAATAATGGTATGACGTCGCACAAGTTGAAGGAAAAACTTTGGATTACCGTATCGTGTGTAATCCCAGCCGTCAACGTTGCCTTGCGCCATCTCATTGTACAAATCCACATACACCTCACGTGACATGGCACTCGGTTCTTGTTCAGGTCTGCGCTTTCGAAGCAGGCCATCGATGATCGATAAGCAAATTCGATAATCTTGCAAACGATGAAATTCTTCCTTAGCAACAAGCTTATCGATGAAATTAGACACACCGACCTGCTCATCGAGCTGGTACACTTCGTTATACTCGCGTTCTTTCGTACCGCGGTCGAGGTAGTTATAGTAGTTTTGAAGGAATTTGCTGCCTTCCTCTGTGCGAAAGGGTAGTATATGCTCAGCAAATCGATCTAAAATTTTTCTTTCCCATCGCTGAAAACTGATTGGAGTCGTACAGAACTGTGTGAAGAAGCGGGACCATGCTTTTGCGTTGTCGAGGGTTATCATCTGAGGGTTAATTGGATCAAGTTTGAACTGTCCGTTTACGTTGAACTTATAGGTGTGTACTTCTCCAATCTGGACAAGCACTGAACATGCATAATAGCGCGTCGATTCACCGTTACATACAATTTGCTGAAGCGGTACTCCGTCAAATAAATCACTACATGTACCAACAACACTTACGTTCAATGCAGGGTATGCTGTTGGTGCCGCATAAACGAATGTTACCGCATTGTGATTGGGGACATTCGAGCTATCGACAATTGGAAAACGCCAGTTTTCAGATATGAATGCTTTCGGATCGTCATTCGTGTATGCCATGTTGTAATTGTGACGCGGTGTTTCATTTTCACGTGCCAAGTACTTCGAACAGTGATTAAGCACATATTGATCAAAATTCGATCTTTCATATCTCCTGGCTGACATAAACTTTCCTCCCATGTCACTTAGATACGCACTTCATATGTTCCTGCTCTGCATGAAGTCAGCAGCAAATTGAGCAGTGACCGCAAATGCTGTTCCAGCATTGCACCAACGATGCCGCCATCAACAATGGTCATTGCCATACTTGTGATTCTAACTTGCTGACCGTTGTAAAAGAAGATGAAATAAGGAATACTTTGATTTCTCCATCTGGATGCAAGCTCTTCTTCTTCATCTACGTCGATTTCGAAAAATTCCACGTCAGGCAAATCATTTTTCCCTTTCAATGAATCGATTACGCGGTCCATTAATCGGCATGGCGGGCACCAAATTGCTCCTAGCTTCACGGCGATGAGTTTGTCTTTAAGATTCGCTGCTTCTGGGAAATGAACAACATGATCAAAATCGTTCTTGCCAAGCTTGATTTGATGGGTATTCGCCAGCTTCTTAGTGACAGGATCACCATCCTGCACTTCTACCACCGAATCGGCATACACGAGAAGCTTGTCTCCCGTGCCGAACTTGTCATCGATCATCCGCATCATAATAAATCTGCAGCAGTACCACCCTTCATGAAGAGATGCATCATAGCGCCTGAAGCTTTCAAGCTCAATCGCCTCGGTGATCGCATAGCAATGCGCTTGGTACTCTGTCAAATCCCACAAATTCACTTCTTCGATGATGCTCTTCTTACGAAAGATCGGCTTTCCACAATGCGTGCAATGGTATGTACGAATGTTCAACCCTCACCTCCAACAAAGTATATTCATTTACACTTCGCACTTATACCAAATCATGCAATAGATTGGAATATATTTGAATTATTAATTTTACATAAAACTATTTACTTAAAAAAATGAACCCGCTCCTACATTTCAATTTTGCTAAGCAGGCTCATCAGTTGATGTTTTTCATTCTCGTTGAAATTTTCATAAACCTTATCGATTAATCGACGCGAGATGTCTTCGTAAATCGGTTCGAGTTCCTTTCCTCTCGTTGTCAAGTTAATATGAAATACACGTGAATCTGTTACATCCTGCTGCTTGCTTACATAACCAAGCTTGATTAGTTTGTTTACGAGTACAGTGACCGTTGATTTGTCGCGGTGTATGAAGCTTGCGATTTGGTTCATTTGCAACGATTCACTTTTGTACAAACGAAACAAAATGTCACCATGGGACGGCGCCAAGCCTTGGACGCCTGCTTTACTGAGCTCCTCATCAATCCACTTGTTAGAGCTTCGTATGATCTTTGCTAAATTAGAAATAATTCTGTCTGGGCTCAAGTTTGTGTTCATGCGCTTATTATAGTTTTACATAAAACTATTGTCAAGAGAAAACCAAGAAAATGAAGATCACCACAACCGTTTTACGGTTATGGAACCCACGTTGGTTTCCACTTAACATTCGCTATTCCATCCAAACGCTTTTACTTGATGTATGCAATCATTCCAATATTTCGATATATCCTTCTGTGCCATGCACGCGAATTCGTTGACCATCTTTAATCAGTTTGGTAGCATTCTCCACCCCGACAACTGCTGGCAAACCATATTCCCGCGCGATAACAGCCCCATGGGTCATTAGGCCGCCAACTTCGGTGACTAGTCCTTTAATGGATACAAACAAGGGTGTCCAGCCAGGGTCGGTAAAGGAGGTGACTAATATGTCTCCATCTTCTAAATTAGCATCTTCCATGTTTAAAATGACACGTGCACGTCCTTCTATCACGCCTGAAGAAACGGGTAAACCTACAAGAACTTCGGCCGGGAGATTTTCTCGGTTGTATGTACCCGAAATGATTTCACCATCAGACGTAATAACACGCGGGGGAAGTAGTTTCTCAAATAATTTGTAATCGTCTTTACGTTTGCTGATGATCTGATAATCAAGTGTATTTGTGCGTACGACTTCGCGAAGCTCTTCAAAAGAGAGATAGAATATATCTTCTTTTTCAAGAATGACACACGCTTGTACGAGCTGTTCGGCTTCTTTCAGTAATGCCTGCTTATAAACGAAATAGCGGTTAATCCAACCGTATTTGGGATATTCTCGATAACCGATGAAATTCCGAATTCGGCGGATCATTCGTTTTGTCTCTTCAGCTTTTTGTTCACCATCCGGCAATTGGATTAATCGAGCTAATAACTCTTGTTCTTTTTCCAAAGCTTCCTGGCGCCCTTGCTCAAATTTTCGATGGCCGGCATTAGGCTCAAAGGCTTTGATGTTACCCAGAATCATGGGAACCAGTGTAATTGGTTTTTCACTCCAACGCGTTCTAGAAATATCGATTTCTCCGGCGCATCGCATTCCGTATTTATGGAGATAAGCATAGATTGCGTCATGAGCCTCCTGTCCACCCTCGAACTTAATCAGTTCATCCAAAAAATTATCATCTTTTACACGCTGTAAATAATCGATGACTTCCGGATAAGGGCGAATCCTATCTGCGACACCCATTAATGCCAGACCCATTTCTGAAGTAATATTGTTCGGTACCGATTGAGAAAGCGTATCTGCTGCGTTTTTTTCACCTAACCACTCGTTCATTTTTTCATTGATCCATAATGAAGCATTTATGGCCGTCATAAACACAGCCGTACTTTGTGGGTCAAATAAGATCTTCTTTAATTGCTGGAGATCTTCCAGAATAAAATCAAATACATGGGATCCTGACTTGCTTTGGATGTTTTGTTTTAACTCTTCTACCGATGCGCGATTACTCTTAATCAAATCAGAAACGATGTTCGGATTGCTTTCAATTTGTGCCAGCATATCTGTATGACTTCTGCCCAGAATCGGTGCTGTTTGATCAATGGGTAACAATTTTATAAAATCTCGCTCTATTATGGTCAGGAGTGCGCTTTTTATGAGCGGATCAGCTCCTATGGTAGTTAATAAAGTTTCCCGGCCGACAGGTGTAGCCAGCCTAGGTGCAACATCAATAAACAACCTCCCACCGGCTTCACGCATAGGTGCAGGCGTAATTAACAGGTATAAAGACAATCCCATTGGTTTTATGGGATCTGTCATCATTTGTTGATGACCAACAGATAGATAGACGTGATTTTCTTGATCATTTGCTTCAGGGATGGGGAATAAGGTCGTGATTGGCCGACTCTGAACAATATAAAATGTATCATGGGCCAAACACCATTCGATATCTTGTGGGGAACCGAAATAAGCTTCAATCTGCCTTCCAATACCTGCAAGTTGTAAAATTTGTTGTTCAGTTAGTGTTTGAGTATTTTGCTGATCAGGATCGAGCTGATGTGTCTCAGTTCCGCCCTCTTTATGTCCATAGATTGCCAATTTCTTGGTTGCTATTCGCTTACTAACGATTTCCCCATCCTGTACTTGATAACAATCGGCAGATACCAAGCCAGAGACCAGTGCTTCTCCAAGTCCATAACTAGCATCGATGGATAGCAACTTTCGGTTGGACGTCATGGGATCCGCGGTAAATAAAATTCCCGAAGCCTGCGGGAAAACCATCCTCTGAACGATCACGGATAAATAAACGTGACGGTGGTCAAACCCATTTTGCATACGGTAGATAACCGCGCGATCCGTAAATAAGGAAGCCCAACATTGGCTGATATGCTGCAAGATGGCATCAACGCCGATGATATTTAAATACGTGTCTTGTTGACCAGCAAAAGAGGCATGTGGTAAATCTTCTGCCGTCGCACTAGAACGCACCGCATAAGCATGTTCATCACCGAACTGGGAGAGATAGTGCGTAACTGCTTCCACTACATCGGGAGGAATTTCCACATCCATAATGACCTCTCGAATCTTCCTGCTGATTTCGCCAATTTGATCTCGATCTTCTGCTTTTAGCATAGTTAGTTGTGCCAACAATGCAGGATAAGATTCGATTTGATCAACGGCTCTTTGATATCCTAATGTTGTGACAGCGAATCCTTCTGGTACATGTATGCCTTCAATTTTTGATAATTCTGCTAAATTTAACCCTTTTCCACCTACGAGCATACGCTGCGTTTTTTCCATTTCCTGAAAACCGAGAACCAAAGAACTCATTCCAAATCTCCCCTAACCATTAAATTAAAAAACATTTGACAAGAGTGCACAGGCGATGTTACAATATTATTGTAAGATGAAATTACTATGTCTAGTTATAATAATGGAGTCGTAATCCGATTATAGCATCGTGTCTGTATATATGCAATGTTAAAGAACCTGATAAAACTATCCAGGTTCTTTTTTTGTTTTCTCGGTTAAATTAGATTCTCTTCATACTGGTTACTGCTTTAGTTCTTCTATAGTATGTCATTTCAATACTGTGATCTAACTCGAGGTCTTTAATAACTTCATCAAAATCATGATTAATTCTAAAATTCTTCACGTTGCCATCATTCATTCTCGCTTTAATTTTATATCCTTTATTGATATCTTTCTTTTCAATAAATCTTCCTACTACAGTTATATGATCCTGTTTAATTAGATCAAGACTTATCATAATTATTGTGAATATAAAAATTGGGAGACTCAGAATAAGTAGAGTGACCAACCAAATAGGTCTCTGCTCAATGATATTCACGAATATTTGTACTAAAGTAATAAAAGAAAATGTTATTAAACTAAATAGTGATAATTTAAGCGACTTTGTAGTCCTTGAATTCATTGTTTTAAGTCCTTTCACTTTTATCTTTCATGTCTTACTGACAATTACTAAACTGTCCTCTTCTTCAAATAACTTAAAGACAATAAACCTTTCACAAAGCAGACCATACTGATAGCCCAGATAACACCTATCCAGGCAATAGTTAAAGAGTTAGATATCGAACTTGTGAAAGCCCTAGTTTCAAGTATTCTTATCCACGATAATGCACCAAAGGTAAACAATATTAGGTGACTCAAAAACCACCCATAGCCAATCTTCTTAAATTTAACCATCAAACTAATCACTAGCACTAAAATAGGAATCATTACAATTAGTAAGCCTACTCTCAGATATAAAATGACCTCTTCTTCCATGAGCATAAAAACATCACACTCCTTACCGACACTAACAAATAATCCCATATATTCAGACGCTGCACATACATTGATAGTTGCGTATAACTCAGAAAAATGCACACGATCCGGTCGCCTGCCCTTCAAAGAAAAAAGCAGTCGATCCATAGTGATCTACTGCCTTCAAATCGTAACGAACTATAGTTCTGCGTTAATCTTGGATGAAACTATAAATCAATCATTTTAAACTTTAGATATGACTATTGAAATTACAATTCCTACAATTGAAATCCATACGAAATAAGATTTATAAATCCTGGAAATAATGGAATCCTGCTTCACTAAGTCATTCTTGTGGTTTTGCTGCATGTGCAAATCAATATTTCCTAAAGCGTTAGAAGCTCCAGTTGAACCTAATCCTTTAAAAAGTAAAGTTACTACCAATAGAATTAATGAGCCCATAAACAGATAATCAGATATTTGTTGCAATAATATCTTACTCCTTTTTAATTGCAGAATTTGTGACTTACAAACATATAATAAAATAGATCATTCTCGAAATTTGTCGATCTCTGCAATTTTTCATCAATAATTTACCAACGTTCAATTTTCGTTCACAATTCGTACACGTCGTATTTTGAAACTCCCAAAATTCCCCATATTTGAAGTATTCGAGAAGTGTTTTCGCTATCCTGTCCGGTTAAAAACAAAAGAGGAGCTGGCAGATTGGGACACTCTACCATTCATATGAACGGCAAGAAATGCACCTGCGGCAGCAGAGGATGCTGGGAAATGTATGCGTCCATCAAGGCGCTGTATGACCTGCTAGAAACAACCCCGCAGCTCCTCCCCTTTTCGGAAATTGTCCAAGGGATTCAATCGGGGGATTCAAGAATAACAAGCGCTGTGCATGAGATTGGCCATTTTGAAGGAATAGGACTGGCTAACGTCATTAATGCATATAATCCTAGAGTGATCTGCATTGAAGGACTTCTTGCCTTGCTTGGTCCAGCTCTGATTAACTCCTTATGGCATACACTTCATGAAATGATTCGGCAGAGGTTTCTACAAAATCTAGAGATTTACTGTTCGGATTTAGGAGAGCTCGGTATTGCTCACGGAGGTGTTTCGATGGTTTTAAGGCAACTATCAACGACAATTATTCATTATTCTTTGTTGGAGTAACCGGAGGAAGCATGATCGTCCGGATGAGGAAATAACCCAAAGACCCACAGCAGTCTACTGTTGTGGGTTTTGTTTTTAACTGCTTTACAATAATTCCACTCGCCGCTTCGCCTACTAATAATTTGTCCAATTTCTCTAAACCCCTGCATATATTAACTGTACAAAAAAACATTGATTTCTATCCTAATTTGTATTATAACTTAAATTATAATAATTATTATTTAAAACTAATTTTAAATTGAATGGAGAGGTAGAAATGAACTCAATGGATTCTGCTAACTCAGGAAAATGCCCGTTCTCGCATGGAAGCGCTACAAGTCACCAATCTAGTGGTACGACGAATAGAAACTGGTGGCCAAATCAATTGAATTTGAACATTCTCCATCAACATGACCGCAAAACTAACCCTTTCGGCGACGATTTGGATTATGCAGAGGAATTCGGAAAATTAGACTATCCAGCACTTAAGCAAGATCTTCGTGATCTCATGACAAACAGTCAAGATTGGTGGCCAGCTGACTACGGACATTATGGTCCCTTCTTTATACGTATGGCTTGGCACTCCGCAGGTACATATCGCACAGGTGACGGCCGAGGTGGGGCTGGAACCGGCACGCAGCGTTTTGCTCCTCTTAACAGCTGGCCTGATAACGGCAACCTAGATAAAGCTCGCCGACTACTGTGGCCGATTAAGCAAAAGTATGGCAACAAAATCTCTTGGGCCGACTTGTTCATTCTAACGGGTAATGTCGCTATTGAATCGATGGGCGGTAAAACATTTGGTTTCGGCGGAGGACGTGCGGACGTGTGGCACCCAGAAGAAGACATCTACTGGGGTGGAGAAACAGAGTGGCTGGGGGATAAGCGTTATACCGGCGATCGCGAGCTTGAGAATCCGCTTGCCGCCGTTCAAATGGGTCTTATCTATGTGAATCCAGAAGGTCCGAACGGTAAACCAGATCCGCTTGCAAGTGCACGCGACATCCGCGATACCTTCAAACGGATGGGTATGAACGATGAAGAAACCGTTGCTCTCGTAGCCGGTGGACATACATTCGGCAAAGCCCACGGGGCAGGCGATGCTGCGAATGTGGGTGCAGAGCCGGAAGCCGCTCCTGTCGAAGCACTAGGCTTAGGTTGGCTCAGCACACACGGCTCAGGCAAAGGTCGCGACACCATTACCAGCGGTATTGAAGGGGCATGGACTGCGAATCCGACCCAGTGGGATAATGGTTATTTCGAGCTCCTATTCGGTTACGAATGGACGCTTACGAAGAGCCCTGCTGGCGCACAACAATGGGCTCCAGTAAATCCTGCTGCAGAGCATCTCGCACCAGACGCAGAAGATGCATCCATTCGTATTCCGACGATCATGACTACCGCGGATATGGCATTACGTGTAGATCCAGCATACGAGAAAATCTCTCGTCGTTTTTATGAGAATCCAGAAGAGTTTGCAGATGCCTTTGCTCGTGCATGGTTTAAGCTCACGCACCGTGACATGGGTCCTCTAGCCAGATATCTGGGGCCGGAAGTTCCTGAAGAAGTACTAATCTGGCAGGATGCAGTGCCAACTGTAGATTACGCATTAACAGACGCAGATATAGAAGAATTTAAAATAAAGATTCTAAACTCCGGCCTTACTGTCAGTGAACTGATAACTACGGCTTGGGCTTCGGCTAGCACCTTCCGTGGTACGGACATGCGCGGCGGCGCGAACGGTGCTCGCATTCGACTTGCACCACAGAACGAATGGGAATCGAATCAACCCGATCAACTGATCAAAGTGCTTACGATCCTAGAAGGCATTCAAGAAGACCTAGATGTCAAAGTAAGCCTCGCTGATTTGATCGTACTAGGTGGCAGCGCCGCGGTGGAAAAAGCTGCGCGTGACGCAGGCTTTGATGTAACGGTTCCTTTTACTCCTGGACGCGGTGATGCAACAGATGAGCAAACCGATGTAGAAAGCTTCGCAGTGCTTGAGCCGGTCGCTGATGGTTTCCGCAATTATCTGAAGAAGCATTTAAGCGTAGGCTCAGCAGAGCTTCTAATCGATAAGGCTCACCTGCTAAACCTGACTGCACCGGAGATGACAGCTCTTGTTGGGGGCATGCGTGTTCTAGGTACGAACTTCGGTGGCACCAAGCACGGCGTATTCACCGATCGTGTCGGCACACTCACGAACGACTTCTTTGTTAACTTGCTCGATATGGGCGTACAGTGGAACCCTATAAGCCGCGATTTATTTGAAGGACGCGATCGCAAGACGGGTCAAGTCATTCGCACAGCAACTACAGTTGACCTTGTATTCGGATCAAACTCCATTCTGCGTGCCATTGCAGAAGTATATGCGCAAGACGATAACAAAGAAAAGTTTGTGCGTGACTTTGTAGCTAGCTGGGTCAAGGTAATGAATGCAGATCGTTATGATTTGAATTAAAAACGTAATACTTTGTATAACATTGAGCAGTATTATCGTTACATACTGCTCTTTGTTGTACTAAAATTAAATCAGAAAAAAACACGAAATGAGGTGATCATAATGAATAAGGATACAGTATTAGACCATATGAAAGAAGAAGGGCTGCGTCTTACTCCCCAGCGTATTCATATCGTCGAACTCCTATTCGAATTGTCCCATCCGACAGCGGAACGGATCTATTCCATGATTACCGAGAAATTTCCTTATGTGAGTCAAGCGACAGTCTACAACACGCTCCGAAAACTAAAGGGAATCGGTGTCGTCAAAGAGCTTACGAATGGCGACAAGTCCAGCAACTTTGAAGTGAACGAAGCGGAACACTGGCATTTTAATTGTAAGGTTTGCGGGGAGATCTTCGATTTGGAGCCGAGTAAGAGCGAAGCACTGATGGCAGTCGGTACACATAACGGTTCGTTCCAGGTCGACAACTATCAGGTAGAGTTTTATGGCGTATGTGCGAAGTGCAAAGGTTAAGACCAGAACTATTTTCACTAATTCAACCACTTTATCTTCCCCCAGTCAGCGCTTTCCGGTAATTTCCCATATCGCAAGAAATCTTCCTGTGCTCCCCCCCATTTTCCCCACAAATTGAATATGAAAAAAAGCCATGCAGGCTGCATAGCTTTTTGCCGTGATAAAACCTATAGCATCAATTTCGGGAAATTCGTTAAGATTTCTTTATGGTGTAAGATCCAAACCGTTCGATTTCTTCAATAGCCTTGTGTCCAAAAGACTCGATTAGCTCATCGGCTCGGATTTTGGTTCCCCCTAGTGTTAGCCCGTCCCAGCGTACAATTTTACCGTCCTTAACCAAAAAGTAATCATCCATACGATAACCTCCCAGATTATTATTTTGGAAATCTCTGTGCGCTTGCCTACGCAGAGTATGAATCTGCCTACCCCTATTTTAGCACACTCTGTCCTAGGGAAACAAAGTGAACCTTTACTACATAGACAAAACAATTCAATTTATAATTTGATCACCTGTGCCAATTCGCTATTCGGCACCAAGGGGCCCCCATTTGCAAATTAGCGTTACGCGATAACGCTAATAACGCCAAAAATTGATGTTTCCTCAGGTTTAATCACAATAGCGTTGCAGCCATCACTTTATTTCTAGCTTGAATGAGAAAAACTTATATCGAAGTAATTCGAGGAAGAGCGACCGCGTTTTAGATGTAGTTTTTATCGCCAATAAGAATTTGTTCTTCCGAGTACCGGAAACTTATAAATTCTTATGTGGTAGCAAAAAGCCCGAAATATGATGATGCCATCACCTTATCTCGAGCCAAGCCGCAATCGCATTCGTACCTATCGACTAGAACCATAGAATTACAAACGCCGATGAACCACTATATTTTGTAGTGGATCATCGGCGTTTATTGAAGACTTTGTAAACAGCTGTGTCCTTCAGTTGAAACCAGCTGGGAATAACTCTTTAAATATGATTATATTCATCAATTGACTGGTGACTTGTAACTTCCGAATCCTCATCAAAAGCATCTATTCCCCCATTGAGCTGTTGAGCATATCCGCGAATCAAATCGTAATCCTCTTTATTATCCATTGATCCCTTTTCAGTTATTGATTCTTCATTATTTTCCTTAATATTCATCCTACCCACTCCTTCCTGATTTAGATAGAATTTCCTACAAAACATAATATGATACGTCACTAAATACAATACCTAAAAATTTGTGCCTAGCATTCTTTCAGCTCATTTGTGTTGATAAGCGAATCAGCCCGTTTCGTTTCAATTCCATTATCCGATTTTCCGACCTATGGCCCCGACCATATCACTAAAGACCTCTTCCCAGTCAAGGTTTACATTTTCAATTGTATACGCTGGAAATGGCAGCATATCAAGCAGCCTCAATTCGATCCGCTTGCGATTTTCCATAAACCCAATATTTTGTTCCGTCGCGAAGTGGGGGCTTGAACGGATGGAAGAAATCCAAACCTGCTGATCCCGCACAACCGGCTGAGTTAAATAAATCACCACAGGATGCAAAGCAGCAATCTGATCGGCGATTCCCTGAATATGCTGTTCGATATGATGATCTACAGCTTGATAATGACCTAACAAATCATGAATCTGATGCTGAAAAAACACGGCTTCGAACACATATACCTCTTCTGAAGTGTTGGCAAGCTCAGCAAAACGTGCCCATTGCCGCTGAATCGAATAGGTAAATTCTGATATTTCAGCAACGGGTGAATCCGTCCAGCATAGCTCACGGGACATCAGTTCGGAATAGAGCGCATCCAACTCGTTAAATTCCTTAACTTCACGATAAGGAATCAGATAATTGCTGCCATTTTTTATGGCCCATGAACGAATTTCATTTACGGTGTCTGGATACCGCATCAGAAGTTCCTTATATTCCTCTTCGCGAAAGAAAGCGTGCCAATTCAAACTCGTTGGATGCCCTTTTGCACCTTCGTCATAGAAACGGGAAGAAATACCTTGCTGTACCAGGTAGCCATGCAATCGTTCTGCTAACGTCGATTTGCCAGTTCCGCACAGCCCTTCAACCAAAATCAATTTGCAGTTCTTTCGCATGCGAGTTGCTCCTAATTCATATTTACATGAGTTCTTGCAAGTGCAAATTCAAAGATTCCGACTATTCATAATAAATTGCTTTACAACTTCTGCATATTTTTCAGGTTCTTCAACTCTAACATATTGTCCACTTTCAAAAAACGTCTCAAAACAATTATTCATAAATTTCTCTTTAAACTCGTTTATTTGTTGTTCACACGTTATTGGATCATGTTAATTAGTTATTGCGACCATTTAAATTAATAAATAGAAAAAAGAATCATCCTTAACCGAAATGATCCCTTTTTAAGTATCAATAAATAAAATTGCTGCAGGTGAGAAAAAAGAAGACGTTCAACGCCCGTTAGCTAAAAAAATTATATTACCGTTAAAATTTGATTTTTATGATGGTTGTCGTGATCGTTAAATTCGTGAATGATGTAAAGCAAGGAATAGGGTGTGCCCGTGTGTGGGCAAGATTCTACTCCGTTCACGGTAACATGTTTAGAAACCACGTCTGTATCGGCTAACAGTATTTCAGCCAGTTGAAGTCGGGTTTGCTTAAATTCATTGAGCAGGCGATCTTTAGATACTCCCGATCTGGCATATTCATAAGCTATTTTGTTAAATGAATCGAAATCCGGAAATACCATTCCTTCTCCATTTTTAATCGCTGGTATAATCGTCAAGATGAGGTAAGTATCCCAATTTTTAAGATGCGAAATAATTTCTCCTATTGATGCTTTTCTTTCAGCGATAGGTTGTAACCAGATGCTCCCGTGTTCGTCATGTAAGGTATCCGTCCACTCTGTAAATTCTTTATACCGTAGAATCGTTCTTTTACCCAAGCTAATCATATTGGAGCCTCCATTTCACCTTGGAATAATAACCTATTCTATGATACCGAATATACGTTCGTTTGTGAAGGTTAATATTTAACTCTTTTAATGAGTTAAATCAAAGAACGTAATACCGGCGACCTCCCGAAGCACGTAATACCTGAGATCGATGGGCCGAATTTGAACGGGCTCTACACTCGTCTCTATACCGATGCTTTTTGCCATTAGACTAGCTCTGAGAGCGTGAAAGCCATGAGTAACCAATATGGCACTGGAATACCCGTGCTCTTTCATAATTGTTTGGCTGTTGAGTAGATTCTGCATGGTCGAGTGGGACTGCTCTTCTAGTATCAGAGAAGTCTCTGGCACTCCTTTCTCCACCAGATAGCTTTTCATCACTTGGGCTTCGGAAAGTGAGTCCCCCGCCCCAATGCCTCCCGACAGAATCAAATGGTCAGTTTGCTTGTTACGGTAGACTTGAAGGGCGATATCAAGTCTTTCACGCATCGCGGTACTTGGCTTGCCTTCCCAAACGGCTGCTCCAAGGACAATGGCACAGTCGCTCGGTTTGCCATGGGAGGATTTCCAGGTGCCCATCACCCGACTGCTCATCCATCCTACATACACTCCCGTTAAAATTATTAATGTGGCAATCACAAGGGCCATGCGAACGTAAAGTTTTTTCTTAATTTTCACTGTTTCCTCCATGCTGTCTAGGACGTTCTATTTGAGGGAAGGAGTCTTTAAAATCGATTGAACATTAATGGATCAAAGTAAGTAATCTTCAATCAGTTGATTGATTGAAGAGAGCTGTTTATTCAGCCAGTCATTCCTTGTTTGAAATTGACTTAGGATGTAATTAAAGTTTCGCTCGATATTTTTACCGGAATAATGCTGACCGATGTAAATGTGAAGTACAGCAACATGGTAAATTTGAGTCAAAAGCTGCAGTTGATTCATTTCTTGATAAGTACATTTTCTAAATTTAGAGTAGCCTCTTATAAATGCCTCCGTCATATCCCATGATCCGTTTGTCAATTGAATTATGTGATTAAGGGAAATGGTAAATTCCATAAAGCTAATATCAAGTGAAGTAAAATCAAAATCCAAAACACCGTTAATTTTGTTCCCTTTTGAGAGTAAGTTGTAGATTAATACATCATGATGAACTAGTTGCTTCGGCAATTTTATTAATTCATTTTTATTTTGTTCCACAAAGTAGATCGTTTCTTTATAAAAGTTAAGTGCTGTTTGAGGAATTTCAAAAGGTGGAGCCTTGATAAAAGATGCAATAGCATCATAACCGGCTAATGGATGCAGACTATAAATTTCTGTGAAAGGAACCCCTTCAAATTTAAACTCTGCTGCGCATTGACTAAGTGCTGAACTGATTTCACCTACAACAGAACCAAACTCTGTGGCTTGCTGAACATTAGATAGCTCCGGAACTGCCCCTTCAACAAACGAAACGATCGCACCTAATGTTCCATCGGAAAAGTGTACGTAATGTTCGCTATCATTCGTATTCAAGAATACTGGCACGACAAATGAAAGATTCTGTTTACTCAAATACATTGTTATTTGATCTTCAAATATAATGCTTTCTACATTTTTAGTATGACGATTGTAGATTCGAATGACATATTTTTGATCATTCATTGTTAAAATTTTCGTTAGGTTAGTCAGACCGAATGGTACTGGATCGATATTGTATGTAGAATCCTCAAAGTATTTACGAACGATCACATCAATTTTTTCTTGCATATTATCCCCCGATCCAGCATCCATTCTTTTTTGAAATGGATACTCAAAACAGAGTATCACAATGAGGGGATTTAGGGAATATTCACTGTATGGAACCAACTGGTTATAAGCAGCTGACTCCTCAAAGTCAGCTGCTTATTATTATTTTTTTTATATTTTATTTTACAACCTTTTCAATGAACCTTTGGATGATAATGGATAATTGTGCCCTGGTTGCTGTATCTGTCGGAGCAAGAATATTATTTCCATAGCCGCTGATTAGCCCTGAGCCTATTGCCCACTCCATGGGTTCTTTAGCCCAACTTGATACTTTATTTCCGTCAGTAAAGGCATCCACGTTCTTGGCACTAGAAATGTCATATCCTTTATGCTTTGCATAATTGTATAGTATAGTGCATAGTTGTTCTCTTGTAATGTCATCATTCGGTCCGAAGAGCCCATTTCCATAGCCACTTATAACGTTGTTTGATGAAGCCCATGCAACGGCGTCACTAAACCATGTGTCTGTCTTAACATCTGTAAAGCTGCTTTCTAAAGCTGACGGATTTCCTTCCAGTCTATAAAGAATAGTTACTATCATGGCTCTGCTGGTATTTTGATTTGGGCTGAAGCTGTTCTCGGATGTTCCTATCATAAGCCCTTTTTCGCTCACAAATTTTATACCATCATAGAACCAATCATCTTCTTTTATATCGATGAATTTTTTGATAGATTCTGCAGTCCCCGGAATTCCTACTTCTTTTTCCTTAATAAATGTAGGCTCAACTTTAGCCCCGCCTACAGGCATGATAAAGCTATAGGTGCCGTCTGCATTTTTAGTGATTTTTACTTCCTTACCGTTTTGATCGAATACCTTAATATCATCCAACTTATAGCCCTTATCGGGTGTAACGGTAATGGCAATCTTGGTTCCGGCAGTTGCTTGGGTTTTGTCATAAGAAACCGAACCGTTTTCCGCCTTGGCACCTATCGACACGGAATAACTTGTAGAGGTACTGCTACTTCCGATAGTTGGAGCTACCGGTGTTGCTTCTACCGATACGTTGATGGTATAGGATACCTCAGTTGCATCGTCTTCTGCGGTTACTACTACATTCCAGGTTTTACCCCCATCGGTTGTCGTGGCAGTACCTACAGTTGTATGAACATCAGTGGTAGTTACCACGATATCAGAGGCTGTAAGGTTCGCTAATACTGTATCGTGCGGAAGTACTACGTTATAGACAGTATTATCGCTGCCAGAAACGGTGGCCGCTACTCCAGCGACAGTTACACTTGTAACACTGGCATCAGAGGCTGGTCCTGATAATAATGTGTGCGTTACGCTCGGCCCGTGCCCGGTCCATTTTCCAATGGCCACCTGGTTCCGAGGTAGTTCGGTATTATTTTTACCGGTAAAGCCTGTGGAGCCGCCAAGTCCGCCTGCGCCGGACGCATATTTCAGAATCACACTTCCCGCTTCCACAGAGATTGTATAAGGAATATTGGGAAGAAATCCGGCAGTTGAAAGCACATAAGTATTTTGACCCGGTTGAACGGTTGGTTTCGCGTTTGTTTGAACTGCTCCACCGTCCACCGGCACGCCGTTAATCATGATGCGGTAGCCGGCAAATCGCGCGGTATCGCCATTGGAATAATCCGTTACGTCGTTTTCGTTCCATGTGAGGGTCATATCTTCCCCAATCCACCTACCGCCGCTGACGGTTAGATTGCTATCGGGAGCCCACTGCGGAAGCTGCATTAAGGTGCCGGGAACGGTGGTGATCGTAATCGGACCTGCCACAGGCCCTTCCTGTCCAATCCAGTTGACGGCCTTCATCCTAACATCATATGTCACGCCATCTTCCAACCCCCACAGCGAGTAACCTTTCCGGCTGGAATTGTCAAAATAGGCTTTGAATGTGCGGGTAGCGTATTTGGGATCTTGCGGCGTTGCCGTTAACTCGTAATAATGCACGCCGTAGACAGCATCGGTAACGGCATTCCAAGCGAAATCCTGCCAGGAAATGCCCGTAATGTCTGGAGCTTTAACTTTAAAATCCGGCGATGCAGTCGAGATTGTGGATGCACCAAGCGTTGCATCACCCGTAGTTACCAAGTTCTCCAGCAGTTCGCCAATCGAAGCGTTTGCACCTGTCGTCTCCGTTCGGACCGCAACTTTGTAAGAGGTATTTGGGCGCAACGCAATTTCCGTGGATTCCGACACCGATCCAGAACTCATTACAATCTCTTTTTGCTGATAGCCATGACCATCCTGCATATCAACCAAAACGACGTACTGCGTCGCATTTTCGATGGCGGGCCAATCTAAAGTGACCTTATAAGTATTGGCCGTCACGGTGAGTGCGCCACTTCCATTCAACGCATCCGGCCTGCGGTTTGTGGTCCCAACGCAATTCTCGATCGTGACGTTCTTGCTGTTGGTGGTGGAAATGGATCTTTGAAGACCTGTAATGTTGCGAAAGGTAACATCCGACATGCCATTTATCGCAATCGTACCAGCGTTTGCTCCTAAGTAAGAAAAGATCTTGATATCTTCGAACGTGAAATTGCGCAGCACTGGGCTTTTAGCATAGGCGGAGCTGCCGGGTGCCGCTGTGTTAATCAGCGGTACGATAGAGTTTGACACCGTCATATTGCGTACTAAAATGTTTTCGAAGGTCAGCGGAAGCTCGCTTTCCGGGCCGAAGGCTGTGCTGGCGTTGCCGTCGCTGTAGGATGTGTCAATCACAATCGTACCGTTGTTTCCACTGAGCATATAATTGACCGCATTGTCGCGCACGACAATATTGCGGATACCTCCGCCGGTAGTAGCGCCGGATTTCATACGCAAGACGCCATTACTTCCTGTTTCGCTCGTATTATAGACATTCTCTTCCGCGACCATATCGCCGATCCAGCCGCCGGTATGGCTACCCATCGCCAACAGGCCGCCATGGCCGTTACGCACAAAGTTATTGAAAATTCTGCCCTCTCCGCTTGCCACTTTGTCAGTCAAATTGCGTACTGCCGTGCCCTGACCGGCTGCAAAGTTGATGGCGTCGTCGCCGGTATCCCAAAAGCTGTTCATGACCATAAGATCAAGGCTGTCGCCAAACTCGACACCGTCGCCGTTGTTGGCGTCGAACATCATTGTAACAACGCCGTTCACAGCAATCTGCTCGGACTGATAGTTGACAATTCCGTGGAATGCTGGATTATAGAAGGTGAGCCCCTCGTAATACAGACCATGCACGCCGCGCGCTACCGTCAGGTTGGGGCGGGCATTGTAGAATTGCGAGGTACCGGCATTCGGTGTTTGATCCTGACGCGACTGCCACATCGCATCAGCAGCGAGGATGCCTCTTACCGCGGCGGAATCAGATGCGCTATTATTATCAACAGTGGAGTTGCTGCCTGCCTGGTAGTTCGGCAATCTCCAACCATTTCCGGAAGGATCATCGAAGCCTGGAGTTGGATCCACCGCCGTTTTGTTCTGTAAGCCGCTTCCGGAGGTGGTATTCTTCCATCCGTTACCGTCAATTGCGCCCTTACCGACGATGCGAATGTTCTCCAAGGAGCCATGGTCCCAGGATATAGCATTCAACAGGCCATATGTCCGGATATCCTGTGAATAAGGATAGACCAGAAGGCTGCGCGGATAGTGGTCAAAAACAGGAGAACCGAGCAGCACAGCCCCCTCTTCAATTTCGAAGGTCATATTGCTGTGTAGAAACAATGATCCACTTGTATAATACCAAGGCGCCGCATTGTTTCCGCTTCCCTTCAATACAGCCTTGCCGCCCGCAGGGGTGACGTCGATCGCAGCCTGAATCGCGGCGGTGTTGTCTTCGATTTTTTTAATAACCGTTGCATTATTGTTTGCGCGACGAATTGTATTGTCGCCAGACTTATCGGTAATATAGGTTGCGCCATGGTCAGCGGCGTCGATTACGATAGGTGTAGACGCGGTTGAAAAGATAAGCGGCGCACTAAGGTCAGACTTTGTAGTGTCGGCGTAAACGGCCCGCACCTTAAATTCATACATCGTCTCGGGTTCCAGACCGGTCGCCATAAAGGAAAGGTTGCTGATCCGATGATGATTCGCGTCTAATTTCTCGTAAAATGCGTCCATATACGCACTAACATAGGAATAATTCTTTTTAAAATTATCGCTGGCAAGTCCGAGGCTGATTCCATCCTGGAATACCTCATAGTCCACGATTTTTTCTGTACTCTCGTAATAGTCGTCCGGCTTCTCCCAGATAAGTACAATTTTTGATTCATCAAATGCTAATGGAGGTACGGATAAGTTTTGCGGCGCCATAGAATAGCCGCCCACCGCATGAACAGGCATTGCTGGAAATAATCCAACCAACAGAGCCAGTGAGAGCATGAAACTGTAAAAAATATTAGCTTTCTTCTTCATTTAGATTTCCTCCTGTTGTTAAAACCTAAAGCATTTACCTTTAGCCTCTATCCTGTACTGTGGGAAAGTGGTTTTCATTTCCCCACAATTCCCGCCCCTATTTATTTAGAGTGCTAATATGTATAGCTACATTAAATCAATTTCGGAGAATAACAGATATAATCATTTCTTAACATTTTTGTAATAAAGCCTGTATAATAGGGCAATTTGTGCAGAATACAATATAAAGACACCTATGATTACAAGTAAAAGAGCATCCACCAGAATCGGGTCCCGGTTAAGATGCTCTTGATTGACTTTCTTCTTGTATTCAGGATATCTACCGCTTGTTCGCCAAGTTATTATAAACTTTCACATAATTATTCCTATTCTAGTAACTTAGTGAAAAAGTTGCACTTTTTGTATTCATCTTTTGAGAGTTCAAAAGCTATTTGTTCTTGCTGACTTACGCCTTTTATTGCGTATAATTTGCCTCCACCATTACGGATTATCATAGGTCCTTCAGGTGTATTTCTACCCACCTCACCATTATAGGTTGGGTACGGACTTACTTGATTATTCACTACCCCTATTTCTTTATCAATCTTATCGATTGGTACAGACTCGGTAACCAACTCATAAATAATGTCATTCCAAGCCAAAGTTACACGTACTGTTTTACCGTACTCCAATTCATTTTTACGACTCTCGGTTTGTGGAGCTGAAGAACAACCTGAAAAGATTATTATTAAAGTCAATATAATGTAGAAAAACTTCGAATTCATGATCTCACCTCTAAAGGAATAGTCGTTACTTTACAGTCGTTCTAGGTTTGATTGGATACAAAGAACCATTAAAAATAATTCTTTATTTAGTTAGAAGAATGAAATACAGTTTAATAGATTATATTTCCCTTTATTTACTATAAACTTACTAAGGATGGATTCTGATGAGTAAGAGAACAGCACTCCGATTAACTCTAGGTTTTGGACTATGCCTACTAGTTTCATCTGGAATGAAGGCTGGTGAAGCTAATGCCGAGTTTACGGATACAGCAGGCCATTGGGCAGAAACAGCCATTATGTGGGGAGCAGAGCGAGCATTAATAGACGGTTACGACGACAAGACGTTCCAGCCTGACCGGACTATGTCGGAAGCGGAGTTTGTGACTTTGTTTCTTAGAAGCTTTGGTGCGCAACAGAACATGGATCCCGAAGTAGCATGGTCCTCCCCCTACTACGAGACTGCACAGAGTTATAACTTGCCTGTTAGAGGAGCCAATCAGATTGAAGAGCGGGACAAGCCTATTAGCAGGACAAAGGTTGCCGAGTTGGTGTCGGGTGCAGATGGCAAACATTACACAGGTCAAGATGCTGTAAGGTATTTGCTCCAGATGGGCTATGCTCAAGGGAAAATCAGTGAAGATTACTCTGGAATTACGGTGTATGCGTATCGAGGGGAAGAGAACTTGACCCGAGCTGAAGCGTTGACTTTCGTCAAAGGGCTTCAAGAAAAAGGTTGGACAACGGTGCAAGTACGACCGAAAACCCCTTCGGATCCCTCAGAGCTAACCAGCCTCCCAGGCGAGAAGCTGAAGGGATATCAGACCAGCAAAGGACAGTCTGGTCCCGTCCTTTATTTTACATACGAAGTTGAGAACGGAAATGTGGTGTTCACCAATAATACAATGGGTCCCGATGATCCGGCTTATAGAGTCCGCCTTAAAGAGAAATACAATCCGCATATAAATGATTATGTCTATTCCATCGCGAACAGCTTGTATGATCCAGATCGGGAGAAATTGAACTTGAGCTATAGTCGAAAAGGAAATGCTGCCGTCTCAATCACGTTTGGTACGTACGATATGAGTTTACAGTCAACGGGTCTGCCCTATTTCAACAAACCATTCGAATTTGAGGTTTTCGAGGAGCTGGATCATTCCCAGAATAATACGATGAAGTTGTACATTTCCCGCTTATGGGGAAACCAGATGAAGACCACGCAATTCGATGACTATTACATCAACAAACTTCGAAACTCCTTGATCAGTATTCTTGGTGAGAATGAAGGTATGCTGATCAGTAATTCCTTAGTGGACGAGATGAAGATTCTCGTACATGACCAATCCCAAGTTCAAGATTGGGATCTTAGGAGAGGGGACCCCGAACTTGATTACAACAGATCGAGCCATCTCTCACTTTCATCGATGGACGTTTATATCCATACGTCGATATCAGGCATTCAAGTGAATTTTATTACCAAAGCCGATCCCAATGCAAAATCAACCCAATATGTTGTCACCCCGGAAGGACAATATCTTCTGGAAGACGGTAAGCCGGTAACCTACAAAAATGTATCCCTGCAAGCCTACATGTCCATTGAAAGAAAGGGCGCAGTAATTGTACGACAACCGGACGATGTTGAGGTCTCGAAGGAGGCGATCTCAACTCCGCACGGACCCGCTTCAATGGTTGAGAGACAGTTTACATTTGTAGATGATCCCGAACGCAAGCAGCATACGATGTATGTGGTCACCCTACTCCGACCAATGCCAGGAGAGCCAGATAGCAGAATAGAGTATACGCTGAGCGGGATTGTAATCGGGCAGAAGGATAGCGCTAAACAGGATATGCTGGAATTGATTCAAGGTTGGGTTATTCCTGAGTTATTGAACAATGTTAAGGGAGAATAATAAATTGAGTTGAATGTGTTGAATTCACGCTTACGCGAAGAGGCTGCCGATTATGGCAGCCTTTTTTAATATATCGCCGCGGCGCATGATCTCGGCTATGACGATTGAATCGGTCCATGTGAACCACGCAACGATGTCACTGTTGAATGATTTACCTTTTACGAAACCGACGAATCATAAAAGAAACCAAACCTAGAATAACAAAAACCGTAAGTAGAATATTTAAATACCGCATTGTTACAGAAGTCTCTTCACTTGTAAACTCACCATGATTTAAAGCTTTGTTATATTCTACGCCTCTTTGAACGGCAATCGCTTCTTTCGTACTCATCCCTTTTATCTCAAATAATTTCGTTCCAACAGGAATGGTATTAGAATCTCCGTTTCTTTTCGGCATTGGATGAACATTGCGTTTTACTTCGCCAATTTGTTGTCCAATTTGATCCAAAGGAACTATTTCTTTCAGCGTGTCGTAGATGTTGTCGTTCCACAACACTCGATCCGAAGGATAGGTTGTGGCTTCAGTATTCGTTGTAATTCCAAGTACACAGATCGTTAAAAAAATAAAATATGCCCAAATTCGCAGATCAGTCACCACCATATTTTAGAATATGAAGTCGTTTGGATTAAACTAAACTACTTTTTTGCGTAGTCCTTTTTCCTATTAGCATAAAAATAATTGCTGCAAGATGTAAGAAAAATGTAAACGGACCGAAAGTAAAATAAAGGCTAGCCGGAACTAACCATACCATCGCTAGTATATTTAACAGTGGCTTGGTTAAAAGTGAACCGAGCAATCCAAGTAAAGAAGGTAGTAACATAAAATACAAATTAAATGTTCCAATTCCGTTAGCAAAACAGGCTATTATCACGATATAAGTTAAGGAGGCAATGACGCCAACAGTAGAACCAGTTCTCCTGCATTGACGTTTCTCTCGCTCCTCATCAGTTTCAAGCCATTCTCTTGATAATGTACCTAAGAAAAGTGTAATGCCATTTTCATCGCATATTTCAATTTCAAAATTGTTTTTATCATAAATCTCTACAATTGTTCCTGATTGCCCCTTTTGGAGTTCATATTCATGATGATCTTTCGTAATTCTTACTACATCAAATTGCTTCAGTAATCTCACCTCTTGACTGTATATTACCTCTACTAACATATGCCTGAACCCATTTAATTTCATTTTCTGGATCTGATATTCCTAGATAATATAAAGGTTTAACTGCAATTTTCATTAATGATTTTTCGAGATCAGATCTATAGTAGCAAATATGTGCAATAATAGAGAAATTACCAAGAGCTGCACCTTCGCAGTTTTGACTTGGCAGGAAATTATCTACATGAAATATGATTTCTTCGACAGAGTATTGTGATTTTTCTTTATGAATGTTCACGTGAATTCGAACTTTACTAAAAAATTTAATTTTAAGTATTCGTGAACCAACCACAAAACCCCTTTTTATAGAATAATTAGCGTATCATAATTGGTGTGGTTTGGCTGGTATCTGGGTAATACAAGCACTTTTCAAAGTGATTTTAAAAGAGCAATTTTATACACGAAAGATGGTAGATTGTTATGAAGAGAATAATGTTGATGCACTTGAAGGAGTGTGTAAAATTTGCGAATAAGACGTATTATCTTATCCAGTGTAATGAAATAAATGAGAAGTTCTATCCAAAGAAACCACTCCATTGGCTGGAGTGGCATTCCCTTTACTCGAACAAATGCTGCCAATGTGGCAGCATTTGTTTTTTCACTATAGTTCTCTCCTTAGCTCAACGGATTTTAGTCCCGGCTAGCCTATTACTCGAGACCTCTTTTCCCTAATCATCAAAATACCCGATACAAGGTACAGAAATGAAGTAATTCCAAACCATTTAAAAATACCCGGGGTCATGGCCATATACAGGCTTATCGGAAGTGAACACACAAATGCAATAAACATAAGGGAATGCTTTTTAATAACGGACGCTAATAATGCTACACAAGCTGGAATAAAAAGCGTAAATAAAGTATTTAACAAAACGTCATTGTCAGCACGCTCATGCGTGTATGGATTGTAAAAAATACATATCATCCAAAGTATCATCGAAGCAGCTGAAGCTAGTAAACCAATGAGCTTCGTTATGTTCATTGTCCATCTCCCCAACAAAAGTCCGTCATGACCTGCCTCGAAGCCCACTCCACGATAGCTGCCTAAGCTCCGATGCGGTTTGCCCTGTCGTCTTTTTGACTAGACGAGCGAAGTGATGTGAGGTCTTGAAGCCGCAACGATACGCAATCTCGGTAATGCTGAGGCCCGTATTGGTCAGCAGTCCCACGGCTTGGCTCACGCGATAACGCCATACGTACTGAATCGGCGTCGTATGCTCGTGTTGTCTGAACAAGCGAACTAAGTGCTCGGAAGATACGCCTACAAACTCTGCCAATTCATTCAGCGTAAACTCATTCGCGAAATTCTCGGATATCCAGGAAATCGCAGCATATACAGCAGGATGCTTTTCTTGCTTTTGCAATGCATCTTTGGATTCTGAGGGATACAACTGCAAAGCGGCAAGTCCCAAGCTGATCAGCAAAGGGGCGGTAGCAGCTGTTTGCTGTTCTATCCGCAGCATCAGATCTAAGAGACGATTCATATTCTCAGACAACGGAAGACACTCAGGCAGTGCGGAAAGCTGCTCAAGGACTTCTCTGTCCAAATCGAGCACATGAACGGCGATCCAGCGATGCCAGGTATCCTCTGTTTTGGAAAATGTAAAATATTCCTCATGCCCAGGCATTAACATAATGAGATGTCCTGGCTTGACATGAATCGTTCGATCACCTATGGATACATCCATTTCTCCGGAATATAGCATAACAAGCTGAATATCCTGCTGGATGCGCGGACCAAATCGGCCTCCAGGCGGATATACAATGGAGCCAGCTGTTACTGATTTTATCATATTGTATGAGATGATCGTGCCATCCGCTTCCCGCATACGAATCCCCCCTTTCCATATAGTATACTCTCAAACCAATAAATATCAATTGCAGATACATATTCGTTAACCTCAGCCATTGTCGATAGATCCTAATCGTCGTAATCTAAAGGAGAAGGAACAAACAGTATGAAACATAAGGAGTGTGCGCCATGAATACGACATTCACATCACCTATAACACCGCTTACGCAGGAACAAATTGAGTTTTTCAAAGAAAACGGATATTTCCTATTTAAAAAAGGTATGAGTGACGATTTAGTTGATGCCTTTAACGGACACATATATGATATCCGCCACCAAGAGTCTGTTCCCCAATGGGCCGACTGTGAAGAAAGTAAAAAGTTCTCGCTTCGCTTGTTCAATCCGCATAAACACGACAGTTTTTCTCGTCAATTGATGAAGCACACCATTGTTCGAGGCGTATTAGCCCAACTGATGGGCAAGGAAGCGGTATGCGTACAAAGTATGTACTTTTATAAAGAGCCTGGATCGCCAGGACAAGCAGCCCATCAAGACTACTATTATATTAAGAACGATCCTATGACCATGATTGCAGCTTGGACGGCCATGGAAGAAAGCGTAGACAAAGAGAATGGCTGCTTATGGGTGATGCCCGGCACGCATAAACTAGGCCTGCTGCCTCATGGTGCCGTCAAAAATCTCGAAGAACACGAACATTGGACCGAGGAAACCGAGGGAATCGATACCAGTAACCAGATTCCAGTTATCATGGAAAAGGGCGACATTTTATTTTTCAGCGAGCTGCTCATTCACTCCTCCACGAAGAACCGCAGTAAGGAACGCTGGCGCCGATCCTATGTGTGTCACTATATTCGAGAAGACTCCAATATCCTGTTCCGCGAGGATCTGCGTCAGAAATACCCATTGTACTAGCAAAAGGAGAAGATAAAGATGAATAATTTTCGTTTGGATATGCAGCAGTCCTGGTGGGCAATGGGCGGACTAGGCACTAATGGCAAAGAATGGTCGACGGAAGAACGATTCGAAAAAATCGCAGAAGCCGGTTATACTAGCATATGCGGTTGGATTCCCGCCAAACAAGACATGGACGATTGGCATCGGCTTCTGGATAACTACAAGCTAGGGTTTAGTGCCTTAGCCTTTCCGCGTAACGTGAAGGATATCGTAGATACACTGGATGCTGCAAAAGCCTTTGGCCGTGTTTCTTATATCAACGCGCAAGTTATGGACGCATTCGTCGTTGATAACGAAGCTGTTCGATTGCTCGAGGGGATTTTGGCTGCTTCTGAAAAGGCTGCCCTGCCAGTTTATATCGAGACACACCGTGGGACCGTCACACAGGATTTAATTCGAACGGTTGGTTATTGCAATTCGATCCCCCATTTGCCGCTGACTATCGATCTTTCACATTATGTCGTTGCAGGAGAAATGAACGGCACCTCAGATAACGCCGAGGTACTATTCAATCGACTGCTCCTGCAGACGACTTGCATTCATGCCAGAGTATCCGATGGTGAGAAAGTACAAATCGATGTAGGCGCGGAAGGTGATCACCCGATGCTCAGCCATTTCAAGAGATGGTGGCGAAAGGGGATGCAGAACTGGATCGCCAACGCTCGCCCCGGCGCTGCTTTACCTTTCGTAACGGAGCTGGGACCTCCCGGCAACTATGCCATGACGTATCGGGATGCTTCTGGGCGAGAGTTGGAGGCCTCCGATCGTTGGAAGCAAGCACTTTTATTCAAAGAAATAGCTGAAACCATATGGAACGAAGTAACGCTTGAAGTGTCCACAGCAAATAAATAGCCAGTAGAACTGCCACAGGCTTTGCCTGTGGCAGTTCTACTGGCTTCATACTTCTTATGCCACAATCGGAGTCAATATAAGCAAACATTTGCTCAAGTTATGCAATGAAAACGTTTTCGCCATACCCCAAGATAAAGAGGAGATCCATATCGAGCAGTATCGAAGGAGTTCTTCCCCATGACGAATCCGAAGAAACTAGGTTTGTTTGCCATTACATGGCCTTTATTTATTGAATCGTCACTTCTTATGTTTATGCGTACCTCGGATACGCAAGTGGGATTCCAACAGCTGGGGGTCAGCTTGTATATTCGGTAAGCCAGCTTATGACGACATATTTTATCACTCAGCTGGGTGCTGAGATGCTTTCCACTCGGATTTATACACAAAATATAATGACGTTCATCATGGTCCTGGCCATTTCCTTAGGACGGGGAACTCAAATCATCATTGGACGACTAATCGGTGCAGGTGAAAAGGAAGAAGCTTACAAGCAGTTATTTCGCAGCTTGCTGCTTAGTTTATTACTTTCACTTACAGCGGTCACTTTAACCGTTTTGTTCAGAAAACAGTTAATCGGAATGTTTACGGACAACGTAGAAATTATTACATTGGGGGCTATTTTACTGACGTATGGTTTTCTCCTAGAGCCAGTACGCTGTTTAAACATTGTAATAGGCGAATCTCTTCGAGCTGCGGGTGACGCGAGATTTATACTCCTAATGGGCATGTGTGTCATATTGGGGCTGTGTGTCCCGCTAACTTATTGGATAGGCGTGCATTTGGGGTACGGGTTGGTAGGTATGTGGTGCGTGTTCATCATGGACGAAGCAATTAGAGGAATTGTGTTATTATTCCGCTGGAGAAGCAGAGCATGGGAGAAGAAAGTGTTGGTGAGCAGAGAGGACATGTCCTAGTTTTGACGACCAGCAGCACCAGGCTTTCAGGCCAAGAGCGCAAGATTTCCTGGAGAAGTACCCGGTGCCATCGCTGCCGTAACATAGGTTGGAAGCGATACTGTTATGAAATAACATAAGCTTAGAATAATTGATAAAAATCTTAATTTGGTTTGCATAGTCCATAAACACTCCTTTAAATTTCAACATTTGAAGTAAGTATTCTTTAACTTAAGCAACGCCATAAAAATGTAAGATATCCATCCTTTCAAATTATTTCCATAAAAAACAAACACACCGGTAAGTGGGATCTATTTTACGCTTCTTACCATGTGATTAGGTGGGCTAGACATATCTTAATCCGAATTTCAATTAACTGCATAGAAGAACAAAAATGAAAAACACAGATTTTTGAACAACTTGAACTCCAAAGTCTGGACATATCTCCAAAAAGATGAACAAACACGGAATAGAGGAACTTATAATTGAATTTTCAAATGACATTCCCCACACAAACGGAAATAACCGCTCTTCTTGAAGAAGGCAGTTATCTCGCAAATAATGAGTCAAAAGGGGGAACTTTTTTCATGTATTCACTACGAATAGGATTACATGCAAAGTTCCCCAGTTACTAAAGTGCATGATTACTTTGGGTTTAGTTTCTTACTTAGTCGCTTTCCAAGCATCCAATTGCTTTTGCTTCTCAGCAATAATTTTATCGGAGCCTGCTTTTTTCAACTTCTCCAAGAATTGCGGCAAATATTTCTCAGGGTCTACGGAACCGGTGGAGATTGCATAATAAAGTTCATCGATGGCAGCGTCAACGTTGGCCTTCTCTGCTTTAACCGGTGTAAAGTCAAATACGAAACCTAACGCATTGGAAGGTGTTGCATTTTTATTGAGATCTACCCACATTTGCGTAAACTTCTGATCGTTTCCTTTTGGGTCACCCTCTGACAAATAAGTGAGTGACATATTGCCAAATTCCCAAGGAGAACTCATTTGGAAGCCGCTGTCTTTGATCGCTTCGATTCGGTTATCCGCGACTTTCTTGTAATGCTTACCTTCAACGCCCCAAACCAGTGTGTTGTAAATTTCTTTGTCGGTGTTAAGCAGATTGAGGAGCATCATCGCTCTTTCTTTGTTTGGCGAATTCGCAGAGATCGCCGTTATGGTGGCTGCAGCTTTATCCGTTGTCAGAAGCGGCTTCACGAATTGGAAGTCGTATGATTTGGTATCTGGATTGGCGTAAGACATCCTTCCTGGCGCATCCATGCCAGCTGCAGCAAAGGCCACGGAGTCAATATCGATCTGGCCTATAGCTAGGGCGCTCTTTCCAGCTTTGCTATCTGCCGTATTATCTTTCAAGGTAGCTGCGTCTTTCCGTAAATATCCTTTCGTGAACCAGTCTCTCATCATCGTGATATACGCTTTGAATTCTGGCGTTTCGTATTGATTGACAACCTTACTTCCATCTTTGAGATACAAATCCCCTGGCGTCTTCGAATCGCCTAAAGTTTCAAGTCCGAACATCGGCGGAGCCGTAAGGAATGGATCGGCCGGTTGAGAATATGCCCAAGGTATCAGATTAGGCTCGTTCTTCTTTACCGTTTCCAAGAATGGCGTCAAGTCCGATAACTTGGTCACAGATTTCCAATCTAGTTTGTACTTATCCGCTACTGCTTTCTGAATGATATAACCGTAACCAGCTGTTGATTGTTGGAAGACGGGCACACCATACGTTTTCCCTTTCACCTTCACTGCATTCCAGAACATATCTGGAATCCCTTTCTTCATATCTGGATATTTGGCAATCAATTCATCCAATGGCGCATATGCTCCATTCGCCACATTTTGAAAGTAGTTGTTAAAACCTGCCGCTGTCCAAACGAGATCGTAGGGTTCACCAGAAGCCATGCTGACTTTCATTTTTTCTTCGTAAACGCCCCAATCAACGCCCTTAAGTTTAACCGTTGCATTGATTTTCGGCTTAACGAGCTTATTCAGAGCATCTTCTACGGTCTGCATATCTTTCTGAGGCCCCGCTGGGAAATAGTAGGATAATTCAACTGGCGCTAATGGGGCTGCTGTTGGTTGAGCTGTTTGTGCTGCCGCCGTACTCGGTGCAGGAGCTGAAGCCGTTGGTTCAGCCTTCGGTGTGCTGCACCCCGTAATTGCGACGGAAATACCAATACTTAGCATAACAAGCGAACGTTTCATTTTCTTTGATTTATTCATTGTGTGACCTCCATATGTTTTGAATTCCGCAAGCCATTTTCTTTTCATGACAGCAATGATTTGATACTCCTATCATAAGTCGAATACGAACGATCTGAATACAGAAAAAATACAGTAAAACACCTAATTTGAGTTTCTATAGGTATTCCAATCTTGGCTTAATAGTTATAAATATTATACATGAGTTGCGCCGCTTCCGCCCGAGTCGTTGTTCCTTTCGGGTGAAGTTTGTTGTCGTAGCCGTTGATTAACCCTGACTTGACAAGAGCAGCGATACTGTTTGCAGCGTAATTCGAAATTTCTGGAGTATCCGTAAATGTGCCAAGTTCGGCTTCCGAAGCATCGATTGCCAGCTGCCCGCTTATTCTAAGCGCCTTTTCCGTCAGCACCATCATATCCTCTCTTGTAATGGAAGCCTCAGGTTGGAACAGGTTATTTCCACTTCCATCCGCAATTCCTAAGCCTCTGGCAGTTCTTACTGCTTCGTCATAATACTCGCCCTCGTTAACATCTGCAAATCGATCGCCCAAAGGCCCTTGCAAATGAAGCGTACGCAATAACAGCAATAGAAAATCGGCTCGAGTTACTTGCTGCAACGGACTAAATTCGCTGTCTGTCGTACCATTAATAATTCCTTTGGATGCCAAAACTTCAATCGAATGCTTCGCCCAGTCCACGGAAGAGATATCATCGAATGATTTTTGAACGAACGCAATCGCATACGTGCTGAAGTGTGTAGTCGAGAACGTAACTTGACCTGTGGCTGCATCATACTTGCCGTTCGGTACCGTATGAATGTTGCCTTGTCCATCTATATACCAGACGACGATATGCTCTGGATTAAGCTGTTCCTCGCTTGTAGGAGAATATGGTACGCTCACGATTACGGGGGCTTTCGGGTTATTGAAGGCAATGGTTTGACCGCCGGATTGAACGGTGAGTTCAATTACCGGATGAGATCCGACTTTATTCTGCACGCTTGCGTCTAGCTTGCTGATGTCTGCTCGAGAGATAAGCAGCTCTGTCTGGCTATCCGTCAAATCACCTTCTCGGAACATATTGCTTGGAATAACAATAGAAGCGATAGGTGTTCTAATTTCAATTTGATATTGTTTCTTATCGCTTGACATTAAATTTGAAGGTATCTGTTGCATATAGGTCGTTGCATCGGCTGTTTGCGGAATTTCAAGGCTGATTGTTCCTTTTCCACTTGGATCAGATTCGGCTTGTTTTTGAGCTTGTTCCCATGCAGCAGCATCAACGGTGGACATTACAACTTTAGAAGCAGCGTCAACCTTCACTGCAGGTTTGAGGATGATCGACTCTGATTTCGTTTCGCCTTTGCCGCCTCCCGTAGAGGTTGCAGGCTGTATATGGGCTGATACTTTCCCATTGACTGAAATAAGGTCAGCATCTAGCTGTGAATTCACCAATTTCACGCTTTTCAGCACAATATTGGCCGTTCCTTCCACCACTGCGCTAAAGGTTATTTCGGCCAATTTCGCGTTGCCGTTTTGACCAGGCGTATTTCCAAATTGCGTATGTGCAATTTGAATGTTGTTCCCGTCCACAATAGGTTTTATTGCATAGCCACCGCTTTGGCTGTCACCGCTTATAAACCTGATCTTGCTAGCATCGTATGTCAGATTAACCTCATACGCATACATGTCGCTTAACTGCTTCCCATTCACCGTTACTTGAAAGCTGTCACCTGCCGCAGTGCTTTCGTTAGAGATGGTCAATAGAAACTGCGGGCCTGCGTCTGCATGAATGACATTTTGGGGGAATGTAGTCACAATTAAAAGGAATGCCAGCATACATGCGAGCAGTGTTTTCTTCATCGGATAAGTCATCCTTTCTCATAACCTTGCCAGACGAGCATAATTGGATAAGGGGGAGAACCTGAGTTCTCCCCACAATATCAATAATCGATTTACTGCAACATAGCTTTGGCTACGATGGCCAAATCTATAATATCTACCTTACCGTCATGATTGACATCCGCTTTGGCATTCCAAGCGCTTTGACCCGGTTGCTTGCCATAGCTTGCCGAAACCATAGCCAAGTCCCCAATGGTTACACCGTCTTTTCCATTGACATCTGCTATTATTTTGTTGTTGTCAAATGCCTGAACCGCCGCCGCAAGTGCAACTACTGCCTGATCCACCTGAACCTGAGTAGCATTCGAGTCATTCGCTGCCACACTCGCTGCACTAATGGCCGACTGAAGGATTGCCTTGGATCCTGACAGATACTGACCATCCATGTTTCCTTCTACTGCAGCATCATACTTCGCCTGAGCGCTTGAGATTAAAGCGTTCAAAGATGTCTTATTCACTGGCACTGCAGGTAAAATAATTTGTGTGCTGGAAGAGGCTCCGTTAATTTGCAATTCGTGTCCTTGACCGTTGGCAATTGTAAAACTGCTTACGCCAAAGGATGTATTCGTAACTTGCGTTACAGCTTTAGCGGTGAAGCTAAATTTCAGTACATCTCCTTGCGGAACAACGCCATCAGGGTTTGTGCTTGCAAGAATAATCTGAACATGTCCTGGCACTGTCTCTTGTTGAACGATGACTTGCAATCCGTAAACAAGTGAGGTCACTGTACCCAACTGCATATTCACCGCATCATAAGTAAGCGTCAGCCCTTGCGCATTGATAAGCTGGAATTCACTTTGTGTAACGTTGCTCAGTCCCATAGTCACATCCAATAATTCCTCAGCTATTACCTGCTGCCCACTGGTGAGGGTAGCCTGAGGCGATACTGATACTGGCGCTGGCAATACCGTCACGCTGATGCTTGTTGTCAGTGCTACGTTGTTCGGATTTGCAACTCCATCAGGCAAAGTTACTGTTCCGTTCACGTTGAACGTCTGCCCTGCTGGTGAGGACGGATCGTAGGATGAAGCATACACATCCCAAGTCACACTGGCATTCAGGCTTCCCGGAGAATCGGTTACTAGTTCGACGGTTGCTGGCAAGCCAAGAGCTGCTGCCGTCTTCTCCGTTCCGTTTGCAACCCCAGTCTTAGAGGCTGGCGCTTTTATTTCCACAACATTCTTTGTTTCCGGAAACTGTGCCGTTATTGTCACGTCCTGCGACGGCATTTGGAATGTGTAAGTACCAGTTCCGTTTGCCGTTATCGGATATTCGGTGTTATCCGCGCCTTTAACCTTCAAAGTAGCTGCGTCAAGCTGAGATCCTGAATTTGCCTGGGTGTAAATCTTCACCGTGTCGCTGCTGTGCGCCCTTGAGTAGTTAAGGCTTGTGCTGGTGGCAATATCACCGTTTGCAGATTGCACAACATGAATATTGTTTGTTGCTTTCAGGGTAATAGGGCTTCCGATAGGCGTTAGGTTAGTTTTGTTTACCTCTTGCAAGGTCCATTGCTGATTTGGTACAGCCTCGGTCAGCGTCCAGATACGATTATTTGTCCATGCCTTGCGCATAGCATCCTGTATTTCAGAGGTAAATTCTCCTCCCAATGTAAACGCGCCATGCTGAATTGCATTGTTCCATGTCTTCATCCAATCAGCCATATAGGTGTAACTCTTGAATGTATTTCGGTTAACATACCATCCGGCACCGGCTTCCCAGCCGCCTTTCATGGAAAGATTCATTAAAAGGTTCGCCTTACCATACCCGCCGTGATTTCCGCTGTCATATATCCATCCCAACATAGATGGTAAGAAGTTTTTTCTGTAATAATTTAAGGAAGTATTTAATACCGAAATAGGTGTATTTGATTCGCCCCAGCTTACACGGGTAATCAAGCCCCAGCTATTTGTATCGATATTGCTGGATTCGTTCATATATCCGTCCATTTTACCTTTTTTGACAAGCTCATTATAAAGTGCAGTTTTAAATTCACCCGGCATAATAGAACCGTACGGGGTCATTTTAGTTGACTCAAATGAATCTGTTGAAAGTGCACGTAACCCTACATCGCCCAAAACTATTCCCATACGTTCAGCCATAGGCTCTATTGATTCCCAGCCTCCTACAAACGGTGAATTGTAATAGTTCCAAAGCTGATATGCAGTTTCACCTGCACTGTAAGCGGCTTTTGGTGTGCCATATGATCCACGTCCGCTTATAGTTAGCTTCCATTCGTTATCGCTAACCTGTACAATGCCTGAATAGCTGAGAACTTCTTTTCCTATGCGTATACGTTTGTCAATACTACTTATTCTGTTTTCATGATTTCTGACTTTATCAGAAAACGGACTTCCGTCTGCAACGTAGATTTCAGTATCTGTAGCAGACACATCTCTTGTAAGCTCTGCATAGCCAACAAATGCAAGAGCCGGTGTTGCCTCCGGTGTAATATATTTTGCACCAGATTGAATTAAATTTGTAAGTGTATGAGCGCCTATAGATACTCCGGATTCTGCAGCTCTTTCAACCATACGTTTTGCATTTGCGTCCGATCCACCAAAAAGATTGTTAAATTCATACGTACCTTCAGCTGTCCAAGGGCCGCCTGCACCATATTGTCCGTAAAGCATTGTAATGCCGGAATTCTGTGCCATTTGTATGTCATTGTCAATTATAGACAAGTTTGCATCCCACAACCCATCATTAAACACTAAAAAGTCTTGTCCAGATTTTATTGAAGTTTTTTGCCATTCCCCGTCAATTGTTGGGTGTGGTAAGCCTTCTGTTAATTCAATATTAGATATAACATTTAAGATGTTTTCAGGTCTTGTACCATATAAACCAATTGACGAACCTATCATGCTTGCGTTTTCATTTACACGGTAATCAGTGTACATATGCTTACCAAGCATGGAAGGTACAAGCATCGGTGTTGGAGAATAAAATGCAACCGTGCGCATTGTATCTTGGGTATAATCCCACGTGTATCCGTTTGTTGCACTGCCCCATTGGTTAAATGCAGCAGAGTTTGCATAATCTACCTGGAAACCGTTTCTTACTCCGCTCAGCAAACTCGGGTAAAATTGCTCCTTAATTTCGATTGGCCAGCCACCAACTGTTTTGGAATTAAGCATATGCATACCAATAGCAAAATCTTTGTTATAAGCTGTACCTGTTGAAATAGCACCGTCGTTAATAGAAGTTTTTAACGGTCCCCATAAAATAGCCTGTACAGAAATATTATCGGGCTTATTAACTTCTTCTAATGTAAGTGCAAGGTAGTTGCCTTCATCACGTTGAGAAACAACTGTTTGTACGTTTATAGATGCAAAATCAAATGTCAAATTGCCGGTTGTTTCATCGTAGCTTACGTTTGTTGGCTCTACAAATTTGTTTTCAGCGATTAAAGAAACAAGTGTACGCTGACGATTATCAGGCATTGCTGTAGAATAATCTTTGCCGTCTAATGTGCTGAATAAATTTGTAATTTTGCCGTGGCTGTCCATTACTATTTCAAGCATTGCCGCATGAAGAACAACTGCCCTTTCTTCAGGCAAGCTTACCCAGTTAGCAGTAAGAGTAATATCGCCTGTTACTGCAGAATTAAATGAGAATGGGTTGTTATTTAAGCGCCAGCCTGCAAATACGTGGCCTTCTTTTGTAGGGTTTTCAGGACGTGCAATAGTTAAGCCGTCTGTGACTTGTAGAGTTTCAACTGCAGAACCGCCATTGCTGTCAAATGTAACGGTGCGGATTGCTGCATCCGCCCAGTTAGCAACAAGTGTAATATCCGCTGTTACAGGATCGTTAAAATTCCATTCATTACCGCCAACTGTATCTACAGTCCATTTAACAAAGCGTTTATCTAATTGGGGATGAATTGGATTTTGGGGACGAAGTAATTTTCCGCCTGCATCAACTCCGAGTTGTTCCCTTTTACCTGTACCATCGTTATAATCTAATGTTATTGTTTTGCCTGTAAAACGATAAACCTCTATTTCACATGCTACAAGACCGTTTGGTGCATAATTTTGACCAGGTGAAGGCACTTGTGATAAACCATGCTGATAATATCGTACGTAGCGTGCTTTAACAGGATTAAAATTAATTAAACGTCCCCCTTGTATGTTTGGTTCCTCTATATCTTTACCAGCACCAAATCCCCAGAAGTTTTCACTGTCTGTATTGAAAACGGTTTTAGTTGAGGCATCTGCAAAGCTTGGGTCGTTGGAAACCTTGAATACCATTTTATGAGAAGTGTGCGTATATCCAGAAGTAGTAGGTACTATACCAAAATATTTAATTTTGCCAAGATCATATTCTGCACCCAAATCAATCTGTATCCAGGCTTTCTCATTTACATCATGTGCTTCTGAACCTTGACGATAGTAAAAAGCGTTTGTCCATTGGTATGTCAAAATACCATCTGTAACTGTCTGAAGACGACTTGCTGCCTGCGTATCTTTCTGTGCCATATGAGGGCTCATTATTACGGTTTTATTTTTAGCTAAATTTGCATTCAGGTCTCCATCAGGTGGTGTTTCAGCATTTACAACCTGTATTGTGGATAACATAGATACAGCTATTATAACTGCAAGAAATAGGCTTAATGCCTTTTTAAATCGTTTCATTTCAGTTTATCCTCCTTTAAATTTAACGATAGTAAAACTAACTTTTCCTGCCGTAGTCGGTATAATTGTTCTGGTTGTGGATACTCCAACTGCCAGAACAATACTCGAATCGCTTTGCGGCATCTTAGCATTATCCGCATTTATAAAGCCCTCTGCTTCATTTACCAGTCCCTTTATTAAAAAATTTAAAATCAACAGGAGTGGAACCATCTGTGCTCGTATGACTTGCTCGTTAGCCACACCACCATTGTGTTTTCGAGCTATTTCATTGTTATCATCCTATTTATTCATGATCTTGCCACTTGTTGTCATCCATTACCTAGCCAGAAAATACTGAAAATTCAAATTAATTTACTTGTGCAACACCGCCTCTCAAAAATATCACAGTAACTACCATTCATTTACAGCAGATTGTACGCGCTTACATTTGGAGTCTTGATATGGCCCCTTACGATAGGCAAGGGGCCAATGCGCCTATTTAGCTATCGCTTCGAATTTGTACGATCACCATTGCACAACCATTCCGCACATCGACCTCTAACTCCAAACTCCCCTCACGGCGTTCGGAATGAACATGTAACGCAACTTCGCTTCCAGGATGCAAAATTTCACATATGGCATGCCGATCCTTCATTTCGAACTCAGGAAGTCGAAGAACAAGTCGAACCGTTTCCGCCTTCGCAAACACGACAGGAACAACGTATCCTTCCGGCACTTCAAACACATTGGCAATCGCAGCATCATCTTCTACCGAAACCGGGCGAGGAGACAGCGTCCATTTCTTGCCTCGCAGTTGCGCAAGCAGTGGACCATACGCCAGAAAAGCTTCATCCACTTCCGGACTCGGAAGCAAGGAATGGTCGTTTCCAGGAAAAGGAGCCATCGGAAATACGCCCATATATAAAAACCGTTGAAAAAAAGCATCGTAATCCGGCAACACTTGGCCGGCATGCGCGATCCAGCCTAGAACCGGCTTAAAGATCCCAAGCATCGCGCTCAAGTTTAAAGCTGCCGCCGCATAGGTGAACTCATCAAACATGCCATCGACATGCAGCAACTGTTCCAACCGTTTCGTATGATTGTTGCAGTAAACCACTTTGTTATGAGCATGAAACAATTCCCCTAGCTGCTCCGACATCTGTTGCCAGGACAATTGTAGCGAACGGCAAGGTTTCCCATCGAACCAACTGATGCCATCATCTCCGCGATCGTTGTAAAAGCGTGTCCAATCCAACCGATCGATGCAAATGCCGCTGGATTCTGGAATAAGCTCCAAATGTCTGCGTGCTTGATCCAGCAAAAATTGTTGGAATACCGGCTCGCCCGGATCCATAACTACCGCGTTTGCCCATGACCAGTACGGCTGGCCTTGCCCATCCAATAAAAGCGCTTCCTTTAGTTCTTTGCTTAAATAAAGCGAGCAGTCTTTCCAAAGCTGATCGGTTTCCGAGCCTTCCTGTGACTGCACATCGGGCAATGGAAACTGCACATCCGCACCAAATTCGGTGACGTTGAAGTAGCTGAGCACATGAAACCCACGGCTATGCATATTGGCCGAATACTGGCGCATGCGCGCAATCGTTTGCGGGTACTTGCCATAGGACATCCATTCCTCATCGTTTGACACTTCAGGCAAAAACATTCCCATATAAGGGAAGTCGAAACTAGCTTTCCAGTTCACTTTAAAAGCCATTTTCTGCATTTTCGCTTCATCAAACTCGATTTCGTGCGTGGAATAGGCGCCTGTTCCGGCTATATCTTGCGTAATTGACAGTGGTGAATGAAAGTATTGGGGGTATCGCTCGGTCATCCTGCGCAAGCTGCCCCGCCAATCGTTCTCGTGCGTAAACAAATCGGCTGAAAAATGAAGTGGACGCCCCTTTTCAAAGCGATAAAACATTCGCGTAAATCGGTAAGTGCCTTCATCGTCAGTATCCAAAAACACATCCAACAGCGGTTCTTCCGGTGAAAGCGCGAACGTCAAACCAAAATCAGAAGATGCGTGAAAAGCGCAAACGAGTGGCATGCAAATGAGATCGTTCATAAATGGACTGAATCCGAGACGCGGGTTATCTTCTTCAAAATAGGGAGCGCCGTACCAAAAGCGGCGACTTTCCGCTTTCCTCGGAATAAGCGGATCCTGCCACGAAAAGCGCAAATCTTTGACAGCGTCCAAATCGGCGTTGGCAACGGCCCACGGATCGCCTATTGTGTCTGGACCGTCTGGACGATGATCGGCCCATGTAGTCCAATAATTCGGCCACTCCACTGAATCGCAGCGAATTTCCGAAATAACAGGCGTCGTAAATGGCTCTTCACAGTCCGTCCACAACTCCGTTTCCCATCGCACCCCTGAGCTGGAGGGCTGAAACCGTTCGGTCATTTGAACATCACGTTTGTTTGCAACATCTGCAAACGTTCTTCTGCGGATGATCCCGCCTCCTGACGTTGTCCAACTTTCCGAAGTTGTAACGGTAAATCCGTCCAGCAACGTGGAGGCTTCAATCACTTGCTCCCCCGTTCCGAACTTAAGCTGTACATTTGGCAACGCCAATGCTTCCATATCCACACGCAGCTTCATTCCCTGACTTCCTTCCTTTATTGTCTATCATCAGTATAGAATGAAGTGCGTCAGAAGTATTTAGACGGTAACTCTTTTTAGTATCCAAAATCCCACTAAAATGAAATATGGTTTAATCTGGTTTATTAATCACTAAGGAAGAACAGAATTGGCTCAAACTGATGCCGGTCTCCTTCTTGAACATTTTGCTGAAAGCGTGCACATTTTGATATCCGACGACTTCAGCAATTTCACCAATGGACATCTTTGACTCCAACGCAAGCTGCTTTGCTTTGCGGACTCGGAGCAACCGAATATGTTCAAAAGGTGTAACCTGAAATAGCTCTCTATATTGGTTAATGAGATGATTCCGGCTAAACCCGGCAATCTGCTCCAATTGTTCTAGCGTGATCTCTTCTGCATAATGCTGCTGAATAAAGTGCTCGACCTGCTGCATGTTGGTCTTGCTCTTGAGTTTTTTGGGCGATGGAGATTTAGGTTTCTCGGCATGCCGAATAAGCTGTGCAATAACGAGAGAGAGCAAACCTTGCGCTGTCAAATGACTCGAATGGCTTGATTGGCGAATAAGGGCCGGAATTTGACTCAAATACTGCACGATGGGCTCATCCAGAAATGTTCCGACGTCATTCGTTCCTTTCAGAAGCTCTTTCAGCGGAAAATCGGTTTCCCCGAAATGAAAAACGAGTGAAAGACACACATAAGGATCCCCCGGAATCGCCGTGACACTGTGAGATTGATAGGGGTAAACAACGACCAAATCCCCCCTCTTCGTCGTGAACGTGCGGCCCTCGATTTCAAATACGGCAGATCCTTGCACGGCATACTGAAATTGATATTGCAAAAATTGGCGTCTTGGTTGCTCCCACCCTTCTTTGGCATGAAAAATGTGCGCGAGCGTAGTGTAAGGCGGGTAAGACAAATGTTTCAAATACGGCAATGATTCCTTCGGAGTCATCCTATCCAATGGTTGCACGATTACGCCTCCTTTATTTTGGGCAATGGATTCAAATGGCTTCAGGACAACAAACAGGCCATAACATGCAATACCTGTTATGGCCTCTATTTAATTCCACATTTCCAGAAAACGTTACTTTAACTTTACAAAACAGGTGTACAATTGAATAGGGAGCCAAAATAAATATAAGAAGCTTTTTTCAACTAATCAACTTTATAGAATAAATGAAAGGTAGTTCCCGCTCGTTGTGGGAACTACCTTTTTGAGTTGAAAGGGGAATTTTTGCATGTATTCCCTACAAGTAGGATTACATCGAAAGTTCCCCTAGTACTAATGTACAGAATTACTTTACTTCAATTACTTACTTGTAGCTTTCCAAGCATCCAATTGCTTTTGCTTCTCAGCAATAATTTTATCGGAGCCTGCTTTTTTCAACTTCTCCAAGAATTGCGGCAAGTACTTGTCAGGGTCAACGGAACCGCTCGCGATCGCATAATACAGTTCATCGATGGCAGCGTCAACGTTGGCCTTCTCTGCTTTTACTGGTGTAAAGTCAAATACGAAACCTAACGCATTGGAAGGTGTTGCATTTTTATTGAGATCTACCCACATTTGTGTAAACTTCTGATCGTTTCCTTTCGGGTCGCCCTCAGATAAAAAGCTGAGTGACATGTTGCCAAATTCCCAAGGAGAACTCATTTGGAAGCCGCTGTCCTTAATCGTTTCAATTCGGTTATCCGCGACTTTCTTGTAATGCTTGCCTTCAACGCCCCAGACAAGTGTGTTGTAAATTTCTTTATCGGTGTTAAGCAGATTGAGGAGCATCATTGCTCTTTCTTTGTTTGGCGAATTCGCAGAGATCGCCGTTATGGTGGCTGCAGCTTTATCCGTTGTCAGAAGCGGATTTACGAATTGGAAGTCGTAAGACTTTACATCTGGGTTTGCGTATGATATCCTTCCTGGTGCATCCATGCCAGCTTGCTCAAAGGCTGTAGTGTCAATATCAATCTGACCTAAAGATAGGGCGCTCTTTCCAGCTTTACGATCTGCTGAGGTTTCTTTTAAGGTCGCAGCGTCTTTCCGTAAATATCCCTTCGTGAACCAGTCTCTCATCATCGTAATATAGGCTTTGAACTCCGGAGTCTCATACTGATTGACAACCTTGCCGCCATCTTTTAAATACAGATCTCCAGGCGTCTTCGAATCGCCTAAAGATTCAAGGCCGAACATTGGCGGAGCGGTAAGGAAAGCATCGGCAGCTTGGCTATATTCCCAAGGTATTAAATTGGGCTCGTTCTTCTTGACCGTTTCCAAGAAAGGCGTCAGATCAGATAACTTGGTCACGGATTTCCAATCTATTTTGTACTTATCCGCTACTGCTTTCTGAATGATATAACCGTAACCAGCTGTTGATTGTTGGAAGACTGGCACACCATAAACTTTGCCTTTCACCTTCACTGCATTCCAGAACATATCTGGAATCCCTTTCTTCATATCCGGATATTTGGCAATCAAATCATCGAGCGGTGCATAAGCGCCATTCGCTACATTTTGAAAGTAATTGTTGAAGCCTGACGCTGTCCAGACGAGATCGTAAGGTTCACCAGATGCCATGCTGACTTTCATTTTTTCTTCGTAAACGCCCCAATCAACACCCTTAAGTTTAACCGTTGCGTTGATTTTCGGCTTAATGAGCTTATTCAGCGCATCTTCTACGGACTGCATATCTTTCTGAGGCCCTGCCGGGAAATAGTACGATAGTTCAACTGGTGCTAATGGGGCTGCTGTTGGTTGAGCTGTTTGTGCTGCCGCCGTACTCGGCGCAGGAGCTGAAGCCGTTGGTTCAGCCTTCGGTGTGCTACACCCCGTAATTGCGACGGAAATACCAATACTCAGCATAACAAGGGAACGTTTCATTTTCTTAGATGTGTTCATTGTTTGACCTCCATATGTTTGTAATCTACAAGCCATTCTCTTTGCATGACAGCAATGATTTGATGCGCCTATCATAAGTCGAATACGAACGATCTGAATACAGAATAAAAACAGTAAAACACCTAATTTGAGTTTCTACAGGTATTCCAATCTTGGCTTAATAGTTATAAATGTTGTACATGAATTGTGCCGCTTCCGCCCGAGTTGTTGTTCCTTTCGGGTAAAGTTTGTTGTCGTAGCCGTTGATTAAACCTGACTGGACAAGAGCAGCGATACTGCTTGCAGCGTAATTTGAAATTTCAGGAGTATCCGTAAATGAGCCAAGTTCGGCTTCCGAAGCGTCGATTGTTTGTTGACCGCTTATTCTAAGCGCTTTTTCCGTCAGCACCATCATGTCCTCTCTTGTAATAGAAGCCTCAGGTTGGAATTGGTTATCTCCGATCCCGTTTGCAATGCCTAAGCCTCTGGCAATCCTTACTGCTTCGTCATAATATACGCCCTCGTTAACATCATCAAATCGATCGCCCAATGGCCCTTGCAAATGAAGCGTTCGCAATAACAGCAATAGGAAATCTGCTCGGGTTACTTGCTGCAACGGACTAAATTCGCTGTCTGTCGTACCATTAATAATTCCTTTGGATGCCAAAACTTCAATAGCATGCTTGGCCCAGTCCACGGAAGAGATATCATCGAATGATTTTTGAACGAACGCAATTGCATACGTGCTGAAGTGTGTCGTCGAGAAAGTGACTAGACCTGTGGCAGTATTATACTTTCCATTCTGCACGGCATGAATGTTGCCTTCTCCATCCATATACCAGACGACGATATGCTCGTGATGTTCCTGTTCCTCCATGGTAGGAGAATAAGGTACGCTTACGATGACGGGGGCTTTCGGGTTATTGAAGGCAATGGTATGGCCGCCGGATTGAACGGTGAGCTCAATGACCGGATGAGATCCGACTTGATTCTGTACGCTTGCGTCTAGCTTGCTGATGTCTGCTCGAGAAATAAGCAACTCTGTCTTGCTATCCGTCAAATCACCTTCTCGGAACATATTGCTTGGAATAACAATAGAGGCGATCGGTGTTTTAATTTCAATTTGATATTGTTTCTTATCGCTTGACATTAAATAAGAAGGTATCTGCTGCACATAGGTCTTTGCATCGGTTGTTTGTGGAAACTCAACGCTGATCGTTCCTTTTCCGCTTGGATCAGACTCGACTTTCTTTATAGCTTGTTCCCATGCAGCTGCATCTACGGTGGACGTTGCCATGTTTGATGCAGGGTCGACCTTCACTACAGGTGTGAGGATGATCCGCTCTTTTTTGCCATTACCGCCATATATCGATACCTTCTCGCCAACTGACTTACGTGTAGCATTTAACTGCGAATTTACCAGGTTCACGCTGTTCAGCACAATATCGGCTGCTTCTTCATTCACTGCGCGAAATGTGAGTGTAGCTAATAGCACATCTCCGTTTTGACCAGGTGTATCTCCAATTTGCGTATGTGCGATTTGAATGTTATTCCCGTCCACTATAGGTTGTATAGCAAAGCCGCCGCTTTGACTGTCACCACTCACAAACTCCATCTTGCTAGAATCGAAAGTTAGATTAACCTCATACGCGTACAGGTCACTTAACTGTTTTCCATTCACCTTTACTTGAAATTTGTTACCTGCCTTCGGCCTATCATTAGAGATGGTCAATAGAAACTGCGGGCCTGCGTCTGCATGAATGACATTTTGGGGTAATGTAGTCACAATCAACAGCAATGCCAGCATATAGGCGAGCAGTTTTTTTATCATCAGAGATGTCATCCTTTCTTCACGCCATGCAAGCATATTTTGAATAGGGGGAGAAACTGAGTTCTCCCCACATGATCAACGATCTGTTAATGTATGATAGCTTTGGCTACGATTGCCAAGTCTATAACATCTACCTTACCGTCTTTATTGACATCCGCTTTGGCATTCCATCCGGACTGACCAGGTTGTTTGCCATAGCTGGAAGAAACCATAGCCAAGTCACCAATAGAAATAGTTCCACTTCCATTGACATCTGCTGTTATTTTTTTGTTTTCAAATGCCTGAACTTCCCCTTCAAGCGCAGCTAGAGCTTGATCCACCTGAACCTGAGTCGCATTCGGATCATTCGCTGTTACACTCGCGTTATCGATGGCAGACTGAAGGATTGCCTTTGAACCTATCAAATACAGACCGTTCAAATTACCTTCTACTGCAGCATCATGCTTCGCCTGAACGCTTGAGATTAAAGCGTTCAGTGATGTCTTATTCACTGGCACTGCAGGTAAAATAATTTGTGTGCTGGAAGAGGCTCCGTTAATTTGCAATTCGTGTCCTTGACCGTTGGCAATTGTAAAACTGCTTACGCCAAAGGATGTATTCGTAACTTGTGTTACAGCTTTGGCTGTAAAGCTAAATTTCAGTACATCTCCTTGTGGAACAACGCCATCAGGGTTTGTGCTTGCAAGAATAATCTGAACATGTCCTGGCACTGTCTCTTGTTGAACGATGACTTGCAATCCGTAAACAAGTGAGGTCACTGTACCCAGCTGCATATTCACCGCATCATAGGTAAGCGTCAGCCCTTGCGCATTGATAAGCTGGAATTCACTTTGTGTAACATTGCTCAGTCCCATAGTCACATCCAATGCTTCCCCAGCTATTACCTGCTGCCCACTAGTGAGGGTAGCCTGAGGCGATACGGATACTGGCGCTGGTAATACTGTCACGCTGATGCTTGTTGTCAGTGGCACGTTGTTCGGATTTGTAACTCCATCAGGCAAAGTTACGGTTCCGTTCACGTTGAACGTCTGACCTGCTTGTAAAGATGGATCATAGGAGGAAGCATACACATCCCAAGTCACACTGGCAGTCAGGCTTCCCGCAGGATCGGTTACTAGTTCGACGGTTGCTGGCAAGCCAAGAGCTGCTGCCGTCTTCTCCGTTCCGTTTGTAACCTCACTGATGGATGCCGGTGTCGTTATTCCCACGACATTTGGCGTTGCTTGAATGATCGGAGTTAACGAGAACACCTGAGCTTCCAAAATATCGATCGGGCTGCTGTTTTGACCGCCGCCAGGGAAGGAGATTCTTACATACCGCCCCTCCACGCTTGACTTGGCAGGATCAACTGGATAGTTGTAATACAAGCCATCCTGCTCCCAACCATACAAGGTTATATCGCTTTTCGGAACGGCCAGCGTGTTTCTCGATGTCGGTAATCCTCCGCTTGACAATGTATTGGTTTGGTTACCTGCTATCCAATTGGTGCCGTCAACGCTATACTCAATCTTTACCACTTTCGGCACATTGTAGTAAGTGACGTTGTTAGCATTCGGCATATGGTTATTGAAAAAGACATTCACTCGGGTCAAATCTTGCAGCTTGCCCAAGTCATAGGTGATGCTTGGATTCGTGTCGCTTGCTGGTGCTACCCATTTGGAGATTGCGCCGCCGGTGGCATCGTTGATTACGCCATCGGACAGTTTCGCTGCGTTACTGCTATTGCTTGATACCGTAGGCGTAATTCCCGCTGCAACGTTGGCATCCGGGATCAGGTTAATGTAGTTGCGGGTTGACGTATAGGTTTTTCCATCTATAGTGATATCAGCCCAATAGCAGTACATCGTAGAGGCGGAAACCTGACCTGTAAAGCTCATCGTATTGTCGTTTACAGTAAATGGCACTTCAGTGGCAGGCACTTCAGTTACAATGATTTTACCTTCAGCGTTGTTACGTTTACCGTCAACCGTTGCATAGTGGTACGTGATATTGGTGCCGCCAAGAATATCAACCTGACCGCCCTTTTCTGTAAAGCCTTTGAATGTCACAGGAAGGTCTTTGTTTGTTGCGTATTGACCCCAGAACAAATCGCCGTCTGTGAACATATTCACACCTACAAGCGGAAGATTAGCGGAAATTTTGCCGCCTGCTACCTTAACAGGATAGGTATCTGTCTTTTCTTGTGGTGCGTTCACGCCATCATTATAGGTTGCAGTGACCGTGATGGTAGCTGAACCGTCACCAACGGCTGTTACCAAACCTGTTGCAGAATTTACAGCTGCAACACTTGTGTTATCACTTGTGTATTGAAGTGTTGCAGGTGCGAAAACATTGGTTAAGTTGTTCATATAAGTCTCTGCTTTAAGTTGCAGCTTGTCAGCGGATGTCTGGCTGCTGAACAACTTCACGCTCGTCATCGCATAGGTTCTCGCTTGGTCTTGGGTCGTAATCTTCAAGATTGTGTCGATTGAGTCGGCAGCAACACTTGATGTGTTGATTGTAATATAGTACTTGCCGTTGTTTTGTTGCGTTGTGAATGGTAAAGAAATACCCTTGTTCAACCACTCGACTTTATCAACCGGATAATTGAAAGGACCAATTCCGCTCATCGAGGCTTGACCGGTAAATCCTGTTTTGCTCACACCTGGAATTTGGTTTTTGATCATGTGCATATACACATACTGGTCACGGGACATTGCGTATCCCCAGTCAGGACCCTGACCGTGAGCGATAGCTTGCTTAGGGTCTGTATACCAACCTGCTCTAACCGTGTAATCCATTGTGTATGGTGTAGTGCCGTACATGGACTCACGCAGGTCGGGACCGCTGGCGTTTACCATCCAGTTTATTATGGAAGTACGCATATCCGACAATTGTTGCGATGAAATCGGCACCATTGAGTAAATATTGGTATTATCCAAATTGCTGCTCAGGTTATCCATACCGCGGGTAACCGTAATGGACGAGTCATAATTCATTACATAACCATGACCGTATTGGTTAATGAGTTCCTTAGTCGCTTCAGGCCAAGAATCACGTTCGTTGCCGCCAGCGTAGATGGTCCAAACGTCCAATGCAGTTGTATACGGGTCGTTCCATTCCTCATGTGCCACTTTTCTTGTTTGCGGCAAAACATTATTTCCCCACCCTGTGTTATATGGTTCACTGTTCCAGAATGGACGCTCGTGAAGTGTAATATCTTGGTCACCGGTTTCGGGATCGGGGTTTGCGTCAATTAACACACGATCGTTATAGTTGCGGGCAGAACTCCATGCCACGTCAACATTGCCATAACTCTGAGGGTTACCATCGGCAAAGACATACCATGGGTTGTATCTTGCTACCAATCCTTGGATATCGCTTTCAATAATGTTCATGCCACCGTATTGAGACGACAAATACACACCGAATTTCAAACCGTAACGCTCTGCTGCCTGCTTCGCCTGCATAACTCTATCTTTTACATGCCATGTTCCGTCCTCAGACTGGTACAAAGCGTTGTATTTAAACATGTTATTGCTGACGCTCGGGGTTAAGTTTGCGTTGGATGACGGCCAGTAGTAAATTGAGTTTTGAACGCTTTCTGTTGACAGCAAGGTCATACCCATTTCTTTAGCCGTCTGTGCCCACTCGTCATAGTTGAAGTTCGGGTCATAAAGATTCGGCATAGTTCCTGTTGTGTGTGACAGAGCCGACATTTTGCCATCTATAAACCAATCAACCGGGTTTTGTTTGACCGTTATGGTATAATCCTTTGTTGCAGTAAAGCCTAAAGCGTCTGTTACCTTCACTGTGAAGGTGTAATCCTTTTGTGATACGCCGTGGGCGCCGTCAGAAACAATCCCTTCAATGTGACCGTCTTCTGCCAATGTCAAGCCGGGGGGCAACTGACCGCCATCCATTGCCCAGGTATAGACGGGATTTCCGCCTGCAGCCTGGAATGTAAAGGGAGACGACTGAGGGGCAACACCTGATGTATTCAGATTGCCGCCCAGTTTTGCAACCATCCATACATAGGGGTTTTCATCGTAAGCATACGGCAATGTATTGGAAGGATAATCATTCGCTGGCGTATTTGCATTACGGGCATCAAAGGCATTTTTATCAATAGTAAGGCCCTTTGTATCAATTGTAAGTTGGTTGTTTGCTACATTTGGTCCCGTTAGTGAGAATGTGAGACCGGGAATTGTGTTTCCATCGCTGTCGCTAAGCCTTGTGTAAAATCCGAGGAAATTCATGTTAGTGCCTGTGTTTTTATGTTGCATTTCAATGAGAAGCTTGTTCCAGCCTTGTTTTAATTTGACTTGATAGTTTGTGCCGGTCTTGCTCACTCGAGATGCAATATCCACTTGTTCCCCATTGGGAATATCGTTGGCATAAAGTTTATAAAGACCTGAGCCGCCTACCTGCCACTGAACCGTTTGCGCTGTGGGACTGTAAACATAAGTTGAGGCAACTACCCACTTGTCTTTTGTTGCCTTCCCCTGCTTGACATCAAAATAACCCATCAGGTCATTGTAATCGTCGTAGTTGCGGTTGAAGATCCGGTCATCGAAATATTGCCAGGTGGTTGTTTCCGTGCTGTTCGGATCGGCAATAGACTCGCCAATGACAGGAACGATGTTTCCAAGAGGTTGCTGTGTCTGATCAGGCATTGCCTTGCCGGTAAGCGAGATTTCTCTGAAACCGAACAATTCGTTTGGGCTTCCTGCCGGCGCAGTGTTAATTGCCATCTTAATTTTAGAAACATTGTTTACACCAACGCCAAGATCAATTCTACGATCGACATTCGCGCCTGTTACCGCAGTATCTCCAAAATAAAGCACTTTGGAGTTAGCGTCGAGCAACTGATAGCTAACATGGAAAGGCTTTGTTCCAGATGCCTCCGTCATATTGAATGTGAATGAATTTACCATCGAAATTTGCGGCAAGTTGGCTGTGATAAATGGGTTGTCATCAGCCCATGCAACACCCTGTTTATCATTAGATTTCCAAGCGGTACTTACATTACCATCAAACGCAAGATATGCCGTATTTGTTTGATAGGTGGATGATGCCGTAATTCCGGTAAGACCAGTAATATTCGTCACGCTTTCCAACAACGGCGTGCCAATCAATTGGGCATTTCTAAATCCGAACAAGCCGTTCTTTGTGGGGTCAAGCGTGCTGGAGCCGCCATTGCTCGGGTCTATAGACAGTGTAACCTTGCTGACATTACTCAAACCATAGTAAAGGTCGATTTTCTGATTGTCAGTATCAGAACCGGTTACATCTAACTTTGTACCGCTAGCGAGCACATTATTAGCAGCATCATAAAGCTTGTAGTTAACCGCGAACTTATACGTGCCCGAGTTTTCGTATGCCACAAATGGAATTGATGTAATAATTTCAGGCTGCGGCAGTGTCAGTGTTAATGTTGGATTGCTGTCCCACCCTGTTGTGTTTGAACCTAGCGGGGTGCCCGACTGCCAGTATGTGCTTGTATTTCCATCCAGCACATATACGGCTTCGTTTGTATTGCTTGTCGAGCTCGCAGATGCTGTAACACCCGTTATGTAGGTAACATTGTTACCGGACAAATCCGGTGGTGAAGGTGGCAAAGCATACACAGTAGCTTCACGCATACCGTAGAATGTACCAGTTCGAGCGCTGCCATTCGTTGCACTTGTGAAGTCAAGCGTGTACATAACATAAGAAACATTTTGGAGTACCGTCGGAAAATCAATTACTTTCATGTCATTAATGTCATTTGTTACATTATTAACCGTACCTGAAGTAAGCTTTGTTCCCGAAGTGTTATAAACTTCATATTTCACGGTATACGGATCTGTTGACGGTGTCGCAGATGAGGTGTAATATCCATAAAGCCTGATAGATGTTACATTTCCCGGATATTCAAGCATTACTTTACTTTGTGTTGTTGTATTGTTGGTTCCACTCAAGTTGGATTGCCAAGCTGTATTCAGGTCTCCGTCCACAACAATCCCTTTAGACGACCCTTGCTTTATAGAAACACTCCCAGAAACGTAAGACCAAATCGGCTGAGTTTGGCTGAATGGCGGTGAAGCTATTGGTCCGCCGGTTGGCGGCACCAATCCGTAAATATTATCAATGACTGGACTTGTAAAAGGACCAGAAACAGCCCACTGGTTAATATAGGGCGCGGTGCCGTTCGTTTGTGCCGCATATACATGAGGTCCAAAGAGAACATCATTGGCTACAAAGCCTGAACTTACAATTGCAGTAGCGGTAACAATCGATAGAACTTTGCGTAAGCTGCTCATTCATTTGTCTCCCTTACCTTTTCATATTGTAATTGCTGCGTTCTTGCCAAGCCTTACGAAAAGCAGAGAGCCCCCTTTATTTACGTTGGTAAGAGGAGCTCTCTGTCGTAGTTACTAATCATCTTGATGTTGATCTCGTCGGATCCTGCGTCCTTCCAATTCTTAAAGCGTTCGGTTTTTCTGTTTATTCATTTTCACCTCCCTGATTAGTTTACTCAACTCAATGTTAAGCAGCAGCATGTCCTTCGCCCAAAGCGAAAGCCCCCATACATAGTTAAATCTTACCGCTATTTGCTGTACAAAAAAGTGAACGATTCAAAGTTATCCTTGACTTATTTACGAACTTGATAGGCGATTGCCGACCCGCATTGGACAAAATTACGAATGTTGAACTTTTCCACGAAAAAACCGCTTTCGATTACGAAAGCGGCGTCACGGTTAAGCGTACTTTATGAGATGGCAGGCAGTACGCAAGTTACGATAAGTCCGTTCCCGTCTCTCATATTTCGGATCCGGATTCCATATTCGGAACCATAGTGAAGCTTTATCCGTTGCTTGACGTTTAGGAGCCCGATTCCAGCGATCGGCTCCATCTCGTCGTCGGATGCATTTAATTTATTTTGTAATTGTTCCAGCTTGCTTTCCTCGATTCCGCAACCGTTATCGGTCACTTGAATAAGGAACATGTCCGAATGGATGAACTCGACATTGATTTCCCCTACGTACTCTCGATGTTCGAAGCCATGGAGTATGGCATTTTCAAGAAGAGGCTGTAAAATAAACCGGACGATGGGATAGTTCGAATACCGATCGTCAGTATGAAAGGTCACTTTAATGTTTTCATCGAAGCGCATGTTCATGATTTTCAAGTAATTTTGCGCATATTCAATCTCTTCCTCGACCGTACAAACGACACTATTGCTTTTGAATAAAGGCCGTAAGATGTTCGCTAAATAGGTCATCGTGTTTTCGATAGGGGTCGCCTTGATGATTTTGGCCATCCACTTGACACTGTTTAACGTGTTGAAAAGAAAGTGTGGATTGATCTGGGCCCTTAAAGCTTCGATTTCGTAAAACCGCTTTCTTTCTTCTTCCTCTTTGTTCTTCTTGATCAGTTCCGAAATGCTCAACGACATCTCGTTAAATCGGCTGATAAGCAGCCCGACTTCTTCATTATTCGATTGTTCTTCGATCACCTTGCCGATTTCGCCTCGACGCACTTCTTCCATCGCCTTTATGAGACGCAGCAAAGGGTTAATCAATTTTCTCATCCAGAAAACCGAAAGAACGACAGCTATGATCAAACCGATAATAAATATCCATATCAGCGTTTTCACCAAATTGAAGGCGTCTTTGACAAATTCCTTCGTCGGAATTTGGTTGATCATCACCCAGTCGGTATTCTTGATCTTGTAATAAACGAATTGAAAGTTACCGCCCTTTATAGTCGCGACGAAGCTTCCATTATCGGCCACGAATTGTTTCATTGAGAATTCGATCACATTGCCGATTTCGTTCTTATCCGAAGCGGAAATGATTCGACCGTTCTGATCGGAAATATACAGTTTTTCGTTATTAAAGCCTTTAAAGTATTTGTAAACAGAGTTGATCTTTTCTTCGTCGATGCAAATAATGAGGTTCGCCATATTGATACCGTAAAACGATCTCAGGCTTCTTGCGGCGGCGATCAAGCTATGATGATCCGCTCCCAGATCCAAACCGATCTCGTTTTCGTCGATGTCGCCGTACCAGAACGTATTCTTTTGATTCGAGATATCCTTATAGATACCAGTTTTGAAAAACGGGAAAGTCTCCGTCGGAGAAGTGAAAAAATAATTGTTTGTTTTGTTCCACCCCAGAATATCGCCGTTATTTTTGATCAAATAAATCGATTCAATATAGCCGAATTCCTCATTTATTTTCGTTAACTCGTCGAAAATCCTGATTTTCTGTTCGATGATCTGATAGTCTAGGTAGGCTCCCCCATTCAAATATTCCTGAACGTCCTTATCGAAGTAAACGCGCATGGAAATTTTTTCAACTTCGTTTTTGACGTTATCGATGACGTCTTCCGCGCTTTGGAACTTCATCAAAGTGGATTCACGATTATACCTCTGAACGGTAGAAAGCATGTTGAAATATATAACCACCAAGCTTATTACCAAGATAACCGTGCTAATGATTATAACGGAGAGCACTAATTGGGTTTTGAGCTTGTATTTAAATATTTTCATGATCTACCTGTTTTTTCCGGTATTCGTTTGTAGATAAGCCGGTAATCTTCTTGAACGCCCTGCAAAAATAGGTGTGGTCGTTAAAACCAGCTCTTTTGGCGATCTCATACGTTTTGAGGTTCGTGCTTTGGAGCAGCTCTTTCGCTTTTTCGATTCGAACGTCCAGGACGTAATCGACGAAATTGACATGAAGCTCCTTTTTGAACAAGTAACTCAAATAATTGCTGCTAAGCCCAACGTGCTTCGCCGTTTGTTCAAGTGAAATCTCATTCGCGTAATGTTGATGGATAAATTCTCTCGTCCTAATGATTTCAACGCTTAGCTTTCCTTTCTCGGAAAGCGCGGTCACTTCTTCGATATATTCCTCATGTACGGTCATAACGTCTTCCAGCGTTTCGCAGTGCTTCATCGATTCGGAAATTACGAATTGAAGAGCGGCGAACTTTTCTCCTTGATATGGCAAGTTTGCCAAAGGGATTCTCAGCCAATCTACGGCAAGGTTGATCGCTTTTTTCTTGTAATCTTCGTTCGCATAATCCAGCTCCGTGAATTCGCTGACCATTTTCGAACATCTATCATCCTTTAGAAGCGAAATGTATTTTTCGGACAGCTTTCGGATTCCGAAAACGGCTTTTTCGTGTGCGGGCTTTAGCGAGTCTTGTTGTTTGCTGTAAAAATGAATCTTGCCGTGACCTGATAAAAATTTGGCATGCAAGGCGGTCTCGCATTCTTTGTACATCGATTTCAGATTTTTAAACTCGTTATGCATCCCGCTAATCCCGATGGAAATGGAAAATTTCAAATAGCTTAGGATCGATTGTTGAATGTGAAGCAATATCGAAGCCAGCTCTTCATGGATTCTTTTCGTGCTTACAATATGATGGAAGCTCAGCAAGAGAACGAATCGGTTTTCTTTGTCGAAGATCGCTATACCTCTTTTATGATTATCCATGATCTCGTCTAAAACATTGGTTAATATATTTTTTAGAAGATATCCGTTTTCATCTTTGAATCGGTTAAGCGCACTGGATAATTGATCCACTTCCAGCATGCAAAGAAATGACCTTCCTTCTTCGATATGCGGATTTCTTTCTTTTAATTTAGCCACGAATTCACGATGGGTATAGAGACTCAAGTACAAATAATTTTTGAATAACTGTTCGTTCATTTGGGAGTTATTTTCGGTGATATCCCTATCGTCTTTATTGCCGTAAGTTTCAGTAAGCTCGTTTTTGATTTTGATAAGCACTTCTTCGATTTCCGAGTCCGTCATGGCCAATTTTGCGATATATCCCGATACACCCATCGTTACCGCCGCTTGCGCCGTTTTAAAGTCTTCCATGCAAGTCAAGATGATGATCTTCGTCTTATTATTCACTTTTCTGATTTGCGATATGAGTTGAATTCCGTCCATAATAGGCATCACAATATCTGTAATGACGATATCCGGGCTTTCTTTCTGAAAGGTTTGCCATGCCGCTTGACCATTGGCTTCGTCGGCAATCACTTTCATATTTAGGCTTGCCCAATCGATTGAGTTTTTCAGTCCGATCCTTACAAGTTTTTCATCTTCAACGATCATGACTTTAAACATCCGATCTCCCTTCCTGAGGATGTCATTCATCTCTCCCCATACCTCTATGCTTCTTCGTTATTATATTGAAACCTTGACCTTAATTAATTCCAACCGTGGCAACCAGTGCTTTTGCGTATTCCGATTTGAACCATTCGTTCGATTTATCGATTCCAAGACTTTTTAATTCCGCGATTTCCTCTTTTACGTTCTTGCTGAAGTCGGCATCGGTCTTGCTCATGATGATCTTAGGTAAGCTCTTGATCAAGGAGTTTGTAACCGCATCGTTAATTCTCTTGATCTCTTCCGGAAGCGAAGGCATTGCGCCAATGGCTGTCGTATCCGCATAATAAACTGCGCTCTTTCCGGCAGCCTGCTCGAATGCGTCTCCAGGATATGCCCCTTTATAATAGTCGGCGTATTCTTTCTGGGCCGGGTTCATTTGAGATTCCAATGCTTGCGGGGTCAACGAAAGATCGAGCGGAGAGTTATCCGATGGATCTTTAATCGACGCATCCAACAACATCATATGCTCGTACATACCGTAGCCGAAACCATTCTTCTTTACGTAGTCGGGGTCTGCTTTCTTTTGTTCGAATACTTCGGGCCTCATCACAGATTTGCCATCTACGATGTCCCAATGAACGCCTTTCAAGCCGGATACGGCCGCTCTGCTGCCTTCATATGTCGCGAAATAATTCAATACTTCCATGGCTCGCTTCGGATATTTGCTTGTAGCGCTGATGCCAATCCCACCTGCGGCAACCCAGCCTACAGACGAAGCGCCGCCCTTTAACGTCTTTTTATAAACTCCAGGAATCAGCACCATTGAAGCGCTCGGATTAATCTTCTGCAGTGCACCATTAATCTCAGTATTATACCAAGGATTTGACCAGGAGAGTACTTGTCCGTTTATGATTTTCGCCTTAACTGCATCGGCTTTCTGAGTGAAGCTTTCCGGGTCAAGCAGCTCCATTTGGTAAGCCTTATTGTAGAATTTCAGACTTTTGCTGAAAAAGTTGGCATTCTCGTCGGCAAGGCCGTCGATGAGGTTGCCGTCATTATCGGCAGCTATATTGTTTGGTGGTCCAATTTGACAGTATCCTTCTAGATTATATGCAAGCAAGTCGTAAGGCCATAGACCCCAGTCTGTATTCATAGATATACCGTAAACTTTTTTGCCATCGGATGTTGTAGGGTGTTTCTTTACCATCTCCGAAAGCAGATTGAGGAAGTCGTCCGTGTTTTTTAATGCTGGATAGCCCAGTTCCTTGTAATAGTCCCATCTCGTGAAGGCGCCATAATAGTAATCGAACGGAGCCGGAGCGTTTACTAATTGATCGAAAGAGCTAGCCGCGTGCTGAATCAATGCATAAGTTTTTCCGTCGGGACTCAAGAACTTTTTATAATATTCGACCGATTTGCTAAGGTTTTTTGCGATGTCCGGACCGTGAGACGCAATCAAATCATCTAGCGGAATAAGATCTTTGGCGTTCATGAGTTGTTCTTTCCAGATCGGTTTAACACTTATGATGTCAGGGAGATCGCCGGACGCAATCAAAACTTTTGCTTTTGTATCGTCTACGCCAACGACTTTCAATGTTACGTTGAACTTTTTCTTTATTTCCATCGCGATCGCATCGGTCTGTTCTCCTTCAGGCATATTCCCTGGAATAACCCAAAACGTAAGCGTGATCGGTTCTCTGGCGCTCGCGTCGGAAGAAGCGGATGCTAGCTTCGTTGCGGATGCCATTTGCGTGTTGGCTTCCGTACCCGCAGAATTCTGAGTGCCATTTCCACCACCGCATGCGCTTAGCGAAAGTATGACAGACGTTGCGCTGGCTAATGCCAATGCGCTTTTGTACTGTTTTACCCTTTTCATTCTTATTTCCTCCCTGTTGTTATTTTATTAAAACAGATTTTGGGTCTTATGACTATGAAAAGACGACCCTTTTCCCAAAAAAACTGGGATTGGAGGTCGTCTTTGGAGATTAATTATTTTGTCGCTTTCCAAGCATCCAGTTGCTTTTGCTTCTCAGCAATAATTTTATCGGAGCCTGCTTTTTTCAACTTATCCAAGAATTGCGGCAAATACTTGTCAGGGTCTACGGAACCAGTGGAGATTGCATAATAAAGTTCATCGATGGCAGCGTCAACGTTGGCCTTCTCTGCTTTAACCGGTGTAAAGTCAAATACAAAACCTAGAGCATTGGAAGGTGTTGCATTTTTATTGAGATCTACCCACATTTGTGTAAACTTCTGATCGTTTCCTTTCGGGTCACCCTCAAACAAATAGGTAAGCGACATGTTGCCGAATTCCCAAGGGGAAAGCATTTGGAAGCCGCCGTCTTTAATCGTTTCAATTCGGTTCTCAGCGACTTTCTTGTAATGCTTACCTTCAACGCCCCAGACCAGTGTGTTGTAAATTTCTTTGTCGGTATTAAGCAGATTAAGGAGCATCATCGCTCTCTCTTTGTTTGGCGAATTTGCAGAGATCGCCGTCATTGTTGCTGCAGCTTTTTCGGTTGTAAGCAGCGGCTTCACGAACTGGAAGTCATAGGACTGTGTTTCCGGATTAAAGCCAGACATTCTACCTGTCGCATCCATGCCAGCTGCTGCAAAGGCCACGGAGTCAACATCGATTTGGCCTAACTGCAACGCGTTCTTTCCAGCTTTACGATCGGCAGAAGTTTCTTTCAAGGTAGCCGCATCTTTACGTAAGTATCCTTTGGTGTACCAATCTCTCATCATCGTAATATAAGCTTTGAACTCCGGAGTCTCATACTGATTGACAACCTTGCCTCCATCTTTTAAATGCAGATCTCCAGGCGTCTTCGCATCCCCTAAAGTCTCAAGGCCGAACATCGGCGGTGCGGTAAGGAATGGATCGATTGCCTGACTATATTCCCAAGGTATTAGATTGGGCTCGTTCTTCTTGACCGTTTCCAGGAATGGCGTCAGGTCAGATAACTTAGTGATCGACTTCCAATCCAGTTTGTACTTATCGGCTACTGCTTTCTGTATGACATAGCCGTAACCAGCGGTGGACTGTTGGAAAACAGGTACGCCATAAACTTTCCCTTTTACCTTCACTGCATTCCAGAACATATCTGGAATCCCTTTCTTCATGTCCGGATATTTCGCAATCAAATCATCGAGCGGTGCATAAGCCCCATTCGCTACATTTTGAAAATAATTGTTAAAGCCTGCCGATGTCCAGACGAGATCGTAGGGTTCACCAGAAGCCATGCTCACTTTCATTTTTTCTTCGTAAACGCCCCAATCAACACCCTTAAGTTTAACCGTTGCGTTGATTTTCGGCTTAACGAGCTTATTCAGGGCATCTTCTACGAATTGCATATCTTTCTGAGGTCCAGCCGGGAAAAAGTAGGATAATTCAACTGGCGCTAAAGGGGCTGCAGTTGGTTGAGCTGTTTGTGCTGCCGCCGTACTCGGCGCAGGAGCTGAAGCCGTTGGTTCAGCCTTCGGTGTGCTGCACCCCGTAATTGCGACGGAAATACCAATACTAAGCATAACAAGCGAACGTTTCATTTTCTTTGATGTGTTCATTGTTTGACCTCCATATTTGTTTTTATATGCTAAACGGGTTGAAACCCGGTAAAGCCAATCTTTACGATTTCACTGCGCCTAATGTAAGGCCTTTGGCGAAATATTTCTGTAAAAAAGGGTAAGCGAGTATAATCGGACCGACAGATAGGACGCATGTTGCCATTCTGGCTGTCTCATCCGGTTGGGCAAGTGCGGCTTTCGCTGTTAACGAATTGGCTTGAAGAAACGCAATGTTGTTCATGATCGATTGAAGGAGAAACTGCAGCGTATACAGCTTGCCGTTCTCAACGAATAAGGCAGCAGTAAACCAATCGTTCCAATAAAATACAGCTGTGAAAAGACCGATGGTTGCGAGCACTGGCGTCGATAAGGGGAGTACCAGCTTTAAGAAGGTATTAAACTCGCCGGAACCGTCTATTCTTGCAGATTCTATAATCGATTCAGGGACCGTATGCGTAAAGAAATTTCTCATAATCAGCACATTGACCGATGAGACCAAGTATGGAACGAAAAGCACATAGATCGTATCTTTCAAATGAAGGTATTTCGAAAGCAGAATATACCACGGTACTAACCCTCCACTAAACAGAAGGCAGAATACGACCATGAAGGACACGATGTTTCTATACTTCACTTCTTTCCTTGAAAGACTATAGGCAAACAAGGACGAGATCATAAGATGCAATACAGTACCGACGAGTGTCACGATGATGGTGACGGCATAGGCTCTTAGTATGGGGGAATTTCCGTTCAGAATGTATGCGTAAGCGTCTAAACTAAAATCCATGGGAATCAACTTATAGCCGGACTGGAAAATCGACTGCTCATCCGATAGTGAAACGGAAAGTACAACAAGCAAAGGAATCAAGCATAGTGCGCAATACACCATGAACATACCATTTAAAATAACGTTAGGAATCGAAAGCCGTTTAATCATTTTGTCATCCTCCTAGAACAATGCACTGTCACGATCGTATAGTCTAATCAAAAAATTCGATACAAGTACGAGGATAAATCCAACACAAGACTGGTACAGTCCAACAGCGGACGACATGCCGAAGTCACTCATATTTTTCAGAGATCTGTATACATATGTGTCGATGACATTCGTTGCACTGAACAACACGCCCGACTCCTTGGGCAGATTATAGAACAATCCCCAATCTCCAAAAGCAGCGTAGAAAATTTTCCCCGCCTGGAGCAGCAGTAAGGTGAACGTGATCGGAGCCAGCATCGGAATCGTAATCTTGATCGCTTGCTGGAACTTGTTTGCGCCATCCATTTTTGCAGCCTCATAATACTCCGTGGAAATCCCTGCGATTCCTGCTGCAAAAATAACCGAGAAGTAACCGACGTTCTTCCATACATAGCCCGCTGGTAATATAAACCACCAATAAAACGGTTCGGAATACCATTGAACAGGATCAACACCAAACTGTGCGAGTAGACTGTTTAATAGGCCCTTGTCCATGCTTAGGAATGAGAAAAGCAAATATTCAGCGACGACCCAGGACAAGAGAAAAGGAAGCAGCAAAATGCTTTTGTAGGCTCCTGCCAGAAAGCGGTTACCGATCTCATTGATGAGAATCGCAATAGCGAGCGATAAACCAATGCCAAGTATAATGAAGATCAGGTTGTAGGCGATTGTATTGAAAGTGATTTGAAACAGTGCATCGGATTGAAAGAGAAACTTGAAATTCTCGAAACCAATCCATTTACTCTTTAGAATCCCTTTAATCGGGTTATATTGTTGAAACGCAATTACAACGCCGAGCATGGGTAAGTAATACATAACAATGATGAAGATCAGTCCTGGAAGCATCATGAGATAAAAGATTTTGTTTTTTATCAGTTCACTGATGATTGGTATAACGGGCGCTCGCTTATTTGGGGTTGTTTTCGATTCCACAAGCATTCTCCTTTGCGTGGCAGCTATGAATTTGATGTCCCCATCATATATCGAAAAATAACGATCTGAATAGAGAAAAAAACCATCAAAACACCGATTTTTAATCAAAATGTGACTACAATAACTGATTAAATCTCTGAAAAATGAATAAAGATGGGAAAAGTTCATGCAAAAAAGAGCATTTACCGAAATACACGGTGAATGCTCCATTGTCTCGAGGCGTACATTTCATGGCTTAGCTGTCCTTCAAATGATGCTGTAAGTGATAATTCTTACCTGGTTCTGTAGCAAAAGTTATGACGTTTTCAGACAATTGCCATTCGATTTCCCTTCGCATGTTTCCGTCTATTTCCATTATGCTGATTTCACCAGTAGGCCACGGGTTTACGAGTTTGCATATTCTTCCTTTCTCACTCTTGATGTCAACGTACCTGATCGTTTTATCTGATAGTTCACTTGATACAATAAAGGCCCCAACGGCTCTTAGGTTCATAAATCGAGCATTTCTTGCTCGAGGCCAAACAGGGAACAATTGAATGACATGCTCATGACTTTGCATCAACATTTCATTGATTGCCGAAGGTACCCCGCTACAACACTCAATGCCGCCTCCGCCAAAGAAGATAAAGAGATTTGGGAAGCTATGCTCTAAACACTGACGGCGAAGTTCGTGCAAAATGATCTCGGGATCATAACCAACACGCGCTGCGGAGGTAAAAATCGTTGGAAAGCCGTTATAATCCTTCCAACGGTTTATGACAGAAATTGTGTTTTTTGCAATTTCAAGAAGCTTCGGATCTGAATCAAGACCGATCGCTCCGGCCGGCCATATATGCTGAATGGCAAGTGTATTGTCATCCCACCAGTCACGTCCTTGCTCCGTTAATCGGTATATCGTTTTCCCATCGCGCTCAAACGTCGGAAAGTCGCTAATATGCTCCAAGATATGCGACCACTTTTCCCATCGATTCGCGTCGAGGCCTAGTTCTTTTGAGATATCGAGCAGCCCTTTAAATACCGTCCAGACAACCCCTAATGAAAGGATGGGATTCATATCCTCGAACTCATGCAGCCACTCATCATTGGGATGTGAATCTGTAAATGTTGGGACTTCGTGAATCGCATCACGATAAATGACGTAACGGTTATCTTCGATTACCAAATAATCCTCCCAAAAGTTAGCCACCTCGATCAGATATGGGTACGCAACTTGACTAGCATATTGCAAATGAGGATGTAAGAAATGAGAAGGCTTCTGAAAATAGGGGATTTATTTAATTGATTCACGGATGCAATCACCTCTGTACATATTGAATCGACATAACCTTGGTCATTCCTTTCTAAAGACGCTCAGTCCTTTATTAGACATTTCAACTAAAAAAGGCCGACCCTATCGGAACCCTATCGGCGGCCTTCTTAGATATTATGAACTAGCTGCGTGATGCCAACTCCTCCATATAGTCGGACAGATGAATGACCTTGCTTTCCAAACGCGACTTCTCTGCGGCGAACGCCATCAGATGGCTCTGCACCGAAATCCGTGCGCCTGTTAGGCCGGCTTCTTTGCCGTCACTTTCCACCAGCCGCACAAAGTCACGCATAATACCGTCGTCGCCGCCTCCGTGCCCTTCGGTAATCGAGTCTATTTCGATTATCTTGGTCTCTCCCGTAATAAAACTGCTCAGTTCAATTACGTTTTTGTCCATAGTAGCGCGAATTTGACCTCGTGTACCCATTATCTTCATCGATCGACCGCCTTCTTTCGTAAACGCGCACATCGTGAAGGCTACCGTCACTTCATTGGCAAACTCCAAGTTGACTACCTGATGATCCACAACGTTGTTGTCGCAATGATAGACACATCGGCCATACGGACCGTCCTTCAGCACCTTTAGCACGCCTTCATAGCTGTCGTCGTTGCTAATGATCCGGCGCCGGATCATCGTTTCCCAGTCTTCTTTTTCCAGATAAATTTTGGGCGCATAGTACGGACATTCATCCTGCACCGGGCAGCCGTCCAAACAAAACGTCGGTGCTCCCTCCGGCGCACTCTCAGAACGAAAATGCGTCAGCGATCCGAACGAGGACACTTTCGTGCATTCAGCTCCCGCTAGCCAGAGCAAAATATCCATGTCATGGCAGCTTTTTGCTAAGATCATCGGACTGGACGTTTCCGAGTTGCGCCAATTGCCGCGCACAAAGCTGTGCGATTGATGCCGATACTCGACATTTTCGGTGTGCTGAATGGAGACGAGTTGTCCTATCTCGCCATCTACCAGTAGTTGCTTCACCTTTTGGTAAAAAGGTGTGTACCGCAGCACGTGGCAAATGGAAAACACGCGATCGTATTTCTCTGCATATTGGCCCATAATGACACATTCTTGCGGATCCGGAGACATTGGCTTTTCTAACAGCACGTGATAGCCTTTCTCCAACGCTTTAATAGCCGGTTCAAAGTGCATTTGGTCTTGTGTGCAAATGAGAATGGCATCGGCCAGCTTCGGTCCGGAGAGCAGTTGCTCCCAGCTTGCGAATGCCTGCGAATCTGCAATGCCGTGATCTTGCTGAAACCTTTCTCTTCGGACCTGATCCATTTCGGCCACCGCTACGAATTTCACTTCTTGTGGATGTTTCAATGCATAAGTAGCATACGAATCTGCACCACGGTTTCCGGCGCCGATCAGGGCTGCAGTAATCATGTTCATTTTGAATTGTTCTCCTTCTGCATATGTATGTTTTGTTTTAACGATTCGGTACAACCAGCAGATGCATGATTTGTTTCGCCGCTAGCACAATGTTTAGCGTGCTTTGTTGTACATCGACCAGCTCTTCTTGAATTTCTTCCAAAACATTTGTACGATAGGCGGATTTAATTGAAGAGGATGGGAAACGAACCTGAGCTTCTACTGCCTTTTGCATACAATTGCTCAGCCGCAGCACGACCCCTGTACCGTCTCTCGACAGTCCCGCATGAAACGCTTGGACGCCTTCCCCGTCAACTTGCAGCAGCTGAGCGGCTTCCTCTTCGCTGCAATGAACAGCAGGTATCGTGTATATCTGCGAAACGCCCTGTACGGCGGTTTCCATAACAGCCGCAGAGTCGAACTTTTGGAACGTTGAAAGCCTGTAAGTGAAAGTCGAAAATCCTGGCTGACGCGCCCGGTAATTCGTTTCCCAGTAGTTGTTCATCGGCCACGCCAGCAAAAGAGGGTTCGGGTTCTTCAGAATGCTTTGTTGTTCTTTGCCAAAATTAAAATCCCCCACCTGAACGAGAGGCGCATCCGGACAAACTAACGTAACCCCATGCTCGCCGTCATAAACCGAAACGCTTTTATCAATCGTTATATAATCGCGACTGACGCCAGGCAACTGCTCAGCATCCAATTCGACGAGCGTTCCGGCCGTATCATAGTGGCAGCGCCACACCTTGACGTTTAGAGGAATGGCAAAATACGTGCCTTCCGGCGTCGTAATGTCCTGCTTGTAGAAAGAAGCTTTCATCTCGATATCCGGTCGATAGCTGAAAAACGTGAAGGTTTGCTCCAATTGGTCGACGCCTGGCGCTTCGAACTGGGCGATTAGCGAAGCGGAATGCGCACTGCGTTCGATACGGCAAGACGTCATCGCTGCGTAGCTTCGTCTAAGCGCCTTCCATTCGTGATTCCAACAGCTGATGCTGTTGTGTACTTTCTCCTGATCGGCTTGAAAGAAAACACTCCGATGATTCGGCTGGTCTGTCGTATCAATTGTTTCTTGCACGTATTGGAATAGACTCCACGGACTATTTTGATCCATGACTTCCCAGTTTTGCACTTTGTCGTACAAACTCGTGATTTGTCCAGTCGACGGATCAAAAGTACACCGATGGAACGGTGTCTCAATACGGTCAGCTTCCATGGTTATCGTGTCATCGAAAGACGCCTCACTTCGTGTTTGAAGCGGAATTTTACGCCAACTGAACGGCGGGAGCTCTACAACCCCATAGCTGACATCGGCATGGTTGACTTCATTGTTCATAAGCACATGACGCATACGGTCTGCGCTCAAATGCTTTCCTTTCACTCTGAAGCTGGACGGTATGCGAATCGGATGCTTAACAGTAACCGAAGAAGGGTTAAACACGAGCAAGCCTTCAGGCTCTTGCGATTGCAAGGGATTATTCGCCAGTTTCTCCATCCGATCGCCAAGCAAATAACCGGTCAAGCTATTGCCGATATACGCATAATGAGCTTTATGCATCCATTGAATATCCACGTTCTGACGATCAGGCTGCGTCACCGAGTTGAAGGCACCCCACGTATGCTCATCGTATAAATCGATCCCTTCTAACGCTTGCTTCTGTGGCCCGGAGTCTGCGACATTCGTCTCGCTTTGAAAGGCACTTAATAGCTCGACCGCTTTCATCCCTTGCTTCGTGTGACGATTCAACCTCGTTTCCTTGGCGGAGCTGCCTGAACCAAAGTTCCAATAATCCGTCCAATCACCGCCGTGAACTGGCAGTTGGTCGGCTTGCTTTTGCACACGGGCCATTAGCTGCTCTGGCGTGACATATGAAATCGTCAATCCGCGTTGCTCCGCGTTCCAGCGTTTAATCAACTCCGGCAGATCCCGATCGGGAGGACTGTTGTCGCAAAGCGGCAAGTTGGTCGCCGACAAATAAATAAAATCAAATGGATAATCCGGATCGGCCTCTATTTTCTTTAAGTACTTCGCTAATCCTTCCGCCATTAGATCCGTATTTCGCTCATTCACTTTGCCTATTTCACTAAACAGCGCATATTGCTCACCGTTAAACGTCAGCAGCTTACGATGATCCGGCGTTTGCCAATGAAAGGCCCCCGGCCTTTTGAAAGGGACGCCTCCAAAATGCGAATTAATAGCCATAATAAAAAACTCAACTCCAGCATCGAGGAGCAATTGACTATATGTCCATGGCTGACCGTTGATATCGTGATGAAGCGCCGTGTTGATCGGAACCCCGAACCTGCTGCGCAACTCTCGAATAGGCTGCAACATGCGGGCAGATTGCTCTGCAGATACGAGCGGAGATGTATGTAGGTAAGAAGCCGATACACTTAATTGGCCTTTGCGTAAGTAATGACCAAATTGCTCGATCTGTTTCTCCTTAGCCGTCTCTAACCAGCGAAGAACCGGATAGCTGGATTCGCACGTCCAGCGAAATTGATTTTCCTCTGTCCAATCCTCAGTTAGCGCGCACATTTGCAGCGCCTGATCTATGTACTTTTTTTGCAATTCCAATAAAATCGGTTGCGCATGCGTATAACCAATATCCAAGTGGCTGTGGTGCAGAATGAGTACGTCTTTGATTTTCGACATGTTCTTCTCTCCTAACAATATCCAATTTATTTGGCAGCTTTCCAAGCATCAATTTGTTTTTGCATTTTCGGCATAAATTTTGTCTGCGCCTGCCGCTTTTATATGCTCAGCGTCTAACGTAAATCCCCCCTTAGTTTTGTTATTTATTCTTAAAATGGATATCCATCCATGTTTAAGCTAGCCCTTAACTGCTCCTACCGTGAGGAGCCCATTCATGTAACAGTTAATCATTTATACTTAAGATAACATCACCTATTATTAGAAGGAATGTGCTGAATGCCAAAGTTTTTGGACTATATGATCATTCAAAAATCCAATCATAGCGGATATCTGAAAAAGCAAAATGACCGCTCCCCAATACAATTCCGGGAAACGGTCGCAGTTTAAAAGCCTTTACTTGTTGTCTGGTTCATCAATAATTATGAATTAGCCCGCCCTTGAATAAGCTGCTTGTCATCTTCCTGCCATGGCATATCGTAGGTTGGCGTATTGGCAAATCGCTTCATGTCTAGACGAAGCGTAATGCCCGTCCCCTCCGGCAATTCCACATGCAGCCACTTTCCGTTCACCACCGTCGTCCCAATAACTTCGCCATTACTGCCGAGGATTTCGCCGTTCGTAAACTGATGCTCGCCGAACACGCCAGCTTGAATGATGAGTTCGCGCGCATCGAACAAGCTCGTGTTCACGAGCTGTATAATTACGGAGTCAGTCGTTAGCTTTTCGACGAGAGCCGAAATGCCTTGCGGCAACCCTGGTCGCTTCTGAACCGCATCGAAATAGCGAACGCGGCCGTGCTGCAGACCTCCGTGCGAAATATGCATCGGTCCACCTAACGTCAACTGCACGAGACCTTCGAAGTAAACAGGACACATTTCTTGCCAAATATGAATGGCGGAATACATGCCTTCATTATAATGCTCCGTCCATGTGTACGGATCGCCATCTGGGGCCCGCATTTTCGCTAATTGATTGCCAATCATTTCGTAGTTGGCGCTTAAGATCTGCTCTGGATAGCTAGGATTCAGCCCGCGAATGTACTGATACCACGGCTGTGTGTTGCCGATGTAATGCTTCGTTTCCCTTCCTGTTTTCGGATCGCGGCCTGAAAACTGGGGTACGATCACTTCGTTCCAATTGTGATCTTGCGGGATTCGCTCGATGCGATCCAAATCTTCATCCGACATCGATAACGACCATAAGTAAATCGGATATTTCGGGAGCGCTTCACGGTAATCCGTCCAGCCGCTGTCAAAATGCTTGTACGGCACGAGCCACTTGCCATCCTGCTCCTTACCCAATTCCCAGTTCCGATCAAGCTGTTCTCGCGCAAGCTGAAGCTTGTTCAAATCACCACTCAGCATCGCTGCGTTCATACAAGCGTTCGTCAACGGCTCGATAATCGTCATGAACCCGTGCGGCCAGCGCCACCCGTAGTAGCCCCCCCACCATTTACCATCGTTGTACTCCCCGATTTGATTAGTTAATCCGACGTTGTCGGGGATAATGCCGCCATTGCGATTGCTTCGCTCCTGCCAGGCTTCCAAATAGTCGACAACCCAATCTCGCAAGTTTTCGTCTCCGTTTTGCATGAACGCATGCGTGACCAGGCCAGTTGCGTTCAAGTTCAACGGCACATCTCCGCGATTCATACGTTCGTTCATCATGGCGATAAGGTGTTTATACACCTCGTCGTTTGACCAAGCGCATTTGCCACTGGCGAAATCAACCCCGGGAACGTCCTCATATGGCGCGAGATAATCATCCAAAATGCCCCGGTGTGTGCTCCAGTCCTCCTCGTTCACAACAAACCGCGGACCGCGGCTGCCGTTGAGCGGCGAACGGATCAGCTTCAGCTCCTTGTCATAATTAGGCGCTTCCGGATCGTCACCCGTGTACATCCTTGCGAAGGAAATTGCGCGTTGGCGGTCTTTCAGTGTTGCAGGTCCCGCTAGCCCGAGAAAGTACAAATATAAGTAGCCTTCGCCATGATGCATCCAGTCGTAATAAGCGTCAAACTCCCGGTGAATTTGGCCGTACTGCGTCCATTGCCAAGTGATGCCGTCGTAAATTCGGCGCGATACTTCATGCAGTTCGCTGCTCCCCCCAAGCATATATAGAAGCGCCAAATTCATGAAACCTTCATAGGGATCATCCGATCCGTCCATTCCCGGCCAATGATCAAACCAAATGAGCGTTCCGTCTGGACGTGTATAGCGGGCGACGAATTCTATTGCCGCTTTGTTTAACGTGTCAAATAGCAGCTGTTCCTGCAACGCCCACTGCGGCGGGACCACACGTTCAGAGGCGGTGATACTTGCCATACTCTTCATTCTTTATCCCCCTTATAAATACCTAACCCGTTGTCTATACCGATCAATTAACTCTCTGTTATGCCCGTCTCCTCCGTCCCGATTGGCACTAACCAATACCGGAGGAACTGTTCCTCTTTGCGTCAATTCATCCACGATCGCCACCGTTAATGCTTGAATCGCCACAATGCCGCCAATCGTTGAAGTCGGCCCTATTTTATTCAAACTGTCGTCATAAGACAAGGTGGCATCACCGTGAACCCCGCAAGTATCCAATACGATATCCGCTGCTTCATACAGTTTTTTTCCGCTCGGATGACGCGACGCCGTCTTTAAAGAATGATCCATATTCGTTATCGCAACGACGAACAATCCCCGCTTTTTGCTCTCCAGTGCAACCTCGATCGGGACGGCGTTAATACCGGAATTGGAAACGACTATAATAACTTCGCCCGGTCGCAAATCGTAGCCAGTCAGCAATACTTCCGCATAGCCAGGCAACCTCTCCAACAGTGTAGCCCGGCCTACGTTGAGTTCCATCAACGATGGTTCAAGCATCGCATTCACGCAAGCAAGTCCGCCAGCGCGATGAAATACTTCTTCCGCAATCATATGAGAGTGGCCGCTTCCAAAAACGTGCATAATGCCACCTTTCTCAATCGAATCCGCAATTTTGCAGGAGACCTCAGTAATGGCATTTTTCTGCGTCGTTTGAATGTTGGAAATTTGCTCTTGAATGTTTCTGATATATTGATCGAGCAGCATATATTCACCTTCTATTATTATTTTGAAAAATGTTAGCCGCTGCCCCTAAAATGCCAGCAGTTGTCGGTAATTTTGATTGTAAAATACTCACATTTTCACTCAGGTATCTTTCCCTCACGGTATTTCTTGTTGATTCCAACAGCAGATCGCCAGATTGACTAAACCCGCCGCCGATAATGATAGTCCTGACACCAAACAGATGCAGACAATTGACCAAGCTGACGCCGAGAAGTTTCCCCGCATCCTGGAATACTTCATTGGCATAATGATCACCTTGCATGGCAGCTTCATAAACAAGCAAGGAGTCCAAGGTTCGCGATTGTACCCACGTTGATAAGATTGAATTTGCCGATCCAAGTTCCATCTGAACTCGATCAAAGATCGCAGTAGCCGAAACGTAAGTCTCCAGACAGCCGCGATTTCCGCATTTACAAGGTTTACCGTCTGGAATAACACTTGTATGTCCGATATTGATTGCTGGACCAAGATCCCCGTGATAGATATGCTGATCAACCACTAAACTTGCGCCGACTCCGGTGCCTAAACAAATATATAGAAAAGAGGTTTGATGGATTCCCGCGCCATATCGCCATTCACCTATTGCGCCAGCTGTTGCATCGCATTCCAATTTAACAGGTAGTTCCAGCTGATGCTGCATGATCTCGACCAGCGGAATATCCGTCCAGCCCAGATTGACAGCAAATTTTACGATGCCGAGTTTTGTATCCAGAATGCCCGGACATGAGACACCAACACCAGCAAGCTGATTCCGGACATTCAACCTTTCAATAAACCTCGCAACTTCTTGGGTAATTAACGTGATATCGGCTATCTTCGCCTCGTCTCGGTGCAAGTTCACGGAATACTGGTCGATGACTTCGCCTTGCTCATTGATTAATCCCATCTTGATATGGGTTCCGCCTATATCGACACCGACTGCCAGGCTCTTTTGGAAAAACATTTCACTCATACGTCCGCCTTCTTTCAACCGATGAAATAACCGCCGTCCAACGGAATTTCCGCACCGTTAATCCACGCCGATTGGCTGCTTGCCAAAAAGACGATCACATGTGCGATTTGTTCCGGGGTAGTAATGTTAGGCGCCGTCTTTAATAGATGTTCCGCTTGTTCAGGGGTATGGTTCGTCATATCGAACCATTTGTTTAACAGCGGTGTTGCTGTTCCCCCAGGCATGATCGCGTTCACCCGAATGCCTGACTCGCGCAAATCGAGCGAAAGGCCGCGCGTCATATGGTTTAAAGCAGCTTTCATCGCGTCATAAACCAGATTATTGCGGCTGTTCACAAGCCTATTGATCGAGCTGACATTGATAACAACGCCGCTTCCTTTAAGCCATGGAAGTGCTTCCTTAACAAGGAAAAACGGTGTCTTCACATTCACTGCAAACAGCGAATCCCAATCTGGGTGTTCGATATTTTCCAGCGGTTTGTTGCAGATGAGCGCCGCATTGTTGACAAGAATGTCGAGTGCCCCCCAGTGCTGCGTCGTTTGCTCAATTATCTGCCTTGGGGCTTCGGGAGAAGACAAATCCATCTGTACAAAAATGGCTTCGCCTCCAAGCGAGCGGATTTCATCCACCACTTGACGTCCACGTTCTTCGTTCATCCCATGAACGACCACTTTTACACCAAAGGAAGCCAGCTCAATCGCTGCTGCTTTACCGATACCGCTCGTTGATCCGGTTACAAGAGCCACTTTCCCTTTCAGATCTTTCACACAAATCACCTCTTATAGGTAGAGTGATATCCACTCCTACCATTAATTATGAATACTTTCTTTCAACACATTGAAATAATCGCCGATGCTAATAACCTGACTCTCCAATCGCGACTTCTCGGCGGCAAATGCCATCAGATGACTCTGCACAGAAGCCCGTGCACCAGTAAGTCCAGCTTCTTCCCCATCACGGCTCACCAACCGAACGAAATCCCGCATTATTCCGTGATCGCCGCCGCCATGTCCATCCAATGGAGCGTCAATATCGATCGTTTGCGTCTCACCTGTAATAAAGCTGCTTACTTCAATGACATTCTTCTCCATATCGGCTCTGATCTGACCTCGTGTTCCCATCAGCTTCATCGATCTGCCTCCTTCTTTGGTGAAGGCGCACATCGTAAAGGCGACAGTTACCTCGTTCGCGAACTCCAGATTGACGACCTGATGATCGACCACATTGTTATCGCAGTGATAAACGCATCTGCCGTATGGCCCATTTTTCAAAGCTTGAAGGACACCTTCTTTACTGTCATCGTTGCTAACAACTTTTCGCAGCACAGAACCTACCCAGTCCTCTCTTTCCAAGTACATTTTAGGAGCATAGTAAGGACATTCGTTCTGGGCGGGGCAACCATCCAAACAGTACAATGGCGCACCTTCCGGAGCACTTTCTGAGCGAAAATGTGTTAACGCGCCAAATGAGGACACTTTCGTGCAATCGGCATCCACCAGCCACGATAAAATATCCATATCATGACAGCTCTTCGCTAAAATCATCGGACTAGAAGTTTCGGAGTTTCGCCAGTTTCCTCTAACGAAACTGTGCGCTTGATGTCGGTGCTCCACATTTTCCGTATGCTGGATAGAAATAAGTCTGCCTATCGCTCCATCGACGAGCAATTGTTTTAGCTTCTTATAGAACTCGGTATATCTAAGTACATGGCAGATGGAAAACACGCGTTTATATTTTTCGGCGTATTCCCCCATTTGGACACATTCAGCCGGGCTTGGTGACATCGGCTTTTCGAGCAGGACATGATACCCTTTCTCCAATGCCTGTATTGCCGGCTCAAAATGCATTTGGTCCTGCGTGCAAATTAAAACCGCATCTGCGAGTTTCGGCCCTTCAAGCAGCCGCTCCCAGCTTTCATAAACATTTGTATCATCAATAGCATGAGCCTGCTGGAATCGCGCTCTTCTTACAGGGTCCTTCTCGGCGACTGCTACAAATTTCACTTCATCCGGGTAGTCGAGTGCATAGGAAGCGTAAGCATCGGCACCTCGTTGTCCCGCTCCAATTAATACTGCTGTCATAGATGTCATTTTGATAGTCTCCTTTTATGGATAAGTCAACTTATTGACCTGATCATACATGTTGGCCCCACATTCGAAAACAATAAAAAAATGAAATTTCTTCGATTTCTAGCGAAAACAGGCTCCGAAATAAAATGATTTTAATAAATATGAACATTCTATAGTCCGATAAACGATAGTACCTGTGTTGATCGCCTGACCAATCTCGAGTGGGCGTTGGAAATAGGGATGAAACTTCTCATCCCTATTTCCGTTCTTCTCTATTACATTTAGGCTTAATAGTTATAAATGTTATACATGAATTGCGCCGCTTCCGCGCGAGTCGTTGTTCCTTTTGGGTAAAGTTTGTTATCGTAGCCGCCTATTAACCCTGACTGAACAAGAGCAGCGATACTGTTTATAGCATAATTCGAAATTTCTGGAGTATCCGTAAATGAGCCAAGCTCGGCTTCCGAAGCATCGATTGTCAGGTTCCCGCTTATTCTAAGCGCCTTTTCCGTGAGTACCATCATATCCTCTCTTGTAATGGAAGCCTGCGGTTGGAATTGGTTATTTCCGACACCGCCCGCAATGCCTAAGCCTCTGGCAATCCTAACTGCTTCGTCATAATATTCGCCATCGTTAACATCTGCGAATCGATCGCCCATAGGCCCTTGCAAATGAAGCGTTCGCATTAACAGCAATAGAAAATCAGCTCGGGTTACTTGTTGCAACGGATTAAATTCGCTGTCTGTCGTACCATTAATAATTCCTTTGGATGCCAAAACTTCAATAGCATGCTTGGCCCAGTCCACGGAAGCGATATCACCAAATGTCTTTTGAACGAACGATACCGCATACGTGCTGAAGTGTGTCGTCGAGAACGTAACTAGACCTGTGGCGGCATTATACTTTCCATTCTGTACGGAATGAATGTTGCCCTCTCCGTCAATATACCAGACGACGATATGCTCTGGATTATTCTTTTCCTCCATTGTAGGTGAATAAGGCACGCTCACGATAACAGGGGCTTTCGGGTTATTGAAGGCAATGGTTTGGCCGCCGGATTGAACGGTGAGCTCAATGACCGGATGAGATCCGACTTTATTCTGTACGCTTGTGTCTAACTTGCTGGTATCTGCTCGAGATATAAGAAGCTCTGTCTGGCTATCCGTCAAATCACCTTCTCGGAACATATTGCTTGGAATAACAATAGAGGCGATCGGTGTTTTAATTTCAATTTGATATTGTTTCTTATCGCTCGAAATTATATAAGAAGGTATCTGTTGCACAAAGGTTTTTGCTTCGGCTGTTTGTGGAAATTCAAGGCTGATCGTTCCTTTACCACTTGGATCAGATTCGGCTTGTTTTTGAGCCTGTTCCCATGAAGCTGCATCAACAATTGACGTTACTAAGTTTGTTACATAGTCAACCTTCACTTCAGGTAAGAGTAGGATCGGCTCTGATTTCGTTCCGCCATTTCCGCCTCCTGTAGAAGTAGGCTGTATATTGGCTGATACTTTCCCGTTGACTGAATTCAGAGTAGCATCTAACTGCGAGTTCACTAATTTCACGCTGTCCAGCACAATATCGGCCGTTCCTTCACCTACTGCGCGAAAGGTTAATTCTGCCAATTTCGCGTCTCCGCTTTGACCAGGCGTATTTCCAGTTTGCGTATGTGCGATTTGAATGTTGTTCCCATTCACAATCGGTTTTATAGCATAGCCACCGCTTTGGCTGACACCGCTCACAAACTCTATCTTGCTAGAATCGTAAGTTACATTAACCTCATACGCGTACAAGTCGCTTAACTGCTTTCCATTCACCGTTACTTGAAAGCTGGTACCTGCTGTCGGGCTTTCGTTAGAGATAGACAAGAACAACTGCGGACCTGCAGCTGCATGAATGCTATCTTTGGGAAATATAGACACAATCAAAAGTAATGCCAGCATATAGGCGAGCAGTGTTTTCTTCATCGGATAAGTCACCCTTTCTTCATTCCCTTGCCGTACAAAAAATAATTTTATGTTTGGGGGGGGTACTTGCGTCCCCCCCCCCCCCCCCCGCATAATCAATGATTCGGTTTACTGCAATTTAGCTTTGGCTACGATGGCCAAGTCGCTAATATCAACCTTACCGTCTTTATTAACATCCGCTTTGGCATTCCAGCCGTTTTGACCAGGTTGCTTACCATAGCTTGCTGAGACTATAGCCAAGTCCCCAATAGAAATAATGCCATTTCCACTGACATCTGCTGTTATTTTCTTGTTTTCAAATGCCTGAATTGCCGTTGCAAGCGCAAATTTGGCACTATCCACCTGAACCTGAGTAGCATTCATGTCATTAGCTGTCACACTCGCTGTACTGATGGCCGACTGAAGGATTGCCTTGGAACCCGTCAAATACTGACCATCCATATTTCCTTCTACTGCAGCATCATGCTTCGCCTGAGCGCTTACGATTAGAGCGTTCAGCAATGTCTTATCCACCGGTACTGCAGGTACAATAATTTGTGTGCTGGAAGAGGCTCCATTAATTTGCAATTCGTTACCATGACTGTTGGCAATTGTAAAACTGCTCACACCAAAGGCTGCATGCGTAACTTGGGTTACAGCTTTGGCGGTAAAGCTAAATTTCAGGATATCTCCTTGCGGAACAAATCCATCAGGGTTTGTGCTTGCAAAAATAATTTGAACATGTCCTGGCTCTGTCTCGTTCTGGTCGATGACTTGCAATCCGTAAACAAGAGAGGTTACCGTACCCAGCTGCATATTCAACGCATCATAGGTAAGCGTCAGCTCTTGAGCATTTACAAGTTGGAATTCACTTTGTGTAACGTTACGGAGTCCCAACGTCACATCTAATGATTCCCCAGTTATTACCTGCTGTTGATTGGTTAGGGTAGCCTGCGGCGACACTGGCACAGGCAATACTGTCACGCTGATACTTGTTGTCAGTGGCACGTTGTTCGGATTTGCAATTCCGTTAGGTAAAGTTACTGTTCCGTTAACGCTGAACGTCTGCCCTGCTGGTGAGGACGGATCGTAGGATGAAGAATCCACATCCCATGCCACATTGGCATTCAGACTTCCTGCCGTATCGGTTACTAGTTCAACGATTGTCGGCAAGCCAAGAGCTGATGCCGTCTTCGCAGTTCCGTATACAACTCCAGTGATTGATACGGGTGCTGCTATTCTCACAACATTTGGTGCTACCGATATTGCCTCCAAAACAGTCACATGAATGCTTGTTGTCAGTGCCACATTGTTCGGATTTGCGACTCCGTCAGGCAAAGTTACTGTTCCGTTAACGCTGAACGTCTGCCCTGCTGGTGAGGACGGATCGTAGGATGAAGAATCTACATCCCATGCCACATTGGCATCTAGGTTACCCGCCGGATTGGTTACCACTTTGACATTTGTTGGCAAGCCAAGAGCCGCAGCTGTCTTAAGCGTTCCGTTTGCAACCCCAGTAACGGATGCCGGTGCTGTTATTCCAGCAAGTGTAGTAGGATTTACCACTAAGGTAGCTGATGCAGCACCCGCTAAATAAGTACCTGTTGCCAAAGTTGTAAGATTGATTGTGAATGTTCCTGCTTTTGTAACCGTCAGCATACTGCCGCTGATTGAACCCACGCCTGTTGAGCCTGAACCGATTGCGTACGTTGGGGCACCCGCATTCGGATCAATTGTGAACATTGGGGTAAGGTCAATTGCTGATCCATTGTAAGTTTTTGTCATGTTATTTGCTGTAATCGTCGGAATCATTGCCACTGTGTACGCAAATACCGAAACATTAGCATCCGGCATTGTAAATGTGCCGCTTACAGAAGGGGCAGAGGGATTTGCGACCAAGTTGCTGTTGTGCTGGAATGCACTGTTGTCTGTCAGAGCAACCGGGTCACCTGCTGAGTCAAGAACATAAATAGAAACGATATCATAGCCCGCATTTGGAGTTACTGTGAATGAAACAGGATCATTAACATTTGCAGTTGTCTTGGTGAGTGTAACTGTTCCGTTTGACACAGTAGTTGTGAGAGTGCGACTTACCGATGTAACAAACTGTGCTGTCACTGTCACTGCGGAAGCCGGCATTGTGAAATCATACTTTGACTGATCGGCAGTAACGGTTAGTGGAACGCCTGCACCGGTTGCATCAAGAGCAATGAGTGAACCCGGAATCATTTTATAACCTTGTGCAGGCGTAATGGAGACAACAACATTGTCGCCCTTTGCTGCGTTTGCCTTATTTACGGTTAGTGTGCCGTTTGTGATACCAGAGGCAATGGTTACCGTATTTGTCGGAATGAAAGAAGCTGTAACGGTTACGTTTCTAGCCGGCATTGTGAATGTAGCATCGCTTGCATGGTTATCAACAATAATTACATCGCCGCTTGCATTATATACGGTAACTTGTTGGAACCTATAATTAGCGTTCGGTGTTACAGTAACTGTGACCTTATCACCTTCTTTAGCAGATGGTGCCACGCTAATTGAGCCATTTTGAATACCAGCATCGATTGTGATGTTGAATGACGATACAGGGGCAAACTGTGCTGTTACGGTTACATGGCTTGTTGGCATAATGAACTGGTTGGCAGCGACGGTTGTAACTGCATTGTTTGAAGCATCCTTTACAACGACTGAACCTGGAACGAGTTTGTAGCCTGCAGCCGGAGTTGCAATAACACTAACGATTTGTCCGTTGGATGCACTTGTCAAATCCGTTGTGATGATGCCATTGCTTACGCTGTTGTCAGCAATTACATTGTAAGTTGCTGCACGTGTGAATACTGGAGTAACTGTAACATCGCCGGCAGGCATGATGAAGGCGTAATTGCCAAATGTTGCATCGGATAATGGTACAGGAACATTGTTATCGCTTGCATCTTTTACAGTCAAAGAGCTAAGTACATATCCATTATTAGCTTGTGGGCTAACGATGACTGTTTCACCCGGTTGTGCTGCGAAAGCTACTTCACCCGCGAAGGATGCTGCCAATTTATTCGTGTGAGCTGGGTTGATACCGGTTACGTTTGCTGTGGAAACGTTTGTTGCAACATTGCCGTTTGAACTGTTTGCGATGTTGATATTGCCACCTGCATATAAGGCAATCGGCGAACCAATAGCAGTACCGTTACTGGTTGTTTGTTGCAATGTCCACGCTTTGCCCGGTGTTACGGTGGTCATCAACCATGAGTTCGTATTATTTGCCACGTATGCGTTCAGGAAGTTTTGCTTTTGTTGTTCGCTGAATGCGCGGTTAACCATGGCGTCTTTCCATGCTTTGATGCTCGCCAAATGTGCAGGACTAAGACTTGCGACTGACCCCATGCCAAAGCCGGCATCAAGTGCTGCTACGAGTGAAAGTTCTCTGCCTGTTTGTTGTATGCTTCCGATTCCAACTCCATACTTTTGATTCAACAGGTTACGCTGCATCATGTAAGCTCTGGAGTCTGTAACAGGATCGGCTTGGTCGGATGGTGCGGATAAATTGAAATTCGGGATGTTAACGGTTACTGAGCCGTTCCAACCCTCGCGGGCGATGATATCCCACGCGTTGGCAGTCATTATACTGTTAACGAGGTAGAAATTGTCTTTGTTGATTAAATTTTTGTAGATAGTGGAATAAAACTGATTTAATGCCAACTGCATATATCCGTTTTTGTAAATATCCTCGAGACCATCGGCAGAGATATCTCTGATGTCGGAGTTATTAAATGCTTGTGCGGCACGCATAGCAATTTGTTTTGAAATACTTTCGCCACCCAAGAAAGCACTATATTGTGAGAGCCAAAGTCTTGCTACAGTTGCGCCTGCGGAGTACGAAGCAACATATGGACCTGTTCCTCTTGCACCGCGTGTAGAACCGGTAATTTCCCACTCATTTGGACCAATCCGAGTAGCCCCGGTATATTGGACGATTTCCGAACCAATGCGCATGTACTTCCCAGGAGCATCTCTGACAATGTTTCCAAACAGCGAAGCGTCTGCAACGTAAATGGTTGTGTCGGATGCTGATACCGGACGTGTTAGCACGGTTGTTTGTGCGTATGCAAGATCGGGATTTGCACCATAGCTAGTTAGATAAAGCGAATCATTATCGCTACCATTTCCGATGTAATCCGCCATAGTGTGTGTGCCTAGGTACACACCATATTTGGCGGCAACATCAGACATCTGGGCTTTAGCTGTTTGATCGGAATGACCCCAACTGTTATTAAATCTATAAGAACCGTTGTGATCATACGGACCGACTGCGCCTACAATGTTATAAACGTAATTTATACCTGCAGCATACGCAGCTTTAGTGACTGAATCTACGTTAGAGGTACTAAGGCTACCTGTACTTATTTCGGAACCCAGCGCAGCAGAAGCGGTTTTTTGCCACTGTCCGTTAACTGTAGGATGAGGCAAGCCTTCGCCAAGCTCAATATCCTCAATTGTATTCAAGATATTGGTTGCCTTACTGCCAAACAGAGCGATGGAAGAACCGACAATGCTGGCATCCTGCGGGTAAGCGGAATTGGTAAGTGCAGGAACACGCTCTTTGGCAATGACACCAAATGAATTCATTGTGAAGTCAGTTTGGTTAACTTTATCATTATTAACCCACGCGAAACCGCCTACTATACGATCTGTTGGATGTGTGTAATCGTTTGTAAAAGACTGCAGAAAGCTACCAAAAGGAGCAACCACTGCTGCCTGAGTTTGCCAAGACATGCCGCTTAAGTATGTATTATCTTGATGTGTGTATCCTGGCGGATAGGTGAGGCTAGCCCATTCCTGCGGCCAGCCGCCAATGGTTTTGTCGTTGAGGTCGTGAATACCGATAGCGAAGTTGTGGTCATACACCACTCCCAGAGATTCACCCACGACACTTGAAATGGTCGTTTTAAGAGGGCCCCACAGCAGTGTTTCCATACTAACACTTGGCGGAGCAATAAGGTTAGATACTGTAAATGTTGAGTAATCACCTTTGTCTACAACCTTAACATCTACTTGTGTATTGATCGTTGCAAAGGTAAATTTCAATGTGCTTGTTGCACTGTCATATGTCAGAGAAGTTGGTTTCTGAGATGCATTGTTTGCAATCAAAGAAAGTAGATAGGCGTCACCATGTCCGGCAGGAACATAATCTTGACCGTTGATAACGCTTACAATATTTGTAATCTGCCCTTGACCATTTAGGTACATATTTACCGCACCCATGCTGATTTTAAAGGCATCAGCAGTTTGAGTCGGAACCCATAGTGCTGTAAGCGTAATATCCGAACTAATTGGCGTTGTAGAGTTATAGGGTACGCCGTTCAATTTCCAGCCGGCAAAGTTGTATCCGCTTCTTGTAGGATTCTGCGGCATAGTTACTAGGTTGCCGTTGGTAACCTGAACAACAGACGGAGCTGTAACGTCATCGTTATAGTTGAATGTAACATTGCTGCTACCGACATTATTCCAGCTGGCTTGCAATGTGATATTCGATGTTACTGGCGTAGTGAAATTATATGGACTGCCGTTTAATGTCCAGCCGGTAAACACATATCCCGGATTCGGATGAACCGGTGCTGCCGGAACTGAGACAGTAGTACCATTGGGAACTGATACTGAAGATGTTGTGCTGCCTGCATAGTTCGGGTCAATCGTTACGTTTAACATGCTGAACACTTGAAGTTGAACCCAAAGCGGCTGATTTCCTCCGTATGCCTTGGTGTCGTCCCAGATAAATCCGGCACTCCAATAACGAACATACCGCACATTTGTCATCGGAATCGGGATGTCGTTGCCGTTCACAGTTTCATAAGTGAGGGTGTTGTAACTGCTGCTGAGATTTGTGCCCAGCGATTTTATGCCACCCGCATTGGTTGAGTCATTGTTATAAACGGTTGTCCAGTTTGTGGCATCAGTTGAAATCTGGACAGCCTGATAAAAATCTCTTGCATGAGGAGGTGCACTATTATAATACTGCCATGTTTTAATGTCGTTCACCGCTTTAACGCTGCCAAGGTCGATCTGCATGTAAGCAGCACCCGTTGTGGCGAGTGCCGTTGAAACCCAGTTATTGCTATTGAGCGAACCGGATGTCAATTGCGGTATATTGCCTGCTTGTTGGAAGTTAGAGGTTGAAAGAGTACCGCTGAAATTGCCAAACGTAGGTGTTATTCCGTAAGCAAGATTGCCAGCAGGCGTTTGAGTTGCAGCGCTAGCTGATGATAATGGAACAAGCGATGTAACAATCATGCAAACTGCCATGATGATTGAAAGTATAGACTTTCTTGTTTTCATTTAATAACCTCCAATTTTTAGAATAGGTGCGCATTCCCGGAAGTAGCGTCTTTAGAAAAAGGGAACTTTGCATGCATTCACTACAAGTAGGATGACATCCAAAGTTCCCCAAATACGAACTTACATACCTTAGTAATGAAGCTTTTGTTACTTATTTAGCGGCTTTCCAAGCATCCAATTGCTTTTGCTTCTCAGCAATAATTTTATCGGAGCCTGCTTTTTTCAACTTATCCAGGAATTGCGGCAAATACTTGTCAGGGTCAACCGAACCGCTCGCAACCGCATAATAAAGTTCATCAATCGCAGCGTCAACATTGGCCTTCTCAGCTTTAACTGGCGTAAAGTCAAATACAAATCCTAGTGCATTGGATGGTGTTGCGTTTTTATTGAGATCTACCCACATTTGCGTAAACTTCTGATCGTTTCCTTTCGGGTCACCCTCTGATAAATAAGTGAGAGACATATTACCAAATTCCCAAGGGGAACCCATTTGGAAGCCGCTGTCTTTAATCGTTTCAATTCGGTTATCCGCGACCTTCTTATAATGCTTACCTTCAACGCCCCAAACTAGTGTGTTGTAAATTTCTTTGTCGGTGTTAAGCAGATTGAGGAGCATCATCGCTCTTTCTTTATTTGGCGAATTCGCAGAGATCGCTGTCATGGTGGCTGCAGCTTTATCGGTTGTAAGAAGTGGCTTCACGAACTGGAAGTCGTAAGACTGTGTAGCAGGATTAGGGCCAGACATTCTACCTGTAGCATCCATACCGGCTGCTGCAAAGGCCACGGAGTCAACATCGATCTGGCCTAACTGCAGCGCGTTCTTTCCAGCTTTACGATCCGCAGCAGTTTCTTTTAAGGTCGCTGCGTCTTTACGTAAGTATCCTTTGGTGTACCAATCTCTCATCATCGTAATATATGCTTTGAACTCCGGAGTCTCATACTGATTGACAACCTTGCCTCCATCTTTTAAATACAGATCTCCAGGCGTCTTCGCATCCCCTAAAGTCTCAAGGCCGAACATCGGCGGTGCGGTAAGGAATGGATCGATTGCCTGACTATATTCCCAAGGTATTAGATTGGGCTCGTTCTTCTTGACCGTTTCCAGGAATGGCGTCAGGTCAGATAACTTAGTGATCGACTTCCAATCCAGTTTGTACTTATCGGCTACTGCTTTCTGTATGACATAGCCGTAACCAGCGGTGGACTGTTGGAAAACAGGTACGCCATAAATTTTCCCTTTTACCTTCACTGCATTCCAGAACATATCTGGAATCCCTTTCTTCATGTCCGGATATTTCGCAATCAAATCATCGAGCGGTGCATAAGCCCCATTCGCTACATTTTGAAAATAATTGTTAAAGCCTGCCGATGTCCAGACGAGATCGTAGGGTTCACCAGAAGCCATGCTCACTTTCATTTTTTCTTCGTAAACGCCCCAATCAACACCCTTAAGTTTAACCGTTGCGTTGATTTTCGGCTTAACGAGCTTATTCAGGGCATCTTCTACGGATTGCATATCTTTCTGAGGTCCAGCCGGGAAAAAGTAGGATAATTCAACTGGCGCTAATGGGGCTGCAGTTGGTTGAGCTGTTTGTGCTGCCGCCGTACTCGGCGCAGGAGCTGAAGCCGTTGGTTCAGCCTTCGGTGTGCTGCACCCCGTAATTGCGACGGAAATACCAATACTAAGCATAACAAGCGAACGTTTCATTTTCTTTGATGTGTTCATTGTTTGACCTCCATATTTGTTTTTATATGCTAAACGGGTTGAAACCCGGTAAAGCCAATCTTTACGATTTCACTGCGCCTAATGTAAGGCCTTTGGCGAAATATTTCTGTAAAAAAGGGTAAGCGAGTATAATCGGCCCGACAGATAGGACGCATGTTGCCATTCTGGCTGTCTCATCCGGTTGGGCAAGTGCGGCTTTCGCTGTTAACGAATTGGCTTGAAGAAACGCAATGTTGTTCATGATCGATTGAAGGAGAAACTGCAGCGTATACAGCTTGCCGTTCTCAACGAATAAGGCAGCAGTAAACCAATCGTTCCAATAAAATACAGCTGTGAAAAGACCGATGGTTGCGAGCACTGGCGTCGATAAGGGGAGTACCAGCTTTAAGAAGGTATTAAACTCGCCGGAACCGTCTATTCTTGCAGATTCTATAATCGATTCAGGGACCGTATGCGTAAAGAAATTTCTCATAATCAGCACATTGACCGATGAAACCAAGTACGGAACGAAAAGCACATAGATCGTATCTTTCAGATGAAGGTATTTCGAAAGCAGAATATACCAAGGTACTAACCCTCCACTGAACAAAAGGCAGAATACAACCAAGAAAGACACGATGTTTCTATATTTCACTTCTTTTCTTGAAAGACTATAGGCAAACAAGGACGAGATCATAAGATGCAATAAAGTGCCGACTAGTGTCACGATGATGGTAACGGCATAGGCTCTCAGTATAGGAGAATTTCCGTTAAGAATGAATGCGTAAGCGTCTAAACTAAAATCCATGGGAATCAACTTATAGCCAGACTGGAAAATCGACTGCTCATCGGATAGTGAAACGGAAAGTACTACAAACAAAGGAATCAAGCACAGTGCGCAATACACCATAAACATACCATTTAAAATAACGTTAGGAATCGAAAGCCGTTTAATCATTTTGTCATCCTCCTAGAACAATGCACTGTCACGATCGTAAAGTCGAATTACTAAGTTCGATACAATAACGAGGATAAATCCAACACATGATTGGTATAGTCCTACAGCGGACGACATGCCGAAGTCACTCATACTTTTCAAAGATCTGTAAACATAAGTGTCGATGACGTTGGTGGCACTAAACAACACACCCGACTCCTTAGGCAGGTTATAGAACATTCCCCAATCCCCAAAAGCGGCGTAAAAAATTTTCCCCGCCTGTAGCAGCAGTAAAGTAATTGTGATCGGAGCCAGCATCGGAATCGTAATTTTGATGGCTTGCTGAAATTTATTTGCGCCATCCATTTTCGCAGCCTCATAATACTCGGAGGAAATCCCAGCAATCCCAGCTGCAAAAATAACCGAGAAGTAACCAACATTCTTCCATACATAGCTCGCCGGTAGAATAAACCACCAGTACAACGGTTCGGAATACCACTGGACAGGTTCGACATTGAATTGTGCCAGTAACGTATTGATAATGCCTTTGTCCATACTTAGGAAAGTGAAAAGTAAATATTCAGCTACCACCCAAGACAAGAGAAAAGGAAGAAGTAAAATGCTTTTGTAAGCTCCTGCAAGAAAGCGATTACCGATTTCATTGATGAGAATCGCAATTACGAGCGATAAACCAATACCGAGTATAATGAAGATTAGGTTGTAGACGATTGTATTGAATGTGATTTGGAATAGTGCATCGGATTGAAAGAGGAACTTGAAATTCGTGAAACCAATCCATTTACTGTTTAGAATCCCTTTAATCGGATTATATTGTTGAAACGCAATGACAACCCCGAGCATGGGCAGGTAATACATGACAATGATGAAGATCAGTCCTGGGAGCATCATGAGATAAAAGATTTTGTTTTTTATTAATTCACTTATGACAGGAACACGCCGTTTATTAATTGTTTTCGATTCCACAAGCATTCTCCTTTGCATGTCGGCAATTACCAGTTACCATACCAGGTGGTTCTACTTTTTTGAGAGTTCCCCCATTTCTCAAAAACTCATTACATCTTCTGCTATATTCATGCTCAAATGCTTCAAGTACAAGATTAAAGTTTAAAATTTGTTCATCCTCCCTTTTTTCATCAGCGGTAATAAACGGTTCTCCTTCTTTTATAATCGGGTATCCATTGTCGTCCACTCCTGCAAAGCTGTTAGATGAACGGTAAGCTACTAGTAATTCTTCAAAAGTATGTAAACCTGCTCCATCTTTTTCTTTCCAATCAACATCAACGAAAGACACATCCGGACTTAGAGAAATGCAATTGTCATTTAATTCCCATGTTGCTGCATCTGTCCTGCATGCAATAAATTCTTTGAAATATGGGATTCTGATTTTAATTCTTGCTGGCAGCATATGAAACTCATTGTGTATTTCAATATGGGCTCCTGTATGGGTAAATTCCATTTTTGCAGAAACATTCCCCATCTCCGTTGGTGCGTTTTCAAATGAAACCTCTTGATTGGTCTTTGCCCATTCAGGGGATATTACGCTAAATAAGTATAAATTTCTTTTATCTGGTTCCAGCCCTGAAGCCCCACCATGCTCCATGACCAGCATATTACGAAGCACGAGAGCAACTTTGGCCGCAGCCCAGGCATGAGGTGCTGGGCATTTGGGTTCTACATGGCGGTCCGTCCATGGAAATACCAAATTTTCGAAACCCTCGTGGGTTGATCCGCAGTGTACTAATACATGGTATAAGTCAATCAAAGCCTTTTTAGATTCACCCAGAACAATATACTGTTCGATAAGATTTGTTGTAATATATTGATGTAAATACAGACCGTGTCTATAAGTCATTACGCCTTCTGCATAACCCATTCTCATCTTGTTTAATGTTGCCTGCACCCGCTTGTCACCAGGTTCAAGTATCTCCGTTGGATATACCAAAAGAATATTTTCCCAATCACAATTGGTTTGGTATTCTTCAAATTTCTCAGAAGCAGCTTTCCCTGTTAAATATGAATAAAGCCCTGGTGGAACATAACCGTCATCACCGCAGGTTGCTTCTATAGCATTAAGTAATGAAGATAAATACTCATCATGAAGTTTCTTCCATGCAGTTGAATCTTCTTCCATTCCCAACGATCTTGCCAAGGAGATAGCAGCCCTAAGCCCCAGTAGGGAGAGGAGGTTATGAGACGTATAATGGCCATTTATCATCTCTGCATCATATGGATATGCCGGTGGCATTAAGCCATACTCATTTTCTTTTCTTGCCATCTCGATCCATTTAACAGCGTCTTTCATACTTTGATATATTTCTTTTGCATAATTAACATCCCTGGTTATCAAACAGTGATGTGCTAATGTATAGAGCATATGTCCGTGAGAAGACCACAGTTTTTTTCCGTGCGATAGGCTTGTATCACAAAACAAGCCGTCTTCCAACTGCCTTTTAAAAATCTGATCGAAACTCGTTCTTGCCAGCTTATTCCAGCCTTTAAGATCGTAAGCCAATCTCATGTCGATAAAGTCAATCATAAAGAAATTCGGATAAGGCAGCCCGCTTGTCTGAAAGCGTTCTCCATTTCTTGTTCTTGTTGCTAGCAACAAGTGGACAAGGCTCGCAAGGTGAGCCCCCTGAACGCGTTTTTCTGGAAAATGAAAGCTTCCGCCTTGCTGCATCAAGTTTTCCCAATAACAAATCGTTCTATTTCGATAAAAGTCGTAATCGGCTTTATCAATTCTCTCAATAAATTCCACTTCTGATAATCCCACAGGAACTCTTGGCATCTTAAAAATCAGTGTAATGATTTCACCTGGACCGAGTTCTTTTTCATAATGTGCAAGACATACGGCTGACTCCTCTTTAACGTCATATTTCTTGCCGCAAAACTCTCCTGAATATCGTACTCCCGGTATTGCCTCGTTATAAGAGCTTGGGGAAAAAGTATATACGATCTTATTATCACGTATAGCTTTATTATCTTGGATTTTGTACATCCATTCTTCCGAAAAATCCATGTTTATGTACTCGTTAGTGACATAATCCAAGTCTTGAAATCTATAGTCTTTTCCTGTGTTACGGCTTGCAGAAGAAAATGCTGCCTTTGTATTTACTGTCCCCTTATTCTTGATCATTACTTTAACAAAATTTATCGTGTTGCTCTCGTCCTCGCCATCCAGCTGTGCTGCAAACATCTCGATGTCATAACGCAAATTGCCCTCAGTCCAGTCATAGAGCACTACTGGAATCCAACCTTCAAGAAAGGTTTTTTGTCTTGCAAAAAGAGGTTTTAACGGTTTACCGTAAAAAAAGCATAATTCTGCATTCTTTGTAAACAGAGCTCCATCGAAGGTCACCTGTGTTACATCAGGTTGAAATGGTACTCCGATTGTTGTTGTTGACTTTGCAAGATAGCACCACTCACGGTTATTGTCTTCAACGGAAGTGTCCATCATCGACTTCGTGTAAATATTTCCCGGTTTCATGTTCATCCTCCGCGTGCCAGCGTTCCAAATTAACTAGCTAAGCACTATCAAAATATTAGGTTATGTAATAATTAAAACAAATTTGTAGAAAAATCGCGTTTAATATTTAACTAAATTGAAATTCAAACATTATGCGAAAAAGACCAAATGAATTTATCAACGAATGGGAATTAAAAAAAGATGACCCCTGTGCAATACATACAGGAAGTCATCTTTTTTTAGCTGCCTAGGTATAAACCAAGTTTTTGAAGTGTCCTTGACAGAAGGTCTAGATCATATATAGTTTTCAGTTAATGATTGTTTAATCCTTTCATTCCTAAATATGCTCGGACTAACCCCTGTAAATCTCTTGAAAACCGTAGAAAAATACTGACTTGAAGAGAATCCAATCATATGTGCTATATGTGTTACTCCGTTATCATTCTTTATAATTAAGTTCTTTGATAATTCTATTTTTTTTCTCAAAATGTATTCATGTGGAGAAATCCCGGTTTTTTCTTTAAATAACCTTGCAAAATATGATTCTGACATATGCATGATATCTGCTAAATCAGAAATCATTATTGTATTGAAAATGTTTTTTTGTATGTATTCCAGTACCGGCTGCAAGTCATCCTGTTCTTTAGGATTTATTGATTTTTCGCTTTCTGCCAACTTTATTATAAATTCAGAAATCCAGCAGCGAATCAGAAAATCCTTGTAAGGACTCTGAGTGAAATACAATTCAATTATTCTGTCAAATAATTCTTCGAATTTATAGCATGCACGAAACCGCCTTTTTTTTATTTCTTTTAGCGTATTTAGCAATTTCCCCCCATCTTCATTGAAGAATCCCATGAAGTTATTACTTTCTTCAATATTTATCACGAAATAATAAAAAAGTGATTTATCCTCGAAATATGTCCCAGAGCTATGAACTTCATCGGGAAAGACAATTAAAACCTCTCCACTATTAAATTCATACTCTTTATTCTCTACCTCATATATTTGTCTTCCTTTTACAAGATATGTAGCTTCAATCGAGCCTTTATGAACATGAGTTTCAATAGGCTTGGAAGCCTTAAGGTGATTAATTCTGCCTAGTTTAAATTCAACAAGCCCGTTTTCTGACTTAAATGTAAATTCTATTCTTTCTTGCTTGAACAAATCATTTTTATTAACTTTTTTCAATATAATTCACCTCGTTTATAAATTAAAAAGTTTACAAATGGGACTCGCTTATATATGCTTAGCGGGAGGTTACATGCTCCTATCATAAGTAGAATACTAACGATCTGAATACAAAAAAAAAACAGTAAAACACCGAATATTAATAAAAATACGCTACAATAATTGATAAATCTCTAAAAAATGAACCAAGATTGAAAAATAGCTATTTAAATATGGGTTTCTATGGGTATCTGCAAAAAACAAAGGGATGAACTTTCCATCCCTTTGTTCTTTGTTCTACCATGTTTAATTAAATAAGGGGGAGAACTTGAGTTCTCCCCACATTATCAATGATTCGGTTTACTGCAATTTAGCTTTGGCCACGATGGCCAAGTCTATAATATCTACCTTACCATCTCTATTGACATCCGCTTTGGCATTCCAGCCGTTTTGACCAGTTTGCTTACCATAGCTTGCTGAAACTATAGCCAAGTCCCCAATAGTAATAATGCCATTTCCACTGACATCTGCTGTTATTTTGTTGTTTTCAAATGCCTGAACTGCCGCTGCAAGTGCAGCTTTGGCATGATCCACCTCAACCTGAGTTGCATTCGGATCATTAGCTGACACACTCGCTGCACTTATGGCCGACTGAAGAATTGCCTTTGAACCCGTCAAATACTGACCATCCATATTTCCTTCTACTGCAGCATCATGCTTCGCCTGAGTGCTTACGATTAGAGCGTTCAGTAATGTTTTATCCACCGGTACTGCAGGTACAATAATTTGAGTGCTGGAAGAGGCTCCGTTAATTTGCAATTCGTTACCTAGACCGTTGGCAATTGTAAAACTACTTACACCAAAGGCTGCATGCGTAACTTGGGTTACAGCTTTGGCAGTAAAGCTAAATTTCAGGATATCTCCTTGCGGAACAAATCCATCAGGATTTGTGCTTGCAAGAATAAACTGAACATGTCCTGGGACTGTCTCTTGTTGATCGATGACTTGCAATCCGTAAACAAGTGAGGTCACCGTACCCAGCTGCATATTCGCTGCATCATAGGTAAGCGTCAGCTCTTGCGCATTAATATGCTGGAATTCACTTTGTGTAACGTTGACTAATCCCATCATCAAATCCAATGCTTCTCCAGCTATTACCTGTGGTTGAAGAGTAAGGGTAGCCTGAGGCGAAACAGCCACTGGAACTGGTAATACGGTCACGCTGATACTTGTTGTCAGTGCCACATTGTTCGGATTTGCAACTCCGTCAGGCAAAGTTACTGTTCCGTTCACGGTGAACGTCTGGCCTGCTGGTGAGGACGGATTATAGGATGAGGCATACACATCCCAAGTCACACTGGCATTCAGGCTTCCCGCCGTATCGGTTACTAGTTCGACCGTTGCTGGCAATCCAAGAGCTGCTGCCGTCTTCGCCGTTCCGTTTGCAACTCCAGTGATGGATGCTGGTGCTGTTACTTCCATTGCTGTTATTTGCGGAGCTGTAAACACCTGCGCTTCAACCCAAGTATTAGAATTGATTACGTTGTTTCCGTTTATCCAAAATCTAGCATATCTTGCATTGACTTTCGTAAAAGAAATAACTTTGCCCGAGGCTGTTTCCGCATATTCAGAATCCGTACCTACTCCTAATCCTGCCGAATTATTCGTATCATTGTTAAACACCGTCGTAACTCCGCTGCTGAATGTCGGATCATTGGATAATTGAACGATGACGTCGCGAAAAATTCTTCCACCGGCGAAATAATGCCATAGCTTAATTTGATTAACATTATAGTTCTGTCCAAAGTCGATCTGCATCCAACCCAGTCCAGCCGTATTCAATCCAACCCAATTGTTAGAATTATTGCTTAAACCGTCCGTTGCAAAGGCGGCCGACTGTGAAATGGGTCCGCTAAAGGTTGGCGTTTTCCCCAATGCAACATTTATTGGAGGTGGAGTAAAACTAATGATGATCGTACTGGAGCCCTGTATGCCGGTTCCGTCAGTTGTAGTGGCAACCACTTTCACTTTTCCATTCTTTTTGGCTGTAAGTAAGCCATTAGCGTCAATCACTGCTTTATCCGTTGGCGTTACGCCATCAGCTTCGAAAACACGCCAAATGAAATTATTATTTGCGCCAGTTGGCTGTACTGCAGCCTGCATTTGAAGCGTGCCGTCACTGACAGTGATGGTATTCGCGCCGCCAGCGCCACTTACAGAGATCGATGAAGCAGGTGTTTGCGAAGCAGAATAAACCTGTGCTTCGACCCAACTATTAGCATTAATTCTTGAGTTTCCATTCGCCCAAAACCTTGCATATCTGGCATTTATTTTTGTAAACGTCAATGTCTTTCCTGCAGCCGATTCTGCATATTCGGAATCCGTACCCACGCCTTGACCTGCTGAATTATCCGTATCATTGTTAAACACCGTCGTAACACCGCTGCTGAATGTAGGATCATTAGATAATTGAACGATGACGTCATGGTATATTCTCGGATCCGCGTAATACTGCCACAGCTTAATTTTATCAACATCGTAGCTTTGACCGAAATCGACCTGCATCCAACCGAGTCCTGCCGTAGAAAGTCCTACCCAAGCGTTTGAATTGTTGCTCACGCCATCGGTTCCATTCTCCGCCTCCTGGGTAATCGGTGCGCTAAATGTCGGAATTTTATCCAATGCAACATTGATTGGAAGACTGAAGTCTGGCGTATAAACGGCCGTATTCCCTACGAATACGTCTTCAGGTGCGCCTAGAGAAACTCCTGAACTATCCGTTTGTTGCAAGCGCCATTTGACGCCTGGCTCCACAACACTCAATGTCCAATAAGAATTTTTGGACCGCAATCTTGCGCGTTGGTCTTGTGAGAAAGCTCCTAGATTTCTAGCTGTTTCCCATTGCTTTATTTTTTCTATAAACACACTTTGGTTAGCCAAAGCGCTTACGCTCGTTTGGAAGCCGGCACCTGCATTCCAGCCTGCCATTTTAGACAAATAATATTCGAGTGTTATGGTATTGTAGTTGCCCAAATAAAGCCAGCCGATCATCTCAGGTAATAAGTTACGTTTCATGTATTCCATGTTGGTGTATAGCTGCGAGATGCTAGTATTGGATTCGCCCCAGCTTACTCTCGTAATATAATCCCAAAGGTTAGCTGACATCCCACTGGCTTCCGTAATGAAATCATTCGGGTTCGTCAAATTGTTATACATATTGGAAACCAACTGACTCATGCCGTAATTATCATAACCTGAAAACATTGCAGCTTCTAAACCGTCAAACGACATGGCTCTTATTCCCGTATTATTATAGGCGGTTGCCATGCGCTGTGAAATCGAATTAATCAATTCAGTCCCGCCAGCCAATCCGCCATATTGGTTGACCCACAATCTGGATACCGTCTGACCCGCTGAATACGACGACGCCGAAGTTCCATGAATATGACGAGCTACGCTTAGCTTCCATTCCGCCTGGCTGATCTGCGTTGTTGAAGAATAGCTAAGCAATTCATTATTAATCCGAATCTTATTTCCACCCCCGTTGACAAAAGGGTCCAAGCTGCTTACATAAACATCCGTGCTCGTTGCATCCAGGTTTCTCGTCAGTGTTGCGCTTCCTGCGATGGCAAGTCCTGGATCTGGAATAGGGGTCACATAGCCGTCAGAGGTATCAATAAAATCGGACAAGGTATGAACGCCGTATTTAATACCATAAGTTGCAGCCGTGTTGACGGTTTGCTGCACGCCCGCATCGTTCGCGCCTAATTTGGACTTAAACTGCAGATGACCATTTGTGTTCCAAGGACCGCCTGCTCCTTCAAGGGAGTAGACATAATTCAATCCCATATTTTTCGCATACTGTGCAGCCTGCGCCATATTGGACGAAGAGATGTCACCTAAGACTAAAAAAGATTGGGACGATTTTTGCGATTGTCTTGTCCACTCACCATCGAGGGTTGGATGAAACAGTCCTTCGCCTGTCTGTATACTTGAAATCGTTTTCAAAATATTCGTCTTCGCCGTCCCGTACAGGGCAATTTTCGAGCCTTGCAATTGACCGTCCGGTCCTGCTAAAGGCTGTACCGGTTGGTTCGGCTTCTGATATCCAACATTCCTGTATCTAACTTTCGTGTGATCGTATGTATACGATTGTAGTAAGCTCCCCCAAGAGGTACGCGCAGCGCTGTTCCACATGAAAGGCATTCTGTCTGGTCCAATAGACGTATGGGTCAGGTTCATAAATTCAAGCGGCCACCCGCCAATTGTCTTAATATTCAACTGTTTAATTCCGATTGCAAAATTATCGTTGTAGGCAGCCCCTAGCGATTCGCCAACCGTTTGACTGATCGTAGTCGCAATAGGTCCCCACATCACTACTTCTACATCCACGCCTGTAGGCGCTGTAACGGAAGTGACTTCGAATGTAGCGTAATCCAATTTAGATTGCGCCTTTACAACCACTTGAATGTTTTTGGGATCGAACTGGAATGTATAACTGCTCGTTGATGATTCATAACTCATGGAAGTCGACAGCTGCTCTGCACCGTCGGCTACGAGCTTGATCAAATATGATGGATGATTGCTTTCTACATACTCGACATTGTCAATCTTGCTCTTTAAGCTTGTGATTTGTCCTGAGTCATTGAATGAGATGATTAATTGACCCGCGTCAATTTGATTAGGCGATGAGGCAGATGCTGTATGCGATCTGACGTCTCCATAACCAAATGTCGAAAATAGAAATACAACTAGGAAGGTATATACTAAAAATTTGTTTCTCATAAGATCACCTCAGTACTGAATTTGAAAGTCAACTTTTACAAAATAAGCAGTCATTACCGTCTTTGCGAATCATGTGTTATGTTAGCTGTAGTCCCAAAATCCTCGACCTAAGAATAATTAAATGCTAACCACCTTCTTTCAAGGATTGATATCGCTTACAACAATCATTTATACTTAAGATAACACCACGTATTATCGGAGGGAATGTGCGAAATGCCAAAGTTTTTGGACTATATGATCAGCAACAATCCAATACGCATAGAGGATCTCAAATTTGATAAATCCAAATTAATTATTTCAACATTGACCATTACCGCCATGGGCCATTTACCAGGAAGGACTTTGCAGCGAAATAATACCACCTTCGACAGTTGGGCATTTATTTATATTGTCGGTGGAAAAGGCTATTATCAGGTGAATGATGGCCCAGTGCAGCAAGTAGAAGCAGGCAGCCTGTTTTTTGTATATCCTGGTGCTGAATTTCATTATGGACCTGAAGATCAAGGATATTGGGACGAATATCATATACGATTTGAAGGCTGTCGAATTGGGGAGTGGCTTGAGCGGTGGCTTCATGATACGGATACTGTCAAACAAGTTGGAATGACTGAAATGGTAGTCAATAAGCTTGAAATCATTTTCTCGCTACTTGAGAGTGGAGTTCCTGTAAATGTAGACCGCAGTTCATTAATGTTGGAATCACTTCTATTCGAATGTATCCTGCTCGCTGACAAGCCGCAGCAAAAATTAACAAAACAAAATATTAATCAAGTAGTCGATGATATTGCAGGCACGATTTATCAATCATTAGATGCAAATATCGTTGCCAAACGGAACCATATTTCGATTCCAACGCTAAGGAGAATGATTAGTCAGTATACGGGTTATCCGTTTAATGAATATGTTCATCGGTTAAAAGTTGCCGAAGCCAAACGTCTTCTGCTTAACACAGATTGGCCGATTCATGAAGTATCCGATGCTTTATGTTATAAAGATGTATACTACTTTTCTAGAGTATTTAAGAAATATGCAGGGATTTCCCCGCACAATTATCGCAAGAGCGTATAAGTCATCCATGATGTCTTAAGAAAAGAACTCCCGAATAGTCCTACGAATGGAATACTAGGGAGTTCTTTTTATTTTAAACAGCTTATTTGTTTGTCGCTTTCCAAGCATCCAGTTGCTTTTGCTTCTCAGCAATAATTTTGTCGGAGCCTGCTTTTTTCAACTTCTCCTGGAATTGTGGCAAATACTTCTCAGGGTCTACGGAACCGCTCGCGATCGCATAATAAAGTTCATCGATAGCAGCGTCAACATTAGCCTTCTCTGCTTTAACCGGCGTGAAGTCAAATACGAAACCTAACGCATTGGAAGGTGTTGCATTTTTATTGAGATCTACCCACATTTGCGTAAACTTCTGATCGTTTCCTTTCGGGTCACCCTCAGACAAATAAGTAAGAGACATATTGCCAAATTCCCAAGGAGAACCCATTTGGAAGCCGCTGTCTTTGATCGTTTCAATTCGGTTATCCGCGACTTTCTTGTAATGCTTACCTTCAACGCCCCAAACCAGTGTGTTGTAAATTTCTTTGTCGGTGTTAAGCAGATTGAGGAGCATCATCGCTCTTTCTTTATTGGGCGAATTCGCAGAGATCGCCGTCATGGTTGCTGCAGCTTTATCGGTTGTCAGCAGCGGCTTCACGAACTGGAAGTCGTAAGACTTTGTATCTGGATTGGCATAAGACATTCTTCCTGGCGCATCCATGCCTGCTTGCGCAAATGCAGTGGAGTCAATATCAATCTGGCCTAACTGCAGCGCGTTCTTTCCAGCTTTACGATCGGCCGAAGTTTCTTTTAAGGTAGACGCGTCTTTACGTAAGTATCCTTTATTGAACCAGTCTCTCATCATCGTAATGTAAGCTTTGAATTCAGGAGTCTCGTACTGATTGACAACCTTGCTTCCATCTTTTAAATATAGATCTCCAGGCGTCTTCGCATCCCCTAAAGTCTCAAGGCCGAACATCGGCGGTGCGGTTAGGAATGGATCGATTGCCTGACTATATTCCCAAGGTATTAGATTAGGCTCGTTCTTCTTGACCGTTTCCAGGAATGGCGTCAGGTCCGATAGCTTAGTCACAGTTTTCCAATCCATTTTGTACTTATCCGCTACTGCTTTCTGAATGATATAACCGTAACCTGCTGTTGATTGTTGGAAGACGGGCACACCATAAATTTTCCCTTTCACCTTCACTGCATTCCAGAACATATCTGGAATCCCTTTCTTCATATCCGGATATTTGGCAATCAAATCATCGAGCGGTGCATAAGCGCCATTCGCCACATTTTGAAAATAATTGTTAAAGCCTGCTGCTGTCCAGACGAGATCGTAGGATTCACCAGAAGCCATGCTAACTTTCATTTTTTCTTCGTAAACCCCCCAATCAACGCCCTTTAGTTTAACCGTCGCGTTGATTTTCGGCTTAATGAGCTTATTCAGGGCATCTTCTACGGTCTGCATATCTTTCTGAGGCCCTGCCGGGAAATAGTACGATAGTTCAACTGGTGCTAATGGGGCTGCTGTTGGTTGCGCTGTTTGTACTGCCGTCGTACTCGGAGCAGGTGCTGAAGCTGTCGGCTCAGCCTTAGGTGTGCTGCACCCCGTAAGTGCGACAGAGATACCAATACTCAGCATAACAAGCGAACGATTCATTTTCTTTGATGTGTTCATTGTTTGACCTCCATATTTGATTTATATGCTAAACGAGTTGAAACCCGGTAAAGCCAATTTTTAAGACTCTTGATTGATAGCGCTTACAGCAATCGTTTATACTTAAGATAACATTACTAATTAACGGAAAGAATGTGCTAAATGCCAAAGTTTTTGGACTATATGATCAGAAATAATCGAATTATCTTTTGAAACTCTACAACACTAACGATCTGATTCCAGAAAAAAAAAACAAAATCACACCGATTTTTATTAAAAATAGGACTACAAAAACTGTTCAAATCTCCAAATAATGAACTATGATGGAAAAATAACACTTTTAAATTGAGTTTCTACTGGGGATATAATAAAATTGATTTGAATCGTACTTCATTAGATAGAGGTGGCAGCATGTACAAAAAATTGTTAATTACTTTCGTTGCGAGTATTACCACATTGATAATAATCCTGTCCTCCTTGCTTTACTACAACTACACCTCATCTTCTATTGAGACTATAAAAGAGATGAAAGGAAATATTTTATCTAATATCAGCTACAGCTCCGTTTACATGGATAATATATCCAAGAAATTCTGTCAATCCTTAATACTAAACAATTCGATTAAGGCATTCGCGTATAGCACGGATCAGGATATCATTAATATCAGCGGTGCTATTAAAACATTGAGTAATTTGACGATCCCCAACAGCTACATCTACTCTACCTATATTTATAACAAAAAAATCGAAACCTTTATTACTACGGAAACGTTTTATGACAGTCAAGATTTTTATGATAAAGAAATCGTTACCATGTTAAATAGTCCTCAAGCAGCCAAATCGCCAAGTTTATATCCAATTCCAAGGAAAATCGCAGTAACAAATGGTTCACAAGTAAGCGATATCAATGTATACACTTATCTATTGTTCGATACTAATAATAACAAAGGCGACTTCGACAGTGCGATCGTATTGAACGTAGATGCGGACTGGCTAAGACTAACTATTTCATCCTTGGATAACAAAATGGGCAAAGATGGGAATGAAATTTTCGCCATGGATGATAAAGGCGAAATCGTAAGCCACTATTCGCCTGATATGTTCAAGCAAAACATTTCAGATCAGAGTTATATTCGCGATGTTCTTCAAACAGCAGCGCCATCTGGCACCTTTTTTAAAGAACTGCATAATAAAAAATACGTGGTTTCCTATGTTTCTTCGGATGAATTGAAATGGAAATTTGTAAGCTTAACGCCTTATGATACATTTTTTTCGAGTGTCAAAAAGAATGGTTTCATCACACTTGCCTTTTGTCTAATCGTCCTTGTATTGGGACTATTATTCGCCTTTCTGGCATCAAAGAAGCTTTACCATCCTATTGAGACACTGACGAGAGGGATCAAACAAAAGCTGGGCCAAGATAGCAAACCTGAGAAAAACATCGATGAGGTTAGCTTTCTCTCAACTGCTTTTAATGGTATGATCGATAAAACCATCCTTTTGGAAAATATGAAACGAAATACAGCTCCCCTTCTAAAAAATGATTTCCTAAAAAATTTAATCATTGGTCAAGCCTATCTACCTCTTGAAAAAATATTGGCCAAAGAAAAAGAACTTCAAATCGATCTAAATCTTAAAAACAATCTGTTCTTGTTTATGTTAAAAATAGACTTTTATAAGGATTTCGTCGATCAGCATAATGAAAAAGATCGTTCCTTATACAAAATTGGGATTTCAAATATTTCCAAGGAAATAACTAGCGAGTATTTCAGAAATGAAGTTATCGAGACTGGATTCGATCAATTTACTATTTTGGTTGACATGGGAGAACTTACTGAGGAATCGGATTCGTACATGGACATCTTTCATGACATTGTGACTAAAATTCAATTCTGTGTCGACAAATATTTGAACATTTCATTAACAGGCACGCTTGGATATGTGATCGATTCGCCGGATCAAATCAAATACGCGTATGAAAAAACACTAAACTTGTCCATGTATCGAATTAAATTAGGTCATCACAGCATGATTACTTCTGAGATGTTAAATGACTTGGATGACAGCTCCTTCCAATTTCCCGCCTCCAAAGAAAAACAGCTTATTGATTCCCTGAAGTTAGGGAACAGTGAAGCTGCGAAGGAAGCCTATAATGACATCATTAAAGCCATGGAGCATACATCTTACGACACCATCTTAACATCAGTTATCTATTTGTTTTTCTCCATTTATAATTCTCTAAATCGGATCGTCGAAGGCTCTCAATCTACATTCAATGCGATTTCGATCGATTTTTTCAACAAAGTCGCAGGCTTTGAGACCTTAGAAGAAATCGAAAAAACCTTTTTCACGTTATTCGATGATATCATTCTTTTAAAAGATGGTACCAAAGATAAGAAAAAAAATATGATCGTCGATACCGTCATCGACATGATCCATGCTAACTATTCGGATAAAAACCTTACGTTAACAAGCTGCGCTGAAGCGATGTCCATTTCTTCCGTATACCTTGGCAAGCTGTTTAAGAATGCAACCGGTAAATCAGTAGCCGAATTCATTACGACAGTTCGCATGGAGAATATCAAGGACTTACTGGGACAAACACAACTGCCGATCAATGATATTTTAGAAAAATGCGGCATCGAAAAATCAAACTACTTTTATACCAGCTTTAAAAAGTACTTTGGTGTCTCGCTCACCGAATACCGATTACAAAATGTGAAGGTACACAGCGAAAAAGAAATTTTATAAACCTTACATGTATCCACTCACTATTGCAGGTATCGTTTGGAGAGGGGTGAAAGGTATTGCTTAAAAAATTCATTTTAAAAAATCCTTTTCAGCTGTTCCTGACGATTTTATTACCCTTTCTAGTGAGCACCGTCTTGCTCCTATTTGTCCAATTCTCCCTTCTAAACAACAATTTCGAAGATTATGCTCTTCATTTGGTTTATAATCAACATAAAACTGATTTAGAGCATACAAGTCGCAATGTCAGCGTTATGGAAGAAGCGGTCAAGACGGTTTCGATTACCGCTTTTTTCGATAACATGGTTACTGATCTTTTGTATTCCGATGTCGATTCGGAAGATTACGTAAAATACAAAAGCAAATTGCAATCATATAAGAATATCTATCCCTTTCTTCAATCGATTTATATCTATAACGGCCAACATATATATACGCTTCCAAGCGAAAGTTTTGTTTATGACCGCAAATCATTTTATGATCCCAGTATTTTTCCAATACTTGATGATATTCATAACAACAAGACCCATAGCATTGTATTAAGACGCATCCCTAACATCTTATCTGGCCTTACTTTTAACGCTTCAGAATCTATAAACGTATATTCCTATTTGTTTTTTGATTCCCAAGAGCAGAGCGGCAAAGTAAATGAAGCGATTATCCTTAATGTTTCGGAAGACTGGGTTAAGAAAAGCATTAGTTCATCCGATCCCAATAATCATGTCTTTATTATTAATCGTGAGGGGTTACTATTATCAGATGATGAGAAACATCCCTTATTAAGTGAATTGAAACAAGAAAGCTACATCCAAAAGATTCAATCTTCGAGTGAAAAGATGGGAAGCTTTCGGATGGAGATTGATGGAATCGACTCCTTTGTAACATTTGCTGCGACTGATGTGTTCGACTGGAAGCTGATTAGCATTACGCCTTATTCCTACATTATCCATGATCTCGAGAAAATGAAGCAAAAAACGTACCTGCTTGTGATATCTTTCATTATTGGCAGCATCCTGCTCTCTTTCTATTTGTCGCGGCGGCTGTACGTGCCGATCTCTTCCGTGCTTCAAAACTACCACCATATGGAGTCCGAGAAGAAAAATGACTTTTATACGAGGAAGCAAGAATTCCTAAGAACATTGATTGGTTCTAATGAATTGCCGTCATCGGAATTTCTTTACAAACAGTTTAAGAAGTTCAATATTGAACTCCTGCCGTCTGATTGTTTCATCATCGTTTTGCTTAGAATTGATCATTTTTCAGATTTCATCTCTACATACAAACGCACAGACCGCAATTTACTTCTGTTCGGCATGGTAAATATTGTCTCTGAAATCATAGCTCAATCCTACCGACATGAATGTATTGAGATGGAAGAGGATCGCTTGGTCATCATGATGAGTCGAGAAGATGCATCACTTCCTCCATCCGAAGATCGACGATTAGTTTTGCTCGTTCAAGAGTTTCAAGACAAGCTGCAATCTTTCCTGAATATATCTGTTTCTATCGCATGCAGCGAACCCTTTCATACGTTAGCGGGACTCAATTACGCTTATTTGAAAACGGTGGATTTATCTCGTTATCGCTTGATCCTGGGGCATCAATCAATGACCTATTTGGATAACTTCTCGATTCCCATCGACACCTATAAATACCCACAGGATCAGGATAAAGAATTGACGGATGCGATCATTCGAGGTCAATTTGAGCAAGCGAAACTCATTTTTACCAACATGGTTGAACATGCTTCCACTCAGAGTTATTCGGTAATCAACTCCGTTATGATCCGTTTATTGTTATCCATTCGTTACGCGATAGAAATTTTGGAAACCAATCTTAGTTTGAAAATTGACTTTAATTTCAACAAATACTTAGAAAACATTCAAAAAATTGAAACCCTTAACGAAATGCAGGCCGACTTCTTTCATCTATTTGACAATTTAGCGCTTGAACTGGATGCCAAAAAAGACAACAAATACTTGAACATTCTAGACGAAGTCATCATGATCATAAACCAAGAATTCACAAACCCTGCACTATCTCTGAATACGATTGCTGATCACATACATTTATCGCCTCGCTATTTAGGGAATATATTCAAAAAACACCGCTTCATTCCGATTTCTGATTATATCGATAACCTACGTCTGAAGTATGCCAGCGAGCTCATTACGAATTCTGATGAAACGGTTAATGTCATCATGGAAAAGTCGGGATTTTTGAGCCGCAGCCACTTCTACAACCAATTCAAACAAGCGCACGGAGTCACGCCAAATCAATACCGCAGTAACGCGATAAATACGAAGAAAAGTGCACTTGAGAATACATATACGTCATGAGAACACCTATAAGCAACTCGCGAAGCACTAAACTGGCTCAAACTTGAGCCAGTTTTCTTTCTATTATGTCAAATGAGAATTCATCATTAAATGAGGACAAGGGAAATTAGCACTTTTAGTACATCAATACGAAATGAGGAATTGCGGATTATCATCAACATGAGCGATATTGAAAGCATGAAACCACACATGACTGATATGAAGGAGTGAGACACTTGCAGCGCACAAAAAAACGAATGATGCAATCTAAGAAAAACTTTCAGATTACATTACTAGCGTTGCCCGCTATCATTGTTATTTTCATCTTTTCTTATATACCGATGGGCGGCATATTCATCGCTTTCAAAAACATCAATTATACCGACGGTATATTCCGAAGCCCATGGGTAGGATTTGAAAACTTTAAATTCTTTTTCACTTCAAGCGACGCATGGATCGTCATCCGAAATACATTAACGTACAATTTCATTTTCATCGCGGTAGGGACATTTCTCTCTGTCATGTTCGCTATTTTATTAAATGAAATCGCCAGTAGAAGAATCTTAAAAACGTATCAAACGATATTTTTCTTTCCCTACTTCTTCTCTTGGATCATTGTCGCATACATGGTTTATTCTTTTATTGGTCCTCACGGAATTGCTACTACCTTCCTTGAACATATAGGAGTTTCATTCCAATTTTACACAGAAACCTGGATATGGCCATTTTTTCTAACATTCATCAATATCTGGAAAGGTCTCGGTTATGTAAGCATTATCTTCTATGCTGGCATTCTGGGCATCTCCCAAGAGTATTTCGAAGCCGCAGCGATCGATGGTGCATCCAAGCTTCAAATGATTCGCAACATCACACTTCCGCTGTTATTGCCTCTGATCACCATCATGACCCTTTTGTCTATCGGCAAAATATTTTACTCCGATTTCGGTTTGTTTTTCTTCGTCCCTCGAGAAATCGGACAATTATTCCCTGTGACTCAAGTTATTGATACGTATGTTTACCGTATGTTGAAAGTGTCTGGCGATATTGGCATGTCATCTGCTGTTGGGCTGTTCCAGTCCCTTATGGGGTTTGTTGTCGTCTTGATCAGCAATTACGTGGTAAGTAAAGTAAACGAAGAAAACAAATTATTCTAGAGGTCGGGGGGCTCAGCCGTGACTGTAAAGAGATCTATTCCACAACTATTGATCCATGCATTGTTTATTGTATTCTGTCTTAGCTGCTTGATTCCGCTAGTGTCCATCATTTCCATTTCTGTAAGTAATGAGCCCGATATTATTAAAAATGGTTACAGCATATTCCCACGTATATTCGACCTAAACGCATACAGATATGTGCTATATAATCCTGTACAAATCTTGAATGCGTTTAAGGTATCTATTCTAGTCTGTTTGATAGGTACTTTTCTTTCGGTGTTAATCATGGCCGGGGTTGCATATGCCATCTCGCGGGAAGATTATACCTTCAAAAATTCATTAAGCTTCTACATTTTCTTTACGATGCTGTTTAACGGCGGACTCGTTCCGACTTACATGCTGATCAGCAATTATCTTCATTTGAAAAATACGATCTGGGTGCTTATTCTCCCCTACTTGGCTATCCCTTGGTTTATTTTGATCTTAAGGACTTTCATGCAGAAGATCCCACTAGATGTTATCGAATCGTGCATGATTGACGGTGCCACCGAGTTCAGAATTTTCTTCCAGATCGTTCTGCCTCTTGCTAAGCCCGGATTGGCCACGATCGCCTTATTTACACTACTGCAATATTGGAATGACTGGTGGCTAAGTTTACTCTATATCGAGAAAGAGTCGCTTGTCCCGCTTCAGTTCATGTTATATCGCATGATGAGCAACATCCAATATCTGACAAGCTCAAGCAATATGATGCCACCGGGGATGAATAATTTTGTCCTGCCGTCTGAGTCCGCACGCATGGCCATGGCTATCCTGGCTGCTGGACCTATGCTTCTGGTATTCCCGTTCTTTCAAAAGTACTTTGTCAAAGGGCTCACAGTTGGCGCCGTGAAAGGTTAACTTAAACATGGATAATTCCATTTTAAGAATATAATTACAGTTTAAGGGAGGAATTAGACATGTTCCAACAGCTTCGACTAACGAAGACAGGTGTCATCGCAACAACCGTACTACTTGCTAGCAGTATGATTTTTTCTGCTTGCGGATCTACTAGCTCAAGTACTACTCCGAGTGTAACACCAGCCCCATCAAGTAGCTCGCAGAACACCGATAAGAGTGATTCAGTAGCAGCGCTTCCGGAAGTGAAGCTCACTTGGTATGTCGGAGGAAGCTTCCCGCAGCCTGAGCAAGAAGCCGTATTTGCAGAATTCAACAAAATTGTCAAATCCAAAATCAATGCGACAGTCGATTTCAAAGCTTTCAGCTTTGGTGAGTTCGATCAAAAAATGCAAGTGGTAATCGCTTCCGGTGAACCCTATGATCTTACATTCACATCCAACTGGATGAATAACTACAGCCAGAATGTTGCCAAAGGTGCTTTCCTGCCGCTGGATGATTTACTCGTTAAACATGCACCTAAATCTTATGCATCTGTTCCGAAAACATTCTGGGAAGCAACCAAAGTGAAGGGCAAGATTTACGGGTTCGTCAACCAACAGATCTCTGCCAGAACCCCTGCTGTCGAAATACCGAAAGATTATATCGATAAGTATAGTATCGATACGAAAGCACTTAGTGGTAAGTTGACGATTGATAACTTAACGGCTCTTGAACCTACTCTTGCAAAAATTAAAAAAGATTTTCCTGACAAAGCATTCATCACAGGTTTAAACATGTACCAGGATGCGTTTGATTTCGAAACAATTGTTGGCATCAACGTCCCTGGAGCTGTAGCTTACTCGGATGATAGCCTCAAAGTAATCAATCAATACGAATCGGCTGGCGTTAAAAAGTACGCTGCCCTCATGAGGGACTGGAATGCAAAGGGCTATCTGAATTCCAAGGAACGTATTTCCAAGAAAGCTGACGACTGGGCTGAGGCCAAGGCAGGAAAATGGTCTATTGTTATCGGTGGCGCATTTAAGCCTGGAGGCGACATACTCGCTACTAATCAAGCTGGATTTCCAATGATGGATATTCCTGCTGGAACTCCTCACTTGACTACCGGCGGCATTGTCGCTACGATGCATGCCATCAATCGCAACTCCAAAAATCCAGAAAGAGCGATGATGCTGCTTGAGCTTTTGAATACGGACAAAGAACTTTATAACTTGTTGAACTTCGGAGTTAAAGATAAGCACTACAAGATCGACGCTGACGGATTTATGGTTCCTGGAGACAATCAAAAAGGATATAACCCGCAGGTACCTTGGATGTTTGCTACCAACTATCTGGCCAATGTAGAGAAAGGAATGCCTAAAACCGTATGGGAAGACACCAAGAAAATTAATGATTCCGCAATCCCTTCCAAGCTACTTGGTTTTACATTCAATGCTGAGCCGGTGAAAGGTGAAATCGGAAAAGTTAGTGCTGTATATGATGAGTATTACAGATCAATCGATCTAGGTGTTGCAACTGAAGATAAATATAATGAGTTTGTAGCCAAACTCAAAACAGCAGGCTCCGATAAAATTATTGCCGAAATGCAAAAGCAGATCGATGCTTGGAAAACGGCTAAGTAAGGATACACAGTTCTGAGATAAGATAACAGATAGAATGACCGATCAATAGGATTGTTCCCCCATATATAGAATCCGGCCGGCTTCCAGCTTAGTCATTGATGACACATCATGCTGGCTGCCGGTCTTTTGATTTAAATCCATATATTCAGATTCGTCAAAAAAAAACTGCATAGAATTAAATTCTACGCAGTTCTCGAAATATGATTATACAAGGTAACACTATATCCCGTTACACACTGACCGACCTGCTGCCTGTCAGTTTGAAGAATATTAATAATGATATTACAGTTGTAACAGTAAGTATGCTTGATATTGCTGCCGCAGTTCCGTAACTGGATCTGATGACTTCTGCATAGATGGCGACCGACATCGTTTTGGTGCTGCCGGTGTATAGGATGATCGATGCGCTTAATTCATTAATGACGGTTATCCAGCTCAAGATGGCCCCGGCAAGCACACCAGGCATCATCATGACTGCCGTAACCTTAAAGAAGGTTCTCACTGGCGAATACCCTAAACTGATGGATGCTTCCTCTAGGCTAGGACTTATTTGATACAGGATGGCCGCACTGGATCGAAGCGTATAAGGAAGTCTTCTTACGACATAGGCAATGACCAGAATCATGACGGTTCCGCTTAGCAGGATCGGTTTCTTGTTAAATGCCAGAAGTAGTGTAATACCAAGTACCGAACCTGGAAGAATATAGGGAAACATGGTTATCGTATCGATCAAGGAAGTGAGTGCGTTTTTCTTTCTTGTGGAAATATAGGCGATGAACATGCCCAATAACACAATAAGAATAATAGCCACTAATCCAAAAAGATACGTATTCGTGATCGATTTCCAAAGTGTATGTAGGACCAAGCTATAGCTCTCCATCGAAAAAGCTGCAAGAAACCGAGTGCCCTTCGTTTCAAGGAAGGACGTAACAATAACGGTCAGCTGAGGAATAATCGCAAGGAATACGACGAAATAAATAGCTGCATGAGCGAGAACTCCGCCAATTCCTTTGAATTTTGCAGGCTGAATAGGTCTCATTGAACTCATTGTAAACGATTTTTTATTGACGATATATTTTTGACCAATAAATAGCAGTGCTGTAATGAATACCATAATCGTAGCCATAGCCGCTGAGAAATTGGCTTGACCTCCTACTTCACTGATAAACTCAGAGTAGATCATGACAGGCATAACATTAAAGCCTTCACCTATCAGCATTGGAGTACCAAAATCTGCAATTGCATTCATAAATACCAAGAGCGAGCCGGCAAGCAATGTCGGGCCAATCAACGGCAGCATAATGGTAAATACTTTCTTAAACGCATTGCAACCCAAGCTTTCGGCAGCTTCGCTTAGCGATACGTCAACCTTCTTCAACGCACCTGATACATATAGATATATGAAGGGAAACAATTTCAAAGTTAGTACCAGCAGGATCCCTCCAAAGCCATAAATGCTCGGCATTTGGATCCCTATGGATTGAAAGAATTTCGTAACCAAGCCGCTTCGACCGCTTAGAAGTACCCAGGAATAGGCTCCAATAAATGGTGGAGACATCATGGATATGATAATCAGAATCTCAATCAGGGCTTTACCCTTGACCTTGTATGCTGTCATCAGATAAGCTAACGGAGCTCCGATTAAGACTGACAGAATGGTCACAAGAATTGTAATCGAAAAGCTGTTGATGAGGCCCTCATAATAGTATTTTTTCTGAAAAAACTTAGTGAAATTATGAAAAGTAAAGGCACCTGTTGCTGGATCTTTAAACCCGCTTAAGAACAATGAAAACAACGGATATACGAGGAATATCGCGAATAATATGGCTATGACCAAGGTGATAGCTGTCCAGAAATCAAGTTTCAGCTTGAATCTAGTCATATTTCTTCACATCCTTGATTAAGTTCTTTTCACCATCTTCAGTAAAGATATTGATCTTGTCAGACTTTGGAAGAAGGAACAACGTGTCCTTTAATTCATAGAACTTGCTCGCATTGCCCAGGTCCTGAACGAATTCACCAGCTAGCCCCGCTTCCATCATCAATCCTTCATTGAAGTCTACCTCATAATTAATATACTGCCCCAAAAAAGTACTCTTTCTAATTGTTACTCTCAAGCCATTCTCCGAAATAGAGAATTCTTCAGGTCTGACTGTGATAATAATAGGTTGTCCGTCTTTCACATCGTCTACCAAATTAGACATCGGTATCCGCAAGCCATTCTTGAAAACGATCCATTTTTCGTTCGCTTTCAACTCGATATGACCCTTAAAGAAGTTGGAGTGACCAATAAAACTGGATACAAATGTGTTGGCTGGACGGGTGTAAATATCTCTCGGCTTGCCCACATGCTGAATCACGCCATCCTTCATAACAGCAATTCGGTCGGATATGGCCAAAGCTTCCTCTTGATCATGAGTCACATACACCGTAGTTATTCCTACCTCTTTTTGTATATCCCTGATGGCAGTTCGCATATCAACTCGGAGCTTAGCATCCAGATTCGACAAGGGTTCATCCATCAATAGAACACTAGGACGAATGACAATCGCTCTTGCCAGTGCTACGCGCTGCTGCTGACCGCCAGAAAGCTTCTCCGGAAGTCTGTCCTTGTACGGTTCGATCTTGACAACCTTCATCATATCGTCTGTTTTTTTATGAATCTCGCTTTTGGTCAATTTCCTAAGCTTTAAGCCATATTCTACATTCTGCTTTACCGTCAAGTGCGGGAAGATAGCATAATTTTGGAATACCATCCCTATGTTTCTTTTATGTGCAGGGATATTGTTAATTACTTGATCGTCAAACGAAATTTCTCCGGCCTCTATCGAGTTAAAACCTGCTATCATTCTTAGCAGCGTTGTTTTCCCACAACCAGATGGTCCTAATAAAGTGAAAAATTCACCATTCTTGATATCAATCGATAGATCTGGAATTACGGTAATATTCCCGTTATCGTATTTTTTTACAATATGTTTAACATGGATGGCTACGCTCATTCTGCTTCCTCCTTACCATATAAGCCTGCAGTCTCTTCCGATTACAGGCTTATACAGCTCCTAGTCCCTATTTTTTCTATCTATGTTACCGAATTCCGCTTAGTTGCTTGTATACACATCTTTAAACTTGTCAAGCCAAGACTGACTGTTCGCTTGTACCATCTTCAGATCTTCATTGACAAGTTTGAAGTCCGAAATCTGTTTTAATCCTTGCGGCGCAGGTACATCGGTTCTTGTAGCACGCATATTCAGTTTGCTCGCTGTAATGGTTTGCAGTTCTTTGGAAGTCAGGAAATCAACAAACTTTTTAGCGTTTTCCATATTTTTCGCACCCTTGATAATCTGAACGGTACCAGGAGATACGATAACTCCCTCTTTCATATAGACAACCTCTACCGGAGAGCCTTGTCTAACAACAGCGGATGCCAACTCTTCATGCGTCAGCCCAACAACGTATTCGCCATCAGCAACTCCTTTAGGCACTGCTGATGAGCTTGCAAGAAGCTTTCTATCGAGATTCTTGACCAATGCTTTTACGTAATCCCAGCCTTTATTCGGATCGTCTTTACCGATTGTAAACAGCATATTTTCGATATGCGTTAATCCAGTAGATGATTTGGCAGGATCCACGAATGCGATTTTGCCTTTCAGCTTCGGATTAAGCAGATCCTCATAGCCTTCAATTTTGATATCGCCAATCAGTTTCTTGTTCACGATAAGAACCATCGGAATCATGTTATTACGGGTAATCATTCCTTCCGTATTCCAGGCAATATTCGCTATAGCGCTTTCATTCGGTGATTTATAAGGTTCGAATAATGCAGACTTAGGCACTGTGACCGATGTCGTGCCACCCCATTCGATATCCCCCAGTGGGTTCGCTTGCTCGGCTTCTATTCTCTTGAGTAGCTCTCCTGTGCCTGCTGTAACGACTTCTACCTTAATGCCTGTTTTCGCTTCAAATTCCGGAATAACGACATTCATAACATCTTGGGCTGCAGCCGTATAAACGACAAGACTTTTGGACTCGTTCTTTGCAGGTTCTGGTTTCTTGCTTTCTTCAGCAGCCTTGACTGGAACCGTTTCCTTCGTGCTCGATGGTGCTGTGCTTCCGCAAGCAGCGCTTATTAATACCGTGGTTGCTGCGAGCAATAATACAAAAGTCTTCTTCATTAGTTCTCCCCCAATTAGTTGTATTTTGTCAAATCTTGTTCACATCTTCTTTACATCTCTATAATAATAAATCGCTAATTAGTTCACAATCCGAAAAAAAGTACAACTATCGGTAAAAATGAACTCAGCAAAAGATTAACCTTTCATGATGATCAGTCAGCAAAAAAGCAGACAGCTCACGAAAGCAACTATACCTCGTGAGCTGTCTGCAGCAACTAGCCGATATGAACATTTCCATAAAAATATAAAGGGGATTTCAAGCGTGCCATGCCATGCCAATCGGTTCCACCTGATACTTTCAAATCCAATCGCTCACAGATGAGTTCATACCAATTGGATTCTTTCTGCGAGTGTTCTGGGTAATAGGCTTCAACACCATCTAACCCCAACTCTTTCATTTGCTTAATGATACGATATTCTTCATCCAAGCTCAGCTTCATTAGTTTAGGGTGTGCAAGATATACTTTTCCACCGCTTTTATGAATAACATCAAAACTTTTCTCTACCGAAGCACCATAATTTTGCCCACTTAATTGGAAGCAATAAGCAACGAATCCCACGTATTGTGCCCAGTCACTAAACAGTCCATCTTTTAACATGGCTGCGAACATATCAGAGAGGTAAATTCCTTTTTTATTCCGATGACTTATGACTTGTTCCCAAGAATAGTTGTACTTTTTAGCTAGAAATTTATCAAAGGTATACTTGCTATATGCCGTCGCTTCCGCAGTCAACGAATCTAACAATTCAATCAGTTCAACATTCTTAATGTCAATTCCGTAACCAAGAATATGTACGTTCTTTGGTCCAATGTGTGATGAAATCTCTACACCAGTTATGGCTTCAAGATCCGTTCCAGCAGCCGCTGCCATGAAGGCCTCTACGCCATCAATCGTATCGTGATCGGTCAATGCAATTCTTTTTATACCATGTTCTTTAGCCAAATCAACTAATTCTTCCGGGGTATTGGTAGCGTCAGAATGGATGGAATGCATATGATAATTATATTTCATGTTGCCCCCCCTTAATTAATTGTGTTATTTATCCATGTTATTGAATTTATTTCTGTTTAACCATACTAAAAAAAATACAATCATCGGAAAAAGTGAACTCAATCACTCTTCTTTTGTTTGATTCTTAACGACAATCCGGTTAACGGATTTTATAAAATCTGTAGGGGATGATTTGATATATTTCTTAAACACATCACAGAAGTGCTTGTATTCGCTGAAGCCGGTCAATTCGGCTATTTCATAGATCCGGCTTTTACCTGCGGCAAGCAGTTCTACAGCCTTCTGGACCCTATACTTGTTAAGGATATCCAAGAAGGTTTGTGAAGTGATCTCCTTGAATTTACGGCTCAAAAAACTCGCACTAACACTTAACTCATCCGCGATAAGTTCAATACTCAACTTTTGGTGGTAATCATTTTTGATTCGGAGAATCGCTTGATTCACATAGTGATTCTGCTTAGCGTCGGCAAGATAAACATCCAACTCAATCAGATTGATATCACTGATCGTTTTCGTTTTTTTGATGATGTCGTTGAGAACTTGATCTTGTTTGATCTCCTGCTTGATAATCTCGATAATTTTGGCAAGCTTCTCTTCATTGACAGGCTTCAATAAGTATTCAAATACCTTAAGTGAAATAGCCTGCTTCGCATAGTCGAATTCGGAATAGCTGGTCAGGATAATGCTGTGAAATGGATATATCTTCAAAGCTTGTTCAACCATATCGATCCCGTTCATGAGAGGCATTCTAATATCTGTAATCACCAGATCTGGCCGAAGCAGCTGAATCCGCTGGAGTCCTTCCTCTCCGTTACTGGCTTCTCCAACGATGGCACATCCCATCGACAGCCAATCAATGGTATGAACCAGTCCTTTTCGAATAATCTCTTCATCCTCAACGATGAACACCTTTAACATATTCGCCACCGCTCCTGTCGACCGGCAATGTGATTTTGACGACTGTTCCGCCATGTTGCCGACTTGATATGTCGATTCCATACTTTTCACCGTACATGAGTTGTACTCTTCTGTGGACATTAAACAATCCAATATGAACAGAATGATTATTATTTCCCTCAAGGATATCTAACACTTTATCCAGAACCTCTGGTTCCATCCCTACGCCGTCGTCACTTATGATGACATGCAGGTATTCCTCTTCAATGGCAGCCTTAATCTGTATAGACAAGGACTGACGATTGGCAAAGCCATACTTGATTGCATTCTCGATGATCGGCTGAACGATCAGTTTGGGAACAATGCAGTCCAAGGCCTCTTCTTCCACATGGATCTCGTAGTTGAAGTTTTCACCGAAACGGTATTTTTGAATGAGAAGATAGTTCTTCGTATATTCGACGTCCTCCTCCAAGCTAACCTCTATAATCGTATTATTGATGCTATATCTTAACAATTCAGATAATCCTACAATAATCTTGATGACGGAAGTCGGATCCAGTTTCACCATATAGCGAATCATTTCCAGCGTGTTAAATAGAAAATGAGGATTGAACTGGGATTCCAGTTGTTTAATTTCAGATAATACGCTTTGCCTGGCCTTTTCCTTGTTCACTTCGATCAAGTTTTTCAAATCGGTCAGCATCTGATTATATGTTTCCGCAAAAACCTGGAATTCGTCATTCGTATTGACATGGAGCCGGGTATCCAGATCGCCGTTTTGAACATTTTCGATGGCCCTGATAATGTCATCAATAACTCTGGTTTTACTGCCTGCTAGTTTTCTTGCCAATAAGTACGTTGTCAGCATCAACAAAGCAAAAAGCATAATCAACAATATTCCCGCCAAAATAAGCATCGAGCCAAAATAACCGATGGAAGTAAGTGTATAAACACTGATCTCCCCATCAAGTATTTCCGCCATCGTAACATAATGACTGTCTTCTTTCATCTGAATAATCCCAGACTTGTCCCTAAAATTCATGTCTATTTTCCCTAATTGGTTAACTAGCAATTCATTGGTGCACGCAATGACATATCCGTACTTATCGGTTATTACGGTACTAATTGAAAGATTTCTGCTGATAAGATTAACCAGATCTTTTTCAACAAAGTCAAAGGTAATAAATCCGGCAACGTGGCCATTCTTTACAATCGCTTTACCAACCGACAATGTTTGTCTGGCACCTGCCACTGTAGCTGGCCTGGACAGAATAACATTGTCAGGCATTTCCTGCATTCTACTAACGAACCCCCACTTGAGAGCGCTTTCACCTTCGGCATATTCAGGGATAAGATTCGAGCTTTGTATTAAGGGCTCCAACTGATTATCGAACACAAAGAAATTACTCTTGATTTCCATCTTATTTACAAAGTCATAAAACACGCCATATAATTCGCTTGTTGCATGCTTAGATGTTAGATAAGCCAGCAAGTTTTCATCTGTTGATAATCGAGCCGCCTCCCTCTCGTAATTACCTATAATATGCGCTACCGTTTCTGCTACTTGTGTATTGACCGAAACGTTCCGTAAAACAATCGTCCTGTAAAAGCTGTAGAACAACAAGAAATAACTGAATACCGCGATGATAATGACCGGAATAAGCGCATAACTAATAAATGATTTTCTAATATCGTCTCTATAATGCTTGTAATTTGTTTTCATTTTCTCACCTTATCATTATGATATAACAATTATAGTCCAAGTCATATAGAAAATACAAAGAAACCCCTCCAGGTTAAAATGGTTGCTGAACACTACCATGATACCAGAAAGAGGTTTTTTTGTTGCAATTATTTGTTAAAGAAGTCGTAAATTCCTAAAAATGTACTGGATAACGTATCCTTACTGAGGCTGATACTTGATCGAATCCCCCTGGTCTCGAGTTCCGCCAGAAACGCAGGAACAAACAAGTGTCCACTCTTGGATATTTGACCGCCGATGACGATTCTGTCAGGAGCGTAAGCACGGATTGACGAAGCCAAGATGACACCCATGCGTCGGCCGAAAGCCTCGAACAGCCTTATCGCGCTCACATCCCCAGTTCCGGCCAATGCCGCGAAGTGATGTACGTCCTGATCCGCGTCTAACAACGCCATTTCTTTCGCCAACCGTAGGAAGCCTCTGCGGGAAATGTACTCGTCTGCAATGCCATTCTCGTATGGGAGCGAATACAGCCATCCGTTATCCGGTACGCCGTCGTGATGCTTAACGAGGCATCCGTTTTCCAAATAGCATGAACCAAGCCCTGTGCCGATCGTAAGGCAAATGACGCGTTTGGAGTCGCTTGCTTCCCCGTAGTTCGCTTCACCTAAGCCAAATAAAGCGGCGTCGTTCTCGAACTTGATACCGAACGTCGGAGCAAGACGCGAGCTCAACATCTCATTTGATCTTACGGCGTTTTCTAGCAGCTTGCCGACGGGAAGACCGTACAAAGCTTCGAATTTGTCGAGTCCCCGAATATGGCTTATTCCTTTTTCATAATCAAACGGTCCGGGAAAAGCAAGACCGATCCCCCCGAACGGCAACTCGTCTCGGCCCGTTTTAGCAACGAGATCCGCGGCAATTTCAGCGAAGTGATGTATGATTTCGTCTGTGCTTCGATCGGAATGAGCCGGATAGTGGGAGACAGTGTTCTCAACGATCATGCCTTCGATCACGGCAGCAGCTTTAATTTGCGTACCTCCGACATCAAGAGCAAGAATAATGGATGAATTCATGACTTTCGCGCCCCCCCTGCTAAGTCCTTACATAAGCTTTAATCGTGCCGAGTGTCTTGCCTTCGCTTGGCCCACTTGGCCGAATGATGTAGGCGGACACTGACGCCGGGATGACGAATGTCTCCGCATAGCGAACGATGAAGGGCTCGAATGCACCGCTCGGACTTTCGACTGTCGCTTCTTCGCCTTCGATCAAGTTCAACATGTGTACGCTGCCGTTCGCTTCGTGAAGGACCGGAGCCGAGAACCAATGACGGCGCGTCTCGATGAACTCGAGTTCATGCAGTCCCGTGCGTTCTTCCTTCCATCCCTCACTTTCTGCTACGGTTTCAACACGATTCACACATTGCGTGGTTGTCCACTCAGTTGCACGGTTCCATTGAATGACTTGGCTACCGTGTTCCACATGAACCGGACGCGGTTTCCCGTCCAAGCCCAGACGATCCCAATCCCATAGTTTAAATGTGAAAATGTAAGGCGTCGCGCTAATTTCGAGCACCATGCAGCCCGACCCTGAACAATGTATGGTACCCGCCGGAATAAGGAAGTGGTCGTGCTTCTTGGCTGGATAAACATTCACGTATTCTTCCGCAGGGAACGTAAATCCACCGCCTTGAGCCTTACGTAAATCATCAAGCAGCGCGTCCGATTCGATATTGTCTTTCAACCCAAGATAAACTTCCGCCCCTGGTACGGCATCGAGAATATAATAGCTTTCGTCCTGCGTGTACGGCATTCCGAATTTCTCGCGAATATACTCGGCCGTCGGATGTACCTGAAGGCTGAGGTGCTGCCCCCCGATCGTATCGAGAAAGTCGAAGCGAATCGGGAATTCCGCACCGAACCGGGCATACACTTTCTCACCGAGCAGATGAATGGATTGAAAAAAAACGAGATTGATTGCAGGAAGCTCTACTCTTACTTCGCCGAATTGAAAATAAAGGCTGTTCTCCTCCGGCACTCCGTCGAAGCCCCAAGCATAGGGATGGTCCCGCCTAGGCAGCTCGATGTTCGCTTCCAACCACTTTCCGCCCCATACGCCGGGGTCGAAGTAGGGAACAAGCCTGAACGGTTGGCTTGCCGTCTGCGCCAAGCCTGCGAATAACGCTTGCCGTGTGATCAACTTCGGTTCGTCTTTCACATTCGTATCCAAATAATAATCGACACGGCCCATCAGTGACTTTTTCAGACGATCCGCCATGCGCCACTCGAAGAAAAAACCTCGCTTATAGAGGCGCAAAATATCGGTCTCCACACGGTTCGTCCGCCAATTGGTATATTCTTTCGCACGGTACCGCAATTGAATTTCCCAACGGGCCAAGTCAGCATAGACGAGTACGTCACCTTCCGTGATCAGCGAAGCACCGAAACCGATTACGATCGTCATGCCGGAATCCGACTCCTCCAACTCAAGACGCAGCCTATCGATTTTATCCTTATCGTAAAACTCATCGATCACGAATGGCGACATGTAGCCAAATACCCGGTCGTCTGTCATATAGCGCTCGACGATACGGTCGACTTCCTTCGGCTCCATGGCCGCGTCTTCCGAACGGATAACCCTGCTTGGAAGAAGAGAAGCCGACAACCCCGAAATGATTTCATCTTGTCTGACGCCTGGGTAGCATTCCACGACGACGACCGCTTTGTGCTGCCCTTTGCCTTCTAGGGATTTCTTTATCGCAGCTCCTATCGCTGCATAACCCGACCAAACCTCATTGTCCCGATTATGGATACGGATTGACGGCTGTTTGTTGTAGTTTCCTCGCATAATTATTCGCAGCTCCTTTGTGTTGTTTTATCAAAATATATCACAAATTAACACAAATGAACATACATAATTTTAAGATAATACGACTAGATGAAGCTCAACGCCGCTGGCTTCGATCCATCGTTTATCCTCTTCTTGGATTCTAGAATCCGTAACGAAAACGTCAATATCGGCCAAACTCGCCACTGTCGAAAAGTAACGATTGCCAATTTTCGATGAGTCGAGCAGCATGACCACTTTTTTCGCCGAGCGGATCATGGCCTTTTTCACTTGTGTGTCCAGTAAGTTCGGATCGGTGAAGCCCTCCTCGTACGAGTAGCCTAATGCCGAAACAAAGAGTGTGTCCGCATGGTAGCTCGCGAAAAATTGTTCGGCCGTCGGACCAACGAAAGTTCCGGATACTTGCCTCAACATGCCACCGCAGCATTGGATCGATCGCGTGTCCGTAACGAGAGGACGAAATAAGCTAAGCGTATCCAAGCCGTTAGTAAGAATCGTTAATTGGGCGTAAGCGTCGAGCAGCTCAACCATGCGAGAGACAGTTGTCCCGTTCTCCAAAATGAGCACGTCCCCGTCTCTAACGAAGTGCTCGGCCGCATAAGCGGCCAACCTGGCCTTCACGTCGCGATTGCGCGCTTGTTTGGACGCCGCATCCGGCTCTTCGCTTACAATCGCATCATCGCAATAAATCGCGCCGCCATGGGAGCGTCGGACGCGGTTCTCTTCCTCCAGCGCGTTCAAGTCGCGTCTGATCGTCATTTCCGACACGTTGAACTGATCACTAAGCTCTTTCATGGTCGCGACCTTATGTTGCGACAAAAACTCTAATAACGCTTGCTTTCGTTGTAATGGTAGCATTTTTACACCTCGAACATTTTTTTACTCATTTTAACACAAACGATCAAATTATGAGAACAGAAAAAAAGCCTTACGATTTCGTGCAAGGCTTTCAATAGGATTATTCCCCACTATAAAGAATCCGGCCGGCTTCGAACTTAGACATCAATGAAACATCATGCTGGCTGCCGGTCTTTTGATTTAATTCTCGAATCATTTTCTTCTGGGTTTTGGTAGCCGATTGATTACGTATCAATGCATCTAGATTTTCATAAGCTACCTTTCGCACCAACGCTGGATCATCCTTCAATAAATCCAACATCATATACATGGCATCAATCGCCTGTTGCTCGCCATTTACCATATCATAACCGGAATCTGTGCTTAGCATGAACCGATCTACCAGAGAAAAAAGGAATGATAAGATTGGGATACTTCTTGTACGACGACCACGTAGTTTCATCATGGATGATCGACATAAATTTGGAGACCTCTCCGAATAAGACTACGCGATCTACACTGGAATTTCCCCATAACTCCAGCTTGTCAGAAATCCCAAGGACTGAACCATGATTGTCGGCATCAGCCAAGGGAAGCTGTCCGTATTCTTCTACCCAATCTGACCTGATTTTCTTCATTGAGATACTTGGTTCCGGAGTGGGATCAACGATCGGTATGGTGTTCTGTTCAAGAACTTGGGGAGATGTCTGAGGTGAGTTCCATATGCATCTGCTTGTAAGTAAGCTACTTCCTAGCAACACCAAGCAAACTAATCCAAGCTTCCAAGTTGGATATCCAGCCATTTTCAAAACAATCTCCCCTCTTTTAATTAATGATGATGCTGTCGGGCCATTTGCATGTCCAAGACGCGGCTTCTGGTGTCGGCGGGTCTATACTGTTTTAAAAACCCGTGGTCATATGTAAAAAATGCGTAAGCATCTTTATTGCCGATTTCAATGAAAGGCTTCCCCTCCTCCACAAAAAGGGATGAGTAAGAAGGTTCTTCGTTAGCCGTATCAGGGAATAGGCTATTATCCCATTGAAGAACTGTCGTTTCGAAACGATCATATTCTGCGACCCAACGATCGATCTCCACAGCAGGCGGCACCCAATCCGTCTGGTTACCGACCCATTCAGGGACACCGTCACTGTCGAGATCTATTGGAATGGTGGGATGTCTTTGAAAATCGACTACGTTCCATGAATCGGTTGTGTGATGATAGATCAGCAACACATTCAATGTACCCATAGTACCAATAGGGATTTCAATAACCGCGCCAGACACATCCCCAGTCAGGAAATTCAACGAATTGATCGAAGATTGGTTTTCATTAAAACCAATCAAGTCACCCAACTTCGATACCGAGTTCCTACCCTTGAGATACCCCATATATTTTGGGGAGGTATCACCAGTTTTATAAATTAGAATTTCCGCCTCAGAGCGAGGTAGCGCAAAGCTTTTGATAAGCTTCGCATCAGTAAGAGGAGTGCCTGACTCTAATGGTTGTCCCCAACTTTTGCCGAAGGGAATAACTGTCTTCTCAGGAAACAAGTCAGGTCTATAGACCAGTTGCTGGTCACTTTGTGGAGCGGTTGCTGTTGGTATATCGTTTGGATGAACCTGATCGTTATCGCAAGCGAGATTGCTAAACTTCTTTTCGTATGCCCCCTTCAAACTCAACTAGGAATTTATATCATAAGTTTACAAATGTTTCAATGCCTTTAGCCAACCTAATAAGCATGAGAAAAAGCCTGTGTTTCAGCCGTACAAACCTGACTGTAGGACAACACCTCATGCCATAGCTTGCCAATATCCCAGGAATCCCAATCCAACCCATAGTTACCTCGCGATTTCGTAGATGGTGGCGCACAGCCTCCGGCGTAGAAATAAGTTTTGACGAACGGAGTCAGGACAAACTATAATTGAATATGTTAAAGGCGCTCGCCTTGACGACGGTTTAAGTCATTTTTCCCGTCCTCCGTTTCGCTTACGTTGGCGAGTGTAACATTAAAGGGATCCTCCGGTTAATCCGGGAGATCCCTTCTTTTTCTTTTTTCTCCCTTTAATGTTCACTATTCTTATACTCGCTTGGAGAGAATCCCGTATATTTTTTAAAACATTACCCAACGCTCAGTGCAATGTATGGTTTCACCCCAAAAACAGGTAAGAACACATTCACTAGGTTTATTTTGAAACCCCTTTATATTTTAATTGTAGGACAGAAGGACAGCAGGGAGAATCAAATATCATTATCAGAATGTTTAAGATCATTAACAGATCTTTACGTAAACCTCAAAACATTCTTTTCAAATAGAATAAATCCCATTAATTGGTACAACAAAATTGGCGATCAAAAAAAGTAAAAGCCCTACGATATCTCGTAGAGCTTTTATCGAATATTCATTTCAATGATCCAACTTCTTACACCTTTTCTGTATACTACACACACAGTTTCGCGAACAGTACCTATGTATGGTTAAGCTACATCCCCTTACCATGCTTTACTCTCTCCGCAAGCAACGCAAGATCATGCCCCTTTAATGCACCTTCCATCAATTCCGGGAGCTTCTCGGGAGAACATCCAAAACAAGGGATACCGGATTGAGCCAGCTTTTTGGCAACTGCATCGTCATAAGAGGGCACGCCCTGATCAGATAAAGCGAGTAAGCAGATCGTCTTCACGCCAGCCTGATGCATGTCGACAAGCCTTTGAATCATCTCAGTCCGATTGCCGCCTTCATATAAGTCTGAGACCAAGATGAATAGCGTTTTCTTCGGCTCCGTGATAAAAGGCTCGCAGTAAGCGATCGATTTGTTAATATCTGTTCCACCGCCAAGCTGAATGCCAAACAGCATATCAACGGGATCTTCTGCACACTGCTCACTTAAATCAACGACCTCGGTGTCAAAAGCAACTACTCGTGTGTCCAGAGCCGGCATACTGGCGAAAATAGAACCAATAATGGACGCGTAAATGACGGAACCCGCCATCGAGCCGCTTTGGTCAATATCTAGGATAACCGTCCACTCTTTGCTGCGGCGTGCTCGGTCAAAGAAGTAGACTTTCTCAGGCAACAGGAGACCTCGCTCCTTGTCATAGTGCTTGAGATTTTTGCGGATGGTTGTGTTCCAGTCCAGTCCCGTGGACGACGGCAGCAGTGAATGCTGCCTGCGATTCAAGGCACCAGTCACAGCTCGGCGCAAATCCTGCGAAAGCCGCTGCATGATTTCATCTACAACAGCCTTCACTAATTGTCTTGCTGTTTCTTTCGTTTTTTCCGGTATTTTTCCTTTGAGCGCCATTAACGTAGCAACCATTTGGATGTCCGGTTTCACTTGGGAAAGAAGCTCCGGTTCGAAGAGCAGCTGTTTCAAGCCTTTGCGCTCAATGGCATCGGACTGAATGACGGAGACCACGTCCGGCGGGAAAAAGGTGCGGATATCGCCCAGCCATTTGGCAAGCTTCGGGGACGAAGGCCCAAGCCCCGCTTTGCGGGAGCCACCTACGTTCGATCCATCATCAACACTACTACCGGATGTCTCATCATAGATCGCGGCAAGCGCCTCATCCATGAGTCTTGACTCGTCGTCAAGCATGCCGTCTCCACCAAAAGACTGCAGCTTCTCTTCAGAAGCTGCACCCAGAATTAATCGCCAACGCTTTAATTGTTCTTGATCTATCATTGTCATAAGCTACAAATCCCCAAAATCAAAATCACCCAGATCATCCAGCTTCTCCTTCTCTTCCTCAGTTAACGGCTGCTGCAAAGCAGTTCCAGCACGATCTTCGCCAACACCCCAAATATCGCCCATCATCTCGGCCACAGATGCTTTCTCCCTCGGTTCGAATGAACCGAAAGCTCGGCGCAGAAACACAAGGGAACGTTGGAATGCCTCTTTATCCAGCGATCCGATATATCTATCAAGTTGCTGCCACAACGATACCCTAGACAGCAGCGCGTATCGGTTGCGCATCGACATGCCTTCGAACCATCCCGCTCCCAGATCAACGGGAATCCCTGGTGACAGGCGACGCGAAACTTCCGTCGCAACACGCTCAACCGGTATTTCATTTCGTTCAAGCAATATTGCGAAAGCGAAGCCCGACAGTTTGGCATTTCGATCATCACGCGAAGCTAGCTCTTGCAGTTTATTCAACCATAAACCATCGTCTACCGTTTCAAAATGGTCTTGGGCAATGGTGTGCAGCGATTGAATCGCTCGAACCATACCCTGAGCGGCGTCATCGTTGCAGCCCGCGCTGTCTACGAGGAGCAGCGTTCCGCGCAGGAACAACTGCTGGAGCAGCGGAACAAGGGGATCCGTTTCGATTCGGCGCAGCGATCCATAACGGATCAATACCGACAGCTCATAGGCTGCGCCAGCGACTTGCTCGAAGTTGCCGGCATCCACCGCAAGCCCTTGCAGCGTGGATTTGGCTTGCTCCATCAGCTCGGTCAATGCGCAATCGCAGGCTGCCCGAATGATGCGCGAAGCTTCCGCGATATCGCTGCAAACGTCGAGCCGCTCCTTCAGTACAAAAGCCGCCGCAAGCTCGATCGTCCCCCCCTTCAAGGTCGACTCCACCGCTTGGATCTCAGCTTCTGGCGTCCACCGCAGCACCCAATTCTCCGCCCATGATGCGGAGTCTTGATGCACACTTTGCTTCTTGGCAAAGTTAATGCCCAGTAGTTCCAGTCGGTGTAAGAGAACAGACCGCTTCAAATCCAGAAACGCAGCTTCCTCCGACTTCACTCTGCGGTTTTCACGTAGATCCAACTCTAAGGTTGCAGCAACCGTAGATTTGAATTTCTCCAACTTGAGCCGCTTGAGTTCTCTATTCAAATCATCTTGAATTGGCGTCTGGCTGACTCCTTCTGGCAATCTGCCGATGGCTGTGCCCACATCAGTCCTTGCCAAAGCTTCCGCGATTGTCGAAAGCTCCCCATGACCAAGACATACCATGGCTGCGTCCCGAAGGTCTTTCCACGTAGGATGATGACCGTCGTGTAAAGCAGCAAGCGCCTCTGACAGCCTCACACCTTCGATGAGCGAAGCTGTGGATCTATAAGTGCCATGCTCCCTAAGATAGGCAGCGACCTGAGAAAAGTACAAGGAAGGAAGCCTGCCCAAGTCACCTTTTTGGAGGCACTGCCAGAACAATTCGAAATAAGCAGGTGCCTGATTCCCTGCCCCATAGCCCGAGTGTGAAGACAGCTTGTAGTACGAATAAGGCATCAGCGTAAGCTTGGTTGTTGTCTTGGGCAGCCCCTTCATTTCTTCGTCCGTCATCAACGGAAAACGGAAATCTAAGGCAGAGGCATGATGCGCGCCGGTTACGACTACAATTTTCTCTGGAGCGTGCCCAGCTTCAATCGTATCCTGAATTTTGCGCCGCATGTAAGCTTCCCGAATCTCATTGTAAGCCGCTTCTTGTGGCGCAAATTGCCACTCTTGCTGCACGTTCAGCTCCCGCATTTGAGCCGAGAATTGATAAATGCCATGGCGGTAGGCGTCTTTTTGTAAATTATGTTCAAAATGCCGTTCCCAGTAAGCTTCGTAATCCGGCTCTTCCGACAATTCAGCAAGCTGCTGATACAGTGTCCTCTGTCCAAGGACATAAGTCTGAAAATCGTCGTCCTCAGTCTGATTGCTCTCGCCCTCTGTAGTAGATAACCTATGAGCATGCCTTTGCTCGTATAGAGCCAAGGCATGTTCGGAGGGCAGATCGATAAATGCAGCCTGTGCACCGTTGCGGCTAGCCCATTGAAACGCCTGATATTCTGGCGAATAACTAGCATACGGGTACAGTAAGGTCCTTACGGGCAGTTGATCCGTATACGCTAAAATAGCAATTGGCGGGACAACGCCATGAGAGGTTAGTTCAGCTATAAAACCGCTTGCGTCGCTAGGTCCTTCAACGAGCACTGCCGTAGGCTTCACTTCATCTAAGAAAGCAAGCAGGTGGAAAGCACCTGCAGGAGATAAGTGCCGTATACCGAAAACATGAAACCCCTGACTGCGATCTAGTTGTTCATCTCCGAGCACGCGAAGTACAGATTTCTCCATGTCGATCCCCGCTTTTTCATGACATTTTCTAGATATTCCTTCCATACGAGGCGGTCCTTCTCTTCGTCTTTCACAATAGCTCCCTGCAGTCCGGCGGCTATATCTTCTTCACTAATCTGTCCGCTCCCAAAGCTTCCTGCAAGCGCCATACTACCCGTTAACAGCGAGATGGCTTCAGCTGTCGAAATCACGCCACTTGGCCCTTTCACCTTCTCTTTGCCGTCGAGTGTCATCCCGCTGCGCAACTCGCGAAAAATCGTTACAACCTTCCGCACCGCCTCCTCCTCTGGGAGCGACGCTCTTAACTCATAGCTCGTCGAAATCTCTCTAACACGTTTGCGAACAATCTCTACTTCCGTCTCAATATCGGATGGGGATGGAAGCACAATAATGTTAAAGCGCCGCTTCAAGGCGGCTGACATCTCGTTTACTCCACGGTCGCGCGTGTTCGCTGTTGCAATAATAGAGAATCCCCGTGCGGCGAACACTTCTCTACCCAGTTCCGGGATCGAGATCGTCTTCTCTGACAGGATGGAGATTAAGGCGTCCTGTACTTCGGATGCGCAGCGTGAAATCTCTTCAAATCTGGCGATCCCACCTGTTTCCATCGCGCGGAATATCGGGCTTTTAATAATGGCTTGATCTGAGGGCCCTTGCGCCAGCAGCATGGCATAATTCCAAGAATAACGAATATGCTCCTCGCTCGTCCCTGCCGTTCCTTGAATGACCTTGCCAGAATCCCCGTGGATCGCAGCTGTTAGATTTTCCGAAAGCCAAGACTTAGCCGTTCCTGGTTCCCCAATCAGCATGAGAGCTCGGTCTGTCAACAGCGTAGCTATGGCCATTTCTACCAGCCGCTTGTTGCCAATGTATTTCGGGGTAATTGCGACCCCTTTTGCATTCCCACCAATCAGAAACGTCAGGACCGCCTTCGGAGAAAGCTGCCACCCGGCTGGCTTCACATCCTGATCCAATTTTTTCAATGCTTCTAACTCTTCTATGTATAACCGTTCGGAGGGCAATCTTACGACATCTTGCTTTTGATCCATTCCCATAATCCCTGTCCCTTCTCTTCGTTATCTGACGGTTCGGTTTGTTCCGGCTTCGCAGCTATCGTTTCTGCGATTTCTACAAGTCGATTTTTCATTGACTCGTTTGAGACATTTTGCGCAAAAAGCTGCATCCTCTCCGTATAGGATCGCGGTAATAATGTCAGGAGCACATGTTGCGTATGATTTAAATAATAAAGCTGTTTCTTGCCTTTCTCCAATATGTCCATTAGAAGCTCAGGGGTTTCCTTGTACCCAATACGGAATAAGGCAAGAAGGCAATGAATCGTTCTACTGTTGAAAAAATCAGGCTTTTGCAAGCATGCTTCTGCCAAGTAAGAAGCGATTTGTGAATCCATTTCTTTCGCAAGTCTGCAAACGAGCTCCGTTTCATCCAATTTCACAAACAAGTGCACCCACCTGGGATCCCATTCCTGATGCTCGACCTCAATCTGGGCGGAAGTATCGTACATTTGATGCTCCAAGGAAGGAAACAGATTACGCAAGACGCGCAATAAATCCTTAGTCGCCGTCTGCCTTTTATCCTTAAGATCATGGCAAAAGCGTTCGTAGACGTCTTCTGGAGGAAGAATCTTGATGGCCGCTCTAAAGCTGTATGCAATCAATTTGCGATTGTACAACTCATGTAAAGTAAGGGCAAAACGGTCTGCCTTAGGCAGATCTAATTGCAATAGAAGTTCAGCTGAAGTCTCCTGTACGGCTTCCGTTTCTGGAACAATAAAACTAGGCGTTGACAGCAATTTCTCTAGGAAATCTACGACTTCCGGTACTCTCTTGCCTTGTAAGCTGCGGATGTCCGCCAACAATTGTTGTGCGGAATTTTCCACGTCTGTACGTTGAATGATTCGCTCCAACACACTTTCCGCATGCCCGATGACACGGAGCGTCAAATCATTGGCCTTGCATAATTGAATGGGCTCTATCGCAAGATCCCGATCCTTCGAACCCAGAGCCTTGTACAGACGAACGATGGCTTGCTCCGTTCCAAGTCGAGATAAGGCGAATAAGGCGGCTCTGCGTATCTCTTTTTTCTTATCATCAGCTTGCTCTAGAATAAAATCCTCTTGCTCCGGATAATCGCCCAGAAGCTCAATCGCCGTGGAGCGGACCTCCGTTGAACCCTGTTTGGCAGCTTGAAGAAGGAGATCTAAGGCAGATAGGGCAAGCAAATCATGGATAAGTTCCAATCTGCGGGCGTCACCTTTCCCGCCATCCAGCTTAAATTGCTGCCGAAGCGCAGGGAGAGCCTCCATTCCGAGTGCGGGCAGCACCTTTCGATGAAGATAATCGGGTATTTCTACATAACTATCGTCTAGCGCGGAAACAGCAGCAGGTATGACGCGGAAATCATGAAAAAGGCCATCGTCGTACCCTTGACGAATCTGCTCCATTCGGCCCTGACCTTTTTGCGTCAATGCCTCAATAAGCGGATGCAGCTTGCGGTAAGTTATTGACGTCGAAAGCTTCACTTCCGTCCCTTCCACCGGTACGAGTTCCTCTTTCGTCTCCGTTTTCCCTTGCGTGTACAGCACGGAATTCAAGAGGGTTCCTAACTCTAAAAGTCTGCTCGCTGAACCACTCTTTTCTGCCTCAAGAACTTGACTAACCGCCTGAGCCATTCGGTTAAACACCGGCGCTGACTCGCCAAGCTTCTGAAGTTGGGGAAGCATTTTTTGCAAACGTAAATCGCCCGTCGCCATGCCACTACCTGCTATAAATAAGCGCCGCACCTCGTGCTGCAGCTCAAACAATAGATCTATACTCATGAGTTCGTCTCCTAATTTTATTCGTCAATAGAGCAAGCGAACGACTTCATTGGTCGTTACGATGCTTAACGGCTGCGCCTCAAGCCTGTTATGCTTCCAATTGTGTTCGAACATAACCAGAATCGCCTGATTCTGTAAGAATGCCTTATTTAACATAGGCAGCAAATGAGTCGAAGGCTCGCTGAGATATGGAATGTCTGCAAGTGGAAGCTGCTTACCTTGTTCATCTACTAGCACAAAGGAAGTTTCCGTCTTCTTGATTTCAGCAAATTGCAGCAGTATGACAGGGCACTTGTCCGAAAGTGGATTTTTAATCTGATTCTTCACTTGTTTAATGATTTCTGGGAATGACTTGTGAGCTGATGAACGGATTTTCTGAAAATCTTGTGAGTCGGCTTCGCGGAATGTCGCTTCTTCCCAACGCACTCTCGTGTTAAGCTCCCCGGGGTATTGTGCAAGTTCTTTCGCTTCGACGACCTGAAAGACAGAATCTTCTTCACGTATGTATTTCGCTGCACGGAATGGCCGATACGTTCTTGTGAAGTGGAGCTGTCCGCTTTGTAAGTCCGACCAGTACCCTTCATCTATGAATTCGCCTCTCGCCTGATCCGTGTAGGATCGGAACGACAACTGCAATAATTCCGAGGGCTCGCTGCGAACCCGACCATGCTCCCTCAGTTCTGCGATTTGCCAGGCGTGCCCAATCCATTCTTCCAACGTTGATTCCGTATCCATAGGATGATCTGGATTTTCAAATCTACTGCCCAGGTACTCTCCGCTTTTCTTGATCAATGCTTGCAACGTGGTAAGCTGCTCAATCACGTTTGTATACACGGTCTCCTGGTCTTCCTGTGCTCGTAACTGAAGCGTCAAATCGCGAAGTGCCGTTTGGACCCCCGGGATATAATAGTTGCCGAGCTGTTTGGCCTGCTCTTCAGCGGTTTGCAGCGCCTTTTTGTCCAGGCTTCCTAGTCCTGACTGTACAAGCTGCAAGACAAGCTTCTCAGCAATGCTGATCCCTTCCAGCTGTGCAGCTATTTTCTTTATTAAAGCTGACTTGTTCGTCTTTCGCTTAACAACTGGAGCATCTGGGTCGACAGGTTCTTTCTTCTTTTCCTCCCGCTTCTCAGCCTTTTCCCTTTTATCCACGATATCTTGTGGCAGGGGTGCAGTGATGAATGTCTTGCCTGACGTATAGGCATACATCAAACCTAGATTGTGTTTGCACGGAAACTGGCGGCTCGGGCATGAACAGCGGAATACGGGATTCCCCTCTTTCGCCACATCGACCGAACATTGATACGGGTCCTTTCCACTACCTTTACACTCCCCAAAAATAATCGTCCCGTCCTCCGACTGACAGAGCAGCGGAAAACTATTTTTCTTCACCAAATCCTTGCCGTTCTTGATCGCACCGCTATTTAGCGCCAAACTATCTACATACGACTCCGTTAAATAATTCATCATATACCCCTCATAACTTGGTTATATAAACAGTTTCCACACCATGCCTAATTTTCCTTTTTCATGGGTATGGAATTTCCTCCGCAAATAGAACGAGGGATAAGAAAAACAAAAAAGAGGAACCCCCCTATGACTATTCGTACCACCTACACGACTAGGAGGTTGAAGCCATAGAGGAAATCCTCACATACTAAATGAACGCAATCCAAAAAAATCCTTTGTTGTTTGTGCAGTTGAATCAGCAACTTCCCGGGCAGTTATACCAAGGCATTTAGCAACTGTCTCTGCAATGTGTGGAAGAAAAACAGGCTCATTCCGGCCATCCTGCGGCTTTACGGGCAAATCCCGCGGTGTAAGAAATGGGGCATCTGTTTCTAGCATTAAACGATCAAGCGGTACATTCTTCACAAGTTCACGCAGGTGCTTGCCTCTACGATCATCGCAGATCCAGCCTGTGATTCCGATATAAAATCCTAGCTGTAGATAAACCCGAAGCTCTTGCAGTGATCCCGTAAAGCAATGGACAACAGCCTTATTGATTGAACCGACATACGGCTTCATGATTCGAACGAAATCGTAATGAGCTTCTCGCTCATGCAGGAAAAGCGGCATTTGCAGCTCGCAGGCAAGCTGAATCTGTTCCTCAAACCATTTCCGCTGTACATCGCGAGGTGAAAAATCACGGTTATAGTCCAGTCCACATTCACCAATGGCAACCACTTGAGGCAGCTTCGCCAATTGACGCAGCTTATTAATCGTATGCTCCTTGCAATTGCGCGTGTCGTGCGGATGTATCCCTGCCGTTGCAAATAATTTCCTAGGAAATTTACCTGCATATTGCGACGCTTCTTCGCTGCTTCTTATGCTTGTGCCAGTCAAGAGGAGTGGGGTCACTCCTGCTGCAAGCGCCCTTGCAACCACCTCGTCACGGTCTTGATCAAAAGAGCGATGCATTAAATTAACACCAATATCGATAAGTTGATTAGTCATCGTGCTGCCCCTCCTCTGCATGCTCATAGATGCGGCAGAATTCGGCAGGAACTGCGTCTGCAAGCCATACTTCATTGCCCGCGTAGTAGAAGACTACTCCAGCTTGAGAAGCTTTCTCTGTATCTATGGCTAAAATAATTAATTCCCCTCTTCGTTTACCAGCAAGAGTTGCAAAATGAAGTCCTTCGGACAAATGGACATATTGACGCCGCATGGGACGTAACCCCTGCTTTACAATCAAAGGGGCAGCCTGCACATTTGTGCCATGGTAGAGCACGTTAGGAGGTTTTGCAGCTGGATAATTAACTTTATCATGGCTATGTCCATATCGAGCTCGGATTCGATCGCCGATAATCTCAAAGCGCTGCTTTTCACAGCGCGCTACAACTTCTTTAATATCGCTTACTCTAATCTCTGACCATTTCGTCTGTACACGAATGACTTCTATCAAATCTGCAACCGCACAAGAACCATCAATAGGATCTAGCCTCAGTCCGAATTCTTCTGGCGAATGCCGAAGTATTTTACTCATAATCTTACTTAATTTTGTTTGTTTGTTTTCTTGTAACATCTCAATCACGTCCTAAAATTAAATTCATATTTAATATCACACCAAAAAGCCAACCCTCACATCCGTATCCTCTTTCATCCATGACATCGTCTGCCCTTTATGCAGATCTGACTTCATCGATTTCACCAGCTTTTCGATGTCCACGCTTAGCTCATAATGCCACTGAAGTGCAGCAGATACATACAATTCATTTAACTGAGAAAAAGTAAACCCTTCTGTTTGCTTCGCCGTTACGAGAATCAACGCTTCGCTCAGAAGCTTCCCTATCCCCTTTTGCTCCAAATAGATCTGTCTCAGCTCTAGGTCTGGAAGCTTGATTTCATAAGCACGGTCGAATCTCCCTGCCCGGTTCATAAGTGCCGGATCAATTTGCTCCGGATAATTCGTTGTCCCAATGAGGAATATACCTTCCTTGGAAGTCGCACCATCCAAAATGTTTAAAAAGTACGACCTTGCCCGCTGGGGCATCGCATCGATATCTTCAATCACAAGAATCATTGGCGCCATTTTAGCCGCAGCTTGAAACGCCTCTTGAATAGATTCGCTACCGGTGTTCTCCGTTATTTGCCAATAAGCAACAGGGGCTTTTACGCTGCCTGCAATCGATTTGACGAGCGTTGTTTTTCCATTTCCAGGCTTCCCATAGAGCAGGATGCCTCTTTTATACGGAAGCTCATATTCTTTGAAAAAGGCACGATCCTCAGCAAAAAACTGATCGAAAGAGCGATAAATATCTGTCTTCACTTCGCCCTTCATGATGACTTCTGAACAGTCAACCATACGTGTTATAGGAGCCAGTTCTTTTTCCATTCCATGAGGTCCATCCGTGAAAACGGTCACTTGTCGAAGGTTTAAATCCCTACGCCGCTGCCGAGCGTGTTCTAGAAAACGCAATAGACTCGCATCATCCACAGCAAAAACAAAATCCTCTACTCCGACGCCATCCTTACGCTTTGTACAAGTTTCATTTAGCACCTTTTACTGCCGCCATAGGCTTACATTTAGCAACAACTTCAGCCAACCCCGCTCCGACGACACTTTCAATAATTTGATCAACATCTTTGTAAGCTTGAGGCGATTCATCTAGAATCGACTCTAACGACCTTTGGTTTACGACAATTTCCTCATCCGTACCCACTCGCATGGAAGAGGCAAATTCATTCAGCGTTATCAATCTTTTCGTCGCACTTCGTGAACGAATTCTCCCTGCTCCATGACAAATGGAGTGAAAGTTGGCTTTGCCACCCGGTGCTCCTACCATAATGTAGGAAGCTGTCCCCATTGAACCCGGAATCAGCGCAGGGTGACCGGTATGTTGATAAGGCTGCGGATTGCTTGGATGGCCTGCCGGAAGCGACCTCGTCGCCCCTTTGCGATGAACAAAATAGGACTGCCCTTCATGCTTTTCCTCCCACGCATAGTTATGCATAAGATCGTACAACGTGGTCATTTCAAACTTCGAGCCAAACACATCTTTACCAGCCTCACGAATGGCATAGGCAATTAGATGGCGATTTACAACAGCATAATTGAGCGCTGAATACATCAGATTTACATAAGTCTGAGCTGCCGAATGTTCTAAAGGTGCAAATAACAGCTTAGGATCGGCCGTTCCTAATCCGTTCATCCGCATCACCTTTAACATGTCACTGTTGCAATATTGACTCACAGAGCCACCCCATGCACGCGAGCCCGAGTGAATCATAATAACCACTTGACCATCAAATAGTCCCCAGGCCTCAGCCACCTCCCGGTTCTCTTCTGCAATTTCTATCGACTGAATCTCCGCAAAATGGTTCCCATTCCCAAGCGTCCCAAGCTGACGATGTGACCGATGCCAAACATTACTCGGAAATCGATTCAATGCATTTTCATCCAATGTAAATTTACTGCTCTCGACATGCGTAAGCGATGTCGCCTTTCGAGGCGTATAACCGTCGGGAATATATTTCTTTGGAAGTCCATGCAGTCCTTTGGTGACGATGTGTTCCAATCGGATGTCTGAGAAATGTCCACGCGCGTGATCTTCAACGGGTAAATACTTCTCGATCGTCTTCACCAGCTTGCGGCGCAGCTTCACATTCTTCAGTTCATCCTTATGCAAATTCGTCATATGCACGCGCATTCCACAGCCAATATCGCTGCCGACAATCGACGGTGATACATATCCGTTATGCGCATTCCATACTGCTGTCGTGCCGATACAAGTACCTACACCGACATGCACGTCAGGCGTATAGCCCATATAGACTTGATTTGGAATCTGCAAATTGTTGTTGGCCATCTGAAATACTTGATAATCTAAAGCTTTAAACAACTCAGGTCCTGCGTATACATGAACGACTCCCGATGGGAGCTGGACCTCTTGATAATAATTTTCTTTCATTCACTTTGTTCCTCTCTATTTCCTTATTCAGTGGACGCAAAAAAGCCATAGACCAACATCGTCTACGGCTTAATCATGTCAAATTGAACTAGGCGTACTCCAAGAGTACCTAGCTATTCGTCACAAGTCCGGTTGAGACCGATGGTATAATATGCTTTTCAATTGTCGGGTTATTGATAGAAATTTGATTGCGAATCATATCGTCGGCCTCCTTTCCATTCATTTACAAACATCATACGTGTCTAACCTAAGAACTGTCAATCCGTTTACGGCGGAAAGATTAATTATAATGATCATGCCTATTAATAAAATTTATCATTACTTAGACATGTTTTTATCTCCAACAAATGAGTTCAACTGCTCTAATAAGTTGCCTCCACCATGAAAAGAAATCGTTCCGATTTTCTCACAAATCTTCTCCAGGAACTCAAGCTCCTTCAGCCGGTACAGGGTTTGGTTCTCATCCATAAGCTTAGCCGTATTCATCAAGCTTCTCGTAGAAGCAGTCTCCTCACGCCGCGTAATGAGATTGGCTTGCGCTTTCTTCTCAGCCAACAAGACCGTATTCAAGATCTCCTTCATTTCACCTGGCAAAATAATATCTTTTACACCTGCAGACAAGAACTGTACGCCATAATCTAGACTTTTCTCATTCAAGCGTGACAACACGTAGGTGGTGATTTCTTGTTTCATTTTCAGCAAATCATCTAATCTCAAAGTACCCACATACTCACGCAATACAAGCTGCAGTTGAATGTACATTTGCTCTTCAAACGACTTGATTTCAAGCGCTCGAAGTGGATTCACAATGCGATATTGGCTCACAAAGTTAAGTCGCAGTGTTACCTTATCCTCCGTCATCATTTCTTGCCCTGTCATATCCATTTGCTGTTGACGGAGATCGACGGTTTTCACAGAAACGCCTATCGGTCCCTTCCAGAAATAATATTTACCGGGAGCAAGCTCCTTTTGCATGACATGGTTATAAAACAAAGCGCCACTTTCGTGACTAGCCACATCAAATGTTTGATAGTAACCACTTAACTTAGGAATAATAGCTGGATCAATTTCATTGGGTAATTCAGGATGACGTAGATCTGCACGAAGATAAGTGTGTTTCTTCAAAACATTCCAAAAGGCATAGCTTCCAGCTGTCAACAATCCAACGAATTTGCCATCTTCATAATGAAGAACATATTCATTGTCTTGAACCTGCATGATATCCAGCTCTTTTATGAGTTGTTCGTCATGCAAGAACAATGGAAGCTCTTTCCCTTTTACAAGAAAAGGGTGCATGATATTTAAAATCTCAATGCTATCATCCGAAAATGGCGACAGCCGATAAGTGCCAGGTTGTAAGCTTTTATAGTAGCTGCCTTTACGAAAAAGCAGTCCTCGTTCGTCATTGTGTATCGTCACTTTTTTAAACATGTTAAACCTCCTTGAATGATAGATCACGTAGTTGGAGTCCTCCTGCGATTAGGGCGGAATTCTGCTTAAGAAGGCAAGTGATGCATAATGCCATTTGAAATTAGTTGGAGATGTTGGGTTTCACTCACAAACCGTCTATCTTCCCGTTATTAACAAATGGTGTTAAGCATGCTTGCATTCGGTATCTGCAGATTGCATAGCCGTGGCACAGTGTGCAATTTTGAAAGCCACATTGGACTCCAGTACACAATCAATTTGGATTGTTTTTAAACTGTTAATCGTTTCACACGATAGGGGATTCGAACCCCTTGCACCAGGGGAATGTACGCCGAAATGAACATTACAGTATACAAACACATAGAGATGTGTAAGCACTGCCGGACTATTTGAAATCCTAGCCTAGGTAAAGTCATCCGTACATACATCCAAATTTATGAATATACGTCATTGACGTCTATCATTACTACAATTTCCTAAACGCCTTTAATCGCAACCATCGGCTTACAAGTCGCCACCACATCAGCTAACGATGCACCCACAACACTATCAATAATCTGATCCACATCTTTATAGGCTTGCGGACATTCATCAAGAATGGTTTGCAAGGAACGATGATTAACGAGAATCTCATCATCCGTTCCAACTTTCATCGATTGCGCGAATTGATCGACAGTAACAAGCTCTTTCGTTGCTTTCCGTGATCTCGCTCGGCCCGCACCGTGACAAATGGAGTAGAAGTTTTTCAGCCCTTCGTCTCTCCCTACCATAATGTAGGATGAGGTTCCCATGGAACCGGGGATTAATGCCGGATGACCCGTTTCTTTATAGGCAGCTGTATTCAGGAAATGACCTGGCGGCAGCGCTCTTGTCGCTCCCTTCCGATGCACGAGCATCGGTTGATTGCGGTGAAATTCCTTTAGCGCATAGTTATGCATGAGGTCATACAATACAGGTATTTCCAGGTCTTCGCCAAATACTTCTCGGAACGCTTCTTGAACACCGAAGGCAATCATATGACGATTACTTACTGCAAAGTTTAGAGCGGAATACATGAGATTTAAGTAAGTTTGCCCTTCATGACTTGCAATTGGCGCATATAAAAGATTCCGATCCGGATTTACGACACCCCAACTGTTCATTGCTTCTCTGAAAACCTTGGTGAATTCTTGACCCAGCATAGCTCCCCATGCACGAGAACCCGAGTGAATCATGACGACAACCTGCCCGTCGAACAAGCCCCATTTTGCCGCCAAATCCTTATGTGCTTCTGCCACTTCTAGATACTGAATCTCTATAAAATGGTTCCCGCCACCAAGCGTCCCAAGCTGCCCGTGGGCATATTTGCGGATTTTTTCTGGCAACTTCTCAAGGTAGTCGTGATCGAACTTGAATGTAGATTCTTCAACATGGGTAAGCCATTGTTCATTCGGAACGTATTCCTTAGGAAGTCCTTTTAATCCGTTTTGAACGACGTCCATGATATCGATATTTGAATAATTCGTATTTGTACGCTCATGGGTTGGGACATATTTCTCGATCGCTTTGATTAATGCTCTACGAACACCCTTGTCTTGTATATCACGTTTATGCAAGGATGTCGTATGCACACGCATGCCACAGCCGATGTCCACACCAACAATGGAAGGTGAAACGAACCCATCCTTCATGCTCCAAACTGCCGTTGTCCCAATGCAAGTACCAATACCCACATGGGCGTCAGGGGTGTAGCTCATATGCATATTACGTGGAATCCGCAGGTTATTATCTGCCATTTCAAATACTCTGTTTTCAAACGATTGGAACACATCTGGGTTAGCAAACACATGAAGATTGCCATGCTCTAGATTCATTTCGTAATGATTACCGCCGTGTATGATTGTTTTCATATCCATTGGGTTAACCTCCGTTTTTCTTCTAAAGCTATCTTCGCTTATTTCCATGCGAACGAACATGGTGAAAGTATGGCGACAGGTGAAAATTTTTCCATTTTACTCATGGTTAGATAATACGAAACAAAAGCGGGACGAAGCAGAATTCATTCTCTGCTTCGTCCCGCTTTGTTGTTTTTTGCCCTGAATTATTCTTGAATCATAATTTTAGCTAATTGCTTTTGGGCAGTATGGTTACATTGCCTATAACTCCGCTAGCGCCGCCAAGTACGATTTTGAACGTGACTTGTTTAGTGCCATTGCTCGAAAGCGCTTTGACTTTTGCAGGAGCAAGATTAATCTTGAGTAGACCATTCCTACTCACAAAATACTGTGGCGCCGTAAACGCAGTCGTAAAATCAGTACCGCTGATGAGCACCTGAGACCCTGCGTCCGTGGTAGCAGTGATCGAAGATACATACGATGCACCTGTAGATCCGCGTCCCGAATTTACATCGATACTGTAAACATCATAGGTTACACTAGTTACAGTAAACGACGGCATCACGGAATACGGCGCTTGAATTTGATTCACAGGGGCAGCATCTGTAATAATTCCGCTATCGAGCGCGATCCAATAGCCCGTTGTGTAAATAGACGGATCATACAGCAAGCCAAAGTTATTACTCTTCACTTGACCAGTTTGTGCGCCGTTCCAGCCAGTTGCGAAAGGCGTGTCTACATGATGCTCATCGTCTAAGAATTCCGCATTTCGATCATCTTCCGTTTGCACGGAATTATACTTGAACGATCCTCTTTCATCCAAAGGCAAAACCCGGTTGGACACTGGAGCAGCGCCGATAAGCATATCTTCTCCAGCTGCGGAGTAGAAATAATCAGTTCGACTTGCGTAGTTATTCGTTATCATGTTTCCGTAACCGTATTGAGGAATGCGAGATAGAATCCAAGTATCATGCTTAACTTGTTCATCGATGTTAGGATCGTTCGGATTCATAATTTTTTGCAAATACGTATAAGCAGGGATATCTGAATTAATTAATACTTGATTGTACACATTTCCGTAAGCCTTTTGAATGGCCGGGTATTGTGAATCATTTTTGGTGATGATCGCTAGTGGGTAATAGATTTCAAACATCATCATCGCGTCGCTATGATTAAAGCTTAATCTCATTGCATTCTTGTTCGTCAATTGATCATAGAAATCGATTTGAATCTGTGCTAATCTAATGAGTTTTTCCAGGTCTTTCCCTGTATCATTTAACGGATCCCCGTACAAGCCCTCCAGATTGCCGAAAATTAGCATCGAATTCAAATAATATTTATTGCGCTCCGCTGCTGGCAGCGATTCAATATACATCAAAACCGATTTATTTACTTTCAATGCTTCTGTCGCAGCTTTAATGAACCAAGTATTATCTTTAATCCACATCTGCGCTTCTTTATCTTTTAATGCCTTAATGTTTTGCATAAAGGAAATAAAGCCGGAACCGTTTCTGATCGCCGCTTTTGGAACCAGATTGCCCGATAGATCGACTGCCGTTGATTCGTCGAATGCGGTATGCAACGGCGAGAACGCAGGAAGCACATATCCGTTCATTGCATAGTTCGTACCCACGAAGATTTTGTTATACTCGGCAGCAAATTTGTTATAGAAGTAGGCGTAATTGTGCTCTTGAGCCGCTGCGCCATTTCTAGTCACCCAAGGGTCCATATCATGCAATACGGCCACATCAGTCGTATCCGCCTTTACATCCTCGAGAATCTCCATCGTGACTCGCATAAACATGGTTATTTCCGCTGCATTCAGCGGCGCGTCAGCGAAAAACATGTTTTGTTGAATACCATCGTTATTGGAATACTCGTTCGTCCCGCGATCGGTATTGAAATTGTCCGCGGACCATTTTGCCCAAGACGAGTTTTGACCGTGAGGGTCGATGAGCATATAGCCGTTATCGATAATGGTGTTCAATTCGACGATCGCGCAATCTCTTAACAAAGCAAGAAGCTTTTCGTCTTGCTCTCTAATGTTCGCAGGCGTATTCGGATTAGCGAGCTCCGGTTTCAAAATGTAATGATAAAGCGTGAAGTATTGCGCAAAATCGCCTACGGGCTCTTCGGAAGAAGGATTGTTGTAAACTTGAAGGCCTAAGCCGGCGCCTGTGCCTGCCGTAATAAGTCTGCCCAACGCTAAATCGCTAATGCCGCCATAGGTTGGACGCGTTGGATTCACTGGGTCAGGAGAAACGATCATAGCCATGAGATCTGGATATCGATCACTAACATTCTGAGTAACTTGGTATTTATAGTTCCACTCTGCAGCTTGCGTGCTTGTTGCAGAGCTAAAGCTTTTGTCAGCATAAGTGGTGATCCCCGCGGAAGCATGCGCACTCTTGGCAATCGTCGGATACGGTCCGTTAGGTCCTAAGATTTTGCCAATCGGGTTAGCTGCATCATTCCCTAGCGATTCAGCTTTATACCCTTGCCATGGTGCGAGTGCATTATTAGCCCTTACATAAGCGTTCGTTGTAGCCGTGTTAGGCGACTGTAGATCCGTTAAACCTTTGTTAGCCGAAAGATCTGGATTGTACGTGTGAACCGGCAGTCCGTCCCCGAAGAACCTTGTGTACGGATACCACTGGATTGGATCTTCCTTTTTATCCAAGTCAGACCCACGACCATAAGTAAATACATCTCCGACTTGAATTTTAGATTTATCGGTATTCTCAGGCGCTTTGGCAAAGTTGTATACATTTCGGCTAGAATTGAAGTTGGTAATGCCAATTTCATTAAAGCTTCTTGCCGGAGAACCGTTGTTAAGTCCATTGATCTTCGTAAGCAGCATCGCCATAGATACCGTACGTATGATGTTAGAGCGAGCTTCTTGCTTAGCCATAATCTCGTTGTTCGTTGGTTTCGGCAAATTGGCTAAATAGTCGTATCTTGCCCCTTCGCCAATGCTGTTGAATCCGGACCAATAAGCAAAGTTATTCGTCGGTCTCAGTGTTTCCCCATACGTTCTGCCTGAGAAGTCTTGGAAATAATTCTTTCCGCCGAATAGCGGGCTTGTCGGTAAAGTAGATACATATCCTGGCCCGTTGTCCGAAGTATCGTTGCCGTAATCCAGGGTTAAACCGCTTTGGTCACCGATCGCGCCTTGACTGTCGAACAAGCCCCGCGTGTACTCCATGTTCGCCGCTTGCTCCGCTAAAGTTTGCAGCACGAACTTCACGTGGGTCGCGCCTTCGCTATTTTTAATCCAGATCCCGTGATGACCGTCGGACATGATGCCCGTGATCGTATTTTTGGCGTCGCTGGTAGCATCAAATATGTAACGGCTTCCCGATAAATATTGGAATACATCGTTAGCATCGGAAGCGCCGAAGTCGATTCTCACCAGACCCTTCGGATTAACGACAGCCCAATATACGCCATCCCCATCTTTGAATGCCATGGAAACTTCACTGCCCAATCCAGTGGCCGCAAGTACGGAATCAGGTAAATCAAAAGGAAGCACACGGTTGTTGGACAAGTCGCTTTGCGACGTGTGATTCGCAGTCGTGATCCAGTCTGCAGAATATCTGCTATTTGCTCCGCCAGGAATTCGAGTATCTCCCGTTTTGAAATAGTTGACTTGCTTCGTATAATGCGCCGCAAGCTGTTGAACGACAGGGGCTGGTACAACAACCGTATTCCGCTCGGCGAAAGCATTGGCAGGAACCGTCAATGCCGTGGCAAAACACAAAGAAGTTAATGTGACCTTCGATAACATCGATTTAACTGATTTTTTCCTATTCATCCGAATCTAACTCCTCTCCGTTAGTTGCTTACAGCTGACTTTGTGATGTGAATGACTTTCGTTTTGGAGTAATCTACAGGAGTATTAGCGGTATCGTGCTTTGCGCTTCCGACTAAAGCCCAAACGCCGCCTGATTTGTCCGGAATAATCATATCGACGTTGCCGTAACCCAATACGTCCGCACCAAACTCTTTAAATGTCCCCGTTGCGTTGTCTCGATAAATCAGGTTCGTTTTCGTCCCGATCCATAAATTCTTATTGCTGTCCATATAAGAGGTATTTATGTTCTCACCTAGCATGATCGGGAAAACATTTGGAGTCACTCCGAACAGATCGTCCGTAAGTATGTTTTTCTGGCCTCCCAATTCATTGGTAACGCCGCGAATTTCCGTAATGTAGGATTTAACATTCTGAGGCACGGAATTATCCGCCAAAGATTCTCCCCACGTTCCGTATACCACGATAGGCGTTAGAGGCGTTGGAGGCGTAGTATTCGAACCGCCTGAGTCGCCAATAGGTCCAGATCCAGGTACTGTTGGAGTCTCCTTATTCGTCACTACTTCTCCAGCAACCGTAGCATTCTCAACGTTCAAGATCAGATCTCCTGGAGCTTTAGCAAATGTTGTTCCCTTTGCATTAACTGTTGCGTTCGTGACTTCACCGTCGCCTCTAATTTCCGCAGGAGCGTTTACTTCCAGATTTGAAACTGTTGCTGTTGTACCTAGCTCCAGGACTGACTCTTGTTGAATCACTACATGTTGTACGGATGAGTTTCCGGTTAGAAGGACTCTGACCTCAGGCTTATTAACGACGATTTGAGTGATCGTGCTGCCTTCGAAAGTAACCGTATGCAGACCGCCTCCCTGCACATAGACCGTTCCGTCAATTTGAGAATTTGTGATCGTTACATTCCCCTCACCAACACCCGGAGTAATATACAGATCACCAGTTAGCTTTACGTTCGACAACAAGCTTCCAGCCGTATTCACCAATACATTTTTACCAGTTACATGATCATGGGTTGCAGCATCAGACACTAATATTCCCATCACATTGTTGATCATTTTAATCGCTTCAGCGCGAGTCAGCGTTTTATCAGGCTTGAAACTTCCATCTGGAAATCCGGAAACATAGCCTGCTTCTTTCAATGCATGTACGAAGCTTTGAGCCCAAGATGAAATTTGTTTCTCATCGGTAAAGTTTGAAGACGAGTTCTCGGAGTTTTTGACGGAAAAAGCTTTGCTTATAACAACTGCAGCTTTTTCTCTGGTCATCGTGTCAGATGGCCCTGCTGTTCCATCTCCATTCCCATCCAAAATATTCGCAGCGAAAGCCTTGGAAATTTCAGTTGCATACCATGCATCAGCAGGCACATCACTAAATGTTTGGTTGCTCTTTTTTGAGAAATTAAATACGCGGTTTAATAATGTAACAAATTCGGCTTTAGTAACAACGTCATCTGGATGAATCATCCCATCTAACTTGCCTTGTAGAAGTCCCGCATCCACCCAATAAGCAATCTCCACAGCAGCCCATGACGGGATTTCTTCACTTGATGGTGTTGCTTTAGAAATTTGAGGAATCATCGAAACTGACGTTAACACTAATGACGATGTCACAAGTACAGCCAACTTGCGTTTGAAATTCTTGTACATGTTACTACCCCCTTTTCGAATAACTTTCAAGTAGTCCTTTTTTGTTAAACGCTTTCATTTTCAATTATGTAATAACTAATCCAACAGCCTCCTCCATTTAATCTAATTTTGTAATGACATTATTTTAATATTATATTTTTTGTAGTAACATATTGTCAATACAATTCTCACCTACTAACCAGAGCTTTCATCTTTCGTCTTGTTTCATTTATCAGCATCAATGATTCAAATCCTTATTTAGAAAATAATAAGAACAGAGGCTGTCCCGTCGGTTATTGACCGAAGGGACAGCCTCTGTGATACGAATAGCTCTTATCGATTAAAAGTTGATGACGACAGTGCGAGAACTTTCCACATAATCGACCTTTGCACCTAGCGTTTCTGATAGTAACCGCACAGGAATCATGGTTGTTTCATTGATTAACTTCGCAGCTGAATCCGTCGGATATTCTTTACCATTAATTGCAAAAGCATTTCGATTCGAATAAAAGATGATTGTCTTATCTTTCTTTTTATAAATAGCTGCCTTACTAGCATCATCCCACTCAACAGAAGCACCGATCGCCGCCGCAAGATCTCTGATGTATAGATAGGACGTTCCCTCTGAAATGTATGGCTTTTTCTTCATCGTAAATGGAATTAAATCCAAGTAATACGTATCCGCATTCAAGCCAAAAGTAACTGTATGCTTTCGATTCATACCTAGTATAGACATTGTGCTAGCGTACGCCGCTGAATCGCTGTGTAGTTTTAACACACCGAGACCCTCTTTGGGTTCTGTTCGGAATGTCCATTCCTTGGTGAAAGGTTTGGATGAGCCATTCTCCATCGTAGCTGTAAGGCTCACCTTTGCCTTGTATGTGGTGTCCAGTTGAAGCGGCTTTTCAGGAATGATCATAATTTCATTATCCAAATGATCATCATTTTCCGTGGAGTTCACCCATATTGGGACTTTGTTTCCGTTTATGTCATGTAGCTCCGCTTCAATGAGGTTAACCTTTTTTACATCTATATCGTTCACAGCAGCCATAATTGGATATCCGACTGGATATTCAGCTGCTGGATGGAAACGCACTGGATCAGGATGCTCATGTCCATCAAACTGGGTTGGTACATAAAAATCATTACTACTAGGAGAAACGACTAGATCAGAAGATTTCCCTTCTTCAGAACCAAATTCAATAACATGGTAATCACCTTTTTTATAGACACCTACCTCGAAAAGACCTACCATCATGAACGGGGAACGATGGTAGGGAGCGTCAAAGAGCTCATCGATCGCTTCCACAAGCGATGAATGATTATATGCCACATCCTCACCGATTCCGTGCATATAGCTGATATATTGCTTTCGTTCCGTCAATGTCTTGCCAATATAACCAGGTAACGACGGATTCTCATCATGCAAGGAGATGGTTGTGTTAATAGCATCGATCTTATTTTGGTACAAATATTCCGCATGCTTTTGCGCAGCTGTGTTCAACTTGTCGCTGAATTTGACCGCTGGCAGACCAAGTTTGGCCCGATAATCGTTGATGGCCCTCAGACCTTCCTGCTGCTCTGAAGTTGTAACGGTCGAAATCGAGGAAGCATTGGGCAGTACTGTAAATTCCCAATTCATGTAAATCGGCTCATAGCCACTGAATGAAATTGTAATTCGAGCCTTATACTCGCCTGCTGCGAGATCGGTAGTCGGTATATGAATATATTTGGATAAAACAGGATCGTAGGTCATTGTTTGCTCATGTCCATTGAGCAAGAACTGATAACTATCTGGCTTCATTCCCTCACTGAAATGGATTTCAGCTCCGATCTCAGGTTTCAGAATTCCTACATTCCCCTTGGGAAAGGTCATATAACTATAGGACATCGCATAGGAAGATTTTGCCGGGATGATCAAAATCGAAAGCAATAAGCACATTGCTACAAACACTTTTACCAATGAAATCCGCCATGCATTTATCATGTTATGCTGTCTCCTATTCTATCAGTAAGAAACTATTCATTTATCATAGCCTCCACAGGAAAGTTAGACAACTATTAGTTAAATAGTAGGACCTTCATAGAGCGGCCCGCACGAAATGGATTTCTATGTTTGTTTTCAATGCCAACCTTTGCTCCCTTAAGGCACTTGCACCGATTCCGGCGTTCCCCGCGTATACACCTTCATTTTTATAGAAGGCCTAGGCTCTCCTATAAACTTACAACTGAACGAGATGGTTTGACTCCCTTCCCGCACCGTCGGAGCCTCTGCGGAAGCTTGAACCGTCCGAAGCAAATTCCAATTTCTATCGAAGATTTGACCGTTTCGACTGCCGTCGCACACCAAATACTCGCCTTCCTTCACCTCCGTATCGAACACCATATACGCTCCGTCCGTATAAAAGGTTGGGCGTTTCACAGCGCTATGTTCGTTATCGTAAGCAGCGGATACAGACATGCAAAATCGCAACGACTGCCTCTCGTACTTGTTGTAAAACAACCAATCAGCACCTCCGGGCTGTCCCGGCTGCAGTTCCTCCGGATTGCATTGGAACGGCTTCGAGATAGTTACAGGATATAATTTCCATACTCCTTCTTCTATCATTTCCAAATGCCAGTCGCTTGCTGGGTCTTTCAATCTGTCGCGCTGTTCCGATGAGAATGCTCCGGCTTGACGCGCACACTCCCAAGTGCGGACCACTTTCAGCAGTGTGTCGATATTACCGTTGCGCCGCAGCACCGCCATATCGGCTGACAAGGCAAAGCCGGCGTTAAAGCCTGCCGCTTTTGACAGCACCCATTCAATCTCGTCCTGCGTCGTCGCCTCAAAGCGATTGGAAGCAGAACGGATCAGAAACCATCCCAACATGGGAGGAATAAAATTTCTTGCGAAATAACGTTGGTTGCTGAGCCGCCATTCCAGCTGTCCTTCGCGAGTTGCCACTCCCCACGGCTCACCCCAATTGAACCGTGTAAAAATATGCCACGCGTAATTCGGCACAACAATGCTCGCGTCATTGATGACGCCACTGCCCCATCCATCATAGCAATGCTTGACGAAACGGTTCACTCCGTAATCGTCATGACCGGTTGCGTAGCAACCTTCCAGCCCGTCAAATGAGATTTGCTTCAAACCCGTTTCTTGGAAAAGTTCAGTAATACGATCGCTATACTCGTCCTGAAGCTCCATATTCGGAAAAAACACATCGTACGGGTGATCCCAAACACGGCCGATATCCGAACCGCTTTCATGGGCGGCTGCGGCCGTGCCGTTCGCTCCTCGTGTGACGCCAAGCAGCATCCAAGGCATGCTCTCCGAAACAGTCTCGTATTCGATGAGTTCTTTCTCGAGAATCGCTGTTTTTCGGTACAAACTTTGCTGAAAAGGCAGAGGATCATCAATTGCAATCTCAACCGATACCTCACTTAGCGGTTCTGTTAGACGTGTAACGCCTGCTGTCTGCAGCCGGCTGTCCGGAACTGGCGTTACGTATGGGTCATTCAAGGTAGTAAAATTGGAAAGCGTATGGATACCAATGTTCACGCCTTCGCGTTTGGCCTTCTCAACGCAAGTCCTCAGCCCCTTGTCACCGTTCGGAAAACTTCCCGGCTTCAGCCTAAAATGTCCCCATTGCGCGAATGGGTCAGGATGGTAAACGTATTTCACCCCTGCCTGCTTTGTATATCCCACAGCTTCATCAATTGTCGCTTCGGTGAAATCTGTGATCAAATAAGACTGATTCGCTGCGGGCGATGCTTTTCCCCATACGCCTTCGATCATCGGGTGTGGCAAATTTTCCCCCAGTTCAACTGCCTCGATCGTTTCCAGCACCCGATCGACAGTGCAGCCGAACAGCGCTATCTTTGATCCGAGAATTTCCGCATCGTCATTGCTTAGCGGAGCTACATCAACTTCCTTTACATGCCAGACCGGTCTCCGCCCGCCTTTCGTACGATTTCGTGCATACGCCTGAAGCAGACTGCCTTCATGGGTCGGCCAAGCTGTACAAAGCTTATATTCGAATTTGCTGTCTGTGAATGGAAAATTCGCGAACTCCAACATCCCTAGCTCAGCCGGCCATCCGCCTATGGTTTTGGGATTGAGCGACAACAGGCCGACAGCCCATTCGCCATTGTGGACGATGCCAACGGACTCACCTATCGAACCTGAAATTTGAGTCGTAAACGGTCCCCAAATGATCGCATCGATTTCACCTTTTATATTCGTTTCCTTTATCCCGATCACTTCAAACGTGACGTATTTTCCCTTCTCGTCGACCTTCACATCCACCTGTGCTCCGCTGCTTTCGTAATAAAGCGACAGCTTCCCCGAAGCTTCATCGAATGCGGCGCAATCCGGCACCTCGATATGCTGTCCAATGACTATTCGCAGCAAAGGAGAACGGCACGACTGCTGATCGTACCTTCTACCGGTTGCCGCATCCGCAAACTGCATCAAGTTGCCTTGAGCACTCATACAAAACGTCAATTGACCTGCTTGAATTTGTATTCCCATCGTGCTAGGCCTCGTCCCACAGGCGGTGCAAATTGCCCATCCCTATTTTCGATGCCGTCCTGCACTCTTCCATTCCCTCGAATTCCACCGTCATATAACCGTCGTAACCTGAATCTTTGATCAGCTTGACAATTCGCCGCAAGTCAATATCGCCATGACCTACGATGGCACCGCGCAAATAATTGCCGTGCGACGTCAGGAACCATCCTTCCTCACCCGGTTTTTGATCGTAAGACCGGAAATAAAAATCTTTGAAATGAATGAGCGAGGCATAAGGCAGATTGTTCATCACGCCAATAATGGAGGACTCATCCACGCACATGAAATTGCCGATATCCAGCGTCGTACGAAAATTCGGACGATCAACGGCTTGCAGGACGCGCTGCACGCGATCGCTCGCTTGCACGCTGAAGCCGTGATTTTCGATCGTCGTCGTAATGCCAAAGGACGCCGCATAGTCGGCGATCAGACGACTGCCCCGAATCATTGACTCCAGATTTTGTTCGAACCAGTCAATGCCCATATGCTCTTTCGGAAGGGAAAATGCAGTTACGTCATGGCGCATATGCTTCATATCCATGCGTGCGATGAGATCCACATGCCGCTTGACCCGCTCAATCTCAAGTTGAAAAGCCTCTTCTGAAGGCTGGACTAAATTGGCGGGCATGGAATAATTGGATAGTTCAATGCCTGCTTCCTTGGCTTTTACCCTGACCTCATCGGCAAGGTCTAAGTTGTCAACAAGCGTGAAGCCGTACGGCACGATTTCCATATGCTCTCCGCCATTATCTGCAATCCAAGTTATGATATCGAGAACGGTCATTTCTCCTGAATTGAGAGCGTTTAACAAACTATAAGTGCTAAGACCGATTTTCATAACCTTCATCCATCCTTCAAGCGTTATTTTTCGTTAATGACAACTTCATCCGGCCTTCACTGTGGAGGCATCTGGTCATTCGCCCTCATAGGGAAAATTAGGATCATAGAATTTCCATCCGAAGGGCTGCAGAAGCTGGCCGACTTTTTCTTCGGCCGACATCAAAGCTATAAGACTTAATGCCCGTTCCTTAGGCGGCTGCGACGCATCCTTATGTCTCATTATGCTTCAGCCTTTCTTCCGAAGACGAAATACGTGGGTAATCGGGGCTTCCCTATTCACTTCACTGGCAGGAAGAGTGACTGCGATCCCCTCTTTCGTGCATACATATTCCAAATGACCTTCGATTCCGACAAGCTCAATGCCCGTCACAGGCTCTGCATAAGGAATATGAACAACTTCGCCAACAACTGTATCCTGACTCGGGTATAAATAAGCGCAGTATACGGTATCTTCCTTAGTTGTGAACGCACAAGAGCCAGTAAAGTACGGCGCACAGATGCGTGTTCCGTAAACCGCCTCTCCGTAAACCTTCATCCATGCTCCGAGCTCTTTGATGCTTTTGACGGCTCCGGCAGGCAATCTGCCATCGGGCTGAGGCCCTACGTTCAGAGCCAAATTCCCGCCCTTGGAAACAACCTCCATTAAGATATGGACCAGCTCCCGTGCTGACTTGTACTGATCCTCATATTTGAAAGAGAAGGAAGTGCCGATCGTGATGCAGCTTTCCCACGGAACGCTCAACGGACGTTTTGGAATGGTCTGCTCCGGCGTCACATAATTTTCATAGGGTCCTCCTACCGTGCGATCTGCAGACAACAGCCACGGCTGAGTTATCCGAGCACGCTCCACAACTTCACCCAGCCGAATGTCCTGCTTCACGCGACCGCCGTCTCTCACCCAGCCTGCATCCAGCCACAACACATCGATTCGGCCGTAACGGGTCATCAGCTCCATAATCTGTTCATGAGTGAAATCCACGAATTTTTCCCATAACCACGGGTAATCTTCAGGGCAATAGGAGGGTCCCCGCCACGTTTGGCGGCCACGCTCCATACCGGGAGCCCAGTAATAAGGCGAATGCCAATCCGCTTTGGAGAAATAAGCAGCAATCGCCAGCCCTCTGTCGCGAAAAGCATCAAACACATGCTTGCAAATGTCGGCGTAGCGGTGTGCATGAAACGGCGTGTCTTGCCCGGTGATTCGATAATCCGTCGTATGCGTATCCCACATGCAGAAGCCGTCATGGTGTTTGGTCGTAAATATCAAATACTTGAACCCGCCCTCGGCAGCGATGTCCGCCCACACTTCCGGCTGAAATCGGAACGGATTGAACGTACGGTCCAATCCGAAATATTCGCGTTTCATTTCCTCGTAATCGTTTGTCCAATCCACATCATGACGAGCCCAATCTCCATCCTCATCACTCAGTATCCACGACTCAACCATGCCAATTTGTGAATATGGCCCCCAGTGCATCATGAGAGCCAATTTTTGATCCTTGAACCACTCTAGGCGTTCCAAAGTAATCGGATTATCTGGCTTCACCCACTTCGACTCACTGCTGTAATTGTGAACACCTTCCTCCACTACCTCGGCTTCAGATGGTGCAGTCTGCAGAATTTCCTCTATGTTCAAATCGCTCATACTTGTGCGTCCTCTCCTTTTCAACAGCCATTCGACTGCAATGTAAGCCGGAATCGGTACTTCATATCGTCATCAAACCACATGACGAAATTCGTTCCCCACAAGTTGTTGTGCAAGTTGAAATGAAATCCGTCTTCCAATGGAGCGTATATATTGTCGAACTGCAAAATTTTGTTGCTTCCTGGGCATACCAAAGGCGCATCTAACGTCTCGATCACAGCTGACCCGTCCGCGCCTGCGTAGTACAGTCCCGAGTTGACACCGTGCATATTTCGATTGCCATCCTTGACTACAAACAGAGGCGATATTCTGCGACCCAATTTATCCATTTCCCAAATATTCGGGTTGTCAACTAGCGGGACGAAAGAAAACCAACTGGCTTCGGGCAGGCGGCAAGCTTGCTTATCTTGCCACTGCAGCTCAACCTCGATATGTGGATTGTCTCTATGAAACCTGTAAACGACAGCCACTTGACGAGGAGCACCGTGATGCTCACAAACGTATTCGGGCAGCTGTAAGTCCGCGATGACAACGTCACATTCGCCCTGTCTTTCCAAGACGATTTTCCTAGCTCTCGCCTTAAAAAGCCGATGCTCTGGTCTCGGTTGGACATACTCAATGCCTGGCTTCCCAAGATCGTTGTCTGCCCAACTATGATGAATATGTAAATTGGTTACATACTCTTTAAAATATCGATCATAGCATTCCTTACTAAAAGTTTCATAATGAAAGCTTCCCAATCGATGCTCTTCATCCGCCCATACTTTACCGGTTCTATCCGTTAACGCGCAGATAGAGCCATCAGCAGCGAAAGCAGCCTGAAAAATCCCAACGTCACAGCTTTCGCCGATCTGCAAGAGATGAGCGCTCTCATCTGAAAAACTCAGTTCATTCGGTTGTAGACATGCCAATGCTGCGGTAGCTTCTTTTGCCAAATGGTTGGGCAAGGCAGTAATCGCCTGCTCGATATAGTCACGCTGTTCTTTCCACGAGCTCTCATAGTAGCTAAAAGAGCGGACAGGGATCGCAAGCTGACGTAAATAGTCGAACTTCTTCCATTTCGCGTCATCGATCTGATCCCGCTCCCTTGCAGCAGCGAGATCAGATGGCGAATAGTTAGTGAAGTCAACGAGATAGACGGAAGCATTCAAGCCCCACGTATGCTCCGGAATAAGCATCAAGCGCTCACAAAATCTGACATATGTGTCGCTATCTGCATCAATTTCCCCTGAATGAAGCCATTTATCGCATAAACGCAATAGCTCTCTGTAGCGAGCAATCTTCCAAGGATCGGAGGCTATGCCGTGAATCCAGCTGTCACCGATTTCTTCGCAGATCACAGGCAAACGATGTTTAATCGCTTGCAGCTTTTCGGCAAAATGATCCAGTGTTGAAGCAATAATTTCCGCTTCGGGATACTCAAGTTGCAGCTTCGCATAAAGCGCACGCACCTCTTCCAAAGAAGAAGGTCCGTCATTATCACCTGTGTGCGCAAAGTACAGCGCATCCTCCAATCCTTCCATTTGAAAAGGCTTGCCGTAGGCGTCGGCATAATTTACTATAATTTCCGAGCCATCCGCGGCTTTCCACAAGAATATTTTGGGGACTTTCGGATTTTTGGAAACCACATTGACACCTAAATGCAAATATTGAATGCCATTTCTCGCTAATAAAGGAACCATGGCGATCGTATGTCCAGGAACGTCTGTCATTTTGGCAGCAATCGTCTTTCGCCCGAATTTCTGATCTAGTTCACGTGAAAACGACAGACCTAACTCAAACAATTTTTCATCCATGATCTCCGTATGAGTCGTAAACGGCAGACCGTGCCAAGCGATTCGACCTTGACGAATTCCTTCCTCCATACGCTCGCGCATCAGATCCGAAGCTGTATTCAAAAAATGCCGTATCAGCCATGAGCCTGTCGTCCATACGAACTTGACCGGCCCCTCTTCATGCGCGAGTTTTTCCGCCATGTCCAAGGCTTGCGGAATAAAGCCATTCATATACCGATCGATGACGTCCTGCGCCATATGCGTAAAGCCGATATCCAGATGTGTTTTAAAAATAACGTGTACTTTGTTAATTGTGCTCACTTCTTGTTCACTCCCCAATTCGCCATGATGTAAGCCCTGCGCTCAGCGTATGGCAATGTTCGATCGCTTTCTCAGCGACAGTTATCTCTTTGCTCCATTCCAGACAATAACGGAATTCGTAGAATCCACCAAGCGTAGCTTTAAAATTGGTTTCCCAGTAATTTGTCATCGCCCATACGTAAAGTTCCGGCTTCAGCTCTTTTGGCTGCTGGGTATGAAGGTATCGCTTACCATATTCGAGTGAACCAAGTTGAATAAGCGGTGTATCCGGTGTAGCGATTATAAGTGAACCGCTGTTTCCTACAAATGCCATCCCTTCCTGGATGCACGTAAAATCAAGAAGAGTGCCTGGAATCTGATCCACCCACGGACGAACGGATCCGCCCGATTTTTCCAACCAAAGTGTCTCATCCATTTCGTTTCCGGCTGAAAACGGGATTGACAAGTATACATTTTCCGCCTCCCAGACGGAATCTTTGTGTAAACGCACTGCGACATCGACGCGGTTCATCGTTGCATACACCTTGATAAACAATGAGTAATAGCTCGTGCCCGGGAGTTCGAACTGCAGTTCTACAATACCGAATAGAGGTCCTGTCTCAACTGTCTTCACTTTCACGATGCATCCAGATGAGCGTTTGACATTGATGCCCTTGCGATTTCTGCCCATTTGGTTCCTTGACGTATACATATTCCCTTGATTTTTCGGATCGGCTACAGGTGTTTTTTCATAGACAGGTGTGAACGCTCCATGTTTTTTATCATTACGTATAAGCTCTTTGCCTGTTTCCTTGTTTATCCAAGAGACGATTCCTTCCGCCTCATTCCAGCTTATATATACGAATGGTGATGTGATGGAATGCTGCGTGACAGCAACAAGCTCCTTTGCAGTGCTGCTATCATACATATCTTCAACATCGTTGACCGAATCGACAGCCAACAGCTTGAAGTTGTCCGTCGTCTTCGCCTTGGACGGCTTTGCTGGTCGGAGCGCATATTGTTTTTGCTCTCCGGGAGCCAGACTGACTTCGATCGTCGCCTTCTGATAGCCCAGTTGATGAGGAACGGCCTGCAACGTGCATTCATCGATTACTTCAACCCCATCTTTGAAACGCTCGTTCTCAAATCCGTCCCATTCGAATTCAACAAGCTGACGGGAAGACTGAAGTTCCGTATTTACCACACGATAACGGAATGGCCGTCCTGGGTATAACAGCGAACCGCCCTTGGCGTCACGCACTTTATCTAATGCTGAATGAGCGAGTCGGCTCCCATTCGCCGCATATGCAAGCTTGCGTACTTCTAACATTTGAACGTTCCAATGCCATGGCTGACCAATTGAGCTATGAAATCCCCACGTATGCTCGGCATACATCGCAAGCTGATACTCAATCTCATCAAGCTCCTTACGGTTGACAATTTCCTGATTTGGGTCAAGACGCTTGATTTTGCGTAGCGTGCGTTGGCTATCTTTGAAAATTTGTGTTTGCATTGGCGTCGAACCAGCGCCATCAGACCACCAATCCGGCCAGTCTCCTGCATATACGGGAATATCGGCGCTATGCTCTTTGAGTTGGCTGAAAAATTCGCTCAGGGTCACCATCTGAATTTGAACTTGCTCCCCATATTCCGCATTCCATCTGCCAATCACATCCATAATCGCTCCGTTCGGCGCGCCATTGTCAGTCGCCAGACCCGAAAGCGTCACCGGGACAAAGTCATACGGATAATCCTCCGACTCAAGCAGAGTCAGATACCGTTCGATTCGAGCAGCCATAATTTCATCATGATTGTTGACGATGCTTGGTGTATGAAACTCATCGCGAATAATGTAGCTGCCTACTGCATCTGGGCATATGCCAAGCTCATTGCCAAGAAAATAATGGTCCCCGTTCCAGACTAGCAGCTTTTCTCCCTTCGGCGTCTCCCACCAAAAGGGCGTTTGCTTGCGTCCCAAGGCAAACATGCCATGATGCGTATGAATGCACGAAAACAAATGTTGAACGCCTGCGTCCAGTAAGCTTTGACCGTAACCCCAGCTATAGCCGTTAATATCAGCTGTCATCGCCGAATCCACACGATGACCGATAGAGCGTCCATATGCTGCAGCTTTGGCATGGATTGCTTTCAGCAAGTCATAATCCGCCAATTCCGTCATGTTCAAGTACGTTCCTGACAGCTCAATATCGCCATTGCGAATAGCTTCTGCGAAGTCAAGCTTCTCCTGCTCACTTGCTACCTCCAAAAATCGCTCGACAGCCCAGAATGTTTCGCAAGTCCATTTAAAGCCTTTCCATTCTTCCTTTTGTCCCGCTCGAATTTGTGTTGCGATTCGCAGCGCCTGTCGAATAAAATCAACATGAAATTGCTCTATTCTTTCTTGTCTTTCCGTATAGCCAATATCGGTATGGGAATGATGAATGGCATAAATCTGCCACTTACGAGCCATCTTTTGCATGTAATGAACCCCTTTCAGCATTTGAGCCTATCAAGTTATGTCGATTACTCCTTAACACTTCCAACCACAATCCCTTTTACAAAAAACTTTTGCAAAAAAGGATAGACCAATAAAATCGGCAATGAGCCGATAATGATTTGTGCCGCTTTCGTTGTCCGATCTGATATTTCAGACAAATGCTTTGCTTGCATCATGCTGATTTTGGCAAAATCAGGTTTAATAATGATCGTTTGCAAATAGGTTGCCAGTGGATATTTATCCGGCGTATTCATAATCAGCAGCCCGTCGAACCAAGAGTTCCATTGATTGACGAATGAAAACAACAAAATTGTAGCCAAGGCAGGCATTGAGATTGGAACAATAATTCGCCACAGTGCCGTCCAGTGGGATGCGCCGTCCATGAAAGCCGATTCTTCCAGTTCCTTTGGCAAGCCCCTAAAAAAATTAAGCAGTAAAATGGAATTGAATACTTGCACGGCTCCCGGCAGCACCAGTCCCCAAATGGAGTTCATCAAGCCTAACATTTGAATGGTCATAAACCACGGAATAAGCCCGCCTCCGAATAGAATCGTAAACACAAAAAACCATGCGTACACCGTACGAAAACGAAAATCTTTTACTTCCTTCGACAGTGGGTAAGCAAGCAAGATAGATAATGCCACACTGATCGATACACCCAAAATTGCTCGCTGAATCGAAATGACGAAGGATTTTAAAAATTGAGAATTTTCCAGAATAAACGAATAGGAAGCAAGCGTGAATTGAACGGGCCACAGCTTCACCAATCCAGCGGAAGCGGCACTGCTAGTGCTGAAGGAAATAGCTAACACATGAACCACTGGCGCAAGGCACAGCAGCGACACGCATATTAAGAACACGTAGTTGCTTATACTGAACAACCGATAGCGAATCGAAGGTCGATGAAACATGAGGGTCCCCCCCTAAAAAATACGATAATTAGAAAAACGATACGCGAACCAATATGAAACACTGATAAAGATCAAGGACACGACAGATTTAAACAGCCCCATCGCAGTTGCGACACTATATTGCGCACTGACTACGCCAGTTCGATAGACAAGCGTATCCAAAATATCGCCAGTCTCGTAAACCGTTGAGTTGTACAGCGTAAAAACTTGATCGAATCCCGCATTGAGCACATTTCCTAAACTCAATGTCAGCATTAAGATAACGATTGGGAATATGGTAGGAAGTGTAATGTTTATCGTTTGCTTCCAACGCGATGCCCCATCGATGACTGCCGCTTCATATAGAGCAGGGTTTACACTCGTAATCGCCGCCAAGTAGACGATTGTGCTGAATCCGAATTCCTTCCATACATCCGACACGATCAGTACGCTTCGGAACCAATGATTGTCTCCTAAAAAAAAGATAGGTTCAATCCCCATATACCGTAGCAGTTGATTCACTATTCCTGATTCGGGAGACAAAATATCAATTAAAATCCCGCCTAAAATAACCCACGATAAAAAGTGAGGCAAATAGATGAGCGTTTGAACGCCGCGTTTAATTGAAGATATTCGAATTTCATTCAATAAAAGCGCAATAACGATAGGTACGACAAGTCCTGTACAAATTTTAAGTACTGCTATAATGACCGTGTTCTGAATAGCCTGGAGCGTATCTGGCAGCTCAAAAATATATTGAAAGTTTTGAAGACCAATCCACTTATTTCCGAAAAAACCCAGGAGTCCATTCCCGCGTATATGCGTAAATTTTTGAAACGCAATAACGACGCCAACCATAGGAATGTAACTAAAAAGTACGGCTAAAATGAAACTGGGTAAAATCATCGCATGCAGCGGAAGCTCCCGTCTCCACCTTTTACGCATCACGGCACCTTCCTTACGTTGGTCAATTATTTTTGGTATTTAGTATAAAGAGAGAGGAGAGCAGCACTCCCCTCTCTCTTCTGTATCCTGTTTTATTTTAATTTTGCGCTCACGGCATTGACTTCTTGCGTGATTTTATCGCCGCCTAATTTTTTCCATTGCTCAACGAATTTATCAAACTCGTCTACTGGTGCAGCACCCATAATAATTTTCGTAAACGTTTCATTTTGCAACTTATCCAAAACACCCTGCTTCTCGACCATTGTTGGTGTATTGGCTCCTAGGTAACCTGTCGTCAACAACTTATCCTTATAACCCGCCAACACCTCGAACGCGGATTCTGTCGGACCGGCTTGACGGTAAGTAGCCCATTGCAAGTCGTCTCCCTTTTTAAAAGCCGTTATTTTCTCAAAAAGCGCTTTTTGCTCTGGATTCAGCTTGGAGGTATCCCCGGAAGACGTTGCGTTTTTCACGGCAAGATAGTTGTCTGGCACGTCTTTATTCGGCGCAAATGCTTGGAATAACGGATATTGGAATATTTCTGTTCCTTTCGCTGAAACTGAGAATTTATTCCAGTCGGCCGTTTTTCCATAGGCGCGCTCCATCCACAAATTCAGCATTTTTACAATGACTTCCGGATTTTTGTAACCTTTTTTCGCTACTTCATACTCAACTATTGGGAATCCGACTCCTGGAGTCGCAGCTTTAGCGTCCGCGGACACAATCGGGTACGGCTTCCACTCCATGCCTGGATTCTGCTTTCTAGCATCGTTAAATGGCCAATAGGAGTACCAATTCTGACCATAATAAATGCCTACTTTATTTTGCGAAATAGACTCAACAACTTTGCCTCCGTCTTTTACAGCGAATTCCCGATCAATAAATCCTTTTTTGTATAGTTCTTGCATCTTGGATAGTGCTGTTTTCATTTCTGGAGCAACGATTCCGTTAGTCAATTTTCCAGAAGCATCTTTAATCCAAATGCCCGGATAAGCGTGGAATCCGTTGAAAAATCCCGCCAAACCGCTAAGTTCCTTACTGACCGCTAACCCGAACGTATCATTCTTCTTGTTTCCGTCCGGATCTTGCGTCACGAACGCCTCAGCAATTTTCAACAAATCATCCATCGTTTTCGGCGGCTGCAGATTCAGCTTATCCAACCAGTCAGTACGTAACCATAAAATATCAGCACTTGTAATGTTGCCTCCGAATTTAGGAATAGCCATTAATTTACCGTCGAATGTAGCAGATTTCAGAGCCAATCCTCCATCTTGATTGGCCAATTCCTTCAGTGCCGGCGAGGCGTATTTGTTCCACACCTCCGTCAAATCCTGAATTTGTCCCCCATCGACCAATTGATTCATTTGTTTCGCGGTTGCAGCGAATACATCCGGTATTTGGTTGGAAGCGATCGATATATCCAGTTTATTGGTATCACCGTTCGGATCACCGAGCCAATCGTAAACGAGCTTGACGCCGAGAGCGCTTTCATATTCTCTTGTCCACACGTTGGCTTGGTTCGTGTCGCCATTCTCGAAGCGATCATTTGGCAGTGCCATACGTACGGAGTGTACCTCAATCGGTGGATCGTATTTGCCCAGAGGATCATAATTTACAGCCGCACTTGCAGGTGTACTTGACACTTTACTGTCTGTCGATTGCTGCGAAGCATCATTGCTTTTTCCATCTTCTGAACATGCGGTTGCCAGCAGTGAAAGGCTTACTAAACATACGGTTGATAGAGAGAACAATTTTTTAACTGTCATTTTATAACCCTCCTATTGGATATATATTGAATAACTGGTTATATATTTATAATAATATTAATTTATGTATGTTTCTATTGTCCTTTCTTTACTTTATAGTCGCATTTCTTAACATCGCAACACTTTCCCGATATTCTTGAGGCGTCTTGTTCGTCGCTTTGCGAAAAAAACGGTAAAATGACTGATCCGATAAAAAGCCGACGGCGATCGATACTTCGTGAATTTTCAGCCTATTTTCTTCGAGAAGCTCTTTCGCTTTTTGAAGCCGTGCCGACATAATATACTCTGACAACCCTTCATTTGTGATCTGCTTATACAATCGGGACAAATATGAAGGATTGTGCCCGACTATTTCACCAATTCGGTTAAGCGTCAAATCGCCCGATAAATTATGCTGAACATACCGCTGTATCTTACGAATCACGTCGTGTTCTTGGCTATCCTGCCCAGTCAACTTATGCTCGAACAACACTTCGGCTAATTTGTAAAAATAGTCAACGAGCTCTTTCCAATTGTTCTGATAATCGAGCGTCGTCAACTTGCCCAAATTGATTTCTAGCCCGATTTCACTCTGAATTTCCAACCGATTTATATAGGATAAAAAAATCGAAACAAGCGTGAAATAAATTTCGGCTCTAATCGAATTCAATTGCGGCGCAGCATCACTTACTGCTTTCACTACACTGGTGAATTCATCCATAAACTGGTCTTTCTGTCCGTTATCCAGCACACTGTGCAGTACGTTCAATTTTTTCAGTTGCTTTCTTCGTTCGTGCTCGACATACGCTTCCGGCAATGCCCCCATATTTTGTTCCAGCAGCATCAGTTCCTGACCAAGACCTAGACCTCGATTGAGCAGCATCTGCAAATGCTCGAATTGTTCGGATATATGGCTCCACTCTTTGAAAGCAGTACCGACCGCCAAAGAAAGGCTCAGCTTCAACAGGTTTTTGCAGGCCCCTTGAATCATTTCCGCTGCGCCTTTGCTAAACACAAGTGTGCGTTGGCGCACCATGGACAGCTCATCAGAGGACAGACTTGTTTCGCTGACGCTAGGTTGTATCAACCAGATGATTTTCGTCTTTTTCTCAAAGTCAAAAGAAAAAAGCTGCACCGTTGATGACAAATATTCTTTCGCGATATTTTGAATAGCAAATAAATATAGAGACTTGTCGAAGGAACTCACACTCTCGTTCCAGCTATCCACTCTTCCGATCATGGCAACTACAGGCTCAGACGGACGCAGCTCCATATATACTTCCTCGAAGCTTCGCTGCATGGAACGATAGGCATGAGCATCCCCTTGCAACAGCTCCCATAGCAACTCCTTTTGCAAAAACGGCGTGACCATTTGCATTTGCTGTTTCGATTTTGAGATGAATTGCTCAACGGCCAAAGCATCGGACAACGATGACATCGCCTTCCGAACCGCCTCAACGATTGCATCGCTTCCTTCAGTTTTCAATAAATAATCAACACTGCCATTACGTATCGCCATGTGGATGTACTCGAAGTCGTTATATCCAGTTAAAAAGATCACTTTACACCAAGGCCAATATTTAATAATTTCGTGATGGAGCTCAATTCCACTCATGCCAGGCATCCGTATATCCGAGAGCACGATATCGAACTTGAGCTTTTCCAGACATTTCAGCGCCTCAACAGAGGAATATGCGCAATGTACTTCCAATTCGGGTAAGGCAGTTCGTTCGAATAAATCAACAATGCTCTCGACAATCAACGGTTCATTATCCACGATTAACAATCTATACATCTCGGTTATCCTCCTTGCATGGAAGCCTCATTTCAACATGAAGGCCCCCTAACGCTCCTCTTGTAACAATTAGACCAGATGCTTCACCATATCTTAATTGCAAGCGACGATGAACATTAAACAGTCCTGTCGACTCCTTGCAGATTTTGGGTGACTGCAGCATTTCCTTCAACTCTATAAACCGCTCATTTGAGAGGTTCTCTCCGTTGTCCTCCACAATTACTCGCAAATAATCCTGCTCCACCTGGAACTGTATCGTCAGCTTGCCATCTGCTATTTTGTCTTCTAATCCATGCACATAGGCGTTTTCAATGATGGGTTGCAAAATGAGGCGAGGAACTTGCATATGACAGTGCGAGCGCGGCAGTTCTCCCCATTTCACCTCTATTAAATTGCAAAATCGCAACGTTTGAATTTCGGTGTACGCTTTCGAATGGCCTACTTCCTGCTCTAGCGTAACTGTGTCCGCTCCTGTTCGTGTAATGAACTTGAAATACTCTCCGAGATGCTGAATAAGTTTTTCTGATGTTTCAGAATCGCGCATCCGAATAAGCCCTTGCAAAATGAAAAAGCTATTATATAAAAAATGAGGATTGATTTGAGACTGCAGTTGCTTCAGCTCCGCTTGCTGCGAATAAATCCGCTCTTCATACACTTCTCCGATCAACCGATTCAATTGTGCAACCATCTGGTTGAACTGGCCATACAAATATTTAAACTCATCGTTAAAATTGTGATGAATCTCGACTTGCAAATTACCTCGCTCTACCTGCCGAAACGAACTGATGAGCCTCTTGAGAGGTTGATGAATAAGTCGATAAATCCAATAGGAGAAAATCACAACGACAATGGAAGAAAGAATGGACAGCAACCACAAAATTTTACGATACTTGTCTAATGGGCCGAGCAGTTGGCTTTCAGGAATATAAACAGCTAAATACGTTTGCAATAGCTTCGAATATGTGAAAGTGATTGAGTACTTTTTTCCGTTGACCGTTAAGCTGCCTTGATCGCTCACGCTATCCTTCTGTACTTGAGCGGAGAGGAAGACTCGCAGTTTTGATAAGATAAAGTCGCTTTTCCCATCCGAAAACGACCAATTTTGCCCGATATTAATCAAGGCAGCACCGGCCCCATTCATATCAATAATTCGATGAAGTGAGCTTTGCAGTTTTGGTGTAGATAAATCAACACCGAGAGCAATCGTCGGATGCAGCTTCTGCTGATAAGGCTTCGGATACATATCACTTAGAAACAGTCCATTTTTCCAATTGGTGAGCGGCGAACCTGCTCGGCCAGACTCCATTAGCGCCTCCAGTTCGTCCTGTGGGAATTCATTTTCATAATTATTGGCGAAGATGCCTCTATCAAGTGAAGGAATATACACCTTTACGTTTTCCACGTATAAGCTAGATGTTTTTAGCAACTGCAGCTTCTTTTTTACGCTTAAAATCGTCTGTGCTCGTGTATAATCATCCATTGCGTCAGCTATCGTACGGATTTTTTGAAAATCGTCATCGAATATTAGTTCCTTATTTAATTGCATGATCCGTTGCATCTCATTTTCAAAAGAACTCATATAGAAGTTCACATTCGAAACGACAGATTGCGATAGCTGATCGCGAACATTCTCTTCTGCAGATTGAATGGCATAGATACTGAGGCCGTAAATCGGAATGAGGACAACCAGAAACGAAAGAATTAGTTTCGAAAAAATGTTTGGCTTTACCCACTTCTGCAAGTTCAATCTTGTATTCCTCCCTGATGTCGATGAGATAGATTTGTCTCTGTATTCGACAAATGGATAGGATTTCCTGTACAACGACCCTTTTCTGGATAAATTTGCATGATATGATGCTAGTATAGAAGAAAAGGCCCCATCTTTCTATTCACTTCTTTTTACTTCCTGCTCACTATTTTCAACGAGGCGAAGCAGAACAGCCTTGGTTTTGGAAAATAGTCTTCCAGAACCAAGGCTTATATCTGAATCCTTCTTTATTGCATCGATGACGAGCTTAAAAACTTATTGGCCCAAACTTCCATATGGAACTTGTACAGGTGCGGACTTATTGCCGTTGAAATCTTCCAATACGACCTCAATCACACCAGTGTTTCCTACAAAGGGGAGTGATCTTAGATCATCAACGCCTCTAATAGCATATGGTTTTCCACCGAATGAGATCGGTTTTCCGTTCTGCCATGCATACAAATGCCACCAGTCATTGGAAGTCGGTCCTGTTAGTTTAAGTTTTGTAGGGCTGGTCAAAGTTGCTTTAAATAATGCTGCTGTTCCCACATAAACGTCGGAATGATCATCTTTTAATACGCCTGTATCATCTGCATAAGTAACTACGTTACCCTTGGCGTCCAGCAATGAAATTCTAACTGTATATGCACTTCCATCTACAATTGGAACTTCAACTTTCACTGCATTGGTTCCTTTTGCCACAGTCGTTGAATATACATCTTTTGTTACGGAGTAGTTCAATGTTACGTCTACTTTTGCTTGTACGTATTTAACTGCCGGAGCTTCCCAAGTTACATCAACAGAACCGACATTTTCCACTGTCTGAATATTTTTCACAGTATTCGAGAAATCTTTTTCTACAACTGCTGCTTTGCCTTCTCTTCCATCAGCCCCAACAGCTTTAACTTTGATTTTCACAGTACCTTTCGGATCATATAAAGACTTAATATAAAATCTGTCATCATAGGTTCCGCCTAAGAATATTTCTTTGCCATGCTCATATTCCGCATATACATTGTATTGTTGTACTTTGCTGTAATCTTCCAAATTCCAGGAAATATACGTTTCGGACGTATCAAACGATTTATCGATTTTTAAGTCTGTCGGCGCGGCTGGTTTAACTACTGTACCATCGGTAATGTTAATTTCACCAACGTTAAATTGATAATCCTCAATCGTTCCTTGTTCTGGGGTGAAAGACAGTCCGAAGGCTGCCAATGTTTTACCTTCAAATTGGGACAAGTCCAGATTTTTTTGAACCCATCCTTTTGTCGTTTTATTTGCTCCGCTTGGAATATTAACGTACTCGATTTTTGCTGGATCATCTTCAAAAATCAATCCGACTTTAACGTTGCTTGCATCGGTAACGGATGGTTTGTTGAATGTAATGTTTAATTTTGATTCCGCTTTGATGTCTAATTTTGTTTTGTACAAAGAAATAAAGTTCGTTGCATCCAAATCACCAAAGATTGCCAGCGAGCTGCCGCCATCATATCCGCCAAGCTGCGTATAATCATCTGCCGCGCTAAATTTCTTGCCATAGTCGAAATCCACTTTTAATCGAGTACCTTCTGTGTCAATCCGCCACTGCCATGTTGGGAGAATATCCTGGATATTGATGTTAGCCCATTGGTGATCATTCGAAACTTCACCGTCTACAAAATACTGCATGCCATGTCCGGTATTAAAATTCGTATAGAAATTTGAACCATCAATGACGGATCTTTCAGAAATGAATGCTGCCAGACCCGGCCATGTCTTATAGTTTTTACCTTCGTTTGGTTTTCCACGATTAGGATCATTGGCTGTTTTGACAGGGTCCGGAGTAGCGTTTAGAACAGCTGCCTTTAATTGATCCTGTGTCATGCCAGCTGAAGCAAGCGTCCCATGTCCCGCTTCATATGTAGGAGCGTCTGCAGCACCTGACCACCATGTTCTTTCTCTTGCGGCAACATATTTGTAATAATCAGGGTCTGCGCGTCTATTCTCAGTATACCTATTGGCACCCGAATGACCAAAGAGTTGTTCGTCCAAATGATAATAGGCCCCTGTATTGCCCAGAGTAGCTATGCCTGTTCTTGGGACTAAATTTTCATCATACGTGTTGTATGTTGTCCCGCGTGTTCCGCTGAATCCAGTTTGACCTGCTTCAAGTGTATTAAATACAGTTTTTCTTGGGTCTAAACCTAATGCCTTCATGGTTGCAACCGAACCGTCTACCATTGCTTTACTCGGGTCCGGATTCATATACAAGGAATTGGCGGCAATAGTCGTATCTGCCGGCGTTTTAAGCCAGTTGCTAAACTGTGTTGCATCTTTATTAGCGTAGTCAATTCGCCCCCACGTACTTTGATTTGTTTGACCATACCGATTGGAAGCGTACACATTTACATATAGACCTTGAGATGTCAGTGCGCGAATGAACTCTTGATAAACGGGCATAAAGCTGGGATTCAGTGCTTCTTCGGCATTCACAAAGTACCCGTCAAAGCCGTAATATTTAGCCATTTCAACTAATTTATCAACCATAGGGAATCTTCCATTACTATCTTTATAAATATAATCTTCCGTATGCTCCGATCTCGGGAAGAAAATACAACCTATAGATTTAACGCCGTTCTTGTGAGCGGCATTGGTGTAAGCCGGGTTTGGAATATTTAACACGCCAAACTCAAATTGATGTTCCCACCACTCTGCCTCAGGATTGAACAACGAATCCGGCGTCGGATTTGTAACTACACCATGCCAAGATGCTTGAACATCCACATACTGCCAAAAGTTGAATAGATATTTTGCAAATTGATCATTAGACACTGTCGGATTCATAAATTCAATACCGTAGTCGCCTGCCAAGTTTAGGAATTGAACTTCTTGATCCAATAGGGGGTTTGCCTGCGTGGGCTTAAACGCTTCATTACGATTCTGAAGCGGTATTTTTGCTCTCATAAATTCAGAAAATTCGTCTGTTTCAGGAGTCCAATCCAAGATATTTTGTTTTCGGTGACCATGATAAACCGGCTGGTTTTTACCCTTGTAGCCTTGTTCACCGACACGTGGGGGTAGCGTATCGCCACCGGCATATACGATACCTGTTGGTACTATCGCCCCCATGGAAAGTAATGAGGCCAAAATGACTGCTACACGTTTCTTTTGCTTTGCTTTCATGATCACACTCTCCTCTTTAATATGAATATGAATATGAATATTAATAAAAACGATAAACGCTTTTATCGAGGTTAAAATGATTCCCCAGAATGCGTAATAAGTCTCGCTGCCGTCATCTTGTCCTCCTCCACTTTATTATAAAATCCGTACGATTGGTCAAACTAGTCTCCATTCATGACATTTATATATCCATTATTTACTTTTTTTAAGAATTTTTTGGGAAAATAATGTAGGCTCCATAAATCCACATGGATTGCTCTTTCACTTGTTTTAACATAAAAAAAACGCCCTCCTCTCAAGGAGGAAGGCAGCGTTTCAAATTCGGGCGTCCAGTATGATACCAGCCGTTTCCTCTATTGCTTTTTCAGTGACATCGATCACCATGCATCCGAGCTGCTTATATAGCCCATATGCATACTCCAGCTCTTCCGCCACTCGTTCCAACGCCGAATATTTAGCGCCAAATGGCAGTCCTACTGCTTTCAGCCGTTCAGTACGAATCTTAACAAGCTGCTCAGCGCTCATCGTCAAGCCGATCATTTTGTGTTTTTCAAGCGTAAACAAGTCTTGCGGCAGCTTTACTTCCGGCACTAATGGATAGTTGGCTACTTTATAACCTTTATGCGCCAAATAAATACTTAACGGTGTTTTCGAAGTCCTAGAAACCCCTAGAAGAACTATATGTGCTTGTTTGAAGGCACTCGTGTCTTTCCCATCATCACATTTAACAGCAAACTCGATCGCTTCAACCCGTTTATAGTAATCCTCGTCCATTTGATGCAGCAAGCCGGCTTTCCTCTTGGGAGAGTCGTTAAAGGTATCCATAAAAGCTTGCATGACAGGGCCAAGGATGTCTATACTTGTCACATTCAAGCGAAAGGCTTCTTGACGTATCATTTCTCTTAATTCCGGAAGCACCAGCGTGTAGACTACAAATCCGCCTTGCCGAGATGCTTCCTCCATCATATTGTGAATATCTTCCTCTGATCGCATGGAAGCATAGCGTCTAATACTAACTTGACTGACATTAAACTGACGTATTGTAGCTTGAACAACATTGTTAGCTGTTTCCCCAACCGAATCCGAACAGACAAAAATGGTATGAACCTTGTTCTCCACTGTGAATACCTCCCGATTAACTGTTTCGAACAGCCAAAGATTCCATGCGTTCCTCAGGAGATCCATGGTGAATGAAGGCTTGTGCAGCTGCTATTCGCGCAAGCGGAATTCGGTAAGGGGAACAACTCACATAATCCAAACCAGTAAGATGGCAAAAGAAAATCGACTCCTTGTCTCCACCATGCTCTCCGCATATACCCGTTTTGAGTGACGGTTTAACAAGCCGCCCTTTATTCACTGCCAATTCAATCAGTTGTCCGACGCCTTCCGTGTCGAGTACCTGAAACGGATTATGAGGAAGCAGCTTCTGATCGACATAATGGGTTAGAAATTTGCCTTCAGCATCATCACGGCTGTACCCGAAAGTCATTTGCGTCAAATCATTCGTTCCAAATGAGAAGAAATCCGCATAAGCAGCAATTTGGTGTGCAGTAAGTGCAGCGCGAGGCACTTCAATCATGGTCCCGACCTTATATGGACAATCTTGAAGCTTATCTTTACCCAGCACCTGCTCTGCTACGGAATCAACCAGCTCTCTTAATAATTTCAGCTCACTAACATGACTGACAAGTGGAATCATGATTTCTGGAATTACGCAGATGTTTCTTTCAATACAGCGGGATGCTGCACGAAATATGGCCTCGATCTGCATGTCATAAATCTCCGGGAATACAATGCCTAATCGGCAGCCCCGCTGACCAAGCATTGGGTTTGCTTCGTGAAGAGCTTGCACTTTGCGAAGAAGGTGCTCCACCTCTTCTCTCTCCGAGTCAGAGCTGCCCTCCTCATAAATGAGTCGTGCATGCATCTTCTGAAGCTCATCTAGGTTAGGCAGAAACTCATGTAAAGGCGGATCTAGTAACCGAATCGTCACTGGTAGACCGTCCATTTCTTCGAACATCCCTTCAAAATCGGACTGCTGCATCGGGATCAGCTGCGCAAGGGCTTGCAATCGTTGTGCCTTGTCATCTGCCAGGATCATTCGTTGGACGACAGGCAACCGAGTTTGCGAGAAAAACATGTGCTCCGTACGGCAAAGCCCGATCCCCTCTGCACCTAGCTGTCTGGCGACTCTCGCATCATGTGGGTTGTCTGCATTCGCGAACACTTTCAGCGAACGGATCTCATCTGCCCACTTCAGTATCTCAAGAAGCTCCTCCGTCATCCGAGCTTCCTGTAAAGGCACTGCGCCGATAATAACGCGCCCGGTTGCACCGTCCAACGTAATCCAATCACCTTCTTCAACAGCTCTGTTGCCTACTGTCATTCGTTTCTCATCATGCACAATTCGAATTTCTTCGCATCCGCAAACGCATGGTTTTCCCATACCCCTCGCTACAACAGCAGCATGGCTTGTCATTCCACCACGGCTCGTGAGCACACCTTCCGAAGCGATTACGCCATGAATATCTTCCGGCGTCGTTTCCGATCTTGCTAGGATGACCGTCTTACCTGTACGGCTCCATTCTGCAGCCGTATCCGCGTCGAAAACAAGTTGACCGACTGCTGCGCCCGGTGATGCAGGAAGACCTTTTGCCAACACATCTTTCACTGCTGTTTCTTCAATTCCTCTGTGAAGCAACTGATCTAGATGTGACACTTCAATGCGTCCCACGGCTTCCTGCTTAGTCAATAAGCCTTCTTGAACCAAATCAACTGCGATCTTCATCGCGGCCTGGGCGTTGCGCTTTCCGTTTCGAGTCTGAAGCAGGTACAGCCTCGTATTTTCCACCGTAAACTCGATGTCTTGCATATCCTTATAATGCATCTCCAACTGCTTGGAGGCTTGGAATAACTGCTCATAAATATCGGGCATTTCGTTTTTCAGTGCAGCAATAGCAAGTGGTGTTCTTACACCTGCTACCACGTCTTCCCCTTGTGCATTGATGAGGTATTCACCAAAAAAAGCATTTTCACCTGTGGATGGGTTTCGTGTGAAAACAACACCAGTGCCGCAGCTGCTGCCCATGTTCCCAAATACCATACTCTGTATATTAACCGCTGTTCCTTGATCATCAGGAATACGATTAATCTTGCGGTAAATTTGAGCTCTAGGGTTGTTCCATGATTTGAATACGGCCTCAACGGCCATTCTCAACTGCTCGTAGACATGCTGCGGAAAAGCATGACCTGTCTTAGCCATAATACATCGCTTATAGTCTTCGATAAGTGCCTTCCAGCCTTCAGCGCTAACTTCTTGATCTTGCAGCACACCTTCTTTCACTTTCATATGGTGCAACAGCTGCTCGAAATGGAAGGATTCAATGCCTAGGACGACATTCGCAAACATTTGCATCAGACGGCGGTAGCAATCGTAAGCAAACTTTGCATTGTTCGTGTGCTTTGCCAAGCCCTGAACAGTTTCATCATTGAGCCCAAGATTCAAAATCGTATCCATCATACCTGGCATCGAAGTTACGGAGCCTGATCGTACCGAAACGAGAAGCGGATGATTGGGATCACCGAACGTCTGTCCTTTCTGTTTCTCTAGTTGCTTAAGAGCATCTGTAACTTGTTCAAGAAGTTCTTCTGACATCCGATTGCCAATTTTAAAAAAAGCTAAACATGCTTCCGTCGTAATCGTGAAACCAGGAGGCACGGGCAGACCGGTACGTGTCATCTCAGCGAGATTGGCGCCCTTTCCACCCAGTAAATTCTTCATTGAAGCATTTCCGTCTTGAAATGATACTACTAGTTTCTCTGTCATCACTTATTTGCCTCCTTAGTTTAACGACACATATTTTCTTATTTCATATTTATTGTGTCATAATATTATCAATAAATTAAATAATACACAATATATAATATTAAATTGTAATTAAAACGACACATTTACTTGATTTAAATAAAAAAAATATAGTATGACACATATATAAGATATATATGTGTCATACTATATCACTTTCCGGTATTAGAATATTTGCTAGGAGTCCACGTGAAAAACTTCCTCCATACTTGCCCACCACTCGCCTTCAAGCCGCGTCTCTAACGGCTCTTGGCAATACGTCATTGATCTTTGATATATAACTTCGCTCCAAGAAGAGAACTCCCAAAGTATGTCCTATGAATAGAACATTAGGGAGCTCTCAGTTATTTTAACCAGCTTATTTATTTGTCGCTTTCCAAGCATCTAGTTGCTTTTGCTTTTCAGCAATAATTTTGTCATTGTCGCTGCAGCTTTATCGGTTGTAAGCAGCGGCTTTACGAATTGGAAATCGTAAGACTGCGTTTCAGGATTGAAGCCGGACATTCTGCCTGTAGCTTCCATGCCTGGTCCGGAATACCTTTCTTCATGTCAGGATATTTGGCAATCAAATCATCCAACGGTGCATAAGCGCCATTCGCCACATTTTGAAAGTAATTGTTGAAGCCCGCCGCTGTCCATACGAGATCATAGGGTTCGCCAGAGGCCATGGTGACTTTCATTTTTTCTTCGTAAGCGCCCCAATCAATAAGTTTCAAATGTACTGTGGCGTTGATGACTCCATTAACCCTTGAGCGACCCTTCCGTCAGCCCGGAAATAAATTGTCTTTGCAAGAACAAATACAAAAGAAATACAGGAAGAGACGCCATGACAACGAGTGCAAAAATATCTTCCCAATTCGTACTGTACTGACCAACCGCACGGAATATGCCCGTAGTCACGGTGTAACCTTTGGTGGAACCTAATATTATTGTCGGATTAACAAAGTCATTCCAAATCCATAAGTAAAGGAAAATGACTATAGTAGCCGTTGATGGACGAATGAGCGGAAAGATAATGCGCCAAAAGATCGTTATTTTACCTGCTCCATCCATCTTCGCCGATTCGTCAAGCTCTGTTGAGATGGTACGTATATAGCCGACATAGGTGAACACGGTAAATGGCACATAAAACCCGATATTGTAGAGAATCAGCCCCTGCGGAGTGAACATTAGCCCAAACGCGCTCAGTACCTTGACAGTAGGGATTAAAATAACCTGCGCAGGAACCATTAGCCCTGATAACAATACCAAATAAGTCAATGAAAAAAATGGGTGATTGTTTCTGGCAATAACAAAAGACATCATGGAGCAGAATAGAATAATCATAAATACGGAAACCGATGTTATTAAGATAGACGTCCCGTACGCTTTAAATATATTAAATGAAGGCGTTACCGCCGAACGGACAAAGTTATCGAATGTAAGCCTGTAAACGGGAAATGCCAACGGGTTACTAAGAATATCCTCTCTAGTTTTAAATGCATTGACCACCGCAATATAAAACGGCACCAATAGAAAAATGGATAGAAATAACAACAGCGAGTGGCGGGTCATTTCAAATCTACGACTCGTCATATAATCTGTTCCTCTCTTTTCCTTAGTTGAATCGTCAACGTAACAGCCAACACGCCAACAATAATCAACATATATACGGCTAAACTGGAAGCATAGCTCAATCGATTGGCACTAAAACCGACCCTGACGACCTGATACGCGATCGTTTCCGTTGCACCAGCCGGTCCGCCATATGTCATTACCGCAACCCGGTCATATTCGCGCATCATCCCAGTAAAATTAAATACGATACTAGTTGTAATCGCGGGCGCCAGCAGCGGAAATGTTACATTGCGAAATTGTTGCCACCTTGATGCACCGTCCATATTCGCCGCATCAAAGAGCTCCCCAGGTATCGTCTGCAGACCTGCCAAATAGATCACGATGACAAAGCCGGTAGATTGCCAAATGGCCAGGAACGTAACTGACAGCACAGCTAGATTGGGATCACCTAAAAACTCAATTTTCCCCCACCCAAAGTGTACAAACAAATTATTCAGAAGTCCGTTATAGCTCAGAATACTCTTCCAAATAAAGCCTACTGCAACCGAGCTCATCAAGAGCGGGAAAAAAAAGACCGAACGGTAAAAGTTCGTCATTTTCCCCTTCTTATTCAGCAGTACAGCGAAAAATATCCCTAATACATTGACGAAAAACGTCGTGACAACCGTCATAAACAGTGTTACTCCGATCGCCCGGAGAAATGTTTTATCTTGGAACGCCTCAAGAAAATTTTTCATCCCCACAAAATGATACGTCGGGTTGATCCCGTTCCAATCGAATAAGGAATAGTAGAAACATAAAATGATCGGAACCAGTAAGAAACAACAGTAAATAATAAAACCAGGAGAGAACATAACCGTACTTACCCAAAAGTCCCGCTTTTCCATCGATCTTACCACCTTTAGGTGAATAACAAAGACACAAGTTTGCCTTTGTTATTCATTGTTCATCATTTTAATTCGTTTATTTTTTGTTTTTATCCCAGTAATCATCGAGCGATTGCATTTCTTTCTTCACTTCGGCTTTTCCTAACAGGATGTTTTGCGCTACTTTGTTATATTGATCCTGAATTCCAGATACAGGCACACTTCCAACTTTTCCGGCATAATACCCATTCATTGTAGGATTTTTTTGCAGTAGATCAGATACTTCTTTCTGAAGCGGACTCATATCCCACATAACAGGATTTTTCATCGTAGAGAACAGTCCATCGGTTTGCAATAATATTTTGTTGGATTCCCGATCGAGCATCAAGAATTTAGCAAATTTAAGAGCGGCCTCCGGATTTTTGCTTTTCTTCGAGATCCCCACGCCACCTCCGTTTTCATAACCGAGGATATTTTGTGTTCCGTCCTTCGTCGGTGCCGGGAATACGCCTACTTCAAAGTCCTTCTTTGCTTTCGATTCCGAAGCAGTGAACCAGATACCCATCGGATACATGGCGCCATTGCCCTTTAAGAATTCCTGTTCCACAGCAGCATAATCGATGCTTAATGCGCCTTTGTTGAAGTAACCTTTTTGAACAAGGCCATTAAAATAGTTAGCTGCTTCCAACCAGTCCGTATCCGTAAACTTCGCTTTGTCCGCGAAGCGATCCGTATACCAAGCCTTTTTTTGCAGGAACATGGTCGGTGAAGTCAGGGACGTGAATGTATACCCGGATGTCCAATCTCCTGCCGTTAAGAGCGGAGTAATGCCCTTATCCTTCAGCTTAGCGGATACATCTTCAAGATCAGCCCAAGTTTTAGGCAGTGCTGTTATACCCGCATTGGCAAACAGCTTTTTGTTGTAGAAAATAAGCGATTGCGGCTGGCTCCCTGCCGAAGTAATTTGGTATAATTTACCATTAATGAAATCAGCTTCGTAGTTTTTGACTTGTTTGATATCGTCATCAATTGGAATTTCCGCCAATGCGTCGGCATCGACGAAGAGCTTGAACGTCGCATTCTGAACAACGTCCGGAAAATCGCCTGAAGCAAGCAGTGTCTTCAAGTAATTATCCGCACTACCTTCATTTCCAGGAGGTTGAATGCGCTTTACTTTTATGTTTGGATTTGCCGATTCAAACTTTTTGATCAAACCATCATAATAATCAGCAGTCAAATTTGGAGTAATCCATGATTGAAACACAATTTCCGCATTCTTAACTGTAGCTGCAGGTTTTTCCGTACTGCTTCCACTCGGGCTTTCGACAGTCTTTTGGCCGCTACCACATGCAGAGAGACTGGCAGCAATGGCAACTGATGAGATTACAACTAACATCTTTTTCAAATTTAACTTCCCCCTTCATTCATCTTTCAAATTTATTCTACTCTTTTATTATTAAACAAATACTAAAACGCTTCCACAGGAATAACCATACTTTTACTAGACTAATTAAACCACTTTTTTCAGAATAGGGAATGCTGCGAGTATTGTCGAAAGAGAATGAATAGCAAAGAACCTCCCTGAACCGAATGTACTTATTCGCTCAGAGGAGGTTTATTATCTCAGCCAATCTATGCTGCTTGCAGCTAATGGCGTTCCCGTGTCGGAAAACGAATCCATTCTTCAATTGGCAATTTCTCCAACCTTTGCATGTAGATTACGGTACTCGGTAGGGGAAAGGCCGGTTGCCTGCTTGAATTTCCGGAAAAAGTAATTGGAATCTAGATAACCGACCCGCAACGAGATTTCCGATGCGTTGAGTGTTGTCGATACTAGTAGTTCCTTTGCTTTGTCAAAGCGGATTTGTGTTATATGATCACTAAAGTATTCACCTGTTTCTTCTTTGAACAAGCGACCCAAGTAAATATTATTTACATTAAAGCGTGTACCAAGAGTTTGCAAAGACTGCTCCTCCGCATAATGCAATTGAAGGTAATTCTTGACTTGCTCAATAATAGGATTTTTTTTCTTGGACTCGTTTCTGATTATAATATTTTCAAGTTCATTCAATAAATGCAATAAATCGCTGCGAATTTCGCCAATGTCATTCCTGCCGTAGAGGTTCTTCAGGGTCTGGCTCTCAGCAAAAAATTCGTGTAGAGGTAACTTCTTCTGGTTTATGGCCATCTTGATCATCACAATCCATTCAGCAGCAGCATATTTGGCAGCTGACAATGAATCGGTTTGATTGATGGCCCATTGAAAGTCCCGGCCAACAGCCTCGACCCATAGATTACGTTCACCGGAAACTAAAGCAGCGACGAGGAGTTCGCGGTTATCCAAACTAAATGAAGCAATTTGATGTTGTTTCATGATGTATGTGCTGTCGACGCATATCGGTCCGTTAGTTAAATGGATATAATTTTGGAGGTGCAATGCATCACGGTAAGAAGCATGTACCGATTGCATTTGGGAAGATACACTCCCAAACGTGCAGAACCATGGTGTTTTCAGTACGATCGCGTAGCGGTTCGCAATCATCTGCATCCATTGCAAATTTTCCTTGGCGAATGTTTCGGCATCAAGGTAAGCTTGACTTTTTCCAGTTAGAAGACAAATGATCTCCCTATTTTGATTTGGAAAAGCGATTCCCTTGCCTTCCTCTTGAAGCGCCTCGTTTACGCTGTTAATGATGGCAAATGAACGAAATTGCTGCTCGCCTTGCGATAATTCTTTTTCATTCCAATCAATCCAAGTAATAACAGAAACTTGAAACAGATCATATTTCCGCATGTCCATGTCGAGAAAAGAGAGCTTCTCCCTGAGTTGATCCGAATCGATACGATTTTCCATCCAACGCAGAAGGATGTTTTCACGCAAGAGTTGGAATGACTCCCGTTTCAATTGTTCGATTCTCCATTGCTCGCGCTTCCGGTCACAGCAATTTTTGATAATGCTAGTTAATTCATTTGCATCTACGGGCTTCAGTAAATAATCCTCTACATGGAATTTCATGGCTTGACGGACATAAGAGTAATCATTATAACCACTTAAGACAATAATTTGCGTATCCCATCCTTTTTGGCGGATCTGTTCGATTAACTCCAATCCGTCTCCCTTAGGCATTCGAATATCGGTTAAAACGATTTGTGGATGGAACTCCTCAACAAGCTTCAGAGCCTGGTATCCTCCTTCCGCAATACCGACAATTTCGATCCCTAAGTCATCCCAATCAATCAAATGCAATAAACCTTCGCGTATAAATCTATCGTCATCTACGATAAGTAGTTTGCTCATGCTCACTCACCCCAACCTTGTTGTAGTTAATAGGAATTTTCATATGCAAGCAAAAACCTTCTGTTTGATCAGAACCATTCATGAAGATATAAAGCCCGTATTCATCTCCGAAATAGTTTTTAATACGCTCGTGAATATTTTTCAAACCGAGATGCTTCTCCGGCAAATAATTAGGAGATTCTAACGTATGGATGAGCTTAGCCATTCTGTCCGGTGAAATTCCAATCCCGTTGTCATGGATTTCAATCGACAAAATTTCGTACTCTAGTGTTATATGGACTGAGATCGTTGGATCATCCTGATTCTCCAGTTCGCCGTGCAAAATGGCGTTTTCTATGATCGGTTGTAAGCTGAATTTGAGCATATAATATTCATTAAGATCGAGCTCTGAGTGGATCTCTAACCGGATCACATTAGATTTCCCCATATTGAACAGATCCAGATAGTATTCCATATACTGCAGCTCTTCTTGTATGGGTATGATATCATCGTTTTGCTTCAACATCCAACGAAACAACTTCCCCAAGAAATACAGTTTTTCTGCAAGAATTCGTTGTCCGCCCGCCACCGCCTGCATACGCAAAGATTCCAATGTATTAAACAAAAAGTGCGGATTGATCTGCATTTTCAACGCAACATATTCGGCGTTTCGTTTCTGAATGTCGGTTATATACACGCGATTGATATATTGCTTAAGATTCTCTGTCATACCGTTAAATCTTACGATTAACTCACTAATTTCATCTTCACCCTGAACTGGCATGGGCTCGCTAAAAGGATTAGTTTGCACTTTTTTAAAGTGCTGCGTCATAAGCTTGAGACGCTTTACAACAATAGCTTGAATGCTGAAGATTAATACTAAACAAATGGACCAGGTTATGACGAGAATCAAACTGATAATTAGGGTAATGCTATTCAGTTTGGATTGAATGGTTGTTTTACTTTTAACCCCAATAATTTCAAGATTGTATTGCTCTAAAGAAATCCGGCTCCATAAATCGTCTCTTATATTGATGGAGGAGGCGGAGCCTTTTGAAGAGGCTTCGAGCAAAGGTTTTCCATCTTGATTGATAATCAGCTGGCTTTCTGAATTTTCCTGCGAGTTAAACACGTCCAATAGAACCCTGGGGTCGATGATCATCAGAAAGAAACCGTGAACTTTATTCGGATGGATGCTTAGCAGGTCATAGACAGGATTGGCGAAATAAATCATGGGTGTAGAAGAATTTAGCAATCCATTAACGTTTCCTATATAAGGAAAATTGTAATCTCTCGGAAGAGCATTGAAAAATGAGGGAAAATCGAATGAAGTATTGATCTGCAATTGCTGCTGATGAGTTTGTCCAAATACTTTCTGATCTTCATTTCGATAAAAAAGAAAGGAGATCGCTTCTGGATTACGATTGAGCATCAAGGATATGATTAAGCTAAAATAATTTTTTTCCAAGAGCTGCTCGCGTTCGTCATCGGTTGCATGGGCCTTGCCCGATAGGAAGTATTCGTTTGTTGCAATAGATTGAGAAGTAGTCGGATCTTTGTAAATGGACACCGTTTCCCTTTTAAACCGGTCAATCATGTCAGTTAGATGAAGATTCAGATTTTCGGTGCGTATATCCAGGAGTTCCTGCTCTCTTTGTTCAAGAAGCCGATAAAAACTGTTATCGGTCAAATAACCTAGCATCATAAACACAACTAGAAGAGAAATCCCGATACCCAAGTTCAACCTACGGAAAATAAAACGGCCTAAATAACGACTGTATAATCGCTTGATCACAATGTGCCTCCTTTTCTGCGAATGTAGTTTATTTACACCTGACTTGCTGACGTGTGCGCCGAGGATTACCATGTTGTCCTAATCAAACAAATGGCTAGGTTTCTAACTTTAAAATGCTCATAACCTAGACTGGGGGTAGGAAAGAATTTACATTATTAAAGAGGTGCCATTAAATTTAATTCTAACTAGCTGGAAGTTATATAAATAGGGTGACAAAATAAAGATTTAGATAGTAAAATTGCGTTTCAATAGAAAAATACACTTAAAGTCAATATAAAATCAGCCGATAGAAATAAAATGCTAGGAATTGGTACGACCGATGACATAGGAATGGATATAGGCAGCAGGGATGAGATCTACTCACACAACAGCTCATACGCCGATTCTAAACTTTTTTCGAGCCGTTTTTTGCCATTGTTCCACGAAGCAAAAAAAGGCCCTGAGTCTCCATTTTACCTTTCCGTGAATGTGGACTTCGTCCAAGAAAGAGAAAATGGATTCTAGTTCCTTTATGTGTGCTTGACGATGTTTCAGCAGGTCGACTATTTCACATTTTCAAAACATTAATGTTCAGATAGGATCCCTATTTCCGTTCTTCCGTATTATTCATTTGGTTTTAATAGTTATAAATGTTATACATGAATTGCGCCGCTTCCGCACGAGTCGTTGTACCTTGCGGGTAAAGTTTGTTATCGTAGCCGTGGATTAACCCTGACTTGACAAGGGTAGCGATACTAATTGCAGCGTAATTTGAAATTTCCGGAGTATCTGTAAATGCGCCAAGTTCGGCAGCGGAAGCGCCGCTTGCCAGCTTACCGCTTATTCTAAGCGCCTTTTCCGTCAGCACCATCATATCCTCTCTTGTAATGGAAGCCTCAGGTTGGAACAGGTTATTTCCACTTCCATCCGCAATTCCTAAGCCTCTGGCAGTTCTTACTGCTTCGTCATAATACTCGCCCTCGTTAACATCTGCAAATCGATCGCCAAAAGGCCCTTGCAAATGAAGCGTACGCAATAACAGCAATAGGAAATCGGCTCGGGTCACTTGTTGCAACGGACTAAATTCGCTGTCTGTTGTACCATTAATAATTCCTTTGGATGCCAAAACTTCAATAGCATGTTTGGCCCAGTCCACGGAAGTGATATCACCAAATGACTTTTGAACGAACGATACCGCATATGTGCTGAAGTGTGTAGTCGAGAACGTAACTTGACCTGTGGCTGCATCATACTTGCCGTTCGGTACCGTATGAATGTTGCCTTGTCCATCAATATACCAGATGACGATATGCTCTGGATGTTTCTGTTCCTCCATAGTAGGAGAATAAGGTATGCTCACGATGATAGGGGCTTTCGGGTTATTGAAGGCAATGGTTTGACCGCCGGATTGAACGGTGAGCTCAATGACCGGATGAGATCCGACTTTATTCTGTACGCTTGGATCTAGCTTGCTAGTATCTGCTCGAGCGATAAGAAGCTCAGTTTGGCTGTTAGTCAAATCACCTTCTCGGAACATATTGCTGGGAATAACAATAGTGGCGATAGGTGTCTTGATTTCAATTTGATATTGTTTCTTATCGCTTGACATTAAATTTGAAGGTATCTGTTGCATATAAGTCGTTGCATCAGCTGTTTGCGGAATTTCAAGGCTGATTGTTCCTTTACCACTTGGATCAGATTCGGCTTGTTTTTGAGCTTGTTCCCATGCAGCAGTATCAACGGTGGACATTGCAACTTTAGAAGCAGCGTGAACCTTCACTTCAGGTTTGAGGATGATCGACTCTGATTTCGTTTCGCCTTTGCCGCCTCCCGTAGAGCTTGTAGGCTGTATATGGGCTGATACTTTCCCATTGACTGAAATATGGTCAGCATCTAGCTGTGAATTCACCAATTTCACGCTTTTCAGCACAATATCGGAAGTTCCTTCAACCAATGCACTAAAGGTTAATTCGGCCAATTTCGCGTTGCCGTTTTGACCAGGCGTATTTCCAAATTGCGTATGTGCAATTTGAATGTTGTTCCCGTCAACAATAGGTTTTATAGCATAGCCGTTGCTTTGGCTGTCACCGCTTATAAACCTGATCTTGCTAGCATCGTATGTCAGATTAACCTCATACGCATACATATCTCTTAACTGCTTCCCATTCACCGTTACTTGAAAGCTGTCACCTGCCGCAAGGCTTGCGTTAGAGATGGTCAATAGAAACTGCGGGCCTGCGTCTGCATGAATGACATTTTGGGGGAATGTAGTCACAATTAAAAGGAATGCCAGCATAAATGCGAGCAGTGTTTTCTTCATCGGATAAGTCATCCTTTCTCATTACCTTGCCAGACGAGCATAATTGGATAAGGGGGAGAACCTGAGTTCTCCCCTCGTTATCATGGATCGTTTTACTGCAACATAGCTTTGGCTACGATGGCTAAGTCGATAATATCAACCTTACCGTCATGATTGACATCCGCTTTGGCATTCCAAGCGCTTTGACCTGGTTGCTTGCCATAGCTTGCCGAAACCATAGCCAAGTCCCCAATGGTTACACCGTCTTTTCCATTGACATCTGCTATTATTTTTTTGTTGTCAAATGCCTGAACCGCCGCCGCAAGTGCAACTGCTGCCTGATCCACCTGAACCTGAGTTGCAGTCGGATTATTAGCTATCATACTCGCTGCACTGATGGCCGCCTGAAGAATGGCTTTGGATCCTGATACATACAGACCGTCCATATTTCCTTCTCCTGCAGCATTATGCTTAGTTTGCGTACTTGTAATTAAGGCATTCAGCGATGTCTTATCCACCGCTACTACTGGTAAAATGATTTGTGTGTTGGAAGTGGCTCCGTTAATGTGTAATTCGTTGCCTTGACCGTTGGCGATTGCAAAACTGCTTACACCAAAGGCTGCATTCGTCACTTGCGTTACAGCTTTGGCTGTAAAGCTAAACTTCAGTACATTTCCTTGGAGAGCAACGCCTTCAGCGATTTCGCTTGCCAGAACAATCTGAACATGTCCGGGCACTGTCTCTTTTTGGTCGATGACTTTCAACCCGTAAACAAGTGAGGTCACCGAACCCAACTGCATATTCACCGCATCATAATGAAGCGTCAACTCTTGCGCATTAATAAGCTGGAATTCAGTTTGAGTCAGGTTACTCAGTCCCATCGTCAAATCCATTTCTTCTCCAGCGATTACCTGCTGTGGATTCGTTAGGGTAACCTGAGGCGATACTGATACTGGTGCTGGTAATACCGTCACGCCGATGCTTGTTATCAGTGCTACGTTGTTCGGATTTGCAACTCCGTCAGGCAAAGTTACTGTTCCGTTCACTGTGAACGTCTGCCCTGCTGGTGAGGACGGATCATAGGATGATGCATACACATCCCAAGTCACACTGGCATTCAGGCTTCCCGCCGTATCAGTTACTAGTTGGACGGTTGCTGGCAAGCTAAGATCTGCTGCTGTCTTTGCAGTTCCGTTTGCAACCCCAGTGATGGAGGCTGGTGCTGTTATTCCCACAACACTTGGTTCTGCTGGAATTGCCGCCAAAACAGTTACATTAATACTTGTTGTCAGTGCCACGTTGTTCGGATTTACAACTCCGTTAGGCAATGTTACTGTTCCGTTTACTGTAAAGGTCTGTGCTGTCTTTACTGTCAGATCATAGCTTGCTGGTATTACACTCCATGTTACGTTGGCAGGTATATTTCCGCTTTCTGTAACTATCGTTACAGTTGCTGGCAAGAGTTGTGATACATTTTGCGCGGATATACCGTTTGTTAACCCTTCTATTGTTGCAGGGTTTATGATTCCTGTAATAACCTTTGGTTCTCCATTTACAGTTACTTGTACGCTTGCTGTGAGCGGCACGCTGTTGCTGTTTTTCACTATATTTGGTAATGTAACCGTTCCATTTACCGTAAACGTTTGTTCATCTTTATTAGACGGGCTATAGGATAAATGATCTACATCCCATGTTACATCTCCATAAAAGTCAACATCATTTGTTTTCAGCGTTACATTGCCTGGCAAGAATGATGCTACCATTGCATTATTTAAACCGTTTGTCAAACCTAAAACAGGTGTCGCTACTGGTATACTCACAAGTGTAAGTTCTTTATTTATGTTTACCTGAATAGATGTTGTAAGCGATACACCGTTTGCACTAACACCTACAGGCAATGTTACCGTTCCGTTAACTGTAACATTCTGGGCATTCTTGCTCGTGGGATCATAGCTTGAACCAGCTACATCCCAGACTACGTCAGCCAGCATATCTTGATCATCTGTTTTCAAAACGACAGATGTTGGTAGGCCGAGTCCAACGGATGTCTTGGGTACTCCATTAGCTAATCCAACAATTGCTGTCGGCGGCGTTATTCCGGTAGCATTTATAGTTCCCCACCTAGCATTCAGTGTAATATTTGCAGTAATTGGAGAGTTGAAATCAAATAAATTGCCTGAAGCATCCTCCCAACCTTTAAAAGCAAAACCTTGCTTTGTCGGGTTCGCAGGTTTAGCGACAGTAGGGTTACCAGATACAGGCTGAGTAGTCAGCGCATTGCCATTTTTCGGGTCAAATGTTACCGAATACGACGCAGGAGATACGCCAATTTCCTGCCAAAACACGCCACTACTTGGCCACAAACCAACATAACCAGTACTCCAGACTCTTACGTAACGTGCATTCGTAGGAGTTGTGAGAGGATACATGAGTAGTGAGCCATCAGCCGGGCTCTGCGTATAGGGATCCGTTGAAACGAATGGTATTGGAAAATTGGTGTAACCTTGGTTTGCATTAATTGCAGCTTGTTCATATAACTCGCCATTCGAATTAGAATTATGCAAACCATTATAGACGACTGTTGTATTTACACTCTGGAATGTAGGGTCGTTAGATACCATGATGACAAGCCCAGTTGCTCTTCCAGGAGTACCATCGGAACGTACGTTAAAACCAACAGAGCCAATAGCTTTGGAACTACCAAGGTCAAGCTGCATATAGGCAGGACCATTATATGAGGCCGTTGTCCAGGCTGCATGAAACTTACCACTGACCTTAGAATCTTCAACAGCATTCGTGAATAACCAATCAGGATGTGAGGGAGTCGCGGTCATATTTGTGTCAGATATGTAACTTGTGTTTTGCATAACAGTTGGTGTAGAGTTTTTTGCAAGATTGTTCCCAATAACGGTTATTATACAATTTCTAGTAAAACTAGGTCGTGCATTTGAAACTGCACGAATAGTAGCCGTACCCACACCTGTTGCAGTTACAAGTCCGTCTGCAGTTACAGTTGCAACTGCTGTGTTGGTAGACGTCCATGTTACAGTCTGGTCGGTTATACTTGCAGGTAAAATATTAGCCCTGAGTTGAATTGAACTTGCACTTGCAGGCGGTGCTGCAAATAAAGGAGATGATCCGTAAAGAAGCGTTGCTGCACTAACATTCAGGAACACGCCTAAATCGGAAAGCGGAATTGTGAAAAACTTGCTACTAGTGGTTGGCAAGGATAGACCGGCGAAATTGGTGAAATTTTGAAGCTGAACGTCATACCCCATATCGTTAATAAGCTGGACGGAACTAATATCAAATGTTGCCGTTTTATTAGAATTAGACCACGTTGGCGTTGAATGAACAGAAGTACCATTAAGCGACAATGTTCCTTTAGTTGGATCCATTGAGGTATTGAAGTTAACAACAATTTGGCTTGTACTGATGGGCAGATTGATTGAATTGTCTGCTGGTGTAATACTTACAACGGCGGGTGTAACCGCGCCTTCACTTCCTACGTATACATCCATTGGCGAACCAACCGGAGTTCCTGTGGAGCTAAGTTTCTGCAAGGACCATTTGGAGCCTGGAGTAACAACATTTAATGTCCAATATGCAGATCGATCACGCAATAATGTCTTTTGAGCTTCTGTGAATGCTCCTTTATTTCTCGCAGCTTCCCACTCTTTGATTACATCCATAAATGTCGGGTTGCTTGATAAAAAGGATTGTGTTGTTTGAAAACCTGCTCCAGCATTCCAACCTGCCATATATCCGAGGGTTTGTTCAAGCCTTAGCTTGGTATTAACTACACTGCCTAGGTAAACCCATCCCATCATTCCCGGCATAAAGTTTCGTTTCTGAAAGGCCAAATATTCATCTATAAGGTTAGGGTTTGTATTTGATTCGCCCCAACTTACTCTGGAATTAATATCCCACAAGTTGGAATTAATGTGGGCTATTTCGTTAATAAAGTCATTTGGATTGTCTAGGTGATTATACATGGCATAAATCATGTTTGTAAGACTCATATCACCATACTCTGCCTCTACGAGGTTTTCAGAGCCATCGAACGACATTGCTCTAATCCCTGTCTGGTTATAGTTATCTGCTAATTTAGCTGCGATTTCCTGTAGCAGACCCTCACCGGCAATTGCTCCACCATATGAATTAATAAGAATTCTGCGTGCCGATGCGCCTGTGTTGTACGCAGAAGCGGTTGTTGAGTATTGACCGCGTGAAACACCAGTAATCCTATACTCCACATTTTCAGTAACAGTCGAAATATTGGCAGAACTAAAAGTAATGTATTCATTATTTATTAAGGCAATTCTGGTTGCACCACCGCCCCAGCTATTTGGTATAAACGGAGATTTGTCATTAACATAAATAGTTGTATCGGTTGCGGCAATATTTCTTGTAAGCTGTGCGTTTCCCGTTGAAGCCAATCGCGGGTCACGTTGGGTAAAATAGGCATCACTTGTATCAACAAAGTTAGATAAGGTGTGCACTCCTAATTTAATCCCGTAGGTTGCAGCAGTATCTGCCAGGGCTTTTACTCCTGCAATCGTACCCCCGCCAAATGACGATCTGAAATTATAATGTCCATTGGTAGCCCATGGACCTCCCGCGCCAACCAAAGCGTAAATATAATTGAATCCGGCGCGTTGAGCATACTGCGCCCTAGTTGCAACACTCGCAGTAGTTGAGGTACTCATATCGGTAAAAACAAACCAACTTTGAGAAGTCTCTTGTGCTTTCTTATCCCACACGCCATTCATGGTCCTATGTGGAAGCCCCTCTCCTAGTACAACCTTTTCGATGGTATCCAGAATATTAGGAGTACTGCACCCATACAAGGCTATTTTCGAGCCAATCAATGAGCCAATCGGATCCGTTGTTGCAGGTGTGAATTGATTAGTCATTAAGTTGACTCCGGGATATCCCGTATCTCTATAGCTATCCTTTGCATAATTCCAAGTGTACGCTTGGAAAATACTTCCTGTATATGAGTGTGTTGCAGAAATTACATGGTAGTCTCTTGTTTCAGGGCCAGGTCCGCCAGGATAACCCATGCTTTCATATCCATTTGGCCAACCGCCTACTGTTTTGACATTTAGCATCTTAAGACCAATTGCATAATTGTCATCATAAGCCACGCCAGCAAGCTCTCCAACAGTTTTGGAAATGGTGTTAGCAATTGGTCCCCACATGATCAAATCTACACTATCTGTAGAAGGTAGTACTTTCGTAACCTCAAATGTCGCGTAAGCGTTTTTAACAACCACCTTGATATCAATAGATATACCCCGATCAAAACCGAAAGTATATGTAGAAGTTGCTGGATTGTAGGATAACGAAGTCGGTTTCAAGCCTGTTCTGCTTTTACCATCGACCGCTATTTTAATAAGTGGAGACGGCTTAGAGTTATCTACATATTCCTTGTTGTCGATTTTACTTTTTAAGCTGGTAATAAGTCCTGTATTGTCCAATGTAATGATCAACTGACCTGCATTAATTGTATATTGGCCTGCTGCAGGTTCTGCTGCAGATGCTGTTAATGAACTCGGAATTACGTTGGATTGAAAGACCAAAGAAAATATGAATGAAAAAACTAGAAATCTTGCCAGAAAGGCTCTACATTTTATTAACATTCCAACACTCCTCAAATTATTTATTTGCAAATTCGCAACTACTTAGGTACGACATTTTGAATTCCAAAGTTCATCAATATCATACATTGTCATTCTTACTTGTTTCACGATTTAATTTAATCTTCTGTCCTATTCGTTCGATGCCCATCCAGCTTTCTTAACAATTTGATTAGCTGTTATTCAGATTACAGCACTCCAGTCAAACCAATCTCCCGATGGCCTCCCCCCATATTTATAAAAATAATTGAAGAATGTGCAGATTCGTAATACTCTTATTATCAAACAAAAAATAAAGCGCTTCCACTGGATTTACTATACTTTTACTAGACTAACTAAACCACTTTGCAGAATCCCCCCCACTCCACAAAATTTCGCTCACATTTATAGTACATTTACTACTTAATAACGCGCTCCCACATAAACTACCAATGATCCGTAATTCTGCTGCGATCCATAAAGAAAGAAAATGCAATTACCTAGGTTCTATTATTTACATAATGGAATTATTTTCGGCGAGAAGGATTCGATGGCTTTGATCAATCCGATCGTCCCGATGGAGATCAAATCTTCCAAATCTTCGCCCGTATTGTCGGATTTTTTGAGGTTGTAAACACGAAACAACGTAAATCCCTTCTTCTATTTAGCCCCAAAAAACAGCAAAGGTTCTGCCTCCAAGCAGAACCTTTGCTGTTTTTTTATTGTATGTTTTGTTTGCAAGTGAAAATTAGGGATACTCGATGACAATACCAGTGAAACCTACTCTTTTCCATATCTGCCCTTCCTGGGCTTGGATTACAAGCGGCTGCGCATCAATCAAACTCCTGTTAACTAGCTGAAGCGAGCCGATATAAGCAAACGGCTTTCGGTTATCCGGCATTTACTGACCGTATAGGCTACGATTTACGCAGATCTTTATTCTACTTTAATTACAATCTCATCCGAACAAAATCGGGAGCAAGATGCAGCAATTGTAATTTCACCTTGAATGCCCTTGGTTTTTACCCATATCGCTATACAACCGCCGATCAGGCTGACTTCATCCGGGCCAATAATCTCCCCGTCCCCGGTTAATCGTACTTTTACAGTTTCATTGATATACGGAATCAAATTATTTTCCTGATCGACCATCTTGAATACGATTCTTGTTGCATCCATATCTCCGGCAGAAAGAGCCGTATCGTCCGCCAAGGCGAAAAGCTTGGAAGCTACTGGCGCTTCGCTAAACGTCCTGCGCGCTGCTTCCTTTCCATCGAGATAACCGATGAGCTCTCCGCTCATCCACGCCATCCCCCATTCTCCTTGCATCTCATGAATCATCACCGGAGGGTGATCTAAGCCTGGATAAAGGTCTTTCGCAGGATAGTACCTCCCTACGATATCACCGCCGTATAGGAAATCAACATAGTCACAATTTGTCATAACTACGAGCGGCGTTACCCCTCCGATACACCTTTCCCCCCTAGCAAAAACAGTCACAGGCTCCAGTACAACTTCCTTTTGCGGCTCGATTTGACTCTTGTAAGCGTAGGCTGCGAATTTTGGTATTCTGAACATGTCCATAACGCCATGGTGACAAATATGGTCTCCCGAGCCAAAATCTTTGTGCGTATTATAGTCGAAGGCACACCATCCTATCGCGCCGCTGTTATAATTATCCATTGCTGCTGCATTTATGACTCGTAAATGCCTTAAGCTATGCTCCATCTGTCTTTCTTCACTGTCGAATCGTTTGGTCGGATACATATGCCCATTGTATTCGGCAACCAAGTAGGGAACATATTCTGCACGACCTGTGATCTCTCTCTGATCTCGTAATACAACTTCACCGCCTTCATGAATAAAATCGTTCATCGTATACACATCTTCAAGCAGCTCGCTGTTATTCAAACACCTGACACCGCCAGTCTGCCTTGACGGATCGGTGCGCCGAGCCAACCTATTAGTTGCCTGATAAAAGTCATGGTCATCCTGCGATTCATTGATTCGCACCCCCCACAAAATAATGGAGGGATGATTCCAATCCCTTTTGATCATTTCCGTGACATTGTTTTTGGAAACTTCCTTCCACTCTTCATCTCCAATATATTGCCATCCCGGTATCTCTTCCATAACCAACAATCCGATTTCATCACATCGATTAAGAAAATGTTTGGACTGCGGATAATGCGAAGTTCTGACAATATTTAGCCCCAGCTCATGCTTCAGGATGTCGGCATCTTTCATCTGAACTCTCTTGGGCATGGCATAACCGACGTACGGATACGATTGATGCCTGTTTAATCCTCTTAATTTCAGTTTCTTCCCGTTCAGATAAAATCCATCAATTTTGAAAATTGCCTCTCTGAAGCCAAAGCTCTGTTCATACACATCATGAAGCTCGCCGCACTGCAATTCGATTTCGACTTGATAAAGCTTAGGAATTTCTAAATCCCATAATTCAATAAGTTCATCTATCTCCAGCACCAATTGTGCGGAATTTTCCACGGAATCACTTAAGATAATATTTTCTATCAATTCACGGATAACCAAGCCGTTATCCTTCAGTTTCATCGATATGGATGCAGATGTACATATTCCTGTGGTATTCATTAAAAAGACGTCAGCTGTTAGCTTCTTTTCTGCAGATAATACATGAATAGCTTCTAATCTGACATTGTCAATAAAAACGTTGTCCACGATTCGCAAGCTGACTTCCCGGTATATGCCTCCATAGGTCAGATAATCTACAACATTTCCGAACGGGGGAATATCTTTTCTTTCCGTTGAATCCACCATAACGACTAGCGTATTAGACCTCTCGAAGTTTACCAAATCCGTTAAGTCAAAGGAAAATGGCGTATATCCTCCTTTATGCTCGCCAAGTAGTTGTGAATTCAAGTACACCTTCGCGTAGCACATAACCCCTTCGAAATCAATCCATACCCTGCTGCCCCTGTATTGCTTTGGAATCACAAGCTCCTTTCGATAACAGGATACAAACTGATACATGTTCTCATCATGTGTATCATTCCTGTCCTGTTAGTCCTTTCTATGTCTTTGACGGACGAAAAATCGCTTATAGCGGACGGCTATCACTTAATCCCAAAAGTATTCAGCACATTCGCTTACGAGTATGTCATCTCCGGCACCTCTACGATTCTGAATCTTATAAGGTAACGATATTCGTCACCCTTGTTGGAGCGTTCTCTCATTTACTAATAACCTCCTTAATGGCTTATGCCCTATCGAGACCAGAACTGAGATACCGAAATAAAATTTCATTCATCGTGTTCTTTACTATATTGTTCAATGGAGGCCTGTCTCCATATTACATCTTGGTTACCCGATATCTTCACTTAAAGGATACGCTGCTGATCATGATTCTCGTGCTGCTCGTCAATCCGGTGAACATTCTCATTATGCGTAATTTTTTCAAAGAGGTGCCTAGCTCCGTTATCGAATCGGCAAGAATCGACGGCTCAGGCGAATTCAGAACGTTTTTCCAGATCGTGCTTCCGCTTTCCACTCCCGTGCTTGCGACGATCGGCTTATTCTCCTCCGTCAGCTATTGGAACGACTGGTTCACCTGCGCGTTGTTCGTCGAGAACAGCAAGCTATACAATCTTCAATATTTACTGCAAGCGCTCATGTCCAACCTCGCTTATTTGATGGGCAACGAATCCGCATCCAAATCGCTTGCAAACGCGATCGGCATGCTGCCGGGAGAAAGCGCCAGAATGGCTACGTGTATTCTTTCCATCGGCCCGATTATTTTGTTATATCCCCTGTTGCAAAAGTATTTCGTTAAAGGGCTCACGCTCGGTGCGGTCAAGGCTTAGAGTACCATTTAGTTTAATTCTACCTATCTGGGAATTGAATAAATAGGGTGACATAATAAAGATTTAGATCATAAAATTGATTTTCGGTAAAGTTCATCGATGGCAGCGTCAAAAACCGTCCAGACAATGTTCTGGACGGTTTCATATTTTATTTTGAATTAAGTTACTTGACGCCCTTTAACGTTTAGGGAGGGTCCGTTTCTCAACAAACTCCCTCGGCGAGCAGCCGAAATGCCTTTTGAATAATTGATAAAACTGGGCTGGACTGGTAAACCCTACTTTGCCGCTAATTTCAGTTACAGACCACGCCTCTGTTAGCAAGAGCTGCTCTGCTCGTTTCATTCGGCGCATCTGGACGTAGGACGTAAACGTCATACCCATTCCTTTTTTGAACAGCTTGGCAAAATAGCTGCTATTATAGTTCAGCTTGTTGCTTATATCCGCAATTTGGAAAGAAATGTCCAACTGTTGTTCGATATAGACAAGTGCAGGACGCAATTTCTCCGCTAGCTGTGGATCCATCGGTTTGATGATGTGGGCATCATCAATCTGAATTAACGTGTACATGAGCTTTTTCAAGCTAGCATTTATAGAGAGTTCGTAGCCCCGCTGTTGTCTCGTCATATCGAGCAGCATCTCATGGATAAGTTGGTGAATGACCTGTATGCTTGCCGGATATTTGCGCAGCGTTTCATTGAACTGTGTTAAATTGGCCGAGCGGCCGGTAAATGCGGCGAGATACGGAAGCAAGGATGGATCCATAAAAGCTGCCATATCCACATGGCAGACGATATACAGCAGATCGTCATGCCCATGTTTATGGGATCTGTGCAGTTCACTTGCGCCCAACATCACCACATGACCAGCTTGCAGATGATAGCTGAGATGTGTTGTTTCCATCGTCAGGGTACCTTGCAGCACAGCGATCAACTCCACCTCTTCATGATAGTGCCAGGGACCATATTGAACGGATGGTTGGCTTGGATGATGGAGGGTCCATATTTTCATCCGGAAATTGGGATCTGCATAATCTACATGTTCTTTATCGTAAGCGGTCAGATTCACTGGCACGGGGGATCCTCCTGCACGTCATTGTTATTCCCATCATATCATGAATGTCCGTTTTCAAGATAAATAAACCTTATATCAAGAGGTATTTCGGTAGGTAGTCTTTTAAAATAAAGAGAAGAGAGACTACATTTCGAAGGAGCGATGCAACATGCTTGAGATCGAGACACTCCGGGGTGACCATGATCTTAGACTGCCCGCTTGGGGACCTTATACCAAACAATACATGGGTATCTCCCATATCAGCGATCAAGCGCGAGGATTGCGTTTTGATCTTAGTTTAATGCCTGGCTTCTACAGGGGAAAAATGGATATTCCCAGCGTGCGGTGGGAATCTGGCTATCTTCCATGGGAGGCAACGGCGGATTACAGCTTCTTCTCCCACCGCCATGAGCTTGAATGGAAAGATCGCGTCTATACCGATATTTCCTTCAGCCGTATCGCCGATCAGTGCCGTCTGATTCGAGTATCCTTCGTGAACCAATCCGAGCATCCGCAAAACTTGGTCCTGCACTGGATGGCTTCGCTTCAGCCGCCTCGCCTTCTCGGGCACGGCGACGTACAGGTATGTGCGGATGCGCAGCTGCCCGAGGGCGCTGTGTGGTTTGATGCGCTAGATTATAGCGAATTGAATTTCGCACGCCCACGACCGTCGGACGGCTTGGTCTATGACGGTTTTCTTAGGGGTGAAATTCGAGGCCAGCATTTTACGGGGGGGTCTGCAATAGGATGCAACTTCGGTGCCGACCAAGGGGACTTGCTGCGTTATGAGATAAACGTCGAGAAGCCTTTGAAGAACGGCGTATTTATGCTGCGCTATCAAACGGAGAAAAGCGGGGAGCTAGAGCTTCACATTGGACATCAGACATACCGATTCGATGTAGAGACTTCCAACTCTCTGAGCGTTGTCCGTCTACCGATCGGGACGCTTGCAGCAGGAGACTTCACGCTCTCCTTATATGCTTGCGGCTCCGGCCCCTTGGTGCTGGACGGCTTTACCCTGCTCGAGCACGACGCTTGCGAGGAGGTTGTCTTTGTCGACCGGCGCTGGCACATCGAACCTGAATTACTGGAGGGGCCTGTTCCTGGCAGCCTGATCCTCCGATATAAAGATTGCCCGTATCATTACGGCCTTTTGTGGAATTACCCCGATGTAGAGATACGACAATACAAAAACGACGAACTGGATCGATATGCCCGTCATACGGTGCATAATCACGTTGGTGCCGTCTTGCAGGGTAATGGAAAGGGTCACTTTACTAACGTGTTCATGCGTCCCATTCATGTCCTACCCGCTTCATCGAAGATCCTTCATGGCATGGTCTGCTCGGGGACGTACGAAGAAGTTCTTGCCTCCCTCGCAGCGGTTTCGCTAGACTACGACAAATGCGAAGCAATTTATGAAGCTGAACGTGCGAAGATAAATCCGCCTCCCTCCTATGCGACCGGTGACACCTATGCGTTTAGCCAGCAGCTTATGCGAGCTACGCTGCTAACCAATACAGTCTACCCTGTCTACACCAAACGCAGGTATATTCGCCACAGTACGCCAGGGCGCTGGTGGGATTCCCTCTATACATGGGATTCAGGATTTATCGCACTCGGGTTCTCCGATTTGGATGCAGGGCGCGCAATAGATTGCTTGAACGCGTATATGACAGAACCTGGTGGGCTATTGGCAACAGTAAGAGTAGATATAAGAGCGCATCTCTTTTTAAGCTATATAGGATACTTTTCTTTTTCTTTATTTTGATATTCTCTCTATAGTTTTCTACAACCGCTTTCATTTGTATCGTCCCTCTCCTACATAATTTAACAAAATAACCTCCTACGAAATAATGTGAGCAAAAACCTTGTAAAGCGATCTCATGTACAGAATTATACGCTCATCAATTTTTATTAAAATGTAATTTTATAAATTGTTTTTGTAATAATTTTATATTTAAAAATTGGAAAATCGTTATAACTACCATTCCCATCTTTGTCTGTGCCAATGGCAGCAGAAAGGTTAACAGTAAGATCCTGATTCACCCAACCAACAGGCGTATCATCCGATGTAGCAGGAGCCGTCTTATCGATTTGTACAACTTGGGAGGTTCGTCAAAAGAAGCCCTAGAGCAGGAAGAAGGACACGCCGCATAGAACTAAAACATAGTAAGTAGAGCCCTGGCGAGTCCACAACGGGTACAGGAGGTACTAGATGAACGGCAAGACACTCAAGTTGGCGATGGGACAGATGCATGTAGACTTCGGGCAGCCGGACAGCAATTTGTCGAGGGCGAAGAAGATGATTCAGCAGGCGGCCGAGCAAGGCTGCACCGTCATTGTACTTCCCGAATGTCTGGATTTGGGCTGGACATATCCTGGCGTTCCTCAATTTGCGCAGCCTATACCAGGCAAGCCCAGCGACGAGCTCGCTCATGCGGCAAAGCAATTCAACATTTATGTAGTCGCGGGGCTGACGGAGAAATCGGGCGATCGGCAGTACAATGCGGCCGTATTTATCGGTCCGGATGGAACGCTTCTGGCGAAGCATCGGAAAATCAACGAACTTTCGATGGCGCATCATTTGTATTCGCTCGGGAATTCGCTGTCGGTTACGGAAACGCCGTTTGGTCGAGTGGGCATTAACATTTGTGCGGACAATTACCCGAACTCGCTCGAGCTCGGTAACGCTTTGGCGCGAATGGGGGCGCAGCTGCTGCTATCGCCTTCCTCATGGGCGGTCCCTCCTGAGCATGACAACGCCAAGGAGCCTTACGGGGATTCATGGAGAAGCTCCTACACCACGCTTGCCGAGTCGCATAACATGACTGTAGTCGGAGTGAGTAATGTCGGTTGGGTTCGGGGAGGCGACTGGGACGGTTGGAAATGTATCGGCTGTTCCTTGGCGGTAGGTCCTGATGGGATCCTGGCTGAGGGAGCCTATGGTGTAGATGCCGATTCGCTTATTGTGATTGAAATTGACGTTCCTTCCGGAACAGCGAGAAGTATTCGTGCAGAGAAGGAAGCTGTCGGCAGCATGCAGCAAACCAAAATCGATTTCTATCAGTAATAAAAAAGAAGCTGATCTACGGGTGTGTCCGGTTGCCCGATCAGCTTCTTTTTTCATTTATTCCGCTATTCGTCTTTAACGGAAACTGTTGGCATCGTCTCTAAGAGCGAAATTGTTCCATAGAAAAAAAAGCACTCACCGATATCAAGTCGGTAAGTGCCTAAAATCCATTACACAATCCACTTTCTAACCATGCCCGCCATCTCCTCCAGTTGCTGAACCTCCAACCGGTGATTGGGCTTGAGTAGGCCTGCCTCCTTCACCCTGCTGTGAATCGAAAGCGGAATGCCCTCCAGGCTGAGATGATACTTAGCGTTCACAGGATAATACTGCAACTCAATCAGCGAGGCTGAGCCAAGGAAGCTTTGCAACGCATTTGCCTGCCCCGGGTCCTTCTCATAGATGCCGAACAGCTTGGCGTACAGATCGGGATGAAAGTTAGCCATGACGCCGCTGAATCCGGCTGCTCCAAGTTGCAGCGATTCGAGCAGCGTCGTCGCGTTCGCATTGAAGACCTTCAGCCGTGTTCCACGGACGACTTCGATCTTCACGCGCAGCTGATCGACATTGCAGCACGTGTCCTTCAGGAAGTAGAAGCGCCCAGTGTCAGCGCACCACTTCAACAGCTCTGGCGACAGCAGCCGCTTGTACGGATAGGGACACTCGTACACGCCGAAGGCCACATCCGGAACACGGCTGAGCAGCACTTCCGCATTCCTGCGCCACACCTCGTCGTCTTCATGCTCGGCTGCCAGCCGATTGCTGACCAACACGAACGCATGAACCCCGGTGGAGGAGATCCGCTGGATCTCCTCTATTTGCTCCTCCATGCTGTCCGATATATGCCCCGAGGCAATGACGGGGACCCGGCCAGCCGCATACGCCTTCACAAAGCGTGCCAGCTCCACCCTCTCCTCCAGCGACAGCGCGAACATCTCGCTCGATTGGCACACGGCGAACAAACCGTTAACGCCGTTCGCAATATACCAATCAATCATACTTGCAAGTCCGTTATAATCGATTTCATTATCGGTAGTAAAGGGGGTGACCATTGTAGGCCATACGCCATCTGGAACAGGATGCAGTAAGTCCAATGTGGTGTCTCTTCCTTTCGTCCGTATTATTTGGCCTCATCGTAACGCTTCATGGCTGCGTCATAGATGCTGTTGATTTGCTCTATGCCCATCTTCTTCGCTTGATCAGCAAAGGCGTTCCATTCGGTCATCGGCTTGCGGCCCAAAATGAAAGAGATCACATTCTCGTCGACGAACGTCTGCAGTGGTGTCAAGACTGCTGCCAGTGTCTTGTTCTCATCTGGCGTGAACACAAGCACAGGGGCAGCCTTCTCTACGAACCCGGCGTCGTAGTACTTCTTCTCATCGGCCTTAATCTGCTTGTCGAATTCAGGCTTCGTGTTCGTCGGCGGGAACAAGGACGGGTATCGGTTGTTCTGAATCCCGTAAGTGGTGTACTTGTTCTTCTCTTCGTCCGGAAGCTGATCGTTGTTGCCGTACAGCTTGACTTTCCAGCGGAACTCACCGTTAAACTTCTCCCAAGTAACGCCTTCCTTACCGTTGTTTATTACGCTAGCGCCTTCGTCGGTGTACAAGTAGTCGATATAACGGAGTGCAGCGTCCAAATTTTTGCTATTCTTGTTTATGACCTTAACCGTTGAGTTGCTGTCGATCGCGCTCTTCAGCACAACCTTTGACTGTTTGCCGTTCACCACAGGCAAAGACCAAGGTCTCCAGCGCGCGGTATCGGCCACCTTCAGCTTAGCGAAGTCGACTTCGATGTTCGTCAGGCCAAGTGTCATGGTTGACGGGAAGAAACCAGCCTTGCCGCTTGCGATCAGGTTGTAAGCTACTTCGCCGTCCTGGGTGGCAAAATCCGGATGAACGAGACCGCCCTTGTAAGCCTTCGCCATGAATTCCACCATGGACTTGTAGTTCTCCTCAAGCGGTCCAAAGCTCCACTTCTTGTCGTTGTAGTTGTACCACATGCCGCCTGACGTTCCGAACACTGGAGGCATGACGCTGTTCATGTTCTTAACGCCGCCACGGAAAACAATCGGAGGCACGCCAAGCTCTTTCTTAAGCGCTTCCATCGCGCGGTAATAATCATCTACTGTTTTCAACCCCATAGGATCGATCCCGTTCTTGAGCAGCAAGTCCGTCCGCCCTTGCGGTACGTTGCCAAGCAGCACTTCCTGATTAATGCTTGGAAAATGATACAGATGGCCGTCAGTCGCATAACTGATTTTGCGAATTTCAGGATATTTATCGATATATTTTTTCAAATTAGGTAATTTGTCGAAATATTGATCCAAGGCTACGAACAATTTGGCGCCGTATTGCTTCGAGACGATGTTGGCGACATTCGGAATGCTAAGAATATCAGGCATGTCGCCGCTTGCGATGGTGAGGTTGATTTTCTCGGCGAACTGTGCGGACGGCACTGGAATCGGCGTAATATGTACATTGGCGGCTGCGGCCGTCTCTTTGATGACGTGCAACTGATCATCGAGCTTGTTGACTCCCGTATCAGCAAACAACATCTTCAATTCAGCTGGAGGCCCTAAAGGGCTTGAACTTGGAGCTGTTGTAGCTCCCTTCGTGGCTTCGGGCAATTTCGTCGGCTCTTCGGAACCACTGCTGCAGCCTGCCAGCAAACCACTGAACATAGCGAGTGCTGTAATGAGTACGCCTACCTTTCGAGCTTTCATTTTCAACCAACCTCCCATTTTTTTGTTTTGCTATGTGCAGGAGTAGCCGGACCCAAGGAATGTCCATCTAGGTTGTAGATTCTTGCTGCGAGCCGGGATCCGGTAATCTCGGGCAACCTGAAATTCATGTTTAGCCTTTGACGGAACCTACGAGCATGCCTTGAATAAAGTATTTCTGGACAAAAGGGTAAATCAGCACGATAGGTCCGATCGTAATGACCATGGCAGCATTTTTAAGCGTCTCTAGAAACCCGGCTTCTTTAAACTCTTCCGCCATCGCGCCGCCGGCATTAATAACCGCGTTGCCTCCTTCTCCCCCTGTCAACAAGCGTCTAAGAATAATTTGCAATGGGTAAAGCTTAGGATCCTGCAAAAAAATTAACGGAGCGAAGAAGCTGTTCCACATGCCAACCATACTGAACAAGCCGACCGTAGCAAGCATAGGTTTTATTAACGGCATTACAATCTGCGCATAGATTCGGAACTCGCCAGCCCCGTCAATATGAGCCGATTCGCGTAATCCATCGGGCAGCGTCTCCATCATCGTGCGGAGCAGAATGATATACCAGGCGGAGAAGCAGGCTGGCAGCACGAACGCCCAGTATGTGTTGTACAGGTTCAGCCACTTGATCACCAAGAACATCGGGATAAGGCCGCCACTTACGAACATAGGGATGACGAACAGAATGACGAACAGCTTCTTGAAGGAGAAGGTATGTACTGACAACGTGTAAGCCGCCATAGATGAGATGAGCAAGGTCATAACGACCGTCAATGCACAATACAGAATCGTGTTGCCGTAGGATCGAATCACATCGTTGGAATGCAACAACGCTTGATAGGCGTTCAAGCGAGCATCCTTGGGGAACAGCGTAATCTCGCCAAGCGCAACATGCGAGGGCATGCTGAATGAGATCGCGATCATATTAAGGAACGGGTATAGAATCGAACAGGCGAACAGAACCATAACGGTCACGTTAACCGCATTGAACAATTTGGAGCCGTTGCTTACTTGCTGCTTCACTAGGTTCACTCCCTGCATGAATTTACCACAAGCTGGTGCTAGATAGACGCTTACTCAAGTAGTTAGTCGTCACAATCAGAATGAGCGCAATCACGGAATTGAATAACCCAATAGCTGCCGCATAGCTGAAATCTCCCCCGACAATGCCTCGCCGGTATACATAAGTCTGCAGAACGTCAGCTGTCGAGTACGTCGCCGGACTGTACAGTAAGTACACCTTCTCGAATTCCACCCCGACCAGATGACCCACGGCAAATATTAGCAAGATGATAATGGTTGGCCGGATTCCCGGCAGCGTTATGTGCCACATTTTCTGAAACCGGTTCGCCCCATCCATATCGACTGCTTCATACAGATCGGAGCTTATGCTGGACATCGCCGCCAAGTAGATGATCGAGTCCCATCCCGTCTGCTGCCAAACGGCCGAAGAGATGTACAACGGACGGAACCAGGACGGATCGACCAAGAAGTTGATGTTTGTGCCGCCGAGCCAGTGGATAAGGGCATTGATCGGTCCGTTCGAGCCGAACAGCGTTTGAATCAATCCGACCACCACGACCATCGACAAGAAGTGAGGCAAGTACGAGATGCTCTGGATCGTCCGCTTCACAATGCGGGATCGCAGCTCGTTCAGGAACAAGGCAAAGACGATCGGAAAGGCGAACGCCCACAGCAGCTTGTAGAAACTGAGCAGAATGGTATTGCGGATAATCCGTCCAAAGTAAGGATCATTGAAGAAGTTGATAAAGTGCTTGAAGCCCACCCAATCGCTATCGAAGAAACCAAAGACCGGATCATAGTCTTGGAAAGCAATAATGACGCCGTAGATGGGAAAGTATGAAAACAGTAAGAATCCGATAACAGCAGGCATAATCATCAGGAGGAGCGACTTTTCCCGTCTCAATCGGGTAAGTAAGGACATCTTACGGCTTGTCTTCACTTCACTGGGCAGAACAACGGGATGGGCCATTATTGCATCCCGCCTTCCATCCATTGAGGATAAGTCTGACGCACGAAGCTGCCGAATTTCTCAATCGTTTCCCTGGATAATCCTTTATAGGGAGACAGCATCCGCGTAGGAAACTCTGGATCGGTGATGCAGTAGCGGGCTTTGTCAAACGCTCCGTTGATATATCCTGGTCCCGCCAGTGCGTGTAGCTTCTTATCCATAGCGCGAAGCTCACTTATCATTGGCATCACGGCTTGTATATTTTGGGCTTGGCCGGCTTCATGAATAAGTCGAACATTGGCCAGGTTCGTTGCGCCGGAGGATACGAGCAGCCCGCACTCGCCCAACATGGACGCGTACGCATAACCGAATTCGCCTAGGAAAAACTGGATCGGTGACGGCGTCTCGACGATATCGTGGATCGTCGCCAAATCATGAGATGGAAATTTGGAAGCCACTAGATTGGGCACAAGCTCCGCTAGTTTGACGTACAAAGCCGGGCTTACGACTTTGTTCGATTTTGGCGTGTTGTAGTGCATGAACCTGCAATCCGGATAAGGCTCGCACAGCTCTTGTACAAAGGATAAAGTCTCATCGTCGGTGAGCGGGCTCCAGCTGGGCAGAGCGAATTGGAAATCGCGGATCCCCATCTCGTAAGCGGTTGCAAGACGCGCTTGCAGCAGCTGCATAGAGAGGCTGATTACACCTACCATAGGGTACAACTCCGGCCCGCTCATCTCTTCACCGAAGGCCCGGACAATCGCTTCATACTGCTCTTCGTTGACAGCGAAGCCTTCTCCAGCTGTACCGAACAAGTAAATATGTGTCATGCCGTTCTCGATCAAGTGTCGGACTTGGCGGCGAAACCGCGGTTCGTCAAACTGATTTTGTTCATCCCAAGGGATGCACGCTGTAGCGATGATTGTCGCAGGATACCGTTTCGTGCTGGTCATAGCGTTCTCTCCTCTGTGCATAAATGATCACCTTGTCTTCACTACTGAAATTTTCGAGTCAAGAGTTGTAAAGGGATGATAATGCCGCAGACCTTTCAAATAGACTTCAGAATCCGCCAGCAGTTGCTGCCCATAGTCGGGAACGGTGGACATTCGCGCGGCTTGAAACGCATCCAGATAGGCTTTGACACTCGCGAGCAACACTTCCGGCTCCGCCTTCTCTTGCTGCGCCTCATATCGGTCGCCCAGCATTAAATCCCATCCGCCGCCTAGCAGCGCAGCCCCGGCTTTAACGTAAGCCTGAATCCGCTCTGTTGACGCGCCTCCTGTATAGAACACCGGAAGCAGCTTGAATGTCGCTTCACTGTTGATCTGACCGATCCGTTCCGGGCTGACCGCACAAAATTTAACGAAGTGCGCTCCATATCGGATTGCCTCCGTTGCCTCCTTAATCGACTCTACCCCCGGGATCATGATATGGGTGTTCGAGTAGCGAAGCAGCGCTTCGTTGCTGAAGCAGAACTGGGCTACGAATCCATCGACGCCGCAAGCCGCAAGCTCCTCCATCGTAGGATAGTCGTCGCGCTGCTGCCTGAGGTACTTGAGCAGCTTCGGCTCCTCCACCACACTGCCCGTCAATACCAGCAGCTTGGGGTATCGCAATTTGATTAAGCGAATCTCTTCCAGAACCCCTCTCCGCCTACAAGTGATCTCAATTGCGCTTACTCCAGCCTTGACGCATGCATCCGCCAGATCCAGCGCGTTTAAGCGGTCGCCAACCATGATCGGAAGCCAGCCTTGTCTATGAATTCGAACATATTTATCTTGAAGCTGCATACCTGGCACCTCCGCTTATCTTAGGTCATCATTTTAAGTAACCGGGATACTTCTCCTTCAATTCCTCGCTCCTAACTAGCACGAACAACTTCAAATGGTTGCGGATTGCCTGCTCCAGCAGTTCCTTATCCTTCGCCCGGATAAGCTCGTAGATGCTTTGATGCTGCTCGATTATGAGATCCCAGCGCAGATTGACCGATAGCAGGAGCTGGCGAAGCCGTTTGTAGTGCGTCTGCATCTGTTGGACGAGCAGCCAGGTGCGAAGCTTGCCGCATTTCTCGAATAAAGTTCGGTGAAATTCTTCGTCGAGCTCGATTAGCTTGTCGTAATTTTTCCGGTTGTTGTACGTTGTCTGTTTGATTATAATGGCATGTATGTCTTCCAGATCGTCTTCTGTGAAAATGTCGCAGGCCAGCTTAACCATCTCGACCTCCATCGTCTCCCTGACGAACCTCGCTTCTGCGATTTGCTGCAGATCGATGCGCGAGACGAAGGAACCGCGCTGCGGATAGATCTCAATTAATTCTTCCTCCGACAGCTTCACGAACGCCTCCCGAATCGGGGTCCGGCTGACCTGTAGCAACTCCGACACGTCATTCTCTGCGATGCTCGAGCCGGGCGGCAGCTTCAAGCTGATGATGTTAGTCCGCAAGGTTTCGTATACGTAATCTCTGGATGACATCTTTATGTTCCGTTCGTGAATTTCCAGCTTCAAGCGCTCACCTCATCATACTTGTATACATGTCATACTAGTATTACTTGTTAGCCTAATTCTACCACGCATCCCACCCATGTCAACCGGTTTTTGCGTGCATCTATTTGTTTCGGATGATCCAGATTTCCGCAATATCCTGACCTCTATCTCCGTCCAAATTATCGAACGAGAACACGAACCTACCTTCTTGTACAGCCTCCTTCGGAATAGGAGCCTCTACCGTGCGTACGGCTTGCACATCAAGTCCTTCGTGAACGACGAAGCGTTCGTTCACTCGCAGCCTGACGGTGAAGGAAGCGATAGCGCGGCTCGTATACGTTACCCGAATGGAGTAGCTCGCCTGTGGATCGATGCCGTCGTATGTGATCGTCAACGGAACCTGATACAAGGCGGAGATGCTCCCGAGCCATGCCCTTGGAATGCCGCCAAGCGCTTTCTTCCGACTATCGTCCATATGCAGCAGCGACGGCTCGAAATGGGTGCGTGGCGTTGCCAAATGACCGGGATCCTCCAGCCATCCCGTACCGAAATTAACTAGTTTGAGCGATTGACTATTCGAAACAAAGCTATCGTAGAAGCCCCCAGGACCAGGATCGGTGCGGTTCAGCAAGGCGGAAATCGCCTGGAGCCGCTCCACCTCTGCGGGCAGCCGTCGAATGGAGCCGATCTGCTCCAGATAATATTCGGCATCGTTCAACGCGGTGTCGATCGTGCTCATGAATGCCCCGCGCTCCCACTGGATTGCGTGATGCTTCTCCAAAGAAGTCTGGGCTCCGATGAGGTGGAACAGCGAGTCTGCCAATTCCTCGCACCGCTGCCTGATGTCCACGGCAATGCGTTGCTCGATTGTCCGCTTAAGGATACGCTCCGCTGCGTCCAGTGCCTCTCCTGACCCTGTCCGGCCCGCTTGCTCGAGACATTCGACCGCTTGCCGCTCCAGCTCCATCTCATACACCAGTCTTCGGCGCTGATAGACGTCATAGTACGCCCGCAGCAGCCCCATCTGCAGCCGATAGTTGCCGGCGAGCAAGCCTTCGCCCTCCGCCTTCTCTTCGATGGCGCGCCATTGTTTGAATGTCGTCTCCACTTGGCCGTTCGTCAGCAGCGGCCCTTCCCAATTTCGCTCCAGTGCCAGCATGCCTTGCGCCACCTGCTCCGTGTAGTCCGGCCCGGCGAACAGACGCCCGTAATCTCTGAGTGTGTGAATCACAGGTATATCCGGATTCCAGTCCTGGTCTAGGAAGACGAATTTGTTCACATCGTCGCCGATCCCTTCGGAGTAGGTGATGTTGCCTATCGATTCGCTCAATCTTAAGTTATGAATATGCTTGAACGCAGCCGGACGCGGATTGATGCTCTCGCGCGTGTAGGTCAAAGCGAATGCCTGATCCCAATAATGAACCGGGTATTGGCAGCGGTAATTGTGGCAGATGTCCTCATAGCGGCGGATCGGGTAGCGTTCCGGCACGAGGCGCCGCAGCTCATTCAGGGGCGTGCGCACCCAAGCGCCGAATACGATTCCGCCCAGCCACTCCGGTTCCATCCGTACTTGGGCGTAGAATTCATCCAGCCAACGCTTGGCTACACCGCTGTCCATAACCTGCGGGGAAATCCACAGTGTGGCTTCGGGGTGATGCTTGCGCAGCACTTCAGCTACTCGACTGCACCAGACAAAGAGCGTATCGACCTCCATATATCCTGGGTCACCGCCGGGAATCAGGACAGCCTTGATATTAGGTAGCCTGGCGAATACGTCTTCCCGCTCCGCCAACTCTTCCCTTACTGTATCCGGATCGGAGTAGTCCTCGCCAACATTCGGATACCAAATCCATGTATCCATGCCGTACGAATCTATGATTTCACCTATCCGGACCATCATGGTCATAGGATCTTCCTGCATGACCGGACTGAGCAGATCATCATCGGTCCGCGGAGGCAGGATCTCAATGCTGTTCGCTCCGAACAGCGCCAGCTCCCGGATGTATTGATCGAATTGGGCCACTGTCCACGCATCGTAAGAATGGTTCTTGGGCCGATAGGCAAGCTGCGTGCCCCGCAGCGGGAATCTCGGCGTCTCCGACAGACTGAGCGCAGTATCCAACACGATGCTGTCGAGATTCATCGTCAGCAATCGCAGCAATCGGCCGACGCCGTACAGAACGCCACGCTCATCCGCGCCGGCGATCCACACCTGCAGCATGGCTGCCTCGGAGTCGGCGATGCTCCATAGCTTGTAGCCTTCGTCTCCAAGTGTCCCCTGTGGAGGCGTTTCGTTGCTGCGCAACAGGTGAGGTTCGAGCTCAGTGAACTTGCCTACGGCAATCACCGGGCGGCCGGTTCCATCCGGCCATACACTTGATTGTTCGAGCTCGACGCCAGTGCGCTTCTGTATTTCTTCAACCAATATGGCGACCGCACGGCTCTCCAATGCTGAACTTGCGCTCGGACAGAACACGACGGCCTTCGTTAAATCCATCATCCTGACAACCTCCAATCTATAGCGATTGCTCCAAGAAGCTCATGACCCGTTGAAAAATAGGCTCAAGCTCTTCCGGACTCATTTTCTTGTCAAATGTATGCAGAGCTCCGGGTAACACGATCAGTTCGTATCTTACATCAGCTTGCTTCAGCGCCGCTGCGAACAACTGCGATTGCTCTACAGGCACATCGGTATCCGCATCGCCATGCAACAACAAGACTGGAGGATAATTTCCCCGAAGACGAACGATCGGGCAATAAGGCTTCAACTTTTCCGCCTCCAACTGAGGATCGAAGCCGGTCATTGCTTGGGGCCAGTGGCCCTGTTGGCGGCAGTACAAGTAGAACGAGCGTCGACCTGGATCGTCCGTCACGACAGTATGCACTTCCCTACCTATGCCAGCGAATGCTTCTTCCTTACTGACTAGAGGTCTAGTTGTACTATAAAACGGATCGGGCTTCGTATACCATTCACCCGTGATGTCGCCATAGCCATAAAACGATAGGATCGCGCGCGGTGCAGGATCGAGCTGGTCACCGACGCTGAGTGCCAAGTAGCCGCCCGCTGAATGGCCAACAAGTGCTGTCCGCTTAGGATCGGCGCCATAGAGACCGGGCGCTTCGCGCACCAGCCAGGCGTACGAATCCTTAACGTCCTGAATAATCGCATCCAGCTGCGCTTCCGGCCCGAGCCTATAATCAATTGATGCAACCATATATCCAGCGTTCGTATAACGCTCGAGCTGTTCCGGTCTGACTCCCATCCGGCTGCCCATGATCAGGGCGCCGCCGTGAATCCAGACGAGCATGGGATACGGTCCGGCTGTCTCCGGGATATAGAAATCCACATATAGCTTCGTTTCTTCCACTTGCTTGAATAGGCAGGTTTCCATTCTCATCGTTTTAGACAAGCTCCCTTCTATGGTTTGGCTGGCGTTCCATCCGGCAGCCGTGCGAGCGTCCACTCTGGGAGATCGTTGCGACAGGGAAAGCGCGCCGCCAGCTGCTCGTCGATGTCGATGCCTAGACCCGGCCGTTCGCTCGGGTAGATGTAGCCGTTCACAACTTGCGGAATACCGGAGAACACTTCCTCCAGGCGCGGCGAAATAATATTATGCCACTCCTGAACGCCGAAGTTCGGACAGGCCACGTCCAGATGCACATTGGCAGCGTGGCCGACCGGACTGACATCGCCCGGGCCATGCCATGCCGTGCGAACACCGAACGCCTCGCACAGGCGGGCGAGCTTCACCGCCGGCGTAATGCCGCCGATATTGCTCACATGCACGCGAATAAAGTCGATCAGCCGGTTCGCAATGAGCGGTGTCCATTCACCGGGATGCCCGAACAGCTCCCCGATCGCAATCGGCGTCGCGCATTGCTGGCGCAGCGTGCTCATCCAACCAAGCTGCTCTGGGGGCAACGGGTCCTCCAGGAAGAACAGGCGGTACGGCTCAAGCTGCTTAGCCAGCCGGACGGCATCGATCGGTGCCAGCCGCTCGTGAACGTCATGCAGCAGCTCCAGCGTATCGCCGAACTTGCTGCGAATGCGTTCGAACAGCCTAGGGATGCTGCGAGCGTAGGCTTGAGGATCGTAATAAGCCCCAGGCAGCGAGTGCTTAGGTGATACGATCGTATGCCCCGTGCCCCCGTACAACCCCATCTGGCAGCGGATATAACGATAACCCTCCTCGAGAAAGCGCTGCACGTTCTCTTCCACCTCGGCCTCGTCCCGACCGTCCGCATGCCGGTACGCCGCAGCAGCCTCTCGGCATTTGCCCCCAAGCAGCTGATAGAGCGGCATGTTTGCCAGCTTGCCCTTAATGTCCCACAATGCCATGTCGATGCCCGATAACGCATTGTTCAGCACCGGGCCGTTGCGCCAATAAGCGCTGACCGAGGCCGTCTGCCAGATATCCTCGATCCGTTCGGCATCCTTGCCGATCAGGAACGGCTTCAAGTACTGCTCAATCGCCTCCGCCACGGCCAAATATCGCTGCGTGAAGGTGGCGCAGCCGAGTCCGTACAAGCCGGGCTCTGACGTCTCCACCTTGACCACAACCAGATTGATGCCGTCAGGTGCAGTTAGAATCGTTTTAACGTCGCGTATGGTAACACTTGGTGCTGCTTGCTCCATTGGTACTCCTCCATTCTTAAGCACCCGGCCGAACGGTCGGCAGCTTCAGCTCCAGCATAAGCAACAAATTCCGCATGATGTGATACGGATCCTTGACCGGAAGCCCCACGAAAGCGTTCAGCTGCTCTCCATTGCGTGCATGAATTTGAATCCATTCCCCCGTCTGATGGTCCGGATTCGGGAATGTAGCGAACGTATAGGCCTTGAATTGCTCGTACAGCTCCCGCAGCTCCTCATCCCCTGTCAGGGTATATGCAAACAGAAAACCGTATATCGACTCCGAATGCGGCCACCAAATCTTCGTATCCCAAGTGCGTGAGATAACTTCCTCCAAAGCACCACCGACCAAGCTTCCCGCTGGAGCTCCACCGTCTCGGTCAACATAGCGGTATAGACCTCCGTATTCGGGGTCCCAGCCCAGCTCGACCGCCTTCTTCATCGCGATTGCCGCCTTTTCAATTATCGCTCCGTCTCCGATTTTGGCCGCCTCCGTCATCACGAACCACATAGCCTCGATCGTGTGGCCCGGACAGCGATGTCGGCCGATTAGCGTGTCGGGCGAAGCATTGTCAGAGACTGGCAACAGCTCGTGCAGGACATATGCCTCATCCAGGAACATGTCCATCAACTCGCGCATTTCCCTAACGGCCTCCTCGCGAACAGCCACATAACGCGGGTCTCCCAACTCCTCTAGCGCATCAGCCAGCTCCTGTTTGACGTTCAGCATAATCATGGGGAACGTCTGCGGCCGGTAGCCTAGCGGCACATCAATTGGCACAGTAGGGACAAACACCTGCTGCAGCCTCTGTCCGACATGCGAAGTGAGCTGCAGCGCCCGCTCCAGAAGCGCACTGTCCCGCGTAGCGCGGGCCAGCTCCGTGAACCCTAGAATCACGAAGCAATCGGCGAAGATGCTTGATGCGTAGCCACGTCCAGGCTTATCCTCCAACGGTTCCCCCGTACGGGACAGCACATAGCAGCACTCCCCGTCCGGCAAGAACACGTTCGCTTCGAGGAACTTTCTGGTTTTCTGCGCATGCTCCAGATAAGGCTCGGGATTTTCCGGTAAAATGCCTTGTGCGCAGAGCCGGGCAACTCTCGACCAGAGCCACAGGAACCGCCCCTGCGACCAAATGTATTTATTCGTCGAAACCAGCTTGGTTCCGGTATTATCAATACAGTTCAGAACACCTCCGTATTCGGTGTCGATCTGCTTTTTCCAGTAGGGTAGAATGGTATCGAGGATGTGAGCTTGATAGAATTCTACTTCATCTTGCAACCACTGCTGGGTCGTAGTCATTGCATTTCCCTCCTATAGTGAGTGCTCCAATTTGGCAAGCACCTTACCTGCAGAATCAATCGCTCCTGCCTCTGCCTATAGCCAGCCGATCTGGAACGAGTACAACACAGCATTCCGAAGTTGGAATCGGATCCGGAACAGCTTACCGGCAATTGCCGACAGATCAGTCCGCCCGGACCAGCTCACCTCATGACGGATGGCATCGCTCGTAAGCGGCAAGCAAAGCTCTGCGGTATACCCCGGCATTACTTGCCCCGCTTCGTCAACTAGCTCAACCGTGACGGAGCCGCCTCCAGAAGCGTCGGCATTGATCACAAGCCGCCGATCCTCTCCAGAGCCACTGCAGGCTAGCGGACGGGTCAGCACTTCCCCTCCGGCTTCGCCGGCATCGAGGGAGACGAAGCCGTCAAGACGAAGCCGGCCGATCCCAATCGCGCCCTTGTTCGGCTCGCGTCCGTGCTGGGCGTGAAGATGCTTGGATGAGCGCCCGCAATAGTACACACGAAGCTCATCCCCTACGCGGATTGGAGCATTGCTTCCGACGTTCTGGCTCGTGCAGTCCCAATCGATCTCCATCCGGCCGACCTCGACGATCGGGGAACGGTCGCCCACCCGGTTCCAGTGAATGCCATCGCGGCTCGAGATCAGCTGCACATCGAGATAATTGCCGAATTCCCGGTGCCATACAGTCATGAACCCAAGATACATATCCTCATATAAGAAGCCCGAGTTGTGATACAGCTCCAGATCCTCCGGATCGTGCTCGTCAGCGGCCAACATCGGCTGCGGGTCCGACCAGTGGATGAAATCGTCGCTCTCGCACAGGAAGCGGGCACGCTTACCATCCACCATCTGCTTGACATACGCCACATGCTTGCGTCGGTTCGTATCGTACATAATAGCGAGCGTATCACCGATTGGCTTGACCATGACCGGCTCCTTGTGCTCTCTCCAGCGGATGCCGTCGGCTGAGAACAGGACATAATTGCCAATCGGCCGCTCTCCTTCATAAATGCCGGAGTAAGGAAGCTTCCCGGACAGAACGTCGCCCTTCGCGGTCAATGGCTTCTCCACCTTCTTGGAGACGTCCCAGGTCTGGCGACGGATCATCATCTTGTATCGGCGAGACGGATCGGGGTCGTGCGGGTCCTTAACCACGGTACAGTTGTCGAGGTGCGCCGCATATTGAAGCGCTTCGTTCGTTTCTCCGGTAAGCACGATATTGTTCTCCATAGAACCGCGATAATCGACGACGCCCAGACGAGGCTTCTTCCATTTCACTCCGTCATACGAGACGGCGTAGCAGATATGGCTGATTTCCGGGATTATGCCGGCCATGTAACGAAAGTGATCGTATGTGAAGTACCACATTTTCCAAATGCCTTCTTCATCGTCTCTCAACACAGTGCCGAACAACAGCACCTGATGTCCCTCCCAAGGAAGCTCTGGATTCATAACGGGATTGTTGGGATCTTTATTAACGGCATGAATTTTCCGCTCGACTCCCGACATGCGCTCAACCAAATAGTCGTCTATAAAAAGCTGGCGCTTGTCCGTTAGCTCTATCGTAGCTTTTGTTCCCGTAGTCATCTTCACATCACGCTCCCTTTTATTTAAAAGCCTGGCCACGCTTGTAAGCTTGTCGTACGTGAATGCCTCCATCGATCGAATGATCGAACACAACCAGATCAGCAGGCGCTCCCGGAGAGAGCGCGGCCCTCTCGGCCATCCCCATCATCGCTGCGGGACGATCGGAGCCCATGCTCCAGGCCGTAGGCAGATCGCATAAATCGGCGCGAAGCAGAAACTTAATGCATTCGTCAAGCAGCTTGCCTGCTCCGGCCATGTAACGGGGATTGGCAGCGTTGCAGAGCCGGCCGTCCTCGGTAAGCAGCACCTGGCCGAAGTAGGTGTCATAAGTTCCGGGAGCAAGCCCTCCGATATGCAGCGCATCGCTGACGGCGATCGTCTTGTTGCCCTTCAGCTTCATAATGACGCGAAGCACCGCCGGCGGGAGGTGGAAGCCATCTGGTATGACAGTCGCCGGTAGCCGTTCCTCTGCCATCTGCTCCCAGAGACTATTGGGGTGCCGGGGCAGCTGCTGCGGCAGCGCGTTGCCCAAGTGCGTAGACATACTGGCGCCGGCATCCACGACTCGGCAGATTTGATCCGCATCCGCAGCGGTATGGCCAATGGCCACCTGCACGCCGCTAGCGACGCATCGGCGAGTGAGCTCAGCCGCCTCTTCCCACTCCGGAGATAGGGTGAGAATGGCGATTTTCCCTTTGGCAGCCGCCTGCCAGCGTTGGAACAGATCCCAGTCCGGCGGACGCACGTTGCGTTCCGGATGGGCTCCACGGTAGCCTTCTAGCGGTGAAATGAATGGCCCCTCCAGATGGAAGCCCGGCACACAGCTGTTGAATAATGGGCTTTCTTCACATACCTGGACAATGGCTCGAAACGACTGTTCGATGGATTCCACCGTATTCGTATAGACGGTGGGGAAGAAGGAGGTCATGCCCCGCTCAATCATTCGTTTAGTAAGTGCTTCTGTGTCAGCCGCATGAAGCGTATTGGCATTAAAATCGATTCCAGCGTAGCCGTTCAGCTGCAAATCGATCAGACCGGCGCCGATCCACGGCAGCTGCCGCTGCGAGTCGACTTCATCAAGCATTAGCGGCTCCACTGATTCGATTCTCTCGCCTTGAAAGGTGACGCGAATGGGTTGTTGAGTAATCGTATAGATTCCATCCACTACCTGTTTCGTCGTCATGGGCGATTCTCCGGCGGGCAGGACAGGACATCGACATACAGCGTGCAATTGGCGTGGGTTCGGATAATCGATGCCGGACATTCCGTCGAGATCGGGTCGTTCAATGCCTGCTTGACCGCCTTCGTCTTGGTGGGTCCCGGAACAACGCTGTACAGATATTTTCCGCTCATCATCGGCGGAATCGTAATCGTAATCGCATGTGTAGGGACGGAGGTTAAGTCTGGGAAGCATTTATCGTTCACTTGCTGCTGCCGACAGACCGAGTCGAGTTCCACGACCTTCACGACCTCCGGATCATTGAAATCGGCTACCGGTGGGTCATTGAAGGCAATATGGCCGTTCTCGCCCATTCCGAGACATACGATATCGAACACCGCCTCAGCGATGAGGCTTCCATAGCGCTTGCACTCATCTTCCGGCGGCTTAGACGAGTCTATGAAGTGGACAACTCCCGGCTTCACATGGTCGAAGAGCCCATCGCGAAGAAATTCCCCGAACGTTTCGGGTGCATTCGCAGGCAAGCCGATGTATTCGTCCATATGGAACGCGACAACCTTGTCCCAGCGCAAGCCTTCTTCCCCACGCAAAGTGGCGAGAAATTCGTTTGCCGACGGCGCAGCGCCGAACAGCATGCGGATCGTGTCCTGATGCTCCTGCAGCTCTCTCATCTTGGCGGCAACTGCGAGTCCGGCCGCTCGGCCTAGAAGCTGGCGATCATTGTATAAATTCACTTGCAGCCGATCCACTTGAAACATTTCCTTCGGAATAACATTAGTTGTCATTGTTTTCCTCATCCTTTCTCTATTTAATTCGGTTATCGCAATCCTTAGCCTCATTAAACATATCCGTTTGCCAGCCAGCCTCCGTCAACCTTCAGCACGGTGCCTGTCACATAATCCGCATCCGCAGACGATAAGAATAAAGCAGGTCCGACAATGTCCTGCGCTCGTCCAAGTCTGCCAGCTGGTATGCGGACAGTCATTCGCTCGGGCTTATGAACGCCCCGATCGATTAAGGTCTGCAGGCTTTCAGTCCAAATGAATCCGGGCGTTATCGCGTTCACTTGAATGTTGTGCTTGCCCCACTCCACCGCAAGCGTCTGCGTCAGCTGCATCACTCCGCCCTTACTTGCTCCATAGGCGGCACGCTCAGGCAGGCCAGCATGAGCAGCAATGGACGTAATGTTGACAATCTTGCCGCCCCGTCCACTTTCCATCATCTGTCTGCCGATGCGCTGAGAGCAAAAGAACGCGGAATCGAGGTTGACCTTTAAGCAAGTATGCCACTGCTCCTCGGTCAGCTCGAACGACGGGGCCACCATAGCCATGCCCGCGCAGTTGATCAGCACATCGACCGCACCGAATTCCTCGATCACCCGCTGTGTCATCCGTTCTACCTGCTCCAGGTCCGCGACGTCAGCCTTAACCTCCAACGCTGGCACACCGTATGTGTCGCGTATGTGCTGGGCCTGCTCCGCCAACTGCTCGGCGGTGCGGCTAACCAGCACCATCCGTCCACCCTCGCGCGCAAAGCCTTTCGCGATTTCCGCTCCGATGCCTCTGCCGCTTCCCGTTACGACTATCATCTTGTCCTTGAACCTCATGCTTCACCGCCTTCTCGCGTTATACAGGCCGTCGTTATCTCGCACTCCGCCGGTTGGCGGGATCGGCCAATCGTCCATCCGCCGTTCAGTAGCGCGTCTCTTACACTCTGTACGATGGAGACTGCACCGGGAGTATCACTGTGCACACAGACAGTATCGGGCCGCGTCGTAGGTAGGCTTCCGTCATCGGGATTGCCAAGCATGCGCATCACTCGTTCCGCAGCTTCATCCGGTGTTCCAATGTCCTTCAGCGACCACCCGAACATTATTACTCCCTCGGGTCCGTACGGCCTGTCGGCGAATAACTCTTGAACAACGCTCAGTTTTGCTTCCTGAGCCAAGCGGGCTAAGCTAGTGCCAGGGAGCGTGTAAATGTCCAATGCGGGATTGAAAGCGTTTACAGCTTCAACCGTTGCTTGTGCCAAATCAGCACGTTCGGCAGCCATCATATACAACGCTCCATGCAGCTTGAGATGTGACATCGCTAACCCGACGGGCCGAAGGAAAGCATCCAGCGCACCCAACTGGTACATGATGTAGTCGTACATTTCCGCCGACGAGACCTGCATGATGCGTCTGCCGAAGCCGATCCGGTCAGGCAAGCCCACATGCGCGCCGATACGGACACCGTAGATCGCTGCCATCTCGACGGTTTTCTTCATAATATGAGGATCGCCCGCATGGAAGCCGCAGGCGATATTGACCGAGCTGACGTGCGGAAACAGTTCGTTATCCGCCCCGTAACGGTAAACGCCATAACTTTCACCCAAATCGCAATTAATATCGATTTCTTTCTTCATCCAATTGGCCACCCCGCTCTTCTAGAAGTTCCGGTGCTATTTCTCCAATCCACTCTTAATGACATTAAAAGTGTATTGCAGATGCTTGAGGGTCAACTGTAACAGCTCTTTCAGCTTTCGCTCTTGGATGTAACCGAGAAGTTCATGGTGCTCGGCCATAGCTTGGTGCAGCGAGCTGACGGAGGAGGTATAAATGTTCATATAAGGCTCGACAGTATCCCAAACATTGCGGATCAGTTGAATCAGATGGGGCGAGTCGGAGCATGTGTAGAACTGAAGATGGAACTGCCGATTAAGCAGCAGCCATTCAGCGTGATTGATGTCTGCTGCATCCATCCGCACCAGAATAGACATTAATTGCTCAATATCGCTCTGGTTGATCTTCGGAAGCGCCCTCTCGGTAGCTAATGTTTCTAGTGATATCCGGATTTCGAATACCTCCTCCACTTCAGCCAATGTCAGCTGCCTCACCACTACGCTGCGATTCTCATAGCGAATAAATCCTTCAGCCTGCAGCTGTCTCAACGCCTCCCGGACTGGCATCGTACTGACGCCGAAGGCGGTGGCGATCTGACGAAGTGAGATCCGCTCGCCGGGGACGATCATAGCTTGCGTGATTTGTTTGCGAAGTCGGTCGTACACTTCCTTGTTCACGGCCGAAATCTCGATTATTTCCTGCTTCATTTGCCCTCTTTCTGTGATATGTGATCACACTTCATCTAGATGTTTCCAATATAATCCACTGACTGCATGGGTGTCAATTGTTTTTGAGCGGCTTTCTCATCGAAGCAGGCTTATATCTTCCAGAGCACCAACCATCGAGGTTCGTGTACCAATGATTGGGAATAAACTCCAAGCGGTCCCCGATTGCAAAATCAAAAGAACGCCCTGCAGCAATAGATAAAACCTGGTTTCAATCGTTTTCATTAAGATGCTTAGCACAGTTAAATAATTCACAAATCCATTGATCACCTACAAACTTTAAACTGGTAACGGATGTGTTATGCAATGAGCAATTCATCTGCTCGTGCGGTACCAGGTGCTGCAACAGTGATTTGATCCATCCCTTATGACTGAAGACCAAAACACGATCGTTTGAATGTCTCTGCATCATGTCATGCACAAATGACATTCCACGAGCTCGCAACACAATTGGATCCTCCCTACCCAGGAGATCGCGGTCCTTCCAGTCAGGACCCCATCTCGACAATCGTTCCTCTTCCGTAGTTCCCTCTTTTTGCCCGTAATTCACTTCGCGCAGCCGCTCGTCGAGAATCACAGGAACACCGCCTAAAGCAGTAGCCACGATATTGGCAGTTTCCGCTGCACGTGACAAATCGCTGGAATAAATTACGTCCCATTTCTCATTGTTTAGACGGTCCGCCAAAAGCCGCCCTTGCGCTCTCCCCTCGGCGTTAAGAGGAATATCGGTCTGCCCCTGCACTCTTTTCTCCAAATTCCAATCCGTACTCCCGTGACGAACAAGTCCGAGCCATGTCATTCAAATCGCCCCTTTAAACTCTTACATTTATCATAATACCCTCTCCAAAACCAGATCTAGAATTCCGTTGTGCCCTTGATAAAAGATAGATGGAGAAGTTAACATGAGCCGGTTTGCTTCAATCCGATAATATCTGGTTTGGGTTATTCCGGTCCAGTTGGGGAAATTGGACACCTCGACATGATGGTAAACCGCTTCTCTATCAATATTATACCATCCGGCATAGGCTAACGAAGTTTGAAAAGCATAACTCATTTCATCTGGGGTACCGTGTAAATCGCCTTGTTTAAAAGGTTTCCGTCCGGATTGAGATAGTACCACAGACACATGGCCATCCAATGTGTAAAAAATGTATCCTATTGGATTTTCCCCAAGAGGATACAGCTTTCGTTCATTTGCTGTCCTAAAAACAAAGGACATTAATTTCCATGTTCCAACGATTATTTGGGGATTCATTTCGCCGTATAGCCTCCATCACCGAGCCTTATATCCTTTTGCAATCGCTTACGTATTCTTTCGCATTCCATGTAGTCAGCCTTCCGTTCTAGTCAAAAGTGCCTCGTACAAAACATCGGGATTATTAATCGTCATCCCCATCACGCCACAGTTCAAAGCGAAATGCATGAGCTCTTCAGAATCTTTAATTCCACAAGCTCTTACTTCTAAGCCATGTGATTGGGCCAATTGCACGTTTTCCACCGTCATTTGCTGGACTTTCGGACAAATTTGCTGAGCGCCGATTTCCCTCAGCAAGGCGATGGCTTCTTCATCAATTTTTTTAACAATTTGACCTAGTTTTATCGAAGCATCCTTGGCTCGGACAGCTTGGAGATTGTCATAGATGGACGAGGTGATCGTTACCCGCTCTTTGATCCTAAATCTTGTAATCTGCTCCAGCACTTGTTCTTCAATGTTGCGATCCTTAAGCTCTAAGACAAGAAAAAGCGGTTTGCGGCCGAACAGATGTAGAAATTGTTCTAGCGAAATTAGTCTCTCCCCCCTGTAAAGCTGAGAAAACCAGCTGCCAGCGTCCAACTCCTGCAATTCACTCCAAGTATAGTCCGCTGGAGCCCCCGTACCGTTCGTCGTCCGAGCGAGATCCTTATCGTGATGAAGGAAGACGACGCCGTCCTTCGATATTTTCAAGTCCGTTTCGAGCCCGTTCGCCCCCATCTCAATACCCTTATAGAAGGCTGCAAGCGTATTTTCAGGAGCATAATGTGAAGCTCCCCGGTGTGCTAGGTTTAAGAACATAGTGACCCCTCCTTATTAATTTCCGTCCAAATGACTCTGGGAAAGCTCGTTAATCAAACGCTTACCTTCAACCGGAAAATCCTTTGATCCCTTCAATCCCTCGAGAAGAACCCTGCCATCAAAACCCGTTTCCTCCGGAATGCCGACAAGATGGCAAATTGTAGGCGCTATATCGACAATCCCGCTGGGGATATCTGATATGCAGCCTTCTCTAAAGCTCGGACCGTAACCGAGACAGAAAGCGTGCAGGTCGAACGGAGAGGTCGATCCGTGCGTGGATTTCTTGCTGGACGACTTGTTGGTCAGTGTGCTAACCATGCCAGGAACCCCAAATTCGTTGACATCATCAGACCATTTGGGGCTGATGGTAAGCAAAGGGACTCGTTTGTGCCGAATGGGGCCGGTTAGAGTCTCCATGCTCATGACACCGGGAAGGTTCATAAGCTCTGAGGAGCTGGTGAATATAGCGTCGCACCACTCTTGCTGCATCAACCACTTCGCCAACTGAGCCGCATCGGCTTGTTGCACAGTTGTATCCATGTCCCCATAAATATTATTGCTCGTTACGATAAACCCAGAAGTTAGTCCGAGTTCGTGAACAGCCCGCTGTAGATGCATTTCCAGTGATCCAATAGCATTAATGCTCGAATGTCCGTGATCGCTCATCAGCAATATATCAAGCTGCTCTACTAACCCCAAACGGTCTATGGCTTCCATTACCTCCGCAACACAGCGGTCTACTACCTGCAGCGCTTCACAGGCTTCCGGCGAGCCGATTCCATAATTATGTAGGGCCGTATCAGGCTCGGCCAGCCACAGCACCATCACCTTGTTATCCGGATTCGGCAGATGTACATCAATAAGGGCGCGAGTGGCCCACTGAGCACGCTGTTCTTTCACACCGCCGGATTCGGCTGGCACTTCGCCAAGCAGCTGTTGCAGAGCAGCAATCGCGGGTTCGCCATAATCGGAAGAAGGATTAATCACTAATGCTGGGTGGTTCAAATTCCACAGAAGCGAAGCACCCGGCGACCCTGATCCGGCTACCGACAGTCGGCTGCCCCTGGCATCCAGCCTGTCGCCTAAAGTAGGACATAGAATAAACGGCTCTCCCATAAGACTGCCATATTCAAGAAGATGCTGATCGTTTCCTGTCTGCAGCAACCCGTCCTTATGAAAGCCAGGGATATACATTAGGTTGTTTATGACTCCGTGCCGCCCAGGGTAGACTCCCGTTGTGAAAGTGGTCATACTGACGCGGGTATGTGGGGGATATGCAGCATAAAATTCAGTGAACAGAGTTCCTTTTTCGATAAGTTTGGCGTATGTCGGCATCAATTGTGGGTCCACTGTATCCGGCCGCATTCCGTCAGCGCCGATGACCAGCACGCGTCGGTTGTGGCCGGTTGTTTTTTCTTCAGCCCTCATTAACCTTCCTCCATCTCAATGACCAATTAATTTTCGATTTTCCTGAATTGCCATATACCATCCGCACCTTGTTCTGCTTTCAACACAAAGTTGAATCTATTCAGATCGAGGCACAAATCGAAATCCTTTTCCGGGGCAGACTCCCTGCTAGTCATATCCAAAAACCTGCCAGTCGTGCTTTCATCACTTAAAAACTTAACGATCCTCTCGAAATTGTTGCTTCTCCCCTCCAGTGCATTCTTAATATATTCCGCAAATAAAGTATCTTCATCGGCATGCTCAGTGCCATTCCAGCCCATGCATACCAGCGAAACTCGCTCGGGTTGTTTCATTTTGATATAGCTTACGATAGCCTCGGCATTTACAAAGCTTCCAGTGATGATTTCATCCGCATGAATTGCATTCACAATCCCTTGTGTGCCCGCGCTGGTTGTATGAACGATCGTTTTCCCAGTAAAATCAGTATGCTCGATATGGGTAGGCGAATTCCCATAATCAAAACCAGGCTGAATTTCTCCGTGACGCTCTCCCATCAAAATATAATCTGGATTTTCCCTCTTCAAACGATATGCTGTTTCGATATCGCCAACAGGAATAATTGTTTTGGCTCCGTTCTTTGAAGCATAGCAGGCAGTGGAGAATGCTCTGAATACATCGATAATAACAGACAGCCCTTTGGCTGCTCTAGCGCCTTCTAATAATTGCAATATATTAATCTCCAAATTTCTTTTCTCCTTTCATGAAGTCTCTTCCATCTTAATGCAATAGTTATTTTTTGGATAGATTTTTTATACCGATGTTGCAGTAGGATACCGCAAATAAAATGTCTATAAATATCTTTTTCGTATTTAATAACTAATTTTGCTCCTCTGATTCTTGTTCCGTTCAACTATCGTTCGCGTAATACGCTGTCAGTGACAGCAATGAATGTTAACCTAGCTTCTTAAGCTTTTCTTCTAGCGGTTTTTGCGAATCTATATCCATCTAAATTTGGACAAACAAATTCGCATTGTAGACCTGCTCCAGCTAAGCTTCTGGTCGCGTACGACCTTTTTCACCCGGTTCCGTGCACTCACAGGCTTGTCTCCAACCGACTATCTAATAAAACTAAAGCTAGCTGCTGCGAGAGTTGCTCTCGAAACCACTAGCTTATCGTTGAAAGAAATTGCAGCTAAGCTGCATTTTTATGATGAACGTCTTGGACAAGATGAAAAAAAGAAAACGAGTGATGATAAAGGCTGCACCCACGGCGAAATGGACCGCAGCCTTTTCCATACTCGTTGCAAAACCCACATGAGAACCAGCAGGGGTAAGAGCGAATCCACATTGATTTTGTTTTTCAAAAAACCTCTAAATCCAACTTTTCGCACTGACAGGCCGTCTGTCATCATTCGCCTGCCCTTTTTTCAAACATTTCCATGGCAACAGATAATCCTGCATAATCTCCAACTTGCTCACCCAACCCAGCAGGAACAATCTCACATACATCCAGGGACAAAGCTAAGGCTTCCTGTCTCAATGTGGTCATGACAATTGGCTCAAGCAGCTCTTGCTGCCGCCCATAGATACTACCAATAACGATTCTTTCCGGATTGAGTACATCTACCAACATAGCAAGTCCCTGTCCTAACCGACGACCTACCACATTAAAAACATTCCGTGCTAATGGATCCCCTTCTTGCGCTGCCTTTCCTACCGTTTCCGCAGACACACTGGCCAAATCGTTCATATTTTTACAAAAGGAGGGAGCCTTACCTTCTTGAATAGCTTTTATCGCCATAGTTTGCGCGAGCTTCGCGATACCTCCGCCGCTACAAAAACCTTCAAATGAACCCTCCTTTCCATAACCCAATGGCCCTTCAGCCTCTAAACGAACATGCCCCACTTCACCGGCCATGTCATTCGTTCCCCTATAGAGCTGTCCGTTAAGAATAAGCCCTGCCCCCATACCCGTACCGAAGGTAAGAAAGACCATATTTCGACAGCCTTTCCCTGCCCCCAAACGCCACTCGGCTAACGCACAGGCATTCGCATCGTTCTGCAAGCCAATTGGAATACCGTAACGTGAACGAAAAGGAGTGATTACGTCAATGTTATTCCAACCTGGGAGATTAGGAGGCGAGAGAATGAGTCCCGTCTGACTATTCAATGGACCTCCACAGCTGATGCCTAGCGCCGCAGGTGTCCGATCAGGATACCTGCTTATTACAGTTTCTAGTGCTGCTGTGATTTCATCGATTGCCACTATCGGCTTAGACGGAGTCGGGAAACTTATTTTTTCCAAAATAACGACTCGACCTTTTTCCATAACGCCCAAACTCACAGCACATTTTGTTCCACCAATATCGATCGCTGCCAGCATTGTCATGTGGGGAAAAACGCCTCCTCCAGCATACTGCATAATGCATGATAGATGGGCAGATGCCTCTCTTGGATATCAGATGTTCTTTCCCAAGGCACACATATGGCCACATCGCAAAGCGACTTCAATTTACCTCCACTACAACCAGTGAAACCAATGGTTTTCATTCCTTGCACCCTGGCAACTTGCAAGGCCCGGAGTACATTAAGAGAGTTACCCGACGTACTAAAAGCTATTAATACATCCCCTGGACGTCCATAGCCATACACTTGCTGAGCAAAAATCATTTCCGGAGAAACGTCATTTGCATAAGCGCTTATCAAAGCTGTGTGACTAACGAGTGAAATCGCTGGCAGCGCGCCTTGCAGCCTTTCGGCAATACCAGCGCCTTCTCCCGGAAATTCACGCTCAAAATTTTCGCTAATCAATGCGGACAGCGGCCGATTGGACATAAATCCCTTCATTAATTCTCCAACAACATGCTCGCAATCTGCCGCACTTCCACCATTTCCACATAATAGTAGCTTGCCATTTTGATTAAAGGCATTGTATAAAAGTTCATATCCCAATTCAATATCTGGCAAACAATCTCTTAACTCTGGATAGCGAGTGGTCATTAAACGCAAAATAGTATTCATTCAACAGTGCCTCCTTTTTTACAAAGATAACCTCTGCCCTTAATTATACGTTTTGCCTTAGCTGAATCCGCTTCAATGCCTTCATCACATCACTGCCACCCCGGCCGAATAGCTCATGTAGACGGTTATATTCAACGAATAACTCGTCATAAACATGGCTATGTTCAATGATAGGCTTATAGCTTTCTTGACGTACACGGGTCATACGAGAAGCCGCTTCCACAATATTCGCATAACCGCCACGCTCTGTACCGGCAGCAACTGCACCAAAAATAGCTGCACCGAGTGCTGTAGTTTGCGTTGAATCGGCTATCTTGATCTCACGACGGGTCACGTCTGCAAATATTTGCATGAGCAGCCGATTCCGCTGAGGTAGACCACCACAAGCAATCAGTTCGCTCACCTTAACACCAGCTTGCTCAAACGTCTCAATGATTTTTCGGGTACCAAAGGCAGCAGCTTCCAACAGGCAACGATATATTTCTTCCGGCTTCGTCTGCAAGGTCATACCAACCATCAGTCCACTCAAATCCGCGTCGACGAGCACTGAACGATTGCCATTCCACCAATCCAATGCAAGCAAACCTGTCTGTCCAGGTGTCAACTCCCATGCCAGTTTTTCCAAATATGCATGTACGCTGATGCCTTCGTTTACAGCTGCATCCTTAACATAACCTGGAACACCCTGCTCAACAAACCAACCGAATAAATCGCCGACTGCCGGTTGTCCCGCTTCATAGCCATACAACCCTGGAACAATCCCATCCTCTACGACTCCGCAAATGCCTTCCGCATGTATTTCCTTATCACTTAGCAGCATGTGACACAATGAAGTTCCCATTGCCATTACCATTTGACCGGCGTGCACTGCCCCTGAACCCGCAACACCCGCATGAGCGTCAATGATACCAACAGCTACTGCTGTTCCAGGGTGAAGCCCCATCATCGTAGCTGCTTCGACGGTCAGTTCACCCGCTTTAGAGCCAAGCAAAGAAATGTCTCCCTGAAGTTTAGTTTCAACGAATGTTTCAAGCCTAGGATCCAAGGTTCGAAAGAAATCCTTCGACGGATAACCATCTGTTTTATGCCAAAATGCCTTATAACCCGCACAGCAGCTGCTTCGAATTGAATTAGACGTTAGCTGCAGAACAACCCAATCGGCCGCTTCCATCAAACGATGTGTTTGTTCATAAATCACAGGCGCTTCATTCAGCATCTGCCACGCCTTGGCCACCATCCATTCAGAGGATGTTTTGCCGCCATACCGACTTAAGAAGGCAGCCCCCAGGCGCTCCGCTTTCTCATTAATTCGATTTGCTTCTTCCTGCGCCGCATGGTGTTTCCACAGCTTGACATAAGCATGAGGCTCATCCCGAAGCTCCTCTTGAAAACATAAAGGAACGCCACTCTCATCAACAGGAAGAACCGTGCACGCTGTAAAATCAATTCCGATTCCGACCACTTGCTTCGGATCAATACCCGAGCTCCTTAGTACGGCTGGTACTGAATTTCTTAATACCTCCAAATAGTCGTCTGGTTGCTGAAGAGCCCAATCGGGCTCCAGCAGTTTATCAGAATTCGGCAAACGTTCGTCGATCACACCGTGAGGGTAAGGTGTCACATGCACCGCGATTTCTGCCCCATTTTCGATATCCACGAGAAGCACTCTTCCAGATTCCGTTCCGTAATCAATACCAATCGCATACTTTTTCTCCATTATGCCCCTCCTGCTTTATCTGTACAACGGACCAAAAGTCTCACATGCCCTATAGTCTGCTCCCAACGGATCATTGGCGCCGAATGCCGTCCAAGTAGTTGGACGGAATATGTGTTCATCCGCAACGTTATGCATACATACCGGAATACGCAGCATAGATGCAAGCGTTATCAAGTCCGCCCCCACATGACCGTAGCTGACAGAACAGTGGTTAGAACCCCAGTTATTCATAACGGTATACACATCCTTGAATGCGCCTACTCCTGTCAGATTCGGCACGAACCATGTCGTTGGCCATGTCGGATTGGAACGTTTATCGAGTACATCGTGTACCTCTTCAGGCAATTCAACGGAGTAGCCTTCAGCCAGCTGCAGAACCGGTCCTAAACCTTTGACTAGATTGATACGTGCCATTGTCATCGGCATGCCCCCGCGCGTCGTGAAGTCAGTAGAGTAGCCGCCCCCCCGGAAGAAATCGACTGCTGGACACCACTGTGTAGCTTGAAGGCATTGCTGCACATCCTGTTCCGTAATATCCCAGTGCGGTTTCATTACGGGTTGCCCATTCATCGTTTGATTACCGGTTCCATCCAGCGCCGCTGGTCCTGAGTTGATCAGATGAATGACTCCTCCAGCTGCTATTCCTGTCAGTTCTTGACCAGTTACACGTTTTACGGCCTGAGGACTCCAGTATGTCCGCACATCAGCAAAAATTTGTGCTCTGTCCGTCAATAAATGACCGAAAAGCATCGTCACGGCATTCAAATTATCATTTTCCGTAGCCAGCATATACGGCTCTCGAATGCCATTCCAGTCAAATGAACTGGTTAAGATCGCCTCCATAAAATCTCCGTTTGGAAAATGATCGGTCCACGCTCTCTGCCCTTGGAAGCCGGCAGCTATCGCATTATGACCCATTGATTCTTCCTCGAAGCCCAGTTCAGCTAACTTGGCATTGCCGACCATCAGATCACGAGCAATCAGAGTCATTTTGATTACCGTTTCCCAATCCTGCTCCTTCTGTTCGGCCGTTCGCTTAAGTTCCGGTGGATTCACATCCGCGCCGATTTGGCAGTTTTCCTTCGTCCAGGCTAGTGCGCGCACATATTCGTCTTTATCGTAAATTCCTCGTTCCATACGACGAATGAACTCGCTCATATCCACATATTCATTGCGCATGCCCAAATAATCCTGAAAAAACGTCTCATCGACAATGCAACCAGCAATGCCCATTGAAACCGTTCCCATAGCCAAGTAGGCTTGATCGCGCATCGTTGCAACAGCTAGTCCGGCTTTGGCAAACCTCTTCAACTTCTCCTGAACATCTTCAGGGATATGTTGATCACCAGTATCCTGCACATCTTTTCCGTAAATACCAAAAGAAGGGATTCCCTTTTGATTATGTGCACCAAGAGCAGAAGCCAGATACACCGCGCCTGGACGTTCTGTGCCGTTAAACCCCCAGATTGCCTTTGGCATAAGCGTATCTGTGTCAATCGTCTCTAACGGATAACACCAGGAAGGAGTCACGGTAATGGTTAAACCCACGCCTTCCTTACGAAACTTCGTCGCTGCTCTAGTAGCTTCAGCTACGCCACCAATCGTAGTGTCAGCTATGACACATTCCACTGGCATCCCATTTGCGTGACGCAGATTCTCACTCAAAAATTGTGCGCAAGCAACCGCCATGTTCATCGTTTGATCCTCAAGTGACTCGCGAATTCCACCTCTGCGTCCGTCAATAACCGGGCGTATTCCGATCTTTGGTAAATCTCCATTTAGTCGGTTGACTCCTGATTTCATAATCATTAAACACCATCTCCTCAACTTTATATAGGAACCATCGTTTATTTTTAATAACGAGGCTATTCCTTTGAATATGAATGCCCTAACCTTAGTCCTACTGATTTACTCTTGCAAGTGCCGTATTATAAATCGTTTCAATTTCAGTTGCGCCCTTTACTTTGCATTGTTGAATAAAACTATCCCAATCATTCAATGCCCCATCATTGATAATGAATCTATCTATATTCAAAGTTAAATGAGAATCTAATTGTGTGCGGAGCTGTTTAAGCTTTTCCCGTTCTTCTTTATTAAATGGAGGATCATTCACTTCTCTGAAATTAATACCATCAGCAAGATCCTTGATTGCCTTTTCAGACCACTTAATTAGTTCCGGTGCAGAAGAGGGAACCAGAGGATGGTCGTCAGAATGAAGTGCTAAGCCAAGGTAACCGCTTCCAAGTGCTGATTGCATCGCTCGGAAAGGATCTTGTTTATCCTTAAACTTCGCTTGCGTCGCTTCAGAAATTTTATATTCGCCACCAACAAGTGTGTAGTCGACGTTCTCTACACCAAAGCTTGTCAGATTTGTCCCCTCGTCTCCATACATCCAGTCGATAAACTTGATAACTTCTTCAGGATTCTTCACTTTGGAGCTTATTGCATACATTTCACCCAGATGATCAAGTTGATATACGTTGTTGCGTTTAACCCCCTTATCACTGGCCATGACAGGTAACAATTCGAACTTGGCATCTGGCTCTTTAGTCTGAAGTACTTTATTAAAGTTTGCACCGAAACCATTGTTATCTTGGTAAAAGAAAGATTTTCCCGAACTTAATTTTTCCACCCATGTTTGTGAGGTTGCTACTGAATAATCCGGATCAAGAAGTTTTTCTTTATAGAGCTTATGAAGGTAGGTAATAGCATCTTTAAATTCAGGTGAAAATGGACCAAATTTATATCGTTTTGTAGCATGCTCAAAATAAACTTTCGTACCTGTAATATTGGTATATCCACTACCAAAACCGAAAGCAATTGGATTGATCAAATTTTCTGTTCCCGTTTTACCATTTGCTGCACGGCTAGTAAACGGATAAGAGTCTGGATACGCTTCTTTAAGCTTTTTGAGTACCTGATAGAGTTCATCATAGGTCGTTGGGGTCTTTAAGTTAAGCTTTGTCAATAGATCTACACGTATCATCGGCAGCTGACCCGACTGCAAGCTCCATTTGGTTACGAGCGGAAAGCCATATAACTTGCCATCAACTTTTGTCTTATTGATTTCATGCTTTTGCCCCATAAGCTTCTGAAAATTCGGCATTTTATCTAGATAGGGGGTGAGATCTAGGAAAATATTCGAATCCGCATAGTTCGAAAGATCATTTTGATTAACCATCATCACATCGGGTATTGAGTTTGTAGCAATTAGAGTTTTCTTTTTATCCTCATAATTACTTTGTGGGACACTTTGTAATTCAATCTTCACATTTTTTCTTTTTTTAATTTCTTGAACAATGGTCGAATTTACATCTAACGCTTGCGAAGAATGCTCATATCTCATCCATGAAAGCGTTATGCGTTTGGCAGGAACCGATGATGTATTTGCCGTATTACAACCAGCCAATAAACTTCCCACTAAGGCAATTGAACAGCAGGCGGTTAACATTCCTTTTTTATTAATAACCATGTTGTTCCTCCTTAATAAATCCGGATTTGTTTCTGGCAATTTTATTTTATAGGCTAGCAGACTCTCTTTGAAAGAACCAAAATAGCATGCGATGAACCGTTATTCCACATTAATCGTGCTGAGTCATTTATCCCTCATGATTCAATCATCCATTTACAGCCTATTTCTGCTTGTTTCCATGGCTACTGCGATATTCATTCGGCGAAATGCCCTCATACTTTTTGAACAGACGTAAAAAGGTAGTACGACTGAATATGCCAATCTGATCTGCGATTTCGCTAATTTTCAAATCTGTATGCGCTAACAATTCTCTCGCTTTTGCAATCCGAATAAGACTGATATAGTCCGAAATATTCGTCCCCGTCGACTCTTTAAACATTCTTGACACATACTTGGCGGACAGTCCTATTTCATTTGCAATCACTTCGAGATATAAGTCCTTCTCATAATGCTTTTCAATATAATCGGTTATGAATGATACAATCGCACCTGATTTGCTCTCAGGTTTATATAACGTCTTTGTGATAATGTTTTCGTAAAATTCAAAGATCAGTTTCAATCTTCCATCAAACTCACTTGGTAAGAGCTCCTTTTGACTCAAAAAAGCATGTTCATTCGCATCAAGAAAATCATAAACACTCAGTCGCTTTTCCGTAATATAGCGATTTCCCGTATTAAAGAACTCAACTAGCAACGCCCCGAGAAAGTGATAAGAAACCCCCCGTTCTTTATTCAAGCTAATGATTCCTTCCAGCTCTACCTTCAACCCACCTATGTCACCTGATTTCAAAGCGTTTACTATTTTGTTCTCATCGAGAAAGGAATAATAGTAGTTCTGATCGATAATAAAATGATCCGCATCTAAAATGACCATCTTGGATGAGTCTGTCCGTTTATCTATGGCTGTAATCGCATCACTATAAGATTTCGAATAATCATCGATTTTATCGTATTGTTTTCCTAAACCAATAATGATTTCGCAATAAATCATGTCATAGGCAAATGTCAGCTTAATCATCTCTAAAGCATGGTCTAACTGCCCGCGGTCTTCCTCACTCTTCAAATTAACCATACAAACATATAAGTAGGGCTCATATTCCGTCAAATAACAATTCACATACTTTTTCATTATGCCCAAAAGCACATTCTTCATCTTTTCCAAAATCAATAAACGGTCTGCTTCCACAATCTCACGATAGAATCGATCTCTAAATTGAATCATGAAGCAGCAGCATAAATAACTGCCTGTGTGAAAATCAATTTCATTTAAAATTTGGTTAACGGAATAAGGCTGCGGCCCGCGATGCCCTTTAATTAAATTCGTGAAAAACTGCTCGAGAATTTCGTCAGAAAATGTATTGATTTTTATATTGTCATCCCTATGCCGCTGGATCAATTGATTGACGCTATCTCCGATCCTTTGAAGCTCGCTGCCGCGATGTGTTTCCTTGTTCCATTCATCTACCTTTTCATTTGTTTGTAAAATGTCTCTGATATTTTTGATCGGATTATATAAGCGAACACTAAATATGAAAGAAAAAGCTACGCCAATAATAAGTAAGCTAATGCATATCCAGATAATCAAACTAAAAATACTTGAAGACTCCTGGTTAAATGAACTCACAGGGGTAATGGAAAAATATTTCCACCCAAAATCGGACGTGGTTTGAACTAGCCAGTTCTGCTCTTGACCAATTCGAATCGCCCCGTTACTTCGTTCCTCCGATGTAATTCCAGCAATGATTTCCTGTTTCGCCTTCTCATCTAAATCGCTGCTTTGCAAAATGATCTCATTATTTTTATCCAGTACAATATAGTGGGTAGCCGAGAAAATTGAGTTATTTTGTAACGTAGCCACGATCGTTGGAATGGATATGGTTGTCACCATCGTTGCCAAATGCCCATTCAAATATTGCGTCGTAATACTCGGGATAACCTCTCGGTAAGAATTCATATCCGCGTTGACCACTTTGGTCGGCTTCAATAATTCGAATAAGCTGCTTTGGTGTAAACGTTGACGCCAGAAATCTTTATTGTACTGATCAAATTTATAAAATTTGTCAAAGAAAATGTCGAAATTAACGATACCATCACTCAAATAAACGCGTTTATCATCAACAAAAATAAAAATATTATCTACAAAATGACTAATTGGATTGCGGTTACCCGCAATGGATCTCACAATTGATGGCATTTTGATTTTCTCTTCATCTGTAAGTAATGAATCTGGTCGTAAATATTGCTGAATCGTCTCACTGAGCAGCAAGCTGTTATTGGTTGCCTGAGCCATGCTTAAATAAATATCAATGGTTTTGGAAGATGCCTTCAAATTATCTGTAAGCTTCTCAGAGGCATCCTTCTTAATTAATTGATCTGCGTTAAAATAAGAGATGATTCCTATAATAACAATTGGAATTAATAACGAGGTAAAATAAAGCAGAATCTTAAAAAATAGCCTATTTTTGTTCAACGATTGCTTCAGATACTTCCAATTCAAGTTTACTCCCCCTATTTATGTACGACGAAACATCTTTATTTTCAAATGAATCTGCATCCTCAAGTTCCCACAAACCCCAAATGATGTATCAGTTGAAAAACTCTATTATACTTATTATCTATGTAATATTCGAATCATTCAATATGAAATCCTCCTATCAAAAACAATTGTTATGTTTTACCATTTTTTTAAGAATCACTGTAAGGGATAAGGTAACCGACTAATCACGAACGAAGGCCACATAAAATCGCCTACTTCGTAGAGCGAATTTATGTGGCCTTCGTTTAGTAGAAGCAAACCTTTTATACGAATAGTCAAGTTCGTATACTAGGTTAAAAGAATGCGGAACGTTTTCAGCTCATACGGTTTGAAATAAGCGGCAAAGCCTCGGTCGGTGTGCTCCATCACTTGCTCCTCTCGCTCCATTAGGTTAACTTCCTCCACCTTAACGATTGGAAAATGGGAGCTGAAACCTACTGCTCCACGCTGGCCGCCATATTCATAGCAGCGAACAATCCACTCGTCAGAATCCTCCGCCTTCTTAATCGTATCCACGACCACATTCCCGCTATCACAAGCAAAGAAACTTAGTGAGGCTGGTAACTGAGCTTGCGAATCGATGTTTCCGGCAGGAAGTTCAGAAGCGGATGTCGGGATGTTCAACTTGTGGGCCTCTATCGCCGTCCCTGCTTGAAACCAGTCTCCGTTATGGGGCAGCAGTGAGTACGTAAATTGGTGCTCGCCAAGATCAGCCGTCGGATCAGGATTGATCGCCGATTTTATTAAAGTCAGCCGCAGCACGTTGTCCCGCACATCATGACCGTATTTGCAATCGTTCAACAGGCTAACGCCGAAACCTCTCTCCGATAGGTCCACCCAACGGTGAGCACAAGTTTCAAAGCGGGCATAATCCCAGCTTGTATTCCAATGGGTTGGCCGTTCTACGTTACCGAACTGGATCTCATATGTCGCTGCAGTAGCACGTACGTCGATCGGAAACGCTACCTTAAGCAGTTGCTGCCGTTCCTGCCAATTTACCCGTGTTACGAAATCAATTCTAGGATTGTCCGGGTACAGTACCATATCCTGCACCAGCTCAGATTTTTCATATGTCCAAGCAAAGCGGATGACTGTGCAGAGAACGCCCTGCTCGATGATTTCCACCGAGGTCAAATTCGTAATGTTCCGCACTTTATCGTAATAGAAAATGTCGATATCCCATGCATCGTTTGCAAGCGGTTTATCCTCATGGACGTCGAATCGGTTTCCGATCTCACCTGGTGCGAGCACGTCCCTCTCCATCCGCTTATCGAACAACCGGGTCAATTGCCCATTCTCGTTCCATTCGATTTCATAATAAGGTGTTGTCGCAGAACTGCTCGTTGCGGTAATCCGAACCTCTGTCGAAAGCTTGACTTCGTTGGCGTTATCGCAGTGAATCGTTGTATAACCGAATGCCGGAATATGGTCTACCTCAATCAGCAGGACGTTACCTTGATCGGCTTCTTTAACCATCTGCGTTTGGAGCATACGACCTTCTGCGTCGTACCAAACTTTACCTTCGAATCGCATCTCCCATGGGAGATGGATGAGATCTTTGCGCTCCCACGGAAGCGTATTCATGACGATCCAGCTTGGCGAAGTCCCGTTACGTACAAGTCCCGCGAGTCGCTGCAGACTTCCCAATTTCGCTCCCACAGCCAAGGCTTCCGCCTCCGCATACTCGATACGACAATCCTCATATACTTCAGCAATCGAGGATCCTGGCAAAATATCATGAAATTGATTGCGCAGTACGATCTTCCAGCTCTCATAGATTTGCATCTGAGGATAATGCACAAAGCCTGCCAGTGAGCCTAAGATGGTAGAGATCATTTCCGCGTCATGCAGTAGATTTTCCATATGTCTGTTCATTTTTTTGTTGTACGCTTGCGAAGTGTAGGTCCCGCGATGAAGCTCCAGATAAAGCTCCCCATCCCATTTATGGACATATCGATCCGTACTCGCTACGGTCTCTTCTAGCTGATTGAAATACTCGTCAGCACGGCCGATCGTTACCTTAGGCAAGCCTGGCATATTTTCTAATCTGCGTCTAGTTTCCAACATCGTCCGTGTCGGCCCTCCACCGCCATCTCCATAACCGAAGGCAAGCAGCATATCACGGTTCAACTCTTTATCCTGATAGTTTTCCCATACACTGGTTACCGTTTCTGGCGTAACAAGGCCGTTATAGGTATAGAAAGTAGTGCCGGGTTCAGCATCCGGAGCGGTCGTCGTGATGAAATGAGTCAAAATTTTACTGCCGTCGATCCCCTGCCAATAGAACGTATCGTGCGGGAATCGATTATAGACATTCCAACTAATCTTCGTCGTCATAAAATAGCGCAAGCCAGCCTTAAGCAAAATTTGCGGAAGTGCCCAGCTGTATCCGAACACATCGGGAAGCCACAAATATTCGCATTTGGCTCCATAGCGTTGCTCGAAAAAGCGCATTCCGTACATCAGTTGACGAACAAGTGATTCCCCGGAAGGTACATTGCAATCCGATTCCAGCCACATCGCCCCCCCTGCTTCCCAGCGTCCTTCCTGGATACGATCGGCGATTTGGCTGTAAAGCTCGGGATAATCCTTCTCCAAGTAATCGTATAACTGCGGCTGTGTCTGCAAAAACGTATATTCAGGAAACTGTTCCATGTAGCGCAATACGGTGGAGAACGATCGAGCAGATTTTTCTCTGGTGTGCTTGAGACGCCACAGCCAAGCAACATCGATGTGTGTATGTCCAATGCAGCGAACTGTCACTTCACTGTGTTTTGGAATGACGGACAGCTCTCCCTTTAACTTTGCGTTGGCTTCTTTGACGCTGTCATAAAAATTTGCATCACCGGGAACACGCCAATCAATGAGTTGAAAAGCTAGGTCCAACGCCCTTAACAGGTTTTTTTGCTCCCAGCTGTTTTCACTTAGCAATTGAATGGTTTGTAATACCGCGCTCGCCGTGTAATACAGATCATCCGTCTCTTCCTCCAGCAGAGCAAGCGTAGAAACCTGTATTTTATGCTCCAGCTCACTCTTATCTCCTGTCATCCCGTTCAAACCCGTCCAAACTTTAAAGAGCAGCTCAACCTTCTGTCCGATCAGTTTCTCTGGTAGAAATACCTCAGGATGGTTGCCTCCAACCCCCTGATACGGCTCTCCATTAAGAAAAACAAGCGATTCGAACCCTGAATTGTGCCCAGCACCCGTCTTACCGAAATCGAACAGCCCGAGTGCCTTCTTCCCTTTCCACTCGGCTGGAAACGTTATCTCCGTTTTCAGCCAAGCTGTCAAATCCCAACCGCTCCATCGTTCACCAAGCGAGATCGTACGCCACTCCGCGTTCTCTGGCGGCATAGCCGCTACGGCCGCTTCTTGATCCTCCCATAATTGATAGCTGGGTATCGGCCGCTGGTCGATATATCGATACTGCTCCAATTCGATAATTCGTTTTTCTAATTTTTTATCAGCTAAATGTATACTTTTGGGGAGCATGGCTATTCCTCATTCCTCTGTTAAATCTTAGTTGCCACAGCTGAGAATTGCTTAGATAACTCCTTGGAAAGACGGTATAGCTGATCGACTTCCGCTTTATTCGTGGCTGTAAACTCATCATGATTTCTCGCACGCGAGCGATAATTCGAACTGATTCCTTCCTTCATCTGATAGTATTTAGCGTTAATCGGATATAACTGCCGCTCAATAAATGAAGCAACACTCAGTAAATCACTTAAACGCTGCGCTTCTTCAGGCTGCTTCTCCCAATTTTGCAGTAGCCATGCATACAGGTCTGGATGAAAATTAGCCATGACTCCACTGTAACCATCAACGCCAAGCTTCAATGTTTCCAGAAGCGTAGCTGTATTGGCGTTGTAAAGCTTTAATGAAGATCCTTTAATCGCTTCCAGCTTTTCTTTGATCATCTCCACGTCGCAAGACGTATCCTTCAAGAAGAAAAATCTTCCGGTATCCGCACACCATTTCAAGACAGATGGTGTTAATAGACGCTTATATGGAAATGGACATTCATAGATACCAAACGCAATATGGTCTGGCAGCTGTTCAATTAGCTTTTGAGCATTAGCGATCCACACGTCATCGGACTCATCCGCTCCTGCCAATCGGTTCGAAATCAGGATTACGGCCTCAACTCCCGTTTGTGACATCGCTGTCAATTCTCGAGCCTGGTCTTCAAGCGAGTCGGAAATGTGCCCCGAAGCTATGACGGGAACCCTCCCTGCCGCCTTCTCCACGACAAAAGCGGCAAGCTCCACGCGCTCTTCCAAACTCAAAAAGAACATTTCGCTTGACTGGCATACAGCAAATAATCCGTCAACCTTGTTTTGAATAAACCATTCAACCATTCGTCCCATCGCATCAAAATCAATTTCTCCAGACTCCTTGTATAAGGTAATCATGGTTGGCCATACGCCATTAGGGTTATTAATCTTCATTTTAACAACTCACTCTCATTGTTATTTTTCATTTCCACAAAATTCACTTCATGGATGGGCTCTTGCTGATCTGTAGGTATCAAAAATGTTTTGATTTCACACTTACCAAAGGTACTTCGCCAGCTGCGTTTCAAGGCTGGAATGAATAAATCTGTCTCCACTTCTCTTCCGTAAGCCTCATTACAGCGTAGAATCCAACCATTTCCGTCTTCAGCTGGTTTAAACGCCACAGTTACTACATTTTCGGCCGAAATCTCAATCCCCTCGGATACTTGTGGTAAATCCCCTTCGTGGTACGTTTCCCATACCTGCTGCAGCGGAGTATGCAATTCGTATGCCTTACGTACAACGCCGCTATCCTGCCATGATCCGGCATGTGGCGAGAGCATGTAAGTAAACTCCTGCACGCCTTGATCCATATATTCCGATTGTTCATCACGTTCGCCAAAGTGATCCGCATAAATCGGACTTCGCACTACGGTCATCCTTAATTCATTGTCTAGCACATCGTAAGCGTATTTGGTATCGTTAATCAAAGAAAGTCCGAACACGACTGACGGTTCCATTCCCTCATCTTTACCAGGTTCATTCCCCGATACATTCACCCACATTTGTCCAGGCACCTCGTTTCCATTGGCTGGACGTTCAATGTAGCCGTACGGAATTTCAAACACTGCACGGGGCTGCTGGGCATTGACAGGAAAGGCAAGCTTCAGCATCTTATGCTGTTCTCTCCAATCAAGCCGTACCTTTACTTGCAAGTCGGAACTGTCATGTAATAAGCTTATATCCTGACGAAGGACAGACTTCCCAAAATAACTAATTACCCTAATCGTCGCTCTCAGAGGCCCAGTTTCAAGCACGATTAGCTCTGCATGACCAAAGCGTCCCCATTCATCCCGATACTGTGTTAGACCGTGTCCCCATGTATCGCTGTGGCTCTCATCCAAGACGATTGGCACCGCTCCGTCTCCAGCCAGTACTTCTCTACAACCATTAAGCTTATCAATGATATGTCTGATATATCCTGTTTCCGGATCGAGCTCAACGAATAGCTTATTATTCTCTAAGAAGCAACCCTCAGCCCGAGCGGTCCCTTTCGGCTCCATCGGATCGCAAGCTTTATCACGGTATACCCAGTACACCTGATAGCCAAAAGCCGGAATTCGCCCAGTGACTAATGTATCCCATTTATCACTGGTATTTGTCCGAGATGCCCTGATCGTTTGAATCGGCAAGGGATTGCCTGCAGCATCTGTCACACCAGCCAGCTTCTTGTTAATGGCAATAGGTGCCACTACTTCCCACGATAATGGGTTAAATACCACAAGAGGTGAACCTAGATCATCTTGCTCCCACAGCTGCCAGTCCTTCTGCTTGCTTAAGGATTTCACACCCGGTTTCATTGTATTAATTGCCCAGGAAATCTTTTGAAGCGCAGCGTTTATCGCTTTTGCTCCAATGCTTAAGGCCTCCCCATAAAATTCCTGGACATCCTCGTACGCCTCCTTAATACTGCAGCCGCCCATAATATCATGAAAATGATTGAACATGACATTTTCCCAAGCCCGATTAAGCGCTTCTGACGGATACGGTAAACCAAGCGCCACATTGGCAAGTGTAGAAAATTTCTCGGCTGTCAGCATCCGATGCTCCACACGGCGGTTAGCGGCCTTAGATTCCGAGTGTGTGGAGTAACAACCGACCGCATGCATCTGCAGTTCATCCTTAACCACAGGGATAGCTGGATCCATCTCCATCATTTCTGAAAAATAATGATTAGGAGAGCTCAATTGAATGTCGTCCAGATCAGGTCGCTTTTGGATCTCATGGATGAGCTTAAGGTTCTCAATTGTCGGCCCGCCGCCATGATTACCGACGCCATAGAAAGACATGAAAGCATGACCGCTTGCAATCGCCGCATTTCTGTGGCTTAAGATCTTATCTTCCATGCCATTGCTCGCCCAATTGCCGTAGCTATCCGAAAGCCTAAATGTCATCACACGGCTGCCATCTTCCGATTCCCACCAGAATAAATCGTGCGGCAATGTCTTCTCATGCTTCTCAGGACGCATGAATACGTAGGAATCCATTCCGCCTTGCTTCAATAACTGCGGCATCATGCCATGGTGACCGAAAGAGTCAACATTGTAACCTACCTTGGCCATCACACCGAATTTCTCCATAAAATACCGTTGACCATATAAGCTATGCCTAGCAAATGATTCGCCCGATGGCAAATTGCAGTCTGGTTGTATCCACCAACCGCCCGTAATGACCCAACGTCCTTCAGCAACTCGCTGCTTAATTTCTGCAAACATCTCTGGAGCATTCTCTTCAACCCATTTGTAATAGGCTGCGCAAGCACACGTAAATACAAAATCAGGGAACTCATTCAATCGATCCAGAGCAGAACGAAAAGTCGCTTTGATTTCCGCATATCCTTCCTGCCAACGCCATAACCAAACCGGATCCAAATGAGCATTGCCAATTAAATGAAGCTTCGTTTCAACAGTCATTTTATCCCCCCTTCATTCATTATAATTGTTTGAAACTTAACCTTTTACAGATCCAAGCATGGCTCCTTGCACGAAATATTTTTGCACAAACGGGTAAATGATAAGCACGGGCAAGATGGCAACGAAGACACAGGCATATTTAATATTTTCTGTCATGGTAGCAAGCCCCGCTTCTGCTGCGCCCATTGATGATGATTGTGCCGCCATATCTCCCGAAATGACGATATTACGCAAAAGGATTTGCAACGGGTACAGTTCTTTATCATTTAAGTAAATGAGTGCAGGGAAGAAGCTGTTCCAGTGAGCTACCGCGTAAAAAAGAAACATTGTGGCCATTACAGGCAAAGAAAGTGGCAGCACAATTTTCACGAAAACTCGAAATTCTCCGGCTCCGTCCATAATCGCAGACTCGTGTAAGGCTTCTGGAATATCTTCAAAAAATGTTCTCATCAAGATCATATTGAAAACATTGATCGCTGTCGGAATTAATATGGCCCAAACCGTATTGACCATTCCTAACGCATGAACCACCATATAACGCGGGATGAGACCACCGTCGAAGAACATGGTGAACACAACAAACAAAGCAAGAAATGAACGCCCATACATATGCTTTCGCGACAAAGGATATGCGCAAAGAGCCGTCAACGCCAAATTAATAAGCACACCACCGGCCGTATATAAAAAGGTATTGGCGTAGGAGCGTATAATGGCAGGATCATTAAGAATGACACTATATGCTTTAAAATTAATACCTACAGGTCGCCAAAATACTTCACCGCTGCTAGTCGATGACCCCGAGCTAATCGATATGATTCCCATATAATAAAGCGGATACAGGGTGATAAAGATCATAGCCAGCATAAAAATTATATTAATCGTATCGAAATAAGAAAACTTACGACTTTGCATCTTAATCCCCTCCGCTAGAACAATCTTGATCCATTTATTTTTTTGGCGATTTCATTCGCTGATATAACGAGCGCAAAAGCTAATATAGATTGGAAAATACCTACAGCCGCTGCAAAGCTAAAGTCGCTGTCAATCAACCCTCGACGATAAACAAAGGTTTGAATAACATCTGCAGTTTCATACGTGGGACCACTGTACAATAATATAATTTTCTCAAATCCGACCGAAAGCATTTTACCCACAGTCAAAAGCAGCATAATCGTGACAACGGTTGAAATCCCAGGCAGTGTAATATGCAGCAATTTGTGCCAGCGATTTGCCCCATCCATCGTCGCCGCCTCATACTGTTGCGGATCGATAGCGGTCAATGCCGCCAAAAAAATAATGGAGTTCCAACCAAGATGTTGCCAAACTTCAGATCCGACATAAATGGTTCGAAACCACTGCGGCATGGACATGAATGTCTTCGGTTCCCCGCCAAAAACCTTAATCACTTCATTAATGAGACCATCGATGGAGAGGAAGTTAACCAGCATACCTACGACCACAACGGTAGACAGAAAGTGGGGAACATATGTGACGCTTTGAACAAACCTTTTGAAAAACTTTTGTTGCAGCTCGTTTAACAATAAAGCGAACACGAGAGAAGATGGGAAATAAAAAATGAGTGAATACAGGTTGATGAGTAATGTATTTTTAACCACTTGCCAAAAATACGGGTCCGTCAGAAATTGGCGGAAATACTTCGTGCCTGCCCACGGGCTATGAAAGAAACCCTTTACGATCGAATAGTCTTCAAATGCCATCAAATTCCCAACCATAGGCGCATAGTGAAAAATAACAAAATAGGCAAACGGTAATAGAAACATAAGATACAGTGGCATGCTCTTGCGAATATTTTTTTTAATCTCAACAACTGGTGTATTTTTTTTAATCTCAACAACTGGTGTCAAATATCTCCACTCCTCTCTGGATAATAAAGGGGCAGGCTGCCCAGTGTATCTTAGCAACCTGCCCTCTCACTGCATGAACTTCTATCTTTACTTCACGCGGGCTAAGGCATCGTTGTAGATTTTGACGATATCATCAGAACCTTTTGCTTTGAGTTGATTTACGAAGTTATCCCAATCTTTGAGTGCACCGTCTGTCACAATAAACTTATCCATGTTTTGAGCCAGGTGAGCGTCAAGCTGTGTACGGATTTGTTTCAACTTCTCACGCTCTTCTTTTGTAAATGGAGGGTCGTTAACGAATTGAACATTTTCGCCTGCAGCCAATGCTTTCGATGCTTTATTGTTCCAATCTGACCATTCCTTGGAGTTAAAAGGTAATAAAGCATGATCGTCATTAGACACACCAAGTCCCAGGTAGCCCGTGCCATATTCAGATTGCAACGCATAAATTGCGCTTGGCGTTCTGTCCTTATACTTAGTGATAACAGCGTCAGTCAATTTGTAATCGCCATTCTCGCCAGTGAAATCTTCGCCTCTAATACCGAAGTTTGTAACCTCAATTCCCTCTGGGGAGTAGAACCAGTCCATGAATTTAACAACTTCTTCAGGATTCTTTACTTTCGCATTAATGACATACGATTCAGACAAGTGACCAAGTGCATAGATCAGGTTACGCTTTGTACCGCTCGGCGTTGTCATCGTATCCAGCATATCAAACTTAGCATTCGGATCCTTCTTCTGCAGATTAATATTAAACGTGCCAGCGAAACCATTATTATCTTGGAAATAGAAGGATTTGCCTGCGTTTAGCTTTTCTTGCCAAATTTGCGATGTAGCCGTAGCATAATCCGGATCAAGAAGCTTATCTTTGTAAAGTTTATTCAAGTATGTGATAGCCTCTTTAAACTCTGGCATAGCCGGACCGAATTTGTATTTTTTCTCTTTTGGCTCGTAGTATACTTTCGTTCCGTTAAAGGTTGTGTATCCGCTTCCAAATGCGAATGTAATTGGATTAATTAGATTTTCTGTTCCTGTAAGTCCATTTGCAGCACGAGCAGCAAACGGATAGGAATCTGGATTCGCTTCTTTCATTTTCTTCATTACTTGATGCAATTCATCATACGTAGTTGGCTTTTTCAAACCTAGCTTATCAAGCACATCCGTACGGATCATCGAAAGCTGGCCGCCAACACCCTGCCAATTCGCTACAAGTGGGAATCCATAAAGCTTACCGTCAATTTTGTTTTTGTTGATCTCTGGCTGCTGGGCAATGACTTTCTTCAGATTTGGCATTTTGTCCAAATAAGGAGTCAAATCAAGGAATGTTCCTGTGTCAGCAAAGTTCTGAATATCATCCTGTTTGACCAACATCACATCAGGCAGCGTATTCGTTGCAATCAATGTTTTCTTTTTATCATCGTAGTTGCTTTGTGGGACACTTTGAAGATTTAGTTTTACATTTTTACGCTTTGCAATTTCCTGGACGGCTTTTGAATTGGAAACGATAGCTTGCGATGCGTGTTCGTACCTCATCCAAGTTAACGAAAGTGGTTGGGCAGATGCCGCCGGCGTGCTTGCCGCACCAGCAGTAGTTGCCGGAGTTGCTGAATTATCCGTTGAAGTCGTTGAACTGCTTCCACAACCGCTAAGCACACTTGATAGTACTAGTAATGAACCAGTTACTGCCATAATCCCCTTTTTTGATTTCATCGAATAAATCCTCCCATGTAATTGGTTTGGTTTTGTTTGGTTTTCCTTACACACCGATCATAGCACACCATTTTCGAGCATTTGAATATCCAAATTGGCGTTTAAAGCACCGTTTATCCGCTATTCGGACCTTGATTCATTTCTCCGCTATGATGCAAAAAGTCATATTGCACGATAGTTAATCACGGTAAGATGATTCATTTTCCTTCCATGTACCAAAGTGGACCTTTACTACCAGTGAATCGCCATGTGTGCCGCACATAGAAAAACCCGCCTCATCAGCGGGTTTCAATATCATTTGTGGACTTCTTGTTTATCTCGCCAAATTGAAAATGCGATAAATCATCACAGCTGCTTGCGCGCGAGTTGTATAATCGCTTGGTGCAAAACTGCCGTCTTCCAATCCAGTTACGATTCCAGCTTGACGAAGCGCTGTTACCGCATCTTCGGCATACTCCGCGATTTTCGATTGATCTGTAAATACCTGAGCGCTCGCAGTGTTTGGCAATTTCATGCCCGACTTTTGGGCCATACGGTAGATCATAACCGCCATATCTTGACGGCTGATTTTCTCGTTAATGCCATAACTGCCATCTTCTTTGCCATTCACAATACCAAGTTGTTGCGCACTAGCAACAGCTTGCTCATACCAAGCTCCCTGCTCTACATCACTAAATGTGCTCTTGGCTTGTTCATTGATTAGATCCAGTGCTCCCATGAGCATTTGAATGAATTCAGCTCTTGAAACTTGGCTTTGAGGACTAAATTGACCTTCACTTACACCAGAAACGATTTTGCGCACTTCAAGGCTTTCAATGTCAGCTTTCGCCCATGGCACAGAGCCCAAATCTGTAAACAATGACTTTACATCTACTGCCGCATAGTAGCTAAAATGAGCTGGCTTAAATTCAACCACGCCGGTCAACGCATTGTACTTCCCGTTTCTGACAATTTCTAATTTACCATCGTTAGACAAATAGTAGATGACAATCCGATGAGGTGATTCGCCTGGCTGCAGCGTATATGGAATCGCAACGATTGGACGGTTATTTTCGAATTTGCTAATGGTCTGGCCATCCACCGTCAGTTTGAAGTCATATACGGTGTGATTTCCAATTATATGTTTAACAGAATCCGACAATGTAGAAGCATCAACTTTAGATACCGAAAGCTGAACTTTACTTGAGCTGGAACCTGCTTCAGTCAATGACTCAGGGAAAATTGTTACGGTTGCTAGTCCTGTTTTAATTTCGATTTTATCAATACCTGCACTATTCGCATCACGAAGCTGCTGGGAAGTAAATTCAACAACGACTTGATTAGATGTCTCAGCTCCTTCTACGTTTATCCTTACGATGTCTTGATCAGCTGTTTGAGTCGCTTTATTCAAGGCTTCTGATGGAACATTAACAGTCGTAGTGCCTTGCGTATCGGGTGTTGCAACAATGGATACAATGCCTGGTTCCGACGTATCAGCTGGCGGTGGATTCGTTGGATTTCCATTATTACTAGTTACAGCAAGTTGTATCGAATTGTTAGGGATATATTTCGTTTCACGCAAATTTGAATCCATCACTTTCACGGAAGCTAATTTCACGTTCGCTTGACCAACTGATTTACCCTTAAATACGAACGTACAAAGCTTCGAATCACCGCTAACAGCGGGTTGGCCACTCTTGAGCGCGAAGGCACAAATCATTTGATTGCCCTCTGTTTTATTAACAGTCATCCCTTGTCCAGACAACTTATTCTGTGGTATTCCTACTGGTTCAATAGAAGAATCCCATTGCAGCATGACTTCGTATGCAGAAACATCTTGTACACCGCTCGCCTTTACAGTTATCGCAACACTTTCATTAACGCTTATTTGGTCCACATTTGTTGTCAAATGGAATGCCGCTGGCTCACTAGCCTGTACCGTACTTTGAAAGGACAAAATGATACAACAGATGAACGTCCAACTTAGAATCGTAACACGTTTCACGAAGACACCTCTTCTCTAGGATAAATAGGAAGAGGACAATTTCTTGCCCTCCTCCTTTCTTGCAGGAATAATTAGTGGTTCAACAAACGTCTAACGATAAAGGCTAGTTCGTATAGCCCCACTTCACCGTTACCGTCCAAATCCCATCTTACGTCCCATCCACTGTCAGTGGACTTCAACCCATAGCGATTTGCAATTATGCCAATATCGCTGATGTCAACTGCGTTGTCGCCATTCAGATCACCGGTTAGACTCGTAATGATGAATCCGTCAAATACTGTAATTGCCGTATTAAGAGTTGCGGCTGCGTTGTTCAATTGCAATTCTGTCGCGCCCGAATTAGCATTGACCCCTTGAGCAACGGTCAATGCCGTTTGAAGCGCATCGATTGCCCTAGCTGGATATTGACCGATCGCAACTCCTGCTGCCGCATTCGCGAGTTTCGTCTGAGCAGTAGAAATCGCTGTCGTTAAAGCAGTTCCATTAATGATAGCAACAGATACTTGTGCACCAGTTACAGCAGCATTCGTTTTAATACCGTTTCCATCCGAAAGGATATCTTTTTGTATGCTGAAGCTGCCACTTCCTGTTGCGTTCGCAACTGGCTTAAAGTCCACCTTAATAAGGGCTGGATGATTACCATCCAGTGCATTCGTCGCACCTGGGTGAACGACAACCATATGCAATGTGCCTGTTGTTGCATCATCTGAAACATCAACCGTTGTGTTTTCGCCTAAGGAAGTTGCACTGTCAAAAGTAAACTTCGTTTTGTCGTAGTTGATAATAACATCTTGCGCAGCTACGTCCTGAACGCCTGTTACCCCGAATTGCAATGCGACGTTCCCCGTAGATCTTACAGAACTAGGGCCAGTCAATACCGCAGCGCTTGACTCATTATAGAGATATACTCTCAATGGTACTTTGAAGCTCGGCAGCATATTGCTCGTTACACCCTGTGGAAGCCTTGTCTCATCAACAACGCCGGTAAGGTTGCTAATTAAAGAATTAAGTTTGTAATTCGTTTTAATAGTTGCAATATCCCAATTCACCGGCAAATCAACGGAAGGAAGCACACCGTTTGCTGCCCCCGGTTTATAGGAGGTATATGCTTTAACAGTAGATGGGAACAGGGCTTTAATCTCACTATCGGATGCAGTAGCGATATTGAAAGATGCAGGAACTGCAATTTCACGATCGAAGCTTTCATATTCTCTGATAATGTTTTCAGTATCACCCTGCTTAATCCAGTCTTCGGTAATTCTGGAGAAGGCAATATTCTTATAGCTGGACAAGGATTGATTATTGGCGTCCTTATCAAGCGACGAGAAGAATCGGCTGAAGCTGATTAAGATATCCCCATTATCTGCTTGCGTTATAGCAGGGTAATGGTAGCTTCCCATACTGCTTCTTGTATCCAGGGCAAGATGCCTTCTGTATTTCCAAGTTTTGCCTTCATCGTCTGATAGGGCGACAGCCAACGTGTTCCGGCCCGATTCCGTATCTACGTGAACAAATGCCCAATTACCGCTCTCAAGTTGCAGAAGGTCGTGACCTACACCCGGATCCTGCAGTTCAGGAACGTCCTTGACTGTTGACCATGTCAATCCCTTGTCCTTGGACTCGGAAGCTACCACACGATAAGGTCTTGGACCATTGTCACGCATATAAGCTACAATCGTGCCGTCATTCTTTTGAGCCATCGTGGCCTGAATGTTCGCTACCCCTACAATTGGCTCACTCATCTCCCAACGAACCGAGTTATCCCCAAGAGGTTTGGAAGGATCATACTCTGTAAATGCCATAATGCTCATTTCCATGACATCTGAATATAGGGGCAGAATTAAACGAACTTTGCCGTTGCCAAGAGCTACCTCAAACGGCTTATCTTTGGTTTGCCAGCCGAGTCGGCGGGCGTACGGATAACCTGAACGAGTCTCATAAATTTTGTCCGCTACTGTCGGAGCGTACAGATATTGAGTTGGGTCGCCACCACTGAGCTGCATAATCTGCGTGGCTAGACCATCAAATTCAGCTTCATTAACTCTACGGCTCATTCCTGCTCCGCCAACTGCAACGGGTTTGAACAAATACTCTTTTTGCTCAACAAGCTTGGCTTTTATCGTATTCACGAAACCTTTGGCCAACTCTGGGCGCGCTACAACAGGAGCTGTGGCCCAAGAAGGTCTATTAGCTAATGGTACCCCAGTTCTATCATCGAGCGACAGACTTATATGATCGTCTGTGCTGTTCGGATCGACTGTACCGCCGATGTTTTTACCGAGTTTAATCCCAACATTTTCAGAAAATGTCCAGTCAGGCGCATTGTTGCCAACCTTATCAAACTCATAGCTGCCTTTTTCGGCATAAGCATATCTAGGTTGGGAAGTTTGCCATCTGCCCGCCAATACGGGATACCAGAAAAACCAGAGACGGTCGCCAGAATCAACGTATACGACAGGATTAATATCAGCAATATCTTGAGCATTGGTCATTACAAATGGTGTCGTCCACGTTGTGCCACCATCCGCTGAACGCGCTCCCATAATTCGTGTCGTAGTCGCATCTCGTTCGCCATTTCCCTGAAACCATACACATAACAACTCTCCGCTTGGTAATTCTACAATACTGGACCCGTGTATGTGGTCTCCTGTATTACCATTATCCTTAATTGGATTGAAAATGCTTACAGCTTTATCAGAATAGCTAAACGTTCCCGTTGGAGCAGCTAAGGCAGCAGGAACTAAGCTTGTTACAGAGATTGCCGCACAAACTGTCAGTGTAGTTAGTAACTTGAATTTCCTTTTCATCTACATTACTCCTTTCGATGGGTAACTTAGTTAACTTTAATGATGCACTTATAAATTGTTCCGTATTGGTTGTTTACAGCAGTTATCATTGCAGTTCCTGCTTTAAGTGCAGTCACGACCCCGGTCGCGGAGTTAATTGTAGCTACAGCAGTCGAATCTGAAGTCAAAGTAAGTGTATTGATTGCTACAGTGGACGATTGTCCGCCTATCTCTAGGTTGAAGGTCAGCGGTGTATTTTGTCCTAGTTGCAGTTCAATGGTAGGCAACTGTGTAACACTGTCAATAGTCGGTGTAGTTCCAGCGCCGTAAGTTGCTGTCGTAACAGAACTAAATAACGTCCCAATCTCGCTGCTTGCGACTTTGGAGAAGCCAATCGTTGGGCCAGCTGGTGTTTTATACGTGTAGTTCATCAAAGCGTTCCCAGCTCTGTCAACCATAACCGATGGATATTCATAGGTCTCACCATTGTTCATGCCATCCTTAATCATGATCGGCTTCCAATGTAATCCCTCATCAGAAGAAATCAATAAACTGAAAGAACTTCTATTACCGTCTTGCATAGGCTTAACTACACCGCGTGCGGTTTCTTGATTTGTAGCTATCAACCAGTCGCCATTTGGAAGCTTGGAAAGTTCAAAGCCGCCATCGTTTTTCAGATTAGGATCGACTTTCGGAACACTCCACGTTGCTCCCTTATCGGTGGACTCAGAGTATGTTGTGTGCCATGCCATACGTCCGTTTCTGCCATCTAGCTTACCGCTTCTAAAATAACCGCGAATTGTGCCATTATCCATTTCAATCAACGAGCCTTGAATCGTACCCGATCCTACAATAGCATCACTAAACTTCCAAGTGATACCGTGATCGTCGGTATACGCACAAACTGAGTTTGACAACGAATCCGAATATAACGGCAAAATTAATCTTTTGGTTACGCCATCTGCAAGTGTTACTTCAATTGGTTTATTTTTGGTTTGCCATCCAAGTCTGCGGTAAATGGGACCCCATGTATTAACGTTATTATCTGCACCAGAAGCACGTTCAATTGAGTTTTTAATAATTGGCGGCTCATATTTGGTATAACCACCAGTACCATTCGGAGTAAAGACTCCAGTGGTAAGCAAATTGACGACTTCAGCTGTTCTACCTGCATATACATCATCGTAAGGCTTCTCGGCATTCAAATATGTAATGTACTGATCATATTTATTTCTCATCGAGACAACAAAGCTGTCTGTAATATAACGCGTATCAGTGGCATTAAACTTTGAAGTTACTGGTACATACTTTGACGGGTCTAGATAAGTCGCTTGAGTCACTGATGTACCCACTGAACTTGGTTTTACAAACTTAATATCAGCGCCCTTGACGCCATAGGTCCATTGTCCACTTGTGAACTTACCTTCGCCAACCATGCCATCACCAACATTGGTGTAGATGGGCTGTGGATAGTGCCACTTTGGATTTCCGCCATTGCGAACGGCATACTCATAATTGCCAATATCGGCATACATAAATTTAGTTTGCGTAGATACCCATTGGCCATTGTAGATGACGCCGTAGAACAACCATAGTCTTGATTGGCTATCTACGAAAAGAACCGGGTTGTTATCTGGGAAATCCCATGTATCGTAAACAACGAATGGTTCTGTCCAAGTTTTCCCGCCATCATTCGAGCGAGAACCGATCAGTTTAGTTAAATTCCCATCCCTTTCGCCATTTCCGTTAAACCAAACAGAGAAGAGCGTACCATCTGGCAGTTCTACCATAGTGGAACCGTGATTGGCAAGCGTGTCGACGGGCATCATTCTAGCATGGGAAATGCCTTCCGGCGCTGCTGAATCCGCAACTACAGAACCTACTACAGAACCAAACATACTAAAAGCTAAACTTAGAGACAATACGAGGCTTAAACGTTTCATCTTCTTCAAACAGGGTCACGTCCTTTCAAATGGTTAATAACAACTCTTTAATGCCTGTTTTCTTTACTTTAAGTCCCTTTTTAGTTCCTTTATTTACTTTTATTCCCTCCTCTTACCTTCCTTTCCTTTACTTTCTTTATCTTAAAAGAACTTTGACACAACACCGAAAAAGGTCTGTATCAAAAATTCTATTAATTCAACTCGAATGTGTATGCGCTTACATCTCAGTCAGTGAATTCAATTCATATAATCCCCTAGTTTGATTTCAGCGAATACATCCTCATGTAAGCAGTTTGCCTTACACGAGGATATTAGCACACCTTTTTAGAGCATTAGAATAGCCAAATTGGTGTTTTATGGCACCGTTTTTCCGCTTTTCGGAGCTTGATTCATTTCTCCGCTATGATGCAAATAGTCCTATTTGCCCGATATAATCACGCTAAGACGATCTGGAGGAATCATTCCAATATCTTTGGTGTATCTTGATCACGATTTTCTTTATGCTGGTACTCTCTGTTGCGCAGCAACAAGGACGATGAACATCCGTAGGGTAGAAAACGGCAAACATGCCTGGTTTTAAATAAATCACAGATTCGTCCTCGACGCTAAAGTCGTAAAACGCAATGTCTTGTAAATCAAACTTTTCTTCTATAACTTCATGTTTAGGGGACAAGCGAGAAACTCCTATTTTTTCTTCTCCCGATACTAGAAACTGAATATCAGTGTAAAGTTTGTGGGATTCCGGTTTAAAGCTTGAAGGCGGTCTCGTGTTCGTCTCTTGAACCATTGCAAACATCCATTCACCGTCCAGTTCGTACTTCCCATTTTCCGCTTCGCTCAGATTGCCGTTAATAATAGCGTCGATTCCTTTTTGGATATAAGAAGGATATAAGTGCCTTTCTTCTGCATAATGACGGATATCGCCTAGAATCATAATCGTGCCTCCCGTATTTTGTAATTAGCCTGTTCAGAAAATATCACCTTGATTCAATTACCATCCCAGCCACATCGACCAATGACTAAGATCCAAATAATCACTTTGCCTAGCCAGATTTCCACCTTCCCATTCTTCGAACCCTTCCGATGTCCATTCGGTTATATCCGTCTTCCCTGGAATCTGAACCGCTTCCACTGCTGATGAATAATATCAGTTCCGATGGATATATGGCATGTGTACGGCACCCCATAGCGCTGGCATTGAACAAAAACACAATCGTCAACATGCGGGAACCGTTCCGGATGTGCTGATACATATTCGAATAAACTTTCACCATATCCGAGAACTTTGGCGACGCCCTGCTGAATCGCATCATTCATATAGCGACCGGTTCCTTCCCACATACCGAAGGAGCCGTCTTCGATTGCTTTGGCGACGTCCTCTGAGGTTTCTCCAATGAAAGCCAGTTCAAAATCATGAATGCTTGTCGCCCCGTTTCCCGAAACGTGGGTGATAATCCCTTCCTTAACCAGCTCATAAAAGGCATCAGGAGCATTCCAATTAACAGGTTTATCTTCATCCGGCCTTGCCATATTTTTGATTGTGACAAGGTTGGTTCCCTGCCTCAATGGCCTGCTGAACCGTAAGCTTCGGTGGAACGTTAAACATTTCCAATCCAATGTTGTAGTCACAACCAAAAAAAGGATGATTAAGATTGCTTTGAAAATTTTACCAACACCATAAATAGAGCCATACCGTGTTATCCCAACGAATCTTAACAGCAATCCCATCGATCCGGGGATACAATCTTTTCGATTTATTAGCACTTTCGGCCTCATAACGATGCTCTCTCCTCATGGTTTTGTTTCCTCTTCAAGCTCTGCTGTCAACTGTAAGACATAGGCAATTAATTCGTCCGCAATCCGCTCATGGCATTGGTCAAACGCTAAGATCGGCTCTCTCACGCGTGGGGTATCGTAAGTCCCTTGCTTGTATAAGAGTCGTTTGAAAAAGTGAATCGACACATCTAGATGCTGGTTCGCGTACGCCAAGACAGGCAGCAGCCGATAAAATAACTTTACAGCCTCGGCTCTCTTCCCCTCCGTGTACATTCTATATATCGCGGTATACACTTCATGCATACCTGTAGGCATAAAGGCATGAATCCCACGGTCCAAGCCTTCAATAAACTGTGTCACAGCCCATCCTCCAGCGACATGCAAGCCACCGCCGGTCGATTCGAGGACCTGACTGTACTTTACACCTGCCGGAACTACCTCGATTTTATAGCTGCGGAACTCCTCAATCTCGCGGAACAACTTGGCGATAAGCGGCACAGGCACACCGAAACCGGAAGGGTCCCAGTCCTGCAGCATCAAAAATCCAGGATTGACACTGGCAATCTCCCGAACATCCCGCTCGTATTGCCGGTCATCCTGATACGGAATATTCACCAAAATTCCAGCACACCCAAGTCCGATGAATTGTTCTGCATACGTCAACCGTTCAACTGAAGAAGCCGCTGTTGCTCCTCCGATAACAGGAACACGTCCGCATGCTTCATCCACCACAACCCGGGTCATGCGCAGCCTTTCTTCTGGCGTCAGCTTATGCAGTTCCGCAGCCAGACCGGGCACGAGGAAGCCCACTACTCCCGCGTCCATCGCCAACAGGACATTCCGCCGTAACGAAGCCTCATCAAGCTCGTTCTGTATGGTGAACGGGGTGTTCAAAACCGAAATAATGCCGCGCATCGTTAACGGATCCACAGTTGCCACACTCCTTGTCTTCACTATGTTCGTAAATCCCTTCGATTGACTGCATGGCGCATTCACCCTTCTGTTTTGACAGTGCAACCTCAGTATACGCGCCTTGCAAAAGTGATGAACATCACCAAATTGCCATATCATGAACCATTTTAGCTCCTCCAGGGTATGTTCCATTTTTCCTACTATGTTTCATTTTTCTCCCACACTGCGGTGTAAAGAGGAAGCATGTGCATTTCGGAAAACCATTGGCGAGACGTCCTCGTGCTTTTTAAACACGCGTAAAAAGGTTTACCGGCTGGCTCGTAAAAATCAAATAAACGCTGCCCACGGTCGTTTCATTTATTACGAAGCTAAATAAATCGCATACATTATCGTTACCGGATTACCGGTTAGCATGATTCATATTTCTTCTTGTTTCATTTACCGCATCGATGTTTCGTATATCTCCTATGATTTGGTAGGAAAATAGAGAACCATGTTTTACATTAACGAGTTCCGTTTTGAGGTGCAAAAAGTGAAATGACACCTTGATTGGCATAGTAAATGACAATCGTAGCAAATAAGTTGTAAATAAAAATTAGATAAGTGTTTTGTTAAATGTTGGAACTTTCGCAAGTTTTGAACGTCTAATGATTGGGATTGGTTTCAAGAAAAACCATGAGAAATGGACGGAGTGATATCAGCAGTGACTAAAATTAGAAATTATATTCTTATTCTTATTCTTGTGATTGCGATCCTTGGAGTATTTGCTCTGAATTGGTTGCTCAAACCTTCCTCTACGAACGATATATATCTAATTCCAGCAGGATTTGAAGGTGACCTGCAGGTAAATTATAACGTTCCTAATGCTCTAAAACTTGAGAAGGAAGGAAAATATGATGTTATTCCAATTGAAGCTGATGGGACATACGATACATCGAAACCTGATATGGAATACGGAATAGTTACCGATAAGTATTTCTATGTTGACAAGGAGGGACACCGAACTCCAATAGATGTTAATTGTGTTTATGTTAGAGGAAATGGTTCAACTCAGTCAGGTTCGAGCATCACAAATCATAATTATCTGAAAATCACGCAGACAAAGTGCAGTGAAGACTTTAGAATGTGGGGAAAATGATTCTCATCTAAAGATGATATTACCCAATGGCATGAATACGAAAACCAAATTAGGAGAGTGTATGAAAGGAATGAGCGGTGTGCAAATAGTTATTAGAGGTTTGACCATAGTCGTTTCAGCACTTATTATTATAACTGGTTGTAGTTCTTCTATTACCGATACAGAAACACGACAAATGCCAAACTTAATGGAGAGACAAGACCTTACGTCTAACATGACTATTTTTGAATTTCGATCAGATGCTATGCAGCGTGATGGGAAATTCCCAATAAACCTTGTTGTTGATAAAACTTATTATCAACAAAACGAAATCAAGCGGGGAGACATTGTATACATTGAGTTGCCCGAAGCCATTGTCAGGCAGAATCATGAGAAATATGAAAAAAAATCAAATGATGAAGCCATTGAAACTAAAAATGTAGAACTTGAAAGAAAACAAGCTTTAAGAGTTGTAGCAATGCCAAAAGAAACTGTAAGCATTAAACAAGGTCAGGTATCAATAAACGGAAAGAATCTGGATACATTTTACGGCAAGGAATACTACGGCGAACAGGTTCAGGACAAAAGCAAGGCAGAAACCATGAAACAAGATGTGAAAATTTCCAATAATCATTTCTTTGTATTGGCAGACCAATGGTGGAGAAGTCCTTTTAGTTCCAATATGATCGGCGCAATCCCAAAAGATTATATTAAGGGAAAAATTGTTGGGTATGTAGACTAATTTGTTGAAAAATGACCAGGTAATGAACGAAATGAAAACGCATGGTTCTCAATAAGCTCGAAGAACGATAGTAAAGCAAAAAAGGGGTAACCGAGAGCAAATCGGTTACCCTTTTGATTAATTCTACATCATGTAAATTATATCCTTGATGGTATATGGTTTATCGGCTAAGCCAAGCCGTTGAGCGGGAGTAAGTTTCTGCTTGTCCCACGATTTTTGGGGTTGGCAATAGTTATAATATGTGCGAAGGATCGTGATGGCGTACTGCGCGTACTTGGGGTTGAAGTTGGTATAGATATAACTTTTACCATCGCCACTTGCGGTCACAAGTGGTCTCTCCAAAATGCTTAGCCTCCGCCTGATCTGCTGCATGAATGCATTAGTTTCTCTGTCATTAACCTGAAGAACCAAGTTGGCAATATGCTTCGGTTCATAGGAAGACAAATCCGTGGTGCAATCCACCGCGTACCACCCTTTATCTGGGGTTGGTAATGGGTGTTCAATCGGATTCCTCGCCCACCTCCGACATTCCCTGCCGTCGATGGTAACTTCTTCGTGAAATTGATAGGTCTTAAACTTTTCTTTGAGCTTCAAGTAAGCTAGTTTGCTAATTGAAGCATCATCGATTCCCGAGCTCATTCCCCATAAAGACAGATCTCTCTGTCCTTCTTGATATTCCCTATAGGCGTCTTGGCGACTTTTACTACGGTCAACCTTACAAAGGAAGTGATGCGCCTCCCCGAGTGTATGTGGAATTCACGTGAAGACCATCGATATATTTCTTTCTTCGGTTGAACTCGTTCCATTCCTCGTTAAACTCCGTAATGGTTTGAGTGTCATTCGCCGTCGGTGGCTGCGGTGCGAATGAAAAACGAAGTCTTGCGTTCTTCCGCGAGAATTCGTCCAAATGATCGTCTTTGTACAAAGCGGTGTCATGTTCCAAATACTCGATACGGATATCCCAGTCGTATGCCACGTCTGCCCCGAATACATAAAGAGAGTGCACGTCAGCGCTAATAACGACATGCGTCTGCATTTGTTTATCCTCTAAGTTATCATAACGATGATTGGCTTGTCCGCTCTTTCGGACGATATTGAGATGGTAAATTAGTTTGTCTGTGTTGAGCCACATCTTGTCAAAGGATTTGTTAGTCAAATTTTTGGTCTCATGCCTGTCGGTAAATTCAAGACAACGTTTGTATAACCACTTCAACTTCGAGTAATACGTACTCGATCCGATCTGAAGATTCTCGATGGTACGCTTGATAGGCGTCCGCCCAATAAGTGCTCGTGCGAAAGGGTAAAGTACATCGTTTCGCTTTTGATGGTAGCTAAAGGACTCCTTCTGTTCAAAACGGAACCCGTTATTTTTACATTGGCTCTCCTTTTCAATTGCCCAAATGCTCCCGAAATGAGCCATGCAGTTATTTGGATTTATTCGTGATATCCAGCGAAACATCATCCAACGCCCGAATCGTTTCTCCACACATATAGTAAAAATTACTAACATGCTCGATCTGGATTAAGGCTGTCATCGTCTTCGCCCCCATTATCTGATGCCAAATAAATGAAGTCTGCGAGTTATCAACTAACCGACCTTAGCGCTTCGCCTTATAAAACTCATGATATAGCTTCATGAGTGGCCGTTTCTCGATCCGCGACACATAGGAGCGGCTGATTCCCAGCTCCTTCGCAATCTCCCGCTGCGTCCGCTCTTCCCCACCTAATTCAAGACCAAACCGACCAACCACGACTTCCTTCTCACGGTCATCCAAAATCTCCAGAGTCCGATAGATTTTTGACTTCTCAATTTTCAATTAAACCGCATCCACCACATCGTCCGCCTCGCTGCCGAGGATATCGATAAGCGTAATTTCATTCCCCTCTTTCTCCGTTCCAATAGGATCATGCAGAGACACATCTTTGCGTGTTTTCTTCAAGGATCGCAGATGCATCAGGATTTCATTTTCGATACAGCGCGCTGCAAAAGTTGCGGGTTTCGTGCCCTTATTCGGCGAAAAAGATTCAATCGCCTTAATCAATCCGATCGTCCCAATCGAGATCAAATCTTCCAAATCTTCGCCGGTATTATCGAATTTTTTGAGGTTGTGTACACGAAGCAAGGTAAATTTCCTCGTATAGTTCAAAGTTAGAGAAAAACTTCTATCGAAGTCCTTCGAGGATGAGCGACCGCGTTTAAAATGTTGTTTTTATCGCCAATAAGAATTTGTTTTTCCGGGTACCGGAAACTTGTAAATTCTTATGTGGTAAAATAACCTGAGGGTTTATCCCTCAGGCTACCATGTATCGTGGAATATAGAGCATAGCTTAAGAGCGGAGCTTGATGACAAGCGGATGCGCCACATCCAGCGTATGCCCGCCAGTAAGATGAATTTCATTCCCTACTATGCTGTACGTCAGGCTAATGTCATTCCATTCCATGTGTTCAATTGCAATGAGTTGCTCCACGGGAAGTTTAAATATCTTTAAGTCGAGTTGCCCACCCAAAATTTGAAGGAGCATTTGCTCCGGACGCTTCTCGAAGGTCCCCCATCCTGCATCGAGCGACCAGAACGTACGGAATATCCCATCCTCTAATTGCACGGGATTGAAGCCGATCATCCCTTCAACCATATTGTATTCAAATCCGCTGAAAGCCTGCAGCAATGAGTAGCTTGCCATCGATCGGGCGTAATTGCTGCCGCACTCGATCTCGTTCCACGGATTACGCTTTTCCCCGTCGTAACGATCACGAATCGCTTGCACGATGGATAATCCTTCTTCGACGAATCCTTCTTGGATCATGTGCGAGGCTGCTTGATATTCAAAGCCCGTCATCGTTTCCGTGTTGTAAGTCAATGGGATCGCTGGCTTGCTCGTTCCTTCGGGCCATGTGCAGATCACAATTCCCCCCTCGTCACCAAGCGAATACAACCTCCAAGTATTGGCCTCGTTTCTCATACTGGCTTTAAAATTATACCGATATAGGGATTTTAACGCAGTGCGGGTTTGGCCTTTATCAAAAATTTCTCCCAGCCCACATAAATTAGCATGCCATTGTGCTATGACCTGATCAATCACACAGCCTTCAGTGACTTGATATTTGATTTCTCCCAATTCCTCATTCCAATAGACACGAACCGTCTCTTCGTCAAATTGATCTAGTAAGGATTTATCCCTTAGATCGACTTGCTGAACGTAATACTTGCCATTGAATAGATGCTCGTCTACCCACCGTTTGCCGGTTTGAAACAACAAGCCGAACTCATCTGATGTCGCTTGATCTCCTAGGTATCTAGCCATTTCGGCCCCCGCTTTGAGCGCAGCCAAATAAAACCCACTCAACCAGGAATTTGGACCATAAAGCTCCATATCCAATGTATGATGTTGTCTGCCGTGGAGAACTCCAGTCTTCCCGGGGTCCCATTTGTCCTCGTTGCTGTTAGACCAAGCGTACTCAATCGATTGCTTGATTGCGGGCCAGACAGATCGCAACCACACCGTGTTCCCCGATATTTTCCAATCGCGATAAGCTTTAATGACACCGCCAAATTGTCCGTCCGCGCAGGCACGGTAATCCATTCTCTCGCGTCCTAGGGGAAGCATCAAACGGAATGACATTCTGCCGTCCTCGCGTTTGTTGTACTTGAAATCCAGATTCCTCATGCTTCGTTCCAGTCTTGGGAACAAAAACGGCAAGGCATAGGCATAATTCCATACATGCGTACAGGAGCCTTCACAACATCCGGTATCCTCGATGACGCCTTCAAATCCATAAAAAGAGCCATCGGTCAGTCGTAAGCTCGTCGCCGACTTGAGGACAGATAGGTTCGCAGATACCGCGTCTTTGACAACGTCTGGCACCGTAGAAGCATACAACGCTTCTTTAAATGCATGAGTGGATTCGTAAAGATAATTCCAATGCTTGAACGCATATTTCGCGCTTGCCCGTGAATCTTCAAATAGGGTTGCATAATAATTTCGCCAGCTGTTAGGGCCTTCTGGATTCGGATTCCAATAATTGTTTACATTCGGGAAGTGCCAGCTGATCGTAAATCTAATCTTTTTCTTCTCGCCAGGCATCAGCTCCGCATGCGCAGCTAACGATGCTGTGTCTTTTCTCTGCAAAGGCGGTTGATCTTCGTCATACTGCCTATTGTTCAAGTACCCAGGCTGCGTGAAGTCATGCCAGAACATCTCAAGATTATCGCACCACCCGCCGCGGTACCAATATTCTTGGTAGCTATTGTCTGCCGCATCTGTGGCAATCGTTATATCACCAAAATTCGGATCTCCGTTGTCAAACTGATTTGATCCTAACAGGATCGAATGGATGCCATCAATTTCACTGTACTGGTGTACAACCCTCTCCGTTGGAATCGGATTACCCGCAGAGAGACATAACGTATAGGTGAGCGGCACAGCTTCCGTATTTTCCAGTTCCCACTCAAAAAACGCAGCAGGAATACTTGAATCATCCTCTTGAAGGGGAATGAATGGGTTAAAAGCTACTAATTCAATGCGTCCTGGGAACTTCGATTCCGCGAACGACATTTCAGCCAATGGGAATTCACCCCTAAATTCAACTTCTTCGAAATGCGGCATGCCTGCCATCGTCTCGCTCTCCGGCCCAAAGCCAAATCCGCTATGTAAAGCGGCCTTTCGAACGTGTTCGCCAGCGTAAGAAGCCTGCAAATCTCCGTTTAGAACCCGTGCATCCAACACCTCTCCATCACACTCAGCTTTTATAGCAAAGTGGCTAAAACCGTTGAAGCTCTTTTTGTTCGGACGATTGAAGATTTCCCAATCCACCAATCTCCCATTCCCCGACAAGCCAATACATCCGCTTCCTATTCCACCCAGCGGAAAACTGATTTCTCGCGTTTTGGCGCCTTTATATGCGGTTTTCATATATGTAACCTCTCTCTGTATCATGGTATACTAAAGTAACCTGCTCCCCTTATCATAATGAAATTGCAGGCTAATTTCTTTGTGGATTAAACGCTTTTTTTATGTAAAAAACAACTACAATCGTTCCCCAAGAGAGGAGTAATCGTAGTGATTTTAGAAAATTATGCCATAGCTCCTTTTATTCGCATCGCTGGTTATGCAATCCGACCTCCGTTTGTTTTAGGTGAACGCAACTTATTGGATTACATCCTGTTTTATGTGCAAGAAGGTCAGTTCGAAATTCAGCTGGGCGGTGATATACATAGGTTGAAGGAAGGTGACCTTTGCCTATTTCAGCCTGGTGATGTGCATACGATTAAAGGGATTACTTCTACCATTAATCCGTATATTCACCTCGATCTTTTCTACAATCCTTTGAGGGAAAACAGCTTTGTCACCCTGCCTGGGCAATTGGATATGACGCCATACGCCTCATTTATGCAGCCTAGGATGCATGATTGCGAGGATTTACGAATCCCATTTAAGCTGGAGACGGCACAATCGAATAAAATGAGAGATCTGGTACTGAAGATGATCGAATGCTGGCAGTTACAAACCTATATAGGCGTCATGGAAGCTAATCAACTTGCTCACGAATGGCTGACTACCGTTTTCAAAAACTACATGAAACCCCAACCAGGATCGTTATCTCACCAGCCCTTTTTGAATTGGATCACGTCTTACTTTGCGTTTCACATTTCCGAACCGATCAACGTCGTCGATATGGCAAGGAGAGCAGGGCTTTCGCAATCGAGATTTAACGTCCTCTTCAAACAGCATTTCGGCACGACACCGTACCAATATTTGTTGCATTTACGCATCGAACATGCGCGAGAACTATTAAACGAAGGGGTCTCTATTCAGAAAGTGAGCGAATACTGCGGCTTTACGGATGTTCATCACTTCTCCAAAACATTTAAATCCATATCGGGGATTAGCCCTGGTACTTATCGAAAAAACGAAAAAAAAGAATGGTCTGCCTTTTGAGCAGCCATTCCTTCTTTTAAATAAAACTCATTCCCTATGTGTTTCACGCAACCGATTAGCCATCCATAGACACGTCTCCCATAAATCACTCACTGGTTCATTCGTAAAGGGGATTGTCGGCATATAGCCCGGCGGACCGAACTCCGGTGTAATCGTCGTAGAAGTGAATCCTTTCCTTGCGCGTGCTGTTAAAATTTGCTTCCACCACGATTCATGTGCACGCAATTCATTGCTATATTCAGGTGCCCCGGGATGTGGGACTTGAGGACCTTGGGCAAAGCCGACACGGGCATGAATGTGAATCGTTCGCTCCATAGCCAGCTGAATATGCTCGGTCTGATCTTCAAGTAATGATTCACACACACAGCACCAATGACTAAAGTCTGCTGTGAGTTTCAAATCTGGGATTGCTGTCAACAACTTCGCGGTCGTCCACGGCGTAAACATCGCACGATGCCGATGCGTCTCATGTCCGACAGGAATACCGTATTCATTTTCAACAGCAACAGCATGTTCAAAGAATTTCAATTGCCTTTGGGCATCCATGCAATCCCGCGCACTGTGTGAGATAATTAACTCTGGCTGAAGTAGCGCCGCAGCTTTCACGCCAGCTGTAAAGGCTTCTTCATGTTCACCTGATGTTGAAATGAGTGCAATATACGAGAGCTTGTGCGCTTGCAAGAGCGCCATGAATTCCTCACGATGCTCCACCGATGGAACGGGTCCTTCCACACCATCGTATCCGGCAGCGGCGATTGCTGCTAAAGCTTCTTGATAGGTAGAAGATTCCATCCCCCACAACGATTTGATTAATCGGATATCCATTGCTGCATTCCCCTTATTTAGAATGGCCCTTCGGCTTTTTGCCGCTCCATCTTTCGTCTACTTTCTCGTTCATCGACTGATATCTGGCATCTACACTAATTCGGTACTGATTCGTCGTATTTTCAAGCGAACAATGCATCAAGAACATACCAAAGATGAGTACATCCCCTGCCTGAAATTCCGTTGTTGCCCATTTACCCCCAAATTTCTCCGTAATGAACAGCGGATCATCCGTATAGTGATTAACCCCATCACGATCAGAATCCTTGGAGCCATAGGACGCCTTCAATTTCTCGAAGCGGTGTGAGCCGAGGCAGATCGCTAGACCACCCATCTCATAAGATACATCTCCTAGCGGGGACCACACCGTATAGACATTTTGGGTTCCTCTTCCCATGTATACGATATCATAATGTGCCCCTGTGAAATCACCTTTCCCAACGGCTCGCAACCATTTGTAATGATAGGTTAACGATTTGTCCCCAAGGAATTCATCAAAGAAGCGCATAATATGGTCGCCATTCAAGACATTCAAGAGTGCAGGCAAATCTTCATTCGTTCCCCCAAAGAAAATGGTTTTGCTACCATCAGCCATCACACCATCCTCAAGCTGAGTGTCGCGATTTAGCTTGCCCATCTGAGCCATTTTTTCCAAAATACTCGTACGAGCCTCCAAGACCTTGTCCCGATTATGAAATCCGCGAATGAGTAAGTACCCATCCTCCTCCATTCGCTCACGCAACGCTGTGATATCATGAAAAATATCATTGGAGCTTCTTAGTTCCTCTAAATGCTGTCCATGCATCTCTAATTCGCGATTGCCTACTTTCAACATCATCGTCATCGTCATCCACACTCCTAAGTTTTTTCTTACTTGCTTATAGTCTAAGTATAGGGTGCACAAATGATTTCAACCATGGATTAGCGTTATCATTTCATGTATAATCGTACAACACCTAAGAAAGAAGCGAAGGAGAACACCATGACCTGAAAGGTAGCATTACATTGGATAATCATACGTATGAGCTCGAGAAAAACACCTTTTTCTTTGTGGAAGACGGCATTCCTACCATGTACAAATGTCTGAATAACGATTGGAAGTTTTATTCTCTAGATTTTAGCCAACTGAACATGACCCGTTATCTACAGCTTCCAGTAAGGGAAGTTATCTCTACCGGTAAAATGGCAGAAGCCATGCAATTGTGCGAACGGATGATTAGGTTTGTCTCCAACCGATTATCTAATAAAACTAAAGCTAGCGGCTGCGAGAGTTGCTCTCGAAACCACTAGCTTATCGTTGAAAGAAATTGCAGCTAAGCTGCATTTTTATGATGAGTTTCACTTTTCCAAGCTATTTAAGAAAGCTTTCAATCAATCCCCTAGCACGTACCGTAAGCTGAAATTATTGGGTACTGAGAAGATCTAGTTCAAAATCTTGTTTGCAATCCAAGCAAGATCCGCAATATCGATCACGCCGTCCTGATTAACGTCAGCAAGTTTAATGGAATTCCAGTCCGCATCCGCCGAAGTAGCACCATAGTGCTTCGCAACAATAGCCAAGTCACCGATACTGACTTTCGTATCGTGATTGAGATCTCCTGGTGTTCCCGTAATCACGGAAGCTCTGAATGTTTCAAGTACAGCACTCAATGCACTCGCAGCTTGTGCAACATCATCTTGGCTTGCAGACGCATCACTAATCACTGCAATCGCCGTGCTAATAGCCGCAAGCAGATCCGCTTTGGAGCCAACTGGATATTGGCCGACTAGTGTACCTTCCACTGCTGCATCATACAATTGCTGAGCCTCCGAAATGAGGGCTTGCAAGGACGCTTTATCCACATAAGCAATAGCTATACCATGTGAAGTGATTGCGAGACTTGTTTCCTCTCCAATGGCATTGGCGATCAACAGCTTTGAAATCGTGATCGTCGTACTAGACGATTCGCTAAGAGATTTGGATTTCCAATGCAGCTGCAACAGATCGTCGTTAGCAACAGCTTCTGAATGACCTCCAATTTTGACTACGAGAATTCGGACTTGACCTTCAGACAGCTTCTTATCCACAATGGTCCAACCATTACTGACAGATTGCACACCAACAAATTCTACTTTTGCTGGATCGTAGGTGAACGTCAAATCCTGAGCTAAGATGTTCTCCTCTGTATTGGCCAATCCGTAGGTCAAATCAAACGTGCCTCCAGTCATGACAGTGTTCACACCATCAAGTAGAACCTTATTGGGTTGTTGCGACTGGGCTGGTACGACAACGGGCAAGCTAACAGTCAGTGCTTTGGTACCATCAGACGTCCGCGTCACTTCCAAAACGAGATTCACCGTGACCTCCACACTGGAAGGTACAATGGTTCCATCCATTTGAATAACGGTAGGTTGATCCGTACTTTTAATTGCAAGGCTATAGCCAGCTGGCACATCGGGCAGTGTCAAGCTGCTGGCATCCTGTGCAGGAGCTGCGATGCTGGTAATTCCAGAAGCAACCTCTGCGGCTGTCAACGCTTGCGGATGGGTTAAATCATCGACAACCAAATCATCGACGATCAAGACGACATCAATAGCTGATAATGACGGCTGTGCTGTTTGTTTAACCGACTCGATCGCAATATAATAATCGTCCTTACTGCCCGTTTCAAAATCTAATACCGCATTCGCTGTACCTGTAGATTTAATAATAGGCAGCGTAAAACCAGGAATTAGAGATTTGCCTGTACCTGTTGCAGAAGACAATGGCACGCTATAGGTCTGACCATTCGATCTTGATTTGGCAGAGAGCTGATACAACCCGGCTTTATTCGCCTCATAACTCATGCTGATTTTATAATGTGTATTCGGCAATAGCTTGAGCGTTGATGGCACGGTTGCCAAAAGCTCAGCAACAAGCGGCGTACTTGCATTTGAAATGAAATCTTGCTCGTTCGTCTTCAAAGAGAAATTCCCGTTAATCACGTAAGTCATTGGCTGCGTAATATAAGGATCGGCAGCTTTCAGTTCATCACTCACCTTTTCCGCCAAATGCGTCTGACCTCCGCTCGAAGCGGCTTGGAACATAAATGGACCATAACCTTCTGAGACATTTTCGAAGTCCTCATAGAAGTAATGAGAGCCATAAACGGTTTTGCTTGGATTTTCCCAAAGCTTCACATCATCCCACCACACATTGGAATTCGCAACGCTCGTTGCATCAGCTTTCAAGTAAATCGTTGCTTTTCCCGTGGCATCCGCCGTAAAATCGACCTTCATCCGTTGATAGTACGTATTTTTGAATTTACTAGGCTCTTCTATGTTCTTAATTTTCGATGAAGTGATAAAGTTCGTTACTTCCGGGCCGCCGTAGTTTTTCACGCCAATCGTAATTGTTCTGTCCGAGGTGCTGCGCGACTTGTTTTCGTTACCGTTCGATGTAGACGCATTATTAATATCTACCCAAACTGAGGCCGTGTACGTTTTCCCCGCTTCAAGTCCAAAGACGTTCTGTGTAATTGTAGCATCGTCTTTCCCTGACACTTTCAGGAAGTTGTTCTTCAACGAATCATGCTCGACAGTTACATGCCCAGCTGTCGCATTCGTTGTAGAGGTTTTCTCCCAGGCTGCAAAAGCTCCGCTATCGAAACCTGGATCCTTCACAGGTCCGCCGAAGCCGAAATCGCCAGCTTGCTGCGTATCTGCACCTTGTTCATCCGCTTTGGATTTGTAGATCACATACGGAACACCGATGGTTGTGTTGTTGATCGTGACTGAACCACCCGCAACTGGCAGCGTACGCTCCCAGACACGCCCTGTGTCCGTAAGCTTATACATTTCAATGGAAGACAAGCCGCCCCAGCTGTTAGGCAATTCCCACGTTGTCGAACCACCTTTTGGATTCCAGTAGTAGATCTTGGATTCATTTTGCGGATCCCATGGCAGGAATAGCTGACTTTTCTGATTAATCACATCTAATTGACCTACGCCGGTATCTCCCCAGTTTTTATGATTCAACACATCGTATTTCGCAATCGTTTTACCGTCCTTCTTGAGCGAAGCCGTGCCAATGATGTAGTTTGAATCTGCTCCATCGGCGTGGTATTCATCTAAGGAGGCAACGACTCCATCCCCAAAAACGACCGTTTTATCCATACCAGAAGCATCATGCGTCGTATTAAGAATAGGGAAGTGCTGCATATATTTCGTTAACAAATTGTTATTATAAAATAAATCAATCCCGTTCTGAATATCCGTTCTGCCTTGCCACGTACCAACTCCTGCCTGCAGCATGCCTCTCAATAAAACGCTGGTATACGGGCTTGGTGCCTGGAACGTGTCTTGATACTGGTTTTTAATAAAACGGATAATCTGACTACCCGGTGTTTTACTTGGATAATATGGATCGGTTCCCCAGTGGGTCCAAATCACATTTTCCTCCAACGGTCCAGAGAACTCTGTGGCAAACCAGAAGCCAAGTTTGTTCTGAATAATATTAGAAAATTGATTTGCGTGCCAACCAGCTCCGCTATATACATCATCATAAATCATGGCAAGATTCGGCACTTCTTGTTTAAGCTGGGTATACCTTTTTTCCAAATCTCCGCCTGCTAAATCTTTGGCATGATTCGACGGATACGTAGGGTCAACCCAGTCATAGTTCGAACTTGTGCTGCCCCAATTTTCCGGTTTGGCATAATAAGCATCGGGATCTTGACCATCAATGTTCGTATGAACGCCGACTTTCACATTGTACTTTAACCCTTCGTCGACAAGCGTGTTAAAATCTTTCAGCCCACCTTCACGAATGCCGAAATGGCCTGCAAGGTCTGGATGACTGTCGTCGTGCCCCTCTGCCTGATATCCTTTTTCCAGAATGAGCTGTCCGAAGCCATCGTACAAATTGTAAAGCTTCTTCGCATTATCCAATGTGCGTAAGAATGGATTTTGCGCCAAGCTGTTGAAGTTCATCGCGATATATGAGACATAATTATTGATTTCACTTGCGCCCGGATGGAGATTCTCAGACCATATACTGCGGAAATCGATCGCTGCATCTTTCCAATCCGCTGTGTGATCATCGTTCCGGTCAGGAGCAATAATAATTTTCGAAGAGAAATCGAATTTAGGCGGGAATTTACTGTCATCGATGATATCGCCTCTTGCCGTCCACACACCGTTCCACATCGAAAGTTGCTTATTGACGCCGTCTGAATCTGCCTCAATATTCATCACAATTTTGCTTGGTGTCTCCACCACATCATTCATAATTGATACCGCTAACTTGCCATCACTAACAAAACCGTACGATCTTAGCTTACTATCCAAAGCTTGATCTTTTAATTTCGTTCCGTAAGTGGCGTCATTGGTATAAAATTCATCACTCATCTTGTTCCAGTCACCAGTTACCCAAGAGGAAGCCCCTTGCGCATCGGGATTGCTGCTCGACACTGTCACAAGCTTATGGTTAGGGAATTCCACGGTTCGCACCTTATACCCTGAAGGTTCATTATTGATATGCGTAGCCATGTTCACGATATTGCCCGTGACTTTATAGGTGACAGTCATCTTCACAGTACCTGCTGCCGCTTCTGAGTTATCATCTACTACGGGAACATCTAGTTGATAAACGATCGTATCTTCTGCCGTTTTCGTTGCACTTCGAACAGTTGCGAAGCCGTCATTGCCGTTTATTTTCACATTGTATAGAAAGTTGCTTTGACCTTGCAGGGTTGCATTCGGAGCCTCGCTGCCAAGCCACGTATAACTGCGTACGGTTGGGAAACGGTTATCCATGCTCACACTTAATTGATTTGATGAAATCGTAATCGGCTGTAACGTTGTCGGTTGTGGCGGTGTTGGCGGAATATACGCTTCTTGTGAGATTTGGCTGATCGTCATATTTTTCGATGTAAACCAGCTTCGTAAGCCTACTTTACCTTCGGCAACCGGGAAATCTGCACTTCCACTGACAACCAAAGCATCATTCAACCAGACTTTAATGCTCTTTCCGATATATTTGATCTTAAGTGTGTAATCAGTATTGGCCGTAATATTAGGTCCACTTGTCGTCAGATCGCCGTAATGAGAGGCATCGGTTTGCCAGCCCCAATTTCCGTTCGTATTATAGTAAATCATCGCGTAAGGCTGTGAAGGTGAGATGTATCTGAAAATAAATCCGATACGCCCCGTATCGATATTCGTTCTGAACTTAATGGTGTAAGTACCATCTTGAATCGGCAATGAATCATTATCATAGATTTCTCCGAACAGATTGCTAATGTTCAACAGATTATTCGCGATAGTTGGCGGCGGTGAGTAGGCCGTGCCATCTATTTTATTCCAAGTGCCTGTTAGGCCATCGTTATAATTTCGAATGTACGTAGTTGGTTTCGGCGGTGTATAGACGTCACCTTCCTTATACGTAACTTGCATATCATCCATGTAGGTTGTTAATGTTCCCGTCGAGCTAGCGGTGTAACCCTGGCTGCCATTCATAACGGACATGCCTACTTGAGTACCTGAATAGATCTCAGTACCATCCACTGTAAGGGTATAGGCATCCCCTTCATACCCAACACTCACATTATGTACCGCACCTGAACTTAGGGGTTGAGGCGTACTCGTTAAGTTATACGAAACATCTGCCCCCTCTTTTTTACCTGTCAACGTCCAATTACCAGCGCTATCGGTTCTAATGGAGCTCCAGTTACGCTCATCGACATATCGGAACAACAGTCCGGCAGAGCTGTAATTGCCATTTAGCTGCAACTTAGTACTATAAGCTCCATTAATGGCTAATGGCGATTTGCTGTCGACCACTTGGCTTGCACCATTTGTCGTGGTGATTTGAGCAACCTTTCCAGTGAAACCTGGTAAAGGCGTCTTAAGCGAATACGTAGGAACAACAGCACTTAAAGCCCCCATTTGTAAGCCCGGCGTTGCGTCATCTGTAAAATTCCTTGTATAAACGACCGCATTCCCCTTATCACTATCCGTTACTTTCACATCATCGATATTTAATGTCTTGGCGGCGTAGTAAGACCGAAAGCCAACCTTACCACCTGCTGTGGGCAACTTGCCCCCTGAGGTTGACGTGTAAATAAGCGCTCCGTCGAGAAAGACTTCGTACGTATCTCCGCTGAATGTCATTTTGAAGGTATACGTTTTGCCAGGATCCAGTTTGATAGTCTTATTCAGATAGGACCCCCAAACTTCACCTCCCCCATTAAACCCATCCCATAACCAACCATTCCCGTCACGGGAAACCATCGCATAATGCGTTGGATCCTTATACCTTGCTATGAATCCGAACTGCTCAGAAGCCCCCCCGTCAATATTCAGCTTGGCTTCAAACGTCCCATTCGCCACATCAGGCATATCGTTAAAATAAAAGATTTCATTGCCACCATTCGGATTTTTAGCAGCCAAAAATTGTCCATTCATTTCCGAGTAGGTAGCCCTTGCGCTTACCGCTGTGTCGGACGTTACAGACCCTTTATCAGAGAGGTTTACTTCTGTCCCACTTTCGAAATCGTTCGTGTAGGTCACATTCTGACCACTCGCTGCCAATGCTGTAGAATTACCAAATATCTGTAAAGCACCTGGTAACGGTAGTACACTTGTAGCTAAGAGTGTAGTAGAAAGAATTACGCTTAATTTACGTTGAAATACGCTCACTTGATAGCCTCCTATTATCTGCTTTTTCTTTAAAAAGACCCGAAAGCATTGCGTAATTAGCGTTTCTTTCGGGTCATTGTTCAATCTGATCGCTATTCCAAAATCTTACTTGCCACCGCTGCAAGGTCATCGATGTCAACATCGTTGTCATGATCAATATCAGCCATCTTGTATTGATTCCACTCTGAATCTGCAGATGTTTTTCCATAGGCCGATGCCACAATCGCTAAGTCACCAATGGAGAATTTACCGTCTACATTCAAGTCTCCAGGAACAGAAATGTGAATGGAATCCATGAAGATCTGTAGGGCAGCATTCAAGTCAGATATAGCTTGCTGCACTTGTTCTTGTGTTGCGTCAGAATTATTCGCTACAGCATTAGCATTTTCGATCGCGATATGAAGCGCTGCTTTCGCTCCTGTTGGATATTGCCCAGCCAATGATCCTTCTACCGCTGTATCATACTTCTCTTGAGCATCCGTGATTAAAGCAAGTAATGCCGCTTTATCTGCAACTGTAATTTGAACGCTTAAAGAGTCACCGGATAGTTGTGTTTCCGCACCATTGCCATTCGCAATCTTCACATTACTCAACAAGATGGAAGTGACTTTCGGGATTGCACTCGATTTGACTTTCCAATTCAGAGATAGCAAACCACCGTTGGCGTTGGCAGCATCTGCTTCCGTACTTGCTACAATGAGTCGGATCCTACCCGGTTGTTCAGATTTATCTATAATCACCAGACCAGGTTGGACAGACGCTGCCGACAGGAAGGCCAGCTGATCGTGGTCATACGTTATGGTTAGTTCCTGTGCATACACATTCTGCACATGATTCAACGCGTATTGAACGTTAAAGTTAGCACCAGAAGCGATGAATTCGGGTCCAGTTAAGGACGCTGTCGGTTCGCTTGGAACTACAGCCGTTACAATCACATCTTGTGTAGCCTGCTTTCCTCCCCATGCCGCAGTAAAGGTTGCCTGCCCTGGGCTTAAAGCCCTGATGATGCCAGTGCTGTCGATGGAAGCAACCTCTGGATGACTGCTCTCATACGTTACGCCCTCGGTAACAAGTGAGATATCGTTCTCACCGTATGACGCATAGACGACAGAACTAACCGTTTCTCCGACTTTCATCTCTGCAGGAATATTGGTTAATGCAATCGATTGGAGTGGATTTGCAGTAAACATTAGCGTTTTGGTCAGACTTGCTGCGTTGCCATCCTTTGCAGCTAGGCGTACAAGAACTGTTCTATCACCTTTGAATACGGGAATTGGTGCCGCACTATAGGTTGTATAGTTCAACCCGCCATCCACCGAATATTCCATGTTCGCGTCCGCGCCAACGATTACATTGATCGTGTCGTCAGCCGTTACGTTCGGTGCCGCAATTGCCGGCGTGTACGCAAAGGCATCAATTTCTCCATATGTATTGCTGGAGGCGGCATTTTTCGTTCCTTTCACGACAACCTTTATCGTATGGGTTCCGCTTACTAATCCGTTTCGACTAAACAGGACAACTTGTTTAATCGTGGATGTTGCATAGCAATCGATATCCGCCTGTGCCAATACACCGTCCAGATACACATCGATTTTCCCCAGATTCGTTTGCTTCATACTGATTAGATCAATCGAGGTACCCGTAAAGGTAAACTGGGCCGATGCACCAGCCGTACCGCTGTACTTTTCCGTACCGTTAAAATCTCCGCTATCGTTATAATTGCTCCACGATCCGGTGTATACAATGGACGGATCGCGATCATCCACCTTTATCGGCAGTACGGTTGGATTCCCTGCCGTTACGGTAATCTGGGCTTTCGCTTGGAAACCTCCGTCTACCGTCGTCGCCGTAATTTCTGCATTGCCTGCCTTCAGACCCGTCACGATCGTCTTGCCTCCGACAACTTCAACTTTCGCAATAAGTGGACTGTTGCTTGCCCAGTTGAGCGTAGGATTCGTCGCATTCAGAGGCTGGACGGTTGCTTTAAGTTCTGCCGTTTCATTCGCTTTGAGCGTAATCGTTGATTTATCTAACACAACGCCAGTTACCGCATTTACAGCAGTCGGCCTCGTATTTATATAATTCACATCGTCGATGTACAATACTTTGCTATCAAACCACGTTCTCAGCCCTATTTTCCCAGGCGTATTTAGGAAATCTGCAACTGACGTGGAACCAACCAACTGACCATCAATCCACAGCATAATACTCGAATCAACGTAACTTGCTTTAACGTCATAGGTTTGGCCATTCGTGAGCGTAATAGATGCTAGATCACCATAGTGCTCGGTCCCATCCTTCACGTAATACCATAACCATTTACCAGAATCATAAATCACGCCGGCATAATTGTTGACATCTGTATAGCGGAAGAGCATACCCACTCTCGACGCCCCCGTCTGAATCTTCAACTTCATCGCCAAATCTGCATCTTTGTAGACGGGAGAATTATCATCTACCATGATCGCTACCGGATTGGCAACCACTTTCAAAGCATTGCTTTCCACACTAAACGTTGCGCTTCCTGTCGTGGAAGTCTTCTTCCAACCTCCTACCAGGCCATCGTCGAAATTCTGCTGATAGATATCTCCTATGAATGTAAATGCAGTCGTTTCATTGCTGGTCATTGAAAGGGTTCCTTCGGCATCCTTGGACCAAATAACGAAGCGGTACAGCTGTTTATCGGTGAGTCCAGTCACCTTAAGGCTTGTGCTTGCCGCCGGCACATTGATACTTTGGGTTTTCGTCGAACCTTGATAAACTTCCACAACATATCCCGCAACTGTCCCACCGCTGGTAGGAGCGGCCCATTGCAAATCCACGGTTGTAGCCGTATGTGCTGGTGATTGCACTTGAGTAGGTGGAAGTGGCGGTGGTGTAACACTGGAAATAATCGTATAGCTTTGACCCGCTTCAGTATTAAAGGTTATCGTATCACCACTAAGTGTGTAGTTCACAGGAGAAGCGTCAACCGTCTTCAGCACCTGGAATTGGCCAGCGTGGGTGAACGTCTTATCTTTGACTTTAGCCATATTGCCTTGCAAAGAAGTGATCTTCGCATTCGTTAAAATAGTCCCATTCCAGCTCATATCCACTTCAAAATCGCCTCTTGCCTTTAAGCCCTTTACGTCACCTTTGGGCCATGCCGAAGGAAGCGCTGGTAATAAGTCAATACTTCCTGTATGACTTTGCAAAAGCATCTCTGCGATCCCGGATGTTCCTCCGAAGTTCCCGTCAATCTGGAAAGGCGGATGTTCATCGAAAAGGTTCGTATTCGTGCTAACATCCAACTGCCCTTGGAGAATTTTCTCAGCGTGATCGCCATCAAGCATGCGCGCCCATAGATTGAGTTTATTGGCTCGACTCCATCCCGTTGAATCATCTCCGCGCTGTGTGAGGGTTACTCTCGCCGCATTGAACAGGTCGGGAGTTGTTACCTTATTGATTAAATTACCTGGATATAAGCCAACCAGTTGAGAGATATGTCGATGCTGATCGCTCGGGTCATCGATATCCTCTTTCCATTCCTGTACTTGCCCATACTTCCCAATTTTCGGCATCGAGAGCCTGCTTCGTTTATCGATAAGCTCGATGCGGAAACTTTCATCCAAACCAAGGACTTGGCTTGCTTCAATGCAATTCGTGAATAATTGCCATACAAGTTCTTGATCATAGGAATCCCCAATGCTTAATGTTCCGTGTTCCGGCGAAACACCCGGCGTAGATACTAATGTCCCATCCGTATCCGTTACTAGCGTTTTTGTCCAAAACTCAGCTGTTTCTTTCATAATCGGATACAGCTTCGTTCGCAAATAATTCGTATCGCCAGTAAACAAATATTTCTCCCACAGCTGCTGAGCAAGGAACGCGCCTGCCGCTGGCTGCCACCCCCAAGTACTGATATCCCAACCTGGCGCCGTGTAGCCAAAAATGTTAGTGATCGTATGTATCGTCCATCCAGAGCCCGTTACACCATGATGTTTCTGAGCTGTGACTCGCCCAGGTGCCCGCAAAGAATCAATAAAATCAACATACGCAATAGCTGTCTCACTCAAATTCGTCACTTCAGAGGGCCAATAATTCATTTCCAGATTAATATTGGTATGGTAATCGGCACCCCATGGCGGCGTCTTAGAGTTATTCCAAACCCCTTGTAAATTTGCTGGAAGCGAACCTTCACGCGAAGAGGCAATGAGCATATACCGGCCAAATTGGAAAAAGAGCGTCTCTAATGCACTGTTGCGCGTACTTTTATAACTAGTCAGGAGTTGATCTGTCGGTATTGTGGCAACCTGATCATTCAGATTCAGGGATACGCGTTTGAAAAGGTTCTGATAATCAGACAGATGACGCGATCTCAACGTCTCATAACTCTTGGCAGAAGCTGCTGCTAGTCTGTCATTCACGGTTACATGTGGATCCGTTCCTACGTAGTCCGGATAATGATTGGCATAATCCGTTGCTGCCGACATGAGAATGGTTACAGAGCTAGCACCAGCTACCGTCAGCTTTCCGCTGCCAGCCGTAACCGTTCCCTCATCGGTTTGGACACGGAACTGTGACTCATACGCCATGTTATTGTCAGCCAGCTTACCGCTCAAGGTCAGCGTATTGCCATTAGCCACGATGGAAGGCGTCGTCTGCGGGCTTGTGACCCTGAAATCCAAATTCATTTGATTTGGTTGACTGCTAGTTAAGCGCATAACCATCACGTTGTCTGGATTGCTCATGAAATATTCGCGTGTATACGTGACACCATTCTGCTTGTAGGTAACTCGCGCAATACCATCCTCCAGATCAAGCTCGCGCCGATAGTCGGTAACGGTCACGGCAGCAGGAAGTGCGAAATCGAAGTAAATATCGCCGAAATTTTGATAATTCCCAAATTGCGGATAATCGTCTAATGTTCCTGTCAAATATTGCTCCGCAATGGAACTTGCCCCGGCTACATCACCACTGGCCAGCTTCTGACGCACATCCGCTAAATGGTCCGCAGCCCCATCTCTATTGCCATCTCTTCCCCCTCCAGCCTTAGACCTTGGGCCTCCCGTCCAGAGTGTCTTCTCGTTAAACTGGATATGCTCTTGGTCGACACCGCCAAACACCATGCCTCCCATAAAACCGTTACCAATCGGCAGCGCTTGTGTTTCCCAATCTGTTGCCGGTTGTCGATACCATAAAGCAAGGTTATGCGACGGTGGCTGGGCAGAGCCTGTGTAAGTAACCGTAGATGCAGCATGTGCGGTATCAATAGGAAAAACAGTAGAAATGCCAGTCCATCCAGTAGATATACATGCGGCCATCAGGAGACTTGCAATCGATTTCTTCTTAAAGGTTATTTTCAGCAGCTTGCGCAAAACAATCACCCTTTCTGGTTATCAAAAAGCGGTCTTGCATATTTCGACGAAACTCGACATGATGCGACATTTATCACTGAAGACATAACGAATCAAGCGTATCTTCAGCGAAAATACACTTTCATCATCAACTACCGCTACCCGTTCATCAAACTCTCTCGATACAACTTCGGGCTGTATCCCGTCGTTTTCTTGAACATTCTGCTGAAATGCTCCACATTCAAATACCCGACCGTTTCAGCAATATCGGTAATTTTATTGCCCTTCTTTTTCATTAACCGTTTCGATTCCTCAATGCGTAAATTCGTTAAATATTGAATGAAATTACAACCGAGCTCTTTGGTAAATTGCTTACTTAAGTAGCCTTCGCTTACTCCAACCATTTCGCTGATCAACGTGAGGTTGACGTCCTCCGTATAATGGAGATCAAGAAATTGCTTGGCTAGTGTGACAACACTGCTATAGTTAACTTCCGTTGTCTTTCCGTGAATGTGTTGAAATAGCTGACTGCACATTCGATGCAGCCAGGTTTTCGTTTTATCAAGTGTCTCTAAACTTTTCATGTATTCAAAAGGATGCTGGAGTTCTTCGTCGAGGTCATCCCAACGTATTCCTTTTCGATAAAGCAGGCCTCCGAGCTCCCAGAGTAAATCCTCAAACGCAGTGTGGACATCTTGCGGTCTCCAGCCCCATGTTTGTCCTAACAGCAGCTCCATCTGCTCAAACTCTTTGGACCATAACTGGGCGTTACTTTGTTCAAGCAGCTGTGCGATACCTGCACCCGTTGTTTTCAGCGTAACCTGCAGCTTACGGGCATGCTCAATTCCGCTATCAGTACCATATTTCCCCAGCTCCATACAGCTTTCAGGATAGAACACCTTATTAAATCCGGCAAAATAACTCATGGAAGCCAAATGGGCTGCTTGCTGATACAAGCGGTACCAATGTTTCATTCCGCTGGCTAGATCGCTAATGCCAATCGTGTTGGACACATTAACATACTGATTTAGTCGGGTTTGAATCATAGAGAAGGCAGCCTGTACTTTTTCTCGAATCATACTTTCACTGCGAAATTCTACGAACGAACAGAATAGCACATATTCGGACTGGCTCTTCCCATATAAGAGATGCTTCATTGACATAGCGTCCAGAACGGTTTGCACAGACTGCATGATAAATCGCTGCGTCTGACCATCTTTTAAGCTTCTCCCCGTTCTTGAAACTTCAGATGAGCCTTGCGAAATGGTAATCACAGCAACCAGCTGATTCGATTCTTCGAGCCACTCCGAGATACCAGCCCCTATAGCTTCATAGGCCGATTCTTCTTGCAGTGGATTGATGGAAATGAGCTGCCGAAGGGTTTCGCTTTTCCTATCGATCTCATCATTCGTTCGCTCTAGAACAGGCGTTGGCGTCTCCCGCGTTCGAAGTTCATTGACTGCCTTCAAAACAACGGGAACCAGATGTTCCTCATCCATATCCGACTTCACAATGAAATCAATTGCGCCTAGCAAAAAAGCTTCTCTGACATAGCTATACTCGCTGTAGGCACTTAGCATGATGGCGACAGGTCTTCGCTTCTGTACAATTGCCGGATATGCTCGCAGCAGCTCAATTCCGTTTAGTCTCGGCATCTCAATATCAAGCAGCATAAGATCGATATCGCCGTGCTGCTCCAGAATAGCCAGAGCTTCCAAGCCATCGCCAGCTTCAACAACCGCCTGGATGCCCATGCTCTCCCAGTCAATCATATGTTGAAGAGCTAGACGAACAAGCGGTTCATCGTCGACAATCATCAGCTTAAACAACCTGTTCATCCCCCATCCGTGAAGTTAATTCCTTTGTACTTATCCTTTCACCGCTCCATCCATAAGTCCTTTAAATATATACCGCTGAAAAACGATGTAGAAGATGGCACTCGGCAATAAAACGATAATAATACCTGCACAGAGCATAGACAAGTCCGAACTGCGCGTACTCACGAACGAAGTCAATGAAGTCGCCAACGTCGCCAACTTCTTATTAGGCATATATAACTGCTGAACGAAAATATCATTCATGATCGTCACACTTTTTAAAATTGCCAGTGTTGCCGTTGCAGGCAGCAGCAGCGGGAAAATGATCGAACGGAAGATTCGAACATAAGATGCTCCATCCAGCATAGCGCTCTCGTCAAGCTGTACCGAAATCTTTTCGAGAAATTGCATGTAAATGTAAATCTGCATAATATCAGTGCCAATATAAATAAGCAGCGGTGCCCCGAGCGTATTATAAACGCCGAGTGTATGTAGGAGCTGAAAGCGAGCAATTTCTGTCGTATATGCTGGAATAATCATCGACATCATAAACAGGAGGAGAATCCACTTTTTCATACGAAATTGAAACCGATTGAGCACAAACGCTGTCATCGTCCCAAGCAGCATATTTCCTAGCATACTCAATACCACAAGTAGAATCGAGTTCCCAAGCCCGCGAATCATATTGCCTTCTTGTAAAGCACTCACATAATTATCGATATGAAGAAAACTCTTGGGCAGCGAAAACGGCGACGTTTCAGCTAGCTCCAAATTCGTTTTAAATGAACCAAATACAACGAGTAAAATGGGTACGAAAATCAAGATAGCCATGAGCGTAAAAAGCACATAGTACACGATATTAGCAGCTACACGCTGTTTGCTCATCGATCGCGTACGGCTTGGCAACGGCTGCTTTCTCGTCTGTTCAAGCGTTAGTGTTCGTTCCATGCTAAGCCCCACTCCTGTCTCTCACGATCCATGCTTGCAACGATGAAAAAATGATAATCAGTAATAAGAGAATTACTGCCATCGCTGAAGCCAGACCGTAATTGTTGTAAGTAAATGCGGTTTGGAGTGAAAAGAGTCCAAATGTGCTGCTTGCACTGCCTGGACCGCCGTTCGTCATAACAAGCGGAATGTCATACTGCAGAAGGGCTCCAGATACATTCATGAACAAAATAATTTCGATCACGCGTCGGATGCCTGGGAGCGTTACATACTGTTGCTGCTGCCAAAAGTTCGCCCCATCAATTTCTGCCGCTTCATACAGGTCTTTCGGAATCGATTGCAGTCCAGCTAGAAACAATACGATATGTACGCCGCTGTAACGCCATAAAGAAACAACGACCAAGGAATAATTCACAATCTTCGCATCGCTCAGCCAGCTTTGAATCCAGGATTCGAGCCCCATGGCTTTCAATAGCTCATTCAAGGGACCATTGATTGGATTATAAATGTAGCTGAACATATAAGCCACCGCGATACCATTGATAATGTAAGGCATCAACACGGAGAAGCGGAAAAACGCGCTCCCTCGCAGTGCTCTTGTCAAGAGTACAGCCATGATAATTTCAAGCGGGATGGCAATGGCATGTAAAATAAAATAAGTGACGTTGTTTCGAATGGCATGCCAAGCTTCAGGGAAATCAAACAGCATTTGCTTATAATTGTTAAAGCCAATGTACTTAAAACTTGGGCTATACCCATCCCAGCTCGTAAAGCTGTAGCGAAACAACTGCAAAGTTGGATAGATCAGAAACAACAATAAGAGAGCAACAGGTACAAATAAAAACGAAACGATGACGACTTTCTGCTGCATGCGATAATTCATATAATCACTCCTGTATATAAGAGAGGGCACTATTCCAATCGCTTAGATAGTACCCTCTATTTCTTTACCTATTTGTTCGATTCAACCGCTTTCTTCCACTTGTTGTTCAGTTCTTTCTCTAATGTCTCGATCGGTTTGCCTGAGTATATTTCCTGTGCAGCTTTTTTGAAATCAAATTGTGCCGCACCGCTCACTTTGGCAAAGCCTTCATCCGTTGCTGAGTAGATAAATGGTTTAAACGGATATTTTTCCGTCCATTTGTTAAAGAAAGGAAGGTCCGTGCTCACACCATTGATCGTTGAGAACTGTTGCGCCATATTAATGAAGGATTGGTACACATCTTTACTGAACATCCAATCGAAGAATGCTTTCGCCTCTTCTATATTTTTACTGTTTTTGTTAATCCCGATATTCATATCGGATACGGTCATGGATGTCAGTGGCTCGCTTTCTGTCGTGCGGAAAGGAAGAGGGAATACGCCAAGATCTTCATCTGTTTTCACTTTATTTGCATAGTCTCCGTAGTACCATTGACCCGCTGCGATCATAGCCGCTTTTTTGGATTCGAATAACTGTGTGGATTGATCAAAAGATATGGATAGGGCATCAGGTCCTGCCAACTTCTTCGTTGACATTTCTTTAATGATTTTCCCAGCTTTATCAAATGTACTGCCTTCTCCGAAAGGCTCCGGCGTCTTGGCCAAATTCGCTAAGTAGTTCTCATCTCCAGAGAGAATGTGAGGGCCGAACTCCATGAATGGATAGAACGTCCAGTCTTCTTTGCCGCCGATAGCAATTGGCGTATATTTGCCATTCGTTTTAATTTTCTCCATCGTTGAGATAAACTCAGGCATCGTTTTCGGTACGTCCAAGTTCAACTCTTTGAAGATACTTGGGTGGAAGTAGACAAACTCCGAGAAAGAAACGAGCGGTGCGCCTAATGTTTTCCCATCAATTTTCGCTGGAAATTTATTATTCTTAGCCCCTGCTAAATCATCGAGTGGAAGAAGGGATTGTTTGTAAATTTGCATATGCGCAGGCTTGAGGTAGAACAGATCAGGCAGATCATTCGCAGCTAATCGTACCTTCAAGTATTGACCGCCATTGTCCGGTACCATCTCAATATCTACGGTCACGTTCGGCTTCAGCTTCGTGTATTCCTTCACTTTGTCTGTCCAGAATTTGAGATCTCCCTTAGCATCCCACATCGCAAGCTTTAACTTCACAGGCTCTGCTGGTTTAGCCGTCGCTGCTGCCGCTTGGCTTTCAGCTGGTTTGACTGATGCTGCAGGTGCAGCCGTATCCTTAGAGCAGCCTGTCAGTGCACTCAGCATCACAAGTCCGCCTACTAATGCTGTGCTTATAAGTTTTCTTTTACCCATTCTTGAAACCCCTCCAATGAATATTTCTTTGATTCGGTTGATTGTTTAACCTGTCTTTATCATACACGGAATGAAAACGCATCCAAATGATCTTTTCGGCTATGAAGTTGATCTTTTATGAACTGAATTATGCTTCCAACTGAAGCGGTAGCTCTTCTTCCTGGTCACGATGAATAATCGGGATTTTCATCGACACTTTCGTTCCTTTTGGCTCATTAGCAGTCAAAATAATGCCGTAATCCTCGCCATGGTGCAGCTGGATCCGGTGATGGACATTGGCAACGCCCATGCCTGTAAACGTATGCGGACTGCGTCTTGTACGGAACTCCTCGAGCTGCTCATCTGTCATCCCCTCGCCATTATCGGAGATCACAATGTGTAGGCTGCCTTCGTGAATGCGTGCTTGGATGACGATTTTTCCACGTGTTTCTTTGCCAGCCATACCGTGCACGATGCTATTTTCCAAAATCGGTTGAAGCAGCAGCTTGAGTAAATACTTCGATTCTGCCTGCGGATCGATGTGCCATTCAACTTCAAATTTATTGCCGTAACGAATCTCCATGATGTAGAGATAATGCTTTAAGTTGGCGATTTCATCGGAAAAACGGATAAGTACACCGCCTCGGTTAAATGCGGAGGAGACGAGTCGCATCAGCGCATTGGTCATGTTACGGATGTTGTCCGCCTTACTGATCAGCGCCATTAGCTTGATGGCATTCAACGTATTAATAAGAAAGTGCGGATTAATTTGCGATTGCAAGGCAGCGAACTCTGCTTTTCGCTTCGTTTGTTCCTGTTCCTCTCGCTGCCGTAGAAGCAGCTTAATTTGATCAAGCATATGATTGAACGTTTTGCCTAGCGCTGCCATTTCCGCAATTCTAGAGGTCCCAATCTTGGCGTTCAGTTCCCCTTCCATCACAATGGACATTTTACGGACTAGTACATGAATAGGCCTCGTTAAACTATGAACTAAATAAAAGGAAATCAGCAAAAATACAACGATGACAGCGATAGTTGCGAATAGGACAAATCTAAAAATACGCACATAATTAGCCGTAACTTTGCTGTACGGTATCTCTTGAACAGCCTTCCATCCTGTATCTCCAACGCTCGCATAGGTGACTAGCATCTGACGACCGCTCACCTGATCGACAAAATGTCCTTCACGCGCACCTCTGATTTGCTCTAGTTTTGCCGGTGTTAAGCTCGATTGATCCCAATTGTAGCTGGCTGTGACAACCTGACCTTCCTTACTGACGATGACATAGGTAGAATCGTCGTTGGGCTGCTGTCTTAAGATTTTATCAAACGCTTCCTCATTCAGTGAAAAATATATCATTTCGACATTACTTAGCGTATGGTAGTCACTGGGTGCAATTGCGGCTGCCACAGCTAACGGCTCCCTCACCCCATATAAGAGCGTTTGCTGAAGACTAAGAAACTGCACATTATCTTTTTGCTGAAGTAAACTCTGATACCACGCTTCCGAACGCAGATCCTGCTCGTCCTTAGTCAAGTTCTGCTTAAACGAATACATGCCGCCATCTTTATAAAAAAAGTGGATCGCCAGAAGCTGGTTGGACATCGAGTAGGTGTATCGGCTGAGAGCAAGTGTCAGCTCGTTGATATACTTGAATCGGTTGCTCTCATCGGCTTGATGCAGGGATGTTGCTATGGATAAAACATCTCGATCCACACCGACTGCAGCTGCAGCGTATTCGATTTTACTGATCTCCTGCTGGGCGGAATAGGTGACTGCATGAAGTGTTTGCAAGGTTCGCTCCGTTGTTTGCTGCAGTAAATCGCGTTTGTAAACTTGAAGAATCATGGTAGAGATGGTCACGATCGGAAAGACAACCATGACGACTAACAAGATATGGAGAGTCACTGAAAACGACCATGTTTTAGCAAATAACTTCAACACCTTCACCCCGTAATTTCAAATACGAAATATGACTTCGTAGACATACATTCGGTCTATTTAGGGCGATGTCCTTTAATTGGCTGAACGACAATATCTCCCATTTCCCCAGCAATCTGGCAGAGCAACTCCCTCACTCTCCCCCAGCCAAGAGTCGCTTCAGAACAACAACCGCTTCGGCCCGGCTTGCAGGTGCCAGTGGCGCAAAGTCTGTAGTCGTTCTCCCCTCCATGAGTTTTGCTCCGACTGCAAGCTTGACAAAGGCTGCTGCCCAGTCACTCACAGCGTCATCATCACCAAAATGGATCGATTCGTCCAGCTTCATATCCTCCATTTTCGTTCCGCTTGCAAGTGCCTTAGCTCTTATCAGCATCGCCGTCATTTCTTCACGTGTAATGTTGGTCTCAGGAGCAAATGCCGTCGCAGATACCCCATTAATGAGTCCAGCCGAGAAAGCCTTCTTTACTGTCCCTTCATACCAACTGCCAGCTGCTACATCGTTGAATGGCATCTGATCTGCTCCGTCATCTTTCAGCTGTAATGCTTTAGCAAGCAGGGTCACAAATTGCGCTCTAGTCACACTTATATCCGGTGCAAAATGATCGTCATCCATTCCCTCTACGACGCCTTTCATAACCATCTGCATAACATCTGTCTTAGCCCAATGCCCAACAAGATCGCTGAAAATTTTACTGACATCTACGGCATCATTCCGAGTAAAGGTTTGACTTTTTAAATTGTGATCTACAATTTTCAATTTGGTCCATTTAATATTCGTTACGCCCACTTTCTTAGCTCGGAAGGTGATTGTGCTGATATCTAAATTCCCCTTTTCTCCATCTACCTTACCCACTTTGGTATGCGCTATGGTAAGCTCATTCCCTTTGACCATTGGTGAGATGGAGAAGCCATCTATATTCGTATCTGCACTTACAACCTCCAGTTTGCTTGAATCAAAGCTGAATTTGGCCTCATAGGCATACAAATCCACCATTTTTTCTCCTTTTAAAGTAACGGTAAATTCACCCGTCGATTCGAGATCTGATGTCTTCATTACAAATTGGGAAGCATTTTCAGCGAAAGCGGGAGCTGTCCCAATCAACCCCAAACAAAGATTGCAGACTACGGTAGCCATGATTATTTTTCGTTTCATCCTCACTCATCCTCTCGTATAAAACGACATTTTTTTGCGAGCGTTTACAAATCAGTGAATGACAAAGTCACTTCCGTCTCAAGAAAATTATAGCTACACCAATGACTTATTTTCATGATCTTTTTGGTTGTCTACATGATTATTTTTCATCTATCCCATTCTGCTTGTAAGTAACCCGCGCGATACCATCCTCCAGGATTCCAACTACTTCGTCCGAATGTTTCGTCAGGAGTTCGGACTCGCCCCCCTACGGCACCGAGTGAAATTTCATAAAAATTCATAGTGGCCAATCATGCAAATTATCCGTTCGTGACGTTGATATCGGGCGCTTATTTGCGTCCTTCCTGAGGTTGCGCCAATGGCAACTGTCTTTTTCGATCATCCGCACTTCGAGAAAGCTAAACAAGCTGACTCCGGTCGAGTACCGGCGCCAGCTTGTTATCTAGGGATTTTCCCAATGTCAACCCAATGGGTTTTGACCATAAGGTGCATCGCGGTCTTTTGTCAGATCCTCCAGCACTGCACCATATTCATATCATCGCGGGCGCAGTTTCTGGACACCTTTATCATCAGCTTATTTACTCAAGAATTTTACTAGCTACCGTTGCAAGGTCTTCGATATCAATGAGGTTGTTTTTCACGATATCCGCATTCGGATTCCAACCTTCGTCAGTAGGCGTTTTGCCATAAGCTGCAGAAACAATCGCCAAGTCACCGATGGATATTCTGCCATCTAGGTTGATATCGCCTGTCTCAGCATTGATCCGCGTAGCTCCAAAGGTTTGAATGGCAGTATTCAGCGCAGTAATCGCTTGCTCGACATCCGATTGTGTTGCAGTTGTGTCGTTAAGTACAGTATTCGCAGCTGTAATCGCCGCTTGAAGCGTTACTTTCGCGCCAGGTGCGTATTGTCCTGGCAATGTACCTTCGTTAGCCGCGTCATGACTCGTTTGCGCTGTATGGATGAGATCAAACAATGCCGACTTATCGGCTACGCCAATGAGAACACTATGTGAATCACCTGCTAATTGCGTTTCTATACCGCTGCCATTGGCAAGTTTTACGTTAGTTAACAAGACGGTGGCGGAGTGCGATTGAGCAATGGATTTGGCTTTCCAATGCAGCGAAAGCAAATCCCCAGTCGCATTCGCTGCATCAGCCGTTATGCTGGCCATAATGATTCTGAGCTGTCCTGGTTTTTCTGTTGTGTTAACATAGAGTCCGTTCACCAACGATTCAACGGATTTAAACTCTACCAAATTCGGATCAAACGTGAAGGTGATATCCTGCGCATACGTATTTTGCACGTCATGTAATGCGTACTTCACCGTAAAATCGGAACCAGCCGGGATAGAGCTTACACCGGATAATGAAGCTGTAGGGACTACAACAATCGGCTTGGAAACCGTTACTTGCGTCTCTGCGAAAAGCGCTCCATCCTCCGTTGTCACCCGTATAATTGCACTTCCTTCTTTCAGTCCCGATACAACGGCATGACCGTCAACTATAGCTACCGAAGCAACAGTTGCGTCGCTGCTGGTCCAGCTGACGTTTGTATTCGTTGCATTCGCAGGTTGAATGATTGCGTTCAACTCCGTTGTTTGACCGATCAGAAGCGTAACTGCAGGTTTGTCGATGGCAATCCCTGTGACCGGATTTACAGGTACATTGTCCTCTATAGTAATCTTAATTGGATTACTTAAAACCCTTGCTTCATTTCTTACTACGATATAGATATCCTTTGCTCCTGCTGTTAAGCCTGTAGGATTTGTAATTGTTGTTTCACCAGCATTGAAAACAGTTCCTGATCCGAAAGTATTTATAGCTGGCGCTGCTTCTCCAGCATCTACAACATCGTAGTAATACTGTCCACCTTGATTGGAGGTAAACTTAACTGTTGCCTCTGTGGCTGAAGTTCTGTTTACTTCCCCTAAAGTTAATGTTGGTGGTGTTAAATCTTTATATTCAAATACTTTAAAATCAAAAATGGAATATCCATAACTATTCGCCCTTGTAATTCCTTGCATTTTTACATATCTTCCTGTTACAGGCGCAAATGTTAACCTTTCTTCTCCTACTGGAGAATTTGACTTTTGAATGACATCTGTCCACGTAATATCATCATTTGAAACTTGAATTTTGTAACTTGAAGCTCGGGCCGTTTCCCATTTAATTAATACAGAATCAAAGGTTTTATTTGCACCTAAATCTACTTTAAGCCACTCGTTGTTCGTATATAGTGATGCCCATCTAGTTGAAGAGTTTCCATCAACTGCATTTGCTGCATTAAGGCTTGGTACTTCTACTGATGAGGCTGTTGCTGCTTTACCAAGTGCTAAGTCATTTTGAGTAGGTACTCCTGCTTCATTTGCTATCTCTGAGCTTGATAGTGCTCTATTAAATACCTTAACTTTACCTAAATCCCCTACAAACCCTCCGATTTTTTCCAGAGGCATTACAAAAGTAGACATAGAAATTCTTTTAAAACCTGGACCATTTTTGTTTGGATCGGCTTCAGAGTTATTGTCAAAACTCGTATTCGTACCAACCCTCTGTAAAGTCTGCTTAAGTACACCATTAACATAAAGTTTAGTATCTTGGTTGGTACCTACGATTGTAAGATCAGTCCATGTGTCCGTTGGTACGACATAATCAAATTTAAAATTATAGTTTTCTCTTGAAAAACCTAATTTCCCAGTATCCTTTTGTCTTAGCTTGAATACCCCGTCTTCTCCTGAAAAAATAGTTGCATCATCTGCATTTCCAACCTTTGGATTAATATCAAAGCTTACGGTCCATGGAAAACCAATTGATTTTACATTTGTATTTACGAATTGATTATTGTCAGTAAATTCAATTTTATTATTATGATTTTTCACTCCAGATGTTAGCTGTCCATTGTAGATATTCGGTGAGCTATCTATTAACGTATTTCCTTCAACTTTAGAGTTATAGTTTAATACTACATCTCCAGTTGACTTGATATTTCTTAATAAATTTGAGTCCGGACCTTCATTTACTTTGCCCAGAAGGTTTGTAAACTGCGCATAAGTTTGATTTACATTCTTACCATACCAAGTTTTCTCCGCAATAACCTGCGTAGAAGTTTTCAATCGATCAAAGGTATCAAAGATGGAAATTCCATTGTTTACTTTGTCATTCCAAACTGCAAACATGCCACCTATTATATTTGGATTTCCATTACCAGCGTTAGTACTGCCAAACTTATACGGTTCCCAATTGTTATATAAGTTTTGATTATTCAGGTAGTCGTAATAATATCCTGCAGCCGGAACAATATACGTGTCTCCATCGTTAATATTAATAATTTGATAGCCATCCTTTAATGCTTTTACAGGGTCCGAAAAGCCTGTGTTCCAAACCTGCATGACGGTACCCTCTTTAGTAACTGGCGTCGTACCGTTATAGGCTGACAATCCTGCCCAAGCATGCGGCGTTTTATTATAGCTTTGTATGAATTTAATGTAATGATCGGTATAAGCTCTAAATATTTCGTTGATATTCGTACCTGAATACTCATCCGTTCCAATGTGAACATTTTGGGCAGTGAACACTGGATTGGGTCCATCAAGGTATTCCTTAAAAACACTATCTATAAATGTATACGTATCCGGATTTCTAATATCGAGATGAGTTTTATCCGTTCCATATGCTAAATCAGGTCTAGCCTTAACAAATGCTAATGAATGTGCAGGAGAATCAATCTCTGGAATAATATTAACTCCAAAGCTTGCAGCTTCATTTTGGAAATCTCTAAATTCACTCTTTGTGTAGGATCCGTCCGTTGACGTTAATCCTGGTATATTGGATTCAAGTCTAAAAGCTGAATACACATCATCTTGAGCTAACTTAATCGTTTCTTTTGGGACTACTGCGACACCATTGCTATCTAATTTATCAAAGCTTCCGAAACCGTTGTCATTTAGATGTATTTGGAATGTATTCATCTTATAAAATGACATATATTTCATATATTCTTTTAAAAAGCTCATGGGGTAAAACTTTCTTCCTACATCAAGGGATAAGCCTCTAAATTTATACTTTGGATAGTCCATAGCTGTTCCCTTTGGTACATTTGATTTTTCAGAGTCTTGCATGAGTATTTGAAGCAGGGTTCTTGTTCCATAAAATGCTCCAGTCTTCGTTGTTGCTTGGATTGTAATGTAATTATTGACATCAAACACATATCCTTCATCACCTAATCTTGAAACTCCGCCGCTATAAGTTAGGAATATATCCCCTTGATTTGGGGTGCCTGCTACTACATTTAGTTCCTTCCCTGTAATTGTTTTTACATCTGTCTTAAGTAAATCTCCAAGACTGTTCAAATCTGCTGCATGGGCTGGATCAATGACTATCCTTGAATTACTAGTGATTTGAACTTGCCCAATGTCTCCATGCCATTCTCGTAATGATGGAATTACCGTTGGTACTACATTTGTACCTGGTTGATTTTGAAATGTTCCTGGTACAGTTACAATAGCATCAGGTATTTTTGCTACCTGCCCAGTAGCTGAGTCTTTGAGCTGATAAGATAAGGTTACATTCGTATCTACTAAAGGCTCCTGAATTTGTCCATTACTAGTTATTATTTGTTGATTCTCAGAGCCTGCTAATACATATTCATAACCTTGAGGCGCTGTTTGTACAGGAAGAGTCGTTTGCCCCTTTGTTAAAGTGATGGATATTTGTTGTTGGTTTGCTATTTCCTGCAACGATAATGGCGTTTCACCATTGTAAACTTCCATTTCATACAAAGAAATAGAACCCCAAATCGTAGGGTTATTCTTTGTTGCATACATTCTAACATATCGCGCATTTTCTGCTGGGAATTGGTAAACTTGAATACCACCTGAAGTAGCACCTGTTACCGTTTTTACCGTTTTCCATTGACTACTATCACTTGAAACTTGAATTTGATAATCAACAGCATAGGAATTTTCCCAGTATATCCTAACGCGATCAAATGTTTGAACTTGCCCTAAATCAACTGAAATCCATTGCGGAGTAGAAAAACCTCCACTAGACCATCTTGATGATCGACTTGTTGTGTCTCCATCAAATGCTAGATTTGGTGACAGGCTGCTTGTTTCATTGGCAGAAGAACTGGCTGTTTTATGAAGTGCTAAGTTCGGTACAGCAGCACTTGCTGTCATTGAAAAGGGCGTTATCAACATTGATGTAGAAAGTAGTAGCGTAAGAACGCCTGAAATCAGCTTTTTTTTCATTTAAAAACCTCCTATAATAAAATATCAATGCCAGATAATAACCGCTTAAGCACAACCACAGCTTCTGCTCTGGTTGCATGTTCCTGCGGAGCGAAGATCTGCTCAGTCCTGCCATTCATGAGGCCGGAACCGACGGCAAGATCAACAGTCTTTCTCGCCCAATCGCTGACCACGCTCTCATCAATAAAATGTTTCGATGGACTAGCTATCATGTCTTCGACTTTGGTCCCCGTTGCCTTCGACTTCGCTCTCATAAGCATCGCTGTCATTTCTTCACGAGTAATGTTTTGCTCTGGGGCAAACGCATCGTCCGACACTCCGTTAATTAGTCCTGCCGCATATGCTTTCTTCACCGTTTCCTCATACCAGGAGCCTGCTGAAACATCAACAAAAGGATTATGTCCAGCGCCTTCCTTCAGGTCTAGGGCTTTAGTGATTAATGTTGCAAACTGTGCCCGAGTTACCTGGGTATCTGGAGTAAAATGATCGTCATCCATGCCTTCCACGATATGTTTATTAACCATCAGCATAATATCCGATTTGGCCCAGTGGCTTTCAATATCGCTGAAAATTTTGGTTAAGTCGATAGATTCGTTCATTGTAATGGATTGATTTTTTAAATTGTGATCCACCATTTTCATAGAGGTCCATTTCATGTTGGTCGTCCCGACCTTCTTGGCCTTAAAAGTGATGGTTCCAATTTCGAGATTTCCTTTCTCGCCATCCACTTTTCCAACTTTTGTGTGTGCGAATGTCAGTTCATTATTTTTCACTTGGGGAGATACGGAGAAGCCTTCGATCTTCGTGTCAGCTTTAACGACTTCAAGCTTGCTTGCATCAAATGATAATTTCGCTTCAAAGGCGTAGAGATCCTGAATATTCTCTCCATGTAAAATAATAGTAAACTCGCCTGTAGTCTCAGCTGTCGAACTCTTCAGGACAAATTGGTCTGCATTTTCCGCATAAGCGGGAGACAGTAATGCTAAAGAGCAACAAAGATTGCAGACTAATGTAACAAGAATAATTCTACGATTCATCTACATGTATCCTCTCGTGTACGGGAAGAGTGCGGTGCTCCCCTTCCCCCTTATTGAATATGGTTACTCTGTCACTTTTTGTAGAAAATAGTTACATTTTGTATCATTCACGATTATAGGAGTCCCCTAAAAGACAAGTTTTAGGGGCTCTCTAGTGTTTCTATTCCTGAAATTTTCTGCACTCACCTCACCCATTCACAACCGCATTTAGCCAGCCTTGTTGAGGACTTTCTAACCCTTCAACGCCCCGGCTGTCATCCCTCCTGTAATTTGTTTTTGGAAAATGGCATAGAACACAATCGTAGGACCCATAGAAATGATGAGGGCAGCGAAGAGGGGTCCCCATTCTGTTCTGTACTGCATTTCACCCTGCATTACCGCAATGGCAACAGGTAACGTATATTTGCTTGGATCATTTATTAGCACAAGCGCAAAAACATACTCATTCCAAATATTCAGCACAGTAATAATAGCAACCGACATCAATCCTGGCTTAGCTAGCGGAAGCATGATCCGGAAAAAGATGCCGTAATGGGAAGCGCCGTCTATGGCAGCTGATTCTTCTAATTCGCTGGGCAATGATTTAAAAAAGCTGACTAAGACGAAAACGGCAAAAGGTACTGCTGTTACCATGTAAACTAACGTAAGGCCCAACAAATTGTTGGTTAGATGAAGATCATTCAGCAAAAAGAATAAAGGAATGATGCCAAGGAATGTCGGAATCATCATATAGGATAAATAGGAATAATAGAGCAATCCGTTGCCTCTGAATGTAAACCGGGCAATCACATAGGCTGTCGTAGCGGATAGGAGGACGCCAAAAATCGTGCTTACAAGCGTAACAACGAGTGAATTCACAAAATTGTGACCAAAATTATATTTTTCCCAAACATATGAAAAATTGGACCATAGCAGCGGAAGCTTTGGCAGATCCCACGGTTTGCCTAAGAAAAACTGTTGATTATCTTTCAGTGAGCTCAGAATCGTCCATAGCAAGGGATATAGGACACATCCGGACCAAACGATAAGGCTGACGATGAAAAACAACCGAAATACTGGATTGACTACACGTCGACTCATAATAAAAAACTCCTCTACGTTAATTCGATGGTTTCCCTCTTCATTATTCTCTGTAGACCTGCTGTGGTAATTAAGGAGAGCACCAAAATGAGGACGCCAATTGCTGACGCGTAACTGAAATGGCCGAACTTGAATGCGTTTAAATACAAATACGACCCCATAACTTGTGTCGCATTATCTACGCCGCCTTCAAAGGTCATAATCGTAACGATGATGAAGGAACCATTGAGTGTCGTCATGACAATCCAGAGAACACATGTCTTAATTTGCTCCCACGACAAGGGAAGTGTAATCAACCAAAATTGATGCCATTGCGACGCGCCGTCAATCTCAGCTGATTCAAATAACGACGACGGAATGCTTAGGATGCCAGCAATCAGTAAAATGATCGTAAATCCTATACCTGCCCAAATGGATGGCGGTAAGAGTGCAAATATCGACCATTTATCGCCTAACCAAGCGAAGCTATACGGTTTATCTGTAAATAACGAAATGAAGGAATTCAAGAATCCAAGGTTCGGGTTATACACGTAGCGCCATAGGACACCAACTACAACGACCGATAGCACGTTAGGTATAAAGAAAATGATTCGATAAAAACCTGAGCCTTTGATGTTAAAACGAGTTAGCGCAACTGCAAAGAACATGGACATGATCATGAAACCAATAACTTTACCGACGAGTAGAATATAGTCGTTGCGAATTGTCTTCAAGATAACAATGTCATGTATCATTTCCTTGAAGTTTCCAAGTCCAATATAGTTATAGGTTTCGGAACCGCCCGACCAATCGAATAAACTCAGGTAAATTCCTTTGAACAAAGGGTAGACGGTAAACACCAGATAAAGAAGTAAGGTTGGAAGGATAAAGGAAAGAATGAAGATATTCCGCTTCATTTTCGCAGTGCTGGTCCTTCGTATTTTCTGAACATTCCTGTCTGTTACGGTAATCTTACTCGCTTCCATACTTCCTCCAATCTAAATTTCTGAATGATAATAAGGGAGTCTTTCTATTTCCCTTATTACCATTCAGATCTTTTAGCAATGCTTATTTTTTTTCTTTTGAACGAACTTTATCCGTCGCTTCTTCCATGCGATCTGCCCACTGCTCCGGCGTAATCTCGCCTTTAGTAAGCGCAAGTGTCGCGTTGCTTCTCGCTGTTACCAGTTCCTCAGGAATAACGATTTCAGGCGCAACCACAGTGTTCGGTGAATTATAGAATTTAGCTGCTTCTTTCGTTAGAGCAGGCGCATTCGTTCCTTCAAGATCCGCTTTGATATTCGAAGGGGCTTTCGAAAGCTCAGCCCATAACTTACTTTGTTTTTCTGTGAAAATAAATTGCATGAACGCTTTAGCCGCATCTGGGTTCTTTGCTTTCTTAGCGATGGCTATAGTAGCCGTGTATGGATTCGCAACGAACTTGCCGCCTTTGTCTTGACCGATGGAAGGTAAGAATCCAAATTCAAATCCTGCTGGAACATCTTTCGCCATCTCACCTTCAACCCAAATGCCATTCGGAATGAATGCTGCTTTGTGTTGCAGCCATTGGGTTTGGGAGTCCGTGTGATTCAGCGCCGGTGACCCTTTATCAATAAGACCCTTGTCTCTCATTTCCACAATTTTAGCAAGTGATTTCATAACTGGTTCGCTCTTCCAAACGCCTTTTTCAAGGGAATTGATTTTCTTAAAGATGGAGGTGTCATAGTTGTTCATGGCAATAATCGTTGGGTCTAACAAACCCCCGTTGATGTAGTAGGGATAAACTCCCGTATGAATGTAATCGCTCATTTTACCATCAGCTTTAATTTTTTCTGCTACAGCCATGAAGCTTGGAAAGTCGGCAGGCACTTCCCACCCTTTGCTTTTGAATAATGCTTTATCATAGAACGTTCCCCAAGAACCGAAGACTAATGGCACCGCAAAAGATTTCCCTGGTTTGTACTCCTCCGGTTGTGCAATCAGAAGATCGAGTATCTTCTTCCCATCTACGTTCTTAGCATCCTTCAACCAGTCTGTAATATCCATTAATTGCTCATCCGTCACCATCTGTCTTGTATTGGAACCGGCACCGTCAATATAAACAAAGTCAGGCGGGTCACCTTGAATCCAACGAGGTTTCATTTGATCGTTGATCTTCGCTCCTGCAGATTCCTTGATCTTCAAATCAGGATTCTGCTTCTGGAATTCAGCAATCGCTTGCTTCCACCACGCGTCACCATATCCACCGACAAAATACTGAATTTCAAAGTTGCCGGTAAGCTTCTTGACGGCAGGTTGGGCGTTATCTGCCGGTTTAGCGCTTTCAACCGCCTTCGCGCTCTCTTCTGGTTTCGTTGTAGTGCTGTTACTTCCGCATCCCGTTGCCGCCAGCATAATGCTCGACAAAATCATACCCAAAGCTACTGTTCTTTTTGATGTTCTCATTGCTATGACCTCCTAAATGTTATGCGGAGCAATACTTGCTTCCTACGCTTTTATCATAGAGTTCAGCAAGAGATTTCTCCATTGAATTTCGTCTTGTAAATGGGTAATAAAGTACTGACTTTTGAGTACCGTCGCTAGCTTGTTGCCTAGGGCCTTTTTCAATGTCTAGTAAATTGGGACCTTACCATCTGCATCAGCCATTTGCATAATGTTCAGTTCGAAGGTGCTAGCCTACAATCCATCCCCAGATACTTTGCTCGCCAATTGACTTAGAACTACGGCTGCTCAAGAATCTTTCTGGCCAATTCTGCAAGGTCAATGATATCTAAACTATTGTCATGATTGAAGTCATACATTCGAAGCGTAGCCCACTGGGAACGGTCGGAGGTTGCCCCATAATTACTTGCCAAAATAGCCAAGTCGCCTATACTTGCAGTCGTATTTACGGCTAACGCAAATGTGGAAAGCGCTGTGTCCAAGTTTATTACAGCCTGGTCCGCTTGTACTTGGATGGTGTTGGCATCACCGGCCACGGTAAGTGCACTGCTGATTACCGCTTTTAACGCGTCGACAGCACTCTGTGGATAATAGCCCCATTTAGTCGTGCTAATCATAGCCGCATCGACCTGTGACTGTGCGTCTGAAATTTTTAAGTTTAGTGCCGTCTTATCCGCTTTTATTACAAGTCCCGCTATGGCTGCCTGCACATTGCCAGTCGCCGTATCCACCTGAGCTTGCGTGGCATTCGCGTCATTGTTCACATTGACGGCCGCAGTCAAGACAGTTTGCAGCGAAGACCAGGATGCCGCTGTATAGCTGCTGCTATTTAGCGCCTCTGCAATTGCAATCTCCGCATTCAGCGCTGTTTTGTCCACAATCATAACCGGAAGAGTAAGCTGAATGTTGTAGACAGAAAGGCCATTTAATGACGATTCAACGCCATATTCGTCAGCCACGACAGATTGATTCACGTAAACGGCACTGCTTACAGTTTGGTTCAACTGCTTAACCTCAAAGTTCAGTTTCAAAACGTCCATGGAACCCCTAACGGCGCCATACGATCCCGTTGCTGCTGCTAGCAGTCTTACAATCCCATTAGCGTCTGATTCACCCACAACTGAAAATCCGTTAACGATTGAATCCGCAGATTTAAATCGCAATTGTCCCGGATCAAAGCTAATCGTCAGATCCTGGGCGTAAATACTCGTAGTACCATTCACCAAGCTGTATGTCAAGCTGACAGGCTGCCCGATTAGTGCAGATGCCGGACCGGTTAACTGAACACCGGTTACTGGTACCTCTTTTACTTGCAGCGCAGAGATAGCTGTCTGTAAAGCGGATGCCGCTGCATCAGCCTGCGCTTGCGTCGCATTCGCGTCATTGCTCACGTTGACTGCTGCAGTCAACGCCGTTTGCAACGAAGACCAGGATGCCACCGTGTAGCTATTGCTGTTCAATGCTTGGGCTGCCGCAATCTGTGCATTCAGTGCCGTTTTATTTACAGGTGGTTGCGTGATTTGAATGCTCCACGTGGAAGAAGCAGTCTTCGTTTCTGCGCCAATCGAATCAACTAAGGTCAAATCGGTTACCGTGATCAATCCCTCTTGCGTTGCTGTCACTGCTTTGAACGATAGGTTCAACAGCTGTGTGCTGCCCGTAACTCCATTTGTGCTACCCATAACAAATTGGAGTTTGCCAGGGGTATTCTTTTCAGTCGAAAGCAAGTCAATCCCTGCCTGCATGGGCTCAGCCGACACGAACTCGATCAGATTCGGATCGTACTCCATAGCAATGTTCTCTCCATACACAATCTTCGTGAGATTTTCAAATCCAAGTTGAAGCGTGAACGCATTGCCGGCTTGGACAGTCTCATCACCTGCTAAAACAACAGCTGGATCCTTCGGTACCGGCGTCGATGTCACTGTGAATTCCTTGACAACGACCCAGGACGTTTGCGTGTCCGTCGCTCGGATGCGGACAAATCTTGCTTTCAAATTATTAACTGGAATGGTGATACTACTTTGTTCTTCCAAAGTGGCTAGCGCCGTCCAATTAGCTCCATCGGATGAAGCTTCAAGTATGCCGTGATGCATAAAATCGTTCAAGCTGCCTGTCTTGGTCATTGAAACTTGCACGGTTGTAACATTGCGGACTTCGTTCAAATCAACGCCGATCACGTCATCAATAGTAGGAGGTCTGTCGCTCCAGTAATAGGTGTTCAGATTGTTGTCAAGCATCTTGGCCGGTGTATTGGTTTGGTACGTCCCCATCGTCGTTATTGGAAAAGGAGTTGCCGGAACATTGCCTAACCAAGTGTCGTTCTCTCGAATCGCTCGCGTGAAGAAGTCTTCAAATACTTGATTTGCTTTGGCCTGGGTAATAGATCCAATTTGCGTCTTGAGACTCATCAATTGGGTTCTGTGCGATGCCGCTTGCTGTTTACTGTTGCGCTTTTGAGAAAGCAGCATTTGAGCGGCTTCTATGCCTGCCTTGCCATACAGCTCATCTTTATTCAGATAATGGTTGGTCTCCGCGATAAAGCCTGCGTTGTTCAACGTGCTGCGTAAAATAGCAGGGGCCTGCTGCAGCTTTGTAAATCCGGCTGTTAATTGGTTCACTGCATCCGTAACATTTCCACCGCTGGTGAATATGGTCCATAAGTTATTAATTAACGGTGTTATTGACAACGATTCCTTCGCATTTAATGGGGATGAATAGTGATTTTCTGCGAATGTTTTTAAAGCGTCTGAGGCTGATCCACCTAATCTCTTAATACTAAGCTGCCAAGCATTATCAGGATTGTAAGCCTGAGGGTTCCAAAGGTAATCTGCGATTGAAAATAGAGCAATTTTTGACGCTTCCGCTTCATTCATGGGATTGGAGGTAAGACCAATGATTCCATGGTCAGCTAATCCGGCATCACGGTTATAAAGCGGACCTAAGAAAAGTCTATCGCGCGCGAAATCATTAACCGGGAAATTATCCCAGATTAACAGATCATGCTTATAAATTGCTTTCGCTTTATCTGCATCCGATACGGAGATTCCCGCAGGTACGACTGCTGCACCCGTCCACTGTACGATAATACTTGGATCAACAAGCGCCGAAAAACGGTTGATATATGTCGTCGTGTTAATATTGGCATAGTCCGTAGGAACCGTAATTAATCGATTAGCCCCCGGATGTGTGTCAATGAATTCCCTCTTGAACTTGTTTAGCAGGAATGCTTGCCCAGCCGCTGACGGGCTTGAATCGGTATTAAATATGGCCTTATCTGCATTGCAGCTCAGCGTTTTGCTAATATCATCCAAGAAAATCGCAAAAGAGCGTACGCCGACATCATACATCATTTGTGCTTTATCAGTTAGAGCTTTGAAGTCATTGTTATCCGAATAGCACACAGAGGTCCCAGGCGAAATGGCAAAGACGAATTGAACATGATTCTGCGTCGCTTTGTTTACCAGCTCGGTAATCTGCGCCAGTTTATCCGTTGGGTAAGGTACGCGCCATTGTTCCCGGTGATACGGATCATCCTTCGGTGCGTAGATGTACATGTTCATTTTCTCCTGTCCATAAAAATCCAACTGGCTGAGCCGGTCTTCATGTGACCAAGGAGTTCCGTAGAAGCCTTCAATGGACCCGCGCCAGCTCATTTTCGGCCAATCTCTAATCGCAAGTCCTGGGATCGAATAGGTGGCATCTTGGCGTGTTAAAATTTGACGAAGCGTTTGAGCGGCATAGTAAGTGCCCGTTTTATTTTTGCCGGCTAGTACGATACTTTTATGGCCTGTTTGGTCGATTCCAGAAGCCAGCACGTATCCATCGTTTATTAAATCTTCCGGTCCAGCCGCACCCAAATTTTGCAGTTCGGAAGCAGTCGCAAGATTCTCGGACGGTCCGCCAACCCACACGGTTACCTCCGTATCGGGAAGAGGCCCGCTGTCGCTTGCCAACTTAATATTCTGTACCCCCGCGTTATGTAAGATTTCTTCAACAACACTCAGTGCAGATGGATCAGTTGAGTCTCCTTTTACCAACCCTATTTCCGTAGGGATCGTAAAGCCATTTCCCACTAAAGAAACTGACTGGGGAGTCGGAGAAATTTCAGGAATTGAACTAGATGGCACTGCAGCAGACACTTGAGCATCGAAAGTGGAAAGTAAAGGGAATGATAGTGAAAACAAAAGCGCCATCGTCAACATTTTGGAGGCTCTCTTGAGACGTTTTGGGGTCAAACACTCGGCAGTTTTGCTCATTTTTTCCAACCCTTTCATTATCGAATTTTACTAATAGTAAGGTAATAATTTGAATACAACAATTCTTTCGACAAAGGTTCTTATTTTCGTTTTTTACAAACACGATCACTAAAGAGTGGGTTTGGTCGGGTGGTTAACCGCTAAAAATACTTAGCACAATGAGGCTGCCGAAATCACATATTCAGCAGCCTCATCGTGTTAGTGATGCAAAGTTGTAATTCGATCAATGAGGCGGTTTATTGTCCAAGAATTTTTCTGGCCAAGTCTGCCAATTCGAGAATATCCAACTTGTTATGACGGCTGCAGTCAAGGCCGTTTGTAGCGAAGACCAGGATACCATTGTGTAGCTATTGCTGTTCAATGCCTATGCTGCCATGATCTTTGCATTCAGCGCCGTTTTATCGGCAGTCTGCAATGCGACTGTCTTATTCATTAACCTTTTGTTCATAATTCCTTCCTTCTTCATCTCCATACTCCTCTTTAATTTTTTCCAAGAATGCGTTATGGAGCGTCTTTTTTGTTTGACCCGTTCGATTAAGCTCTTCAGGTGATTAATAAAGCGAAGTGTGGCGTAAGTTGAGAGCAGTTGATATTTTTTAAAATAAAAACTGGATCAGCGGCTATATGCCGCTGTCCAGTTTTTATTTAAGACTTACTCTCCAAGAATTTTTCTTGCCATGGCTGCTAGGTCGGTAATATCCAACTTGTCGTCATGATTCAAATCATACATATGGAGGGAAGACCAACCCGAACTGCTGCTGGCTGCTCCATAATGACTAGCCAATATGGCCAAGTCGCCGATGCTTGCAGTCGTATTTACGGCTCCCGCAAATGTAACCAGCGCTGTGTTCAAATCAATAACGGCCTGATTGACTTGTGCCTGCGTCGAATTCCCGTCATCGACAACTGTACGCGCGCTTCTGAGCGCTGCTTTTAACGCATCGACTGCACTCTGTGGATAATATCCCCATCGGGTAGAGTTAACCATGGCTTCATCAACTGTCGTCTGTGCTTCTGTAACTTTTGAAGTGAGTGTCGTCTTATCCGCTTTCATTACCAGTCCAACTAAGGCTGCCTGCACATCACCAGTCGCTGTGTCCACCTGAGCTTGCGTTGCATTCGCGTCATTGCTCACATTGACTGCCGCAGTCAATGCAGTTTGCAGCGTAGACCAGGATGCTGCTGTATAGCTATTGCTGTCTAATGCTTGTGCTGCCGCAATTTTTGCATTCAGCGCTGTTTTGTCCACAACTGGAACACCAATCTGAACGTTGTAGACAGAAAGGCTACTTAATGGCGTCTCATTGCCATATACGTCAGCGACGACAGATTGATTCACGTTAACAGTACTGCTCACTGTTTGGTTTATCGGCTGTGCCTGAAAGTTCAGCTTCAAAATGTCCATTGTTCCCGTAACAGCGCCATTCGATCTTGTTGCTGCTGTAAGCAGTCTTACAATCCCATTCGTATTTGATTCACCCACAATTGAAAATCCGTTAACGACTGAATCTGCAGATACAAATCGCAATTGTCCCGGATCAAAACTAATCGTCAAATCCTGAGCGTAAACACTCGAAGTGACATTCACCAAGCTATAAGTCAAGCTGAAAGGCTGCCCAGTTAATACGGACGCCGGACCAGTTAACTGAACACCGGATACCACTTTTACTTCCAGTGCAGAGATAGCTGTCTGTAAAGCGACTGTTGCTGCATCGATCTGAGATTGCGTTGCATTCGCGTCATTGCTAACGGTTACTGCTGATGTCAAAGCCGTTTGCAGAGAAGACCAAGATGCCGTTGTGTAGGTATTGCTGTTCAATGCTTGTGCTGCCGCAATTTTGGCATTCAGCGCCGTTTTATCGGTAAGCATTGAAGCAATCTCGCTTGCGCTCAACGCCCTGTTGAATATTCTCAATTCATCCAAGCTGCCTTTAAAAAAGGAAGTTTTTAGTCCGGTTCCAGGCTGAGACTCAACGCCAACAAATGCCATGGGGCCATTCATTTTACCAGTGATTGTTCCTATTAGCACACCGTTCGCATAAAGATCAGTTCCGGCAATTGTACCTACAAAAGTCAGGTGAGTCCATTGGTTGGAAGGAATACTATAATTGTACGTAGCGTCTTTCACACCGTAAATGGAAATCCCAACTTTACCTGTTTTATTATACTGGTTGATCTTAATTGATGAAGTTGAGCCGGCCAGAAGCACCTCATTACCCGTCGTATTCGGCTTCCCGAAAACCCAAGCGCTTGCTGTCCAGTCTCCTGTTAGATCTGTGCCGCCTAAATTAATGTAACCTGTGCTTCCATCTAAACTTACCGCATTTCCAAATTTACCCGTTGTCCACGTTGCGCCGCCAACTAAAGTTCCATTTCTAGCACCAGATGTATCCACCAAGGTGGTTCCAGTTCCTTCCTCCATCCTCCATTCTGAATTTATTGGGACAACTGGTGCCTCCCATACAACAGGGTCCGCGAAATATTTTATTCCTTTATTTTGCATTCTTGCAGCTTGATCTGTAAGCCTTCCTTTGAAATCAACCCAGTTTCTACTGCTCTGAGCAGTCCAGCCGACTTCAGCATTCGCTATTAATCGCGGATAGAGCATATAATCTATATTATCTGAAGTCACAACGGTTTCTGACCATAATGTACTATCAATGCCATAAATATTTGCTCCTGATATACAATCGGTTGGGTTCCAAGTATAAGCTTTATTGGTATTGATTAATCCTCTCCAGGATAAGCCAAGTGGCGTATCTGCGTAGTATTTCATGTCGAGATAAGCATTTGCCGGAGATACGATGACCTTCATCCCTTTTGCTTTCGCTGAAGTTCCAGTTGAAGCGGTGCAATGCCAGTTCTGCAGAATAGAATCGCTAGTTGCTCCGCTTGAGGTATCAGACGGATCCCATCCAATTACTTTCTTACCATAATTATTAACAATAGTTGTAACTCGGCCGATAAAATAATCGTAATCTGCAGCAACAGTTGAGTGAGCTTCATCACCGCCAATATGAATATAGGGTGAAGGTGATATTGCAGCAAGCTCTCTAATTACATCATCAACAAACGCATACGTAACTTCAGATCGGGCCATAAGTGAACTATAGCCTACTGCAATATCAGTACGCATAGCTTTTCGTTGTCCATCTGGATTTAATTCACCATATGAAGCTAAAGCCGCATTCGTATGCCCAGGCATATCGATTTCTGGAATGACTTCAACATATCGTTCAGCCGCATAGCTGACGATGTCTTTAAACTGCTCCTGTGTGTAATATCCGCCTGGACCACCGCCTACCTGTCCCTTGCTTCCAAACTCCACTAGATCGGGTCTGGATTTAATTTCAATACGCCAACCCTGATCATCAGACAAATGCATATGAAGCTTGTTGATCTTATACTGCGATGCGAGATCGATCTGACGTTTAACTTGATCCACTGTAAAGAAGTGTCGTGCCACATCAAGCATGAGTCCCCGATATTCGTATGCTGGCTTGTCACTAATATTGGAATTAGGGATTACCCATTGTACACCAGAAACAACGGTTTTCTTCTCAATATCTGCTGGTAAAAGCTGTATTAAAGTTTGATTTCCTCTAAACACACCTTCCGGTTTATTAGCAGTAAGTGTAACTTGAGTGGAAGTTGTGATTAAATCATACCCCTCATTACCCAGGGCTGCATTTCCACCTATTGTAGTAAGGTAAATACTTCCTGCAGTTGGATTGCTTGATTTTATGACGCTGATTAGGAATCCGGTTGAAGCATTCAGCTTATTGGCGAGCGTTTGTCCAATTTTAGATAGCTTTTCTGTTTCCTCAGCAGTATTACCAGCTACATAAATAGAAGTGGTTTGAGTTAAAAGAAATTGACCAGTTCCCACTGTATAACTCACAGGCATTGGTAATATTGAGGGTTGAGTAGATGCGGCGTTGGCAGGGCCAGGAAGTGCACTCAAAATATTCACTGATAAAAGTAAAGCCAAGGCTGTAGAAGCTACTTTTTTCACGATTAAATTTTTATTTTCCAACCTGCTTTCACCTCTTCTACATGTTTAATTAGATCCACTTGCGATTGTTGCGCCCGCAGTATAGCTGAATACAACCATCATCGTGAGTACTCCCAGCCTGATTGAAACTCAGACTGGGATAGCGCCAGAGAGCGGTACATTAACGGGTACCACTTGTACATGATCTCTGCGGCAGAGCTCCATTGCCGCGGCTGCACGCCGGCCAAATATTGCTCCCTACTGAAAGATTTTGATAGCAATGGCTGCAAGGTCGCTGATGTCGATCATGTTGTCGTTGTTTATGTCTGCGATTTCGGAATTGCCAGCGGTACCAGCACGGAACCGTCCCGGTACACATTCGGTTCAGCAGCAGCCGCAAAACTATGAATACCTCCTGTTGCTTCAATTTCACATACTGCGCTTGACGGTTGCGAACGACACTGTTTTTTCCAGCTTATCCGCATTCCATGTGCCAGTGGCCACCTTCGTAAAACTGGTTCCATCTGTACTTGCATAGACGTTATAAGCTGTATCGGCAATGGTGCGCTTCCATTTAGCTTGGTGCTCCGCCTAATCATATTAATTTTTGAGGCGGATATACATTGAATAAATCCCTGTAAATAGTCAAAAAAATATTGTCTTTTGGTACGTTTTAGCGACTCTTATCCAAAGCTATTTGCTGCAGCCAATCAAGCGCCGCTTTAGGTGTCATTTGTCCGAGTAAAACAGCCTGCCCCATATTTCTGGTAGCATTAAGCACAGCGGACCATGCCGGATAATTGATGGGATAAAATTTAGCACTTTTTATGGCGTCCAAATCTTGTTTTATAAGAGGATCATTAGCCGCTAATTTTTGGCCCACGGTCCGAATGGTAGGCAGTAAACCTTCCCGAAGGACAAACTCTTCATAACGAGCATCCTCATATAGAAAATCGAGAAATTCAGATAAAGCCTGATTGTTCGTATGATCGGTTTTAAAAGACATCAAAGTGTCCTGCACACCTACTACAAGCGGGGACTGGCCCTCTTTTACTGGGATCGGCCCTTTCGCCCATTTTAGCCCCGGATACTCATGCGGTACTACAGTCTCAAAATAATTACCCGAAATAAGCATTGCCAACTGGCCGTTTCCTAGTATGCGTTGTTTTTCGTCACGTGTCGTCACTGCCGGCTCTGGATCCGTCAGTCCTTTTTCATATAGATTTTTCAAGAATGTAAGCCCTTCCACATTTTCAGGAGAATTGATCGCCCACTCGCCATCTTTCATCCAGCCACCGCCGGACCCGTAAAAAAAATAGGTGAGATAGGCCCAAATCTCATTATCCGTTAAATCGACGCCGAAACCGTCCATTTGTTTGATCTCTTTGATTTTTTGCGCAACTTCCTCCAGACCTCTCCAAGTTTTTGGCGGTTCTGTCAGCCCAACTTCATCGAAAATCTCTTTATTGTAGTACAACTGCCGAATCGACGTAACATAAGGTACCGAATATCGAACGCCCTCCATTTTATTGTTCTCCAACAGATAAGGGTACATTTTGTTTTTCAATTCACTCGACATAATATCCTCCATGCTGTTGAGCCATCCTTCCTTAGCAAAATGCGCATAATTGTTCGCCAAAAGCAAATCCGGGGGCTGATTGCGGCTAATCATCGTATTGTAAGCACCATCCAGAATATCCCAATTAATAACCTGCAAATCGACCTTAATATTCGGATATTTCTTTTCAAAATCCTTTACCAAATTTTCGAAATAAGGCCTTGTAGCTGAGCTGTATTCTGCTGTTACAAAGCTAATCAATGCTTGAGGCGTTGCGTCTGATGAACCTGGCTGGCGAGCTCCCTCTATCGCACATCCGGTGCAAAGAATTATCGTAAGCATAAGTAGCAGGAATGAGATCGAAGGAGCTTTTTTATACTTCATTTTACTTTTCAACACAACATTCATTCTGGGATCCCCTTCCGTCGTATCGCTACTTTTCCACCAATGGAAAAAGCAGCTCCTGATTTTCTTGGGTATACATGTTTTCCTTAGTGATCACATTGGCTTCAATGTTTATCTTAGGATCCACTTTCATACCGGATAGTGCCTTCATCGCCGTTTCCACAGATAAATATCCGATGTTAAACGGTTTCTGTACAATTGCAGCCTTTACGATTCCTTCTTCCAAAAGCTTAATTTGAAAAATGGAGTTATTAAATCCGACGATCTTAATTTTTTCTTCTCCTTTTTTTTCTTTCACAGCTCTAGCAGCCCCTAAAGTGGCCGTTTCATTTAAACCTGCAATGCCTTGGATGGTTAGATCCAAGCTCAGTAAATTTTTTACCAGCTCATACGCCTCATCCTCTGTTCCGTCAAACTTGAAATTACCTACATAATCAACACCAGGAAGTTTACCGACGGCTTCCTTAAATCCATTTTGACGCTCTTTTTCAGCCATCGATTCCTTGCTGCCGCTGAGGGTCAGGACTCGAAATGATGAGCCAGCTTTTCCATCTGCCATGATGATGCCGGCTTTTCTTCCCGCTTCGGCATTATCCGTTCCAATTAAGCTCGTTCCAGTAATGGTATTGATCGATGAATCGATCAGAATAAGCATCGCGCCTGATTTTTTTATTTTTTCCGCAGCAGCAAGGCTTTCGTTATCTATTGCTGCAAGAATGATAGCGTCAGGCTTCCTCATTAGCACATCTTCTAATATGCGATTTTGTCCTGCCGCGTCCGTCTCTGAGGAGGGGCCCAAAATATCGATTTGGACATCGAAATCTTTGGCTGCTGCTTTTACGCCTGAGCTAACCATTTGCCAATAATCCGAGCGAAAATTGTTCGTTTTCAATACGACAGCGATATTGAATTTTTTCGGGTTCGTGATATGCAACAAATCTATACTGTAAACCACGACAAAACCAATTATAATTACGAGCAGCACTGCCAAAAAAACCGGCTTTTTAAGAGGCATCGTTAGCTCCTCTCTGGACGCTTTTAGGGAGTATGATCATTACCTCCGTACCTTCCCATTTTTCGCTCTTAAAGACAAGACCGAATTCATTGCCCAATAGTTTGATTCGATCATTCACATTACTGACGCCGATTCCCTTTAACTGGCCCTCTTTTACTTTCAAAATTTGAGCCAGCTTCTCCGGCTCCATCCCGACTCCATTATCCTTAACGACAAAAATAATCGTATCTCCGTCTTGTCTCCCTGTAATTTTGATTAAGCCGGGAAACAGACTATTTTTGATCCCATGATAGATCGCATTTTCAACGATAGGCTGTAAAATGATTTTGGGAATATGAACTTCCATAATTCCTGGCTCAACGTCGATTTCAAAGTCAAGCTTATCCTTATAGCGAGTGGATTGAATCAGCAGATAGTTGGTAATATGCTCCAGCTCAACTCTAACGGGAACGGTTTCGTTATTTTTATTAATGATGGCGCGAAACAGCTTGGCAAGAGAAGATGTCATCATAACAACCTCATCATGTTTTTTGCGCTCCGCCATCCAAATGATGGAATCCAATGTGTTATACAAAAAATGAGGATTAATTTGCGCTTCCAACAGCTTCATTTCGCTCCTCCGTTTGTTTTCCTCGTTTTGAATAATTTGGTTCATTAAATCTTTGATTCGACCAACCATAATATTGAACGATTGTGCCAATTGCCCGAGTTCGTTCACACTCCGAAATTCCGAGCGGATCGTAAAATCCCCCTTTTCCACGAGCTTCATACTGCTCTGCAGCAGTTTAATTGGACGAGACAGATGGCGGGAAATAATAAATGAGAGGTACAAGGCGATTGCTAAAGCTAAAATTGTCCATAAAAAATACGAAATATTAATCTGATGTTGGTTGGCGATTAGTTCATTGGCGAAGGCCACTCCGACGATTTTCCAACCGAAATGAGTCTCTTGGATCGTGTAAATTCGTTGTTTGTTTCCTTCCCCCGTCATAAAGCTGCCGCTGCCGGATTGATTGACCTTATCGATCATTTCTGTTTTCAAATTACTATTGATCAGCTTTTGCTGCGGGTGATATACGATGCTGCCATCCTTATCGACAATGAACACATATCCTCTTTTTCCAAGGTTTATTTGATTGCAAATTTCATTAATAGCACTCAGATTCAAGTCAACCAAAAATATGCCTTCCCCTGTCATACCGTCTGCACTCTTCAGTTCACGGCTCAGAGAGACAACCCAGCGATACTCGTTCTGAATAATGTTTTGGACGTGAGGAGCGGAAATAACGGATTTACCTCCTGCTTCCTTCGCGTTTTTATACCAAGGCTGATCTAGCATGGAGGTATTCGAGTTCAAACTTGTAATTCTGCGGTCAGTTACAAACCGGTTGTTATATCCAAAAACCATAATCGAAGCGATATCTTTGCGAGTAATCAGGATGAATTGGAATAAATCGGATATTCTTTTCTCATAGGGTCTGCGCTCTTCATCGCTGATAAAACTCGTTTCTGAAATATAATATTTCACGTCTTTATTCGTCGAAGCCAGCATCGATATATCGTCCATATTGGTAATGTAAGATTGAATATTAATGTTCACCTGCTGAACTATTTCGGAGATGTAGTGTTTAGAATTCATTTCTACCGCATCAGCCGAAAGACGATACGAAATGTAGCTAGTGATCGATATCAAAAATAATATTAAACAGGAGAAGACAATAGATATACTAGACTGAATACTTTTAAATTTGAAACGAAATGCTCCAGCATCCCATTCATTTCTCATTCTCATTTCTCCCTAAACAGCTTTTCTCGATATTCGGTGGGTGTCGTCCCTGTATGTTTCTTAAATAACACACTAAAGTAGTGCGGATCGCTATAGCCGACTTTTGACGCCACTTCATAAGACTTTAACGAGGTTTGTTGCAGCAAATCCTTTGCATTATCGATTCGGACGCGGGTGACATACTCCATAATTGTCTGTTCCTTCAACTGCTTAAATACTATACTGAAGTAGCTTTTGCTTAGATGCACATGGCGGCATAGTTGATCTACCGTAAGGTCTTCATTAGAATAATGCTTCTCGATGTAATCTATTACCTTCATGACCTGCACTTTCGTTTGATCGCTTCTTTGCTCCGAAATATATTCAATCGCTTCCTTGCAAATCTTTTTGAGCCATACTTCAATTTCATCCAACGTTTTGAAACGATTCAAATCTTTTTGTAACATATCATTTCCTTGTAAATGAACACTATCATTACCTGCGAATTCGTGAATCGTACTTACGATCGCAAGAATAATCGAGTGAATTTGCAAGTAACAGGCGCCAATCCGCATGAATGAAGCTTTGAAGCTATTGATCAATTGCTCGGTCAGTGTTTGTACTTCCCCGAATGACCCTGTTTTAATAAGCGTTGCAAACCGCTTGCTCCATTCTATATCAAACTGCTGAACAGATTTATTGGAGCCCTCCATATCCTGAATGCTTATGACCCTGTTTGTGCCAAGCAAAAACCTGTATTCAAGCGCGGATACCGCTCCTTTATAAGAGAATGAAATCGTGCTTAAAGAATCACTCAGCGAACCCACGCCGACTGTAACTGTCAATTTCAAATATTTTTCTATACAAAAGCGTATGACTTCAGCTAAGCTTAGTGCTGCTTCAACAGGATCATCCTCAGTAGCTCCAGAAAATAGCACGATTATTCGATTTTCCCTCGTTCGGAATACGATGGCCGCTTTACTTTCCACGACTTCTTGAACAATATTGAGAGCAGCGGATCGGAACAGCTCCGGATCGTTCTGCCATCTTTCTTGCTTCATTTCATCTGGATCGTCGATGTCAATTGCTATAACAAGATAAGGGGGGGAAATCGAAGGCAGGTTGAAGTATTGAAACCTATCTTGAATGGTGCTTTCTTTTAATGTGCCGACCATTACCTGCTCTAACAACCGTTCTCTTAGTAAAGGGAGGCTTTGATGAAGCTGCAACTTAAGATGGGTGAGATTTTCGCGATTCTCTGCTTCCATGTCCATTTCTAATTTCACTTTGTCCAGTAGCATGCGAATTTCATTTGCCGTAATCGGTTTTACGATAAAATCATGCACTTTCAAACGCAATGCTTTTTGAGCGTATTCAAACTCATCAAAGCCAGTAAGTATAATGACTTTAATATAGGGATCGTTCAAATGAATTTGTCGAGTCAATTCAATGCCGTCGATAAAGGGCATGCAAATATCAGACAATACAAGGTCCGGTTTGAGTTCCGTAATCGCTTCCAACGCTTCACGGCCATTTTGATAGTCCCCTATACATTCGAACCCATGCCTTTCCCACTCGATGCTCTCCTTGATGCCTTCTCTTACTTCGATCTCATCATCCACGATCACAATTTTATACAAGAATATGCACCCCAGTCTTTACATAAAAACCGATTTCTAAATATCCCAGAAATTGTGTCTCAACTTGGATGTATGAAACAGTAGAACAAATGACTCATTGCCATTCTCAATTCTTTGCATAAAATTATCGTTACTTTATAGATTATACAAATTGTAAATTTTTCCTTCTTTATTATGAAATTGTTTTAGAAAAATCTTCCACATAAAACTTTTATAAATTTTCGATGTAGGCAGGAACAGAGCTTAGGATCGTTTGAATTCCAAAACTGTGGATAAAAGCGAAGTATATTGTACTAAATCCTTATTACTGCTCGCCCATCGAGATATACTCTCCATATTGGTAATATAATTTTGAACATTATTGTTCACCTGATCGACTAGCATTGTCGTATATTCCAAGGAGTTCGCCGTTACAGCATCGGAGGAAAGACGATAAGAATTATAGCTTAAGATCACTGTCGTACATAAAATCAAACAGGAAAACGCTAACGCAATCTTTACATGTATGCTTTGATACCGGAAGCGCCTTCTCCAGTTCTCGAAGAAGTCTCCTTGTGCAGCTCTCGATATTCTTTGGGCGTCATTCCTGTGTTTTTCTTAAAGATAACACTGAAGTATTGCGAATCTCCATAGCCCACACGATAAGCGATATCATAACTTTTCAGTTGGGTAATCGACAAAAGCTCCTTGGCTTTCTCGATTCGAATTCGCGTTAAATACTTAACAAAGGTTTCTCCAGTATGCTGCTTAAATTGCAAACAAAAGTAGCTGATGCTCATGTAAATATGATTGCATACTTGATTTAGCGAAAAATCCGTTTCATGATAATGGTTCTTGATGTAATTTTCCGCTAATAAGATTTGCGAATGTGTGACGTCAGTTCTTTTATCAGCAAGAGAAGCAATGATTTGTAGGCATGTACTCTCCAGCCAACTCTTGATATGATCTAAAGATTTTAACATATTCAATTGCGAATATGGATCTTCGCGAAATACTTGGTCTTCCTCAAACCCGATCTCTGCAACCAAATTCATAAGGGAATACAAGAGTCTATAAACGGATACATAGCACTTCTCCATCGAAATGAATGTGACTCTCAGCCCCTCGATCCAGTCATGAACAATTTGAGAGACTAAGCTGCTGTTTCCCACTTTGATAGCAGATAGCAGCCGTTTTTCATTCTCATCATAGCTTTGACGGTCAATCACCTTTCCAAACTCCAGATCATTAATGTAAATGATTTTCCCGTTGCCCAGAAGGAAACGGTAATCCAATGCCGCAAGCGCTTCCCGAAACGATCTTGAAACGTCTGATAGATCGCTGCAAGCTCTCCCAATACCAATAGTGACCGATAGCTTAAAATACTTTTCTACGCTTTGTTTCGCATGAGAAGCAATCGTCTGGGCTCTTGTGCTGATTTCTTGAAGCGAACCGGAATAAATGACGGCTATCTTATCGTCTCTTGTTTGAAAAACGATGCCTCCATGCTCTTTTTCAAAGATCTCTTGAAATATATTAAATACCGCAAATTGAAGTAATTCCGCATCACTACAGATATATGATTCGTTTAATGGATCATCGAATGCGCATACAAGCGCCGTATAGGCTTCTCCGGTCAATGCCAATTGAAAATAGGCAAACTTTTTTGTAATTTCTTCATTCGATAGGCACGAAGTAACCATTCTTTCCAGAAAACGCTCTTTAAATAAAGGCAGACTTAGATTAATCTGCTGTATCAATTGTGTGATATCCTGCTTTTTCCGATACTCTTCGTCCAGCTCTTGCTTCAGTTTATCCAAAAATTGTGTAAACTCCATAGCATTGATCGGTTTTAACAAGTAATCTTTTACCTTTAATTTAATGGCTTGCTGCGCATATTCAAAATTTTCATTTCCTGTAATAATAACCGTCTTCATATTGCAATAGAGGTGAGCAACATATCCAGCCAGTTCGAGACCGTCCATGAAAGGCATACAAATATCCGTAATTATGACATCGGGCTGTAAGGTGTCCAGAGACTCCAGTGCTTCTCTTCCGTTCGCAAAGTCACCAATAAGCTCAAACCCTGCTTCTGTCCAATTTGTTTTCATCTTAATGCCTTCTCTAACCTCATCTTCATCATCAACAAGGAATACTTTATACATTCGATTCACTCTCGATTTCATTTATATGAAAATTGGATAAGTCATGCAGGTAGGCAGTCCACGCTGTCAGGCCTTTTCCATACTGGATTGGGGCATGAACACGCTCCGGAAAACGGCTCTTTAAAGCAACTAAGCTTCCAGTCGGAACGGCTAAATCAACACCTTTCAGCACGGTGACAGCACTCGTTCTACGTCCGAATACGCGCTTGACGTTTGAAGCCATTATACTGTTCATGTGAGATATCATTTCCCATTTTGGTTATTCCAAGTTTTTCCTTATTATATTAATAACACTCTTGATCTTTATTTAACATACACAAAAATGAACAAAAACTGCACTTTTCTACACTAGTCTTCCAATTGCCGTTAACGAAATATAGTTTTTGTGCGTTTGTTACGACAAAAATGCATAATAAAATAAGCCTGATTTCTCAGGCTTTCTCTCATTGAAGCTCTTTTGCTGAAGGCCACATTGCGGGCAGCATTTCTTCTCGGCGACGACTTCTGTCCTTTTGTCGCCATGTCAAACACCCCCTAAAATAGTTTAGATTAACCCGGAGGGTTTTTCTAAACTATTTTAGGGGGTGCACTTCAGTTAGTAAGGGGGCTCTCTGTTGTAGTTACTATTTGGCTGTCACCACTCACAAACTCGATCTTGCTAAAAGGGGAGAAACTGTGTTCTCCCCTCATTTCCAACGATAAGCTTAATGAATTATAGCTATGGCTACGATTGCCAAGTCTGTAATATCTACCTTACCGTCTTTATTGACATCCGCTTTGGCATTCCAACCGTTTTGACCAAGTTGCTTGCCATAGCTTGCCGAAACAATAGCCAAGTCCCCAATGGAAATGTTTCCATCTCCACTGACATCTGCTGTTATTTTGTTGTTTTCAAATGCCTGAACTGCCGCTGCAAGCGCAGCTTTGGCATTATCCACCTGAACCTGAGTTGCATTCGGATCATTAGCTGTTACAGTCGCGTTATCGATGTCAGACTGAAGGATTGCCTTTGATCCTGGCAAATACTGACCATCCATATTTCCTTCTACTGCAGCATCATGCTTAGCTTGAGCACTTGTAATTAAGGCATTCAGTGATGTCTTATCCACCGGTACTGCAGGTAAAATAATTTGTGTGCTGGAAGCGGCTCCGTTAATTAGCAATTCGCTTCCTTGACCGTTAGCAATTGTAAAACTGCTTACACCAAAGGCTGTATTTGTAACTTCGGTTACGGCTTTGGCGGTAAAGTTAAATTTCAGTAAATCTCCTTGAGGAACAAATCCATCAGGGTTTGTGCTTGCAAGAATAAACTGAACATGTCCGGGAACTGTCTCTTTTTGGTCGATGACTTGCAATCCGTTAACAAGTGAGGTCACCGTACCCAGCTGCATATTCACAGCATCATAGGTAAGCGTCAGCTCTTGAGCATTTATAAGTTGGAATTCACTTTGTGTAACGCCGCTCAATCCCATCGTCAGATCCAATGTATTTCCAGCCATTACCTGTTGCCCACTGGTAAGGGTAGCCTGAGGCGATACTGGAATTTCCGTCTTTGTTACGGTTACGTTTGCAGTGCCTTGTGTAGAGTTACCCGCTTGATCCGTTACAGTAACTTGAATGACATGTGCCCCGAGCTGCCCCATCCAATTAAGTGAGGCTCCTAGTACATAAGGATTTCCATCCACCGTTACGGTCTGAGAAGCAACGTCAGATAAATTGTCTCCGCTTTGTAAATCAAGCGTAACTGTTTGGCTATCCTCGAATTCAGCGCCGTCCGCCAACGGATTTCCGTTCGCCATTATCGTGAACGTAGGTGCCGCATTATCGGACTTAACGATAATGGATTTAACTTCTTCTACTTTCCCCGATTGATCCGTCGAGTGAAATTGTATTTCATAAATTCCGTTGCTAAGCGCAATTGGTAAAGCGTATGGAATGAAGCCACTTGTTGATTGCGTTCCGTTACCGCTTTGCACGACAGTCAGCTTATATTCGGTCGAAGCAACGCCGGAAACGTCATCCGATGCTTGGAGTGAAGCTGTTACATCCGACTTATACCAATCATTTGCTCCAGCTGTTCCTGTTACTGTTGCAGAGGTAACTGGTGAAGCGGTATCCAGTTGCTCTATTAGTCCTTCTCTTGCATAAAACAGATTGCTATTTGCTTCGCTGATCTGAGCCTCTGTTGCATTAGCATTCTCAAGCACTTGTGAAGCCAATGTAAGCGCCGTCTGAAAAGCACTCCACGTTTCATTTGAGTAATTGCCTTTTACAATTGTCGAGGAGTCATCATAAAAGCTCTGTAAAATAGACTTATTATCGGTTTTCATGGGTGCAAATACTTCCACTTCAGCAAGAGCCAGTTCATTTTGGCCGGTTAGCTGAATTTTGACATACCTGCCGCTGGCGCCGCCCGCATTGACGGTTGTACTTGGATTCGGCTGTGTTGTCTGGTGGTTCGACCAAACTACATCTTGATTCTGGTCCAGTAGCAGCACATTATAGTCATTCAATCGATTGCTGCAGCAATCCGTTCTGTTGTAAATGTTAATATTGCCTATATTGTAGGAACTACCCAAGTCTACCATCCACCAAGCCCTAAGTTCATTATTCGTGTCTGAAACAGAATTCGCAGTGAAAACACCATTCGTATTACCGTCGACTGCTCGGCTTGCGACTGGATTTCCAGTTATCGAATATGTTGAGCTCTGAGTCGCCGTTTTGTTCAGAGCCAAGTTCGTATTCGCATCGGTCACCCTTACTGCTTGATCTACACCGAACAACTTAAACTCACTAATTTGCGGGAGTGCAGTTGCAGACGCAATAACCAATCTCATCTTCTGAGTTTCCACAGTTGGGAAGTTAACCTCTAGGGATTGTCCGATTGATGTTCCGCTAGCGATATCAGTCCATTGAGTTCCTGTATAATACTGGATTTTATATTGGGTTACAGCGTTACCAGTTTCATGAATAACCGCTCTGTTCACCCTAGACGGTCTTGAATAATCCATTTGTAGCCAAGCGCCCGCAATTTTCGTTGGTTTCCAGTACGTTTCCATTGCTCCATCATTCGCACTAGCGCCATTCACTTGCACTGTATAATTGACATTTACGCCTCTATCATCCGGGATAACCACAGTCTCCGTAGTTCCGGAATCTGCAGATGCTGTTGCTGTCATAGAAAGGTTGGCATCTGAAAATACACTAAACTCCTTGATTTGAGGATTATTTAACGAATTAGTAATATAAAGCCTAATCTTATTACTTCTGATGTTGGGGAACAATATTTGTTTTTTGGAACCTATTGTTGTTCCAGCTTTAATATCTACCCAAGCGTCTCCTTGCAAATATTGCAGCTTATATTCTGTGATTTTTTTGCCTTGCTCCAATATTTCTACACGGTTTACATCGGTTTCATGATTAAATGTTACTTCCAGCCAAGAGTCGCTTCCGCCATCTGCAGTCCAAACGGTGGCTTCATTGCCATCAACAGCATTGGCTGCCAAATCTGTAGCCAATTCGCTTGAAGCTGCCGCAGTGCTTCCTTTTGCAGTGTTGACAGGGCCTGCTTCAATCTCCTGTGTTGCTGCTGGGACTAGGACATAGGCTACCTTTGCAGGTGTATTCAAATGAACTTTTCCATTTGTTACATCAATTCTGTCGATATACGACTTGCCTGATTCCGTAAGCTCATATCTGTCTACTTTAGTAACTCCTGCCCAAGATGTTGGAAGCACCCAATCTCTATTACTTCCACCTAGACTATAAACATGAATCTTCTGTGCAGGCTCCTTCAGATCAGGAATAAATCTGTCGGTACCGTCCGCAAATACTACATTACCTTGCGTTACCATAAATTTATTGCTTTGCGTCTTATCAAGCTTTGCATAGATGTCATTGCCCCATCTTACGGCAGTCATTTGAGCATTGTCGATATACTCCATTGCAGACTGCTTTTGCAAAAATGCGTTCAAGTATGTGTACATATAGAAATCATCGACAACAACATTTGCAAACATATTAAAAGTCTGACCTAAATTCCCGGAACGGCTTGCAATTAGTCCGCTAAATAATTGCGCTTGGGAAGTTGAACCAATATGATAGGAAGAACGACCTGCCGCAACGAAATCATCAATTCTAGAATTGGCGTTGTCTCTATATTTATTGCTGAATTGACCGTTTCTCAGATGTGCAGGCTGATATCCCTCCGTGGCGATATTGATTCCGTAATCGGCGTAGGTTTTAATAATATTTGCCACTGCCCATGATTCGTGTACGCCGTAAACACCGTTATAGGGGCTCGGATTATCCCACATCTGGTCATTATAAAGCATTTTAGGGGCCGGCATGCCTTGCGTAGTAAAGAAGTTATTCATCCGTGCTGGCGTGTTTCCGGCCACCCAATCCAAAAAGTAGGATTTATTATAGAACGTATGTTGACCAAAAACAGCGCTATACCCATTTAAACCCCCGCTGCCATTACGAGAAATAACTTTTGGATCGTAGGAATCCGCTTGGTCAAGGGTGAGTTCTTGATTTAAGTGGTAGGATACATCTCCGCCATAATTACGCATATCATCCTGTGCTTTCAACATGGCCTGCATACCGCCTGCACCTGGACTTACCGGTTGCGCCCAATCTCCCCATCTCCAGTCATGCCCGTGCTGCTGCCATCCAGCCACGGCGAATTCCGTAGGTGAACCTTCTGTTTGATAGTAGATTTGTCTCAATTGAGGTGCAAAAATAGAATACCTTGATCTTACTTCAGAGCTGGTTGGGTTATTCGGGAACGTGCCATGAACTTGCTGCCATGATCCACCTGCCGCATAAATATCCGACATGCCTTGCAATGGTTTTGGCAATTGATCTCTAACCCAAAGGGCTCCATCCTGCCAATCAACGACGCTATTGGTATTTGTATCACCGCCAATGTAAGTTTTACTTTCAAACAAGCGTCCTGATAATACACTAGTTTCAGCACCTAGCGTTGTTCCAGCTGAAGTATTAGGTTTATAAGCAAAACGATAATAGTATTCTCTCTCATACAGGCCGGCGTGCTTTACGTTATTAAATGTTTGTACCTTTACCTGTAAGGGTGTATCAAATAAATTATTGTATACGGAGCCTACAATTTTATCCGTATATGTAAATGCCCATGAACTCCAATCCGTACGATTTGTTAGACTGCTAACTGCAGCTATATTATCTCCGTTTACTTCGCCTTGGTAGTTATTGTACATATCTGGATCATCTTCATATTCGTATGCTATTTTCGCATTTGCCTGATCGCCCCTTGCCCTAATTGTAGGAACATCAAGCTTGAGGGACATTAGGAATGGTTCTCCGGGTCCGGTAATACTTGTTATTTTCTTTACAAGTTCATTCCCTTCGAGTGAAAACTCATACGCAATATTAACTCCACCATGAAAATCGGGCACACTCAATGTATAGTTAACTTTCTGAGCACCCGGGGTAAATGATGTAACATTTGCAGGATATGATTTTCCAACTGGGTTTACACTATCCGTGATATAGGTAACATGATCTGTATTTGGATATCCTCCATAGAGAGATCCTCCGGTTGATTTCAACTCATAATTAAGCGCTTGAGGGAAGGTCTTGTCTACAGTAACCTTAATTTTATCATTATCTATTACATAGCTATCTGCAGGTGCATTATCATCTGGAGCAGGTGGATTATCTACTACTAAATCATATACTTTAAGATTATCGATGTAGTTTTCAGATTGTGACCAGAGCATAAAGCCTACTAGACCCGCGTGCGTAGTTCTTGTGCCTGGAAAGTTGGCGTCAGTTATCAGCTGATCATCTACATATACGCGATAATTTTCATTGTAATACGCGATACGCCACTTCTGCCACGTGCTTGTTTTAATCTTTCCATTAGGAGAAACCGTATTGTCAGCTGCAGTAAACCCAGGAGGCTTGGATCTGATTCTCATCGTGCCAGCATCCTGATTGGCCAACCAGGTATATGTAGAGGGTTCAACATCGTTTGCCGTATAATTGACTCCGAAAACATATCCGGATTTCTGTGCTCCATTAGGAGACGGCACTATTTTCATATCAAATTCTGCGATAGAATTTTTAGGAGCCACGGTAGAATTCGTATCTACTACAAAAATATTTGCGGCATTATCGGGTGCTTCATTGCCATAAACTTTGAGCGCCGTTCTTCCGTCTACGGTTGCTGTTGAAAAACCGCCATTAAGCGGAGTGCCGAAGTTGATCTGAGCTAAGCCGTTTGTATTATCCAGATCATTACTGTACTTTAACGCGCCTTTCTTATATAAATCTCCAATTGCTGCATTTGCAGTATTAACAATAAAAGGGATATAAGACATAGGTATGAATGCCGCTAGCACAAGGCACATGCTTTGTTTCAGAAGTTTTTTCCGTGACTTACTATTCATTTAATGACCTCCATAGTTAATGATATTAGGTCGATCGATTGGTGCTCATTTCAAATCTACATCCATTCCTACTTTACCCCTCAAAAAATTTAAGCATATCTCCTCCTTCTCATTCATGTAACCGTTTACACTAAATCTCGTCTAGTTTCGATTCGTCAGTTATTTGGTTATTGCGGATTGGATTACTTGACTCGCACACTGCCGAGAGATAATGAAGGCAAATTGAAATGCAAAGAAAAGCTGGGTGTATAAATAAACCAGAAGCAAAGCCTTCAGAACAATATTGAAAATGAGGAGAACGGTTAGTTCCCCTCATTTTCAATAATCAGTTTAATGAATTATAGCTTTGGCTACGATTGCCAAGTCTGTAATATCTACCTTACCGTCTTTATTGACATCCGCATCGGCATTCCAGCCGGACTGACCAGGTTGTTTGCCATAGCTTGAAGAAACAATAGCCAAGTCCCCAATAGAAACAATGCCATTTCCATTGACATCTGCTGATATTTTTTTGTTTTCAAATACTTGAACTGCCACTGCAAGCGCAGCTTTGGCACTATCCACCTGAACCTGAGTAGCATTCGGGTCATTAGCTGTCACACTCGCTGCACTGATGGCCGACTGAAGGATTGCCTTGGATCCTGGCAAATACTTCCCATCCATATTTCCTTCTACTGCAGCATCATGCTTAGCTTGAGCACTTGTAATTAAGGCATTCAGTAATGTCTTATCCACCGGTACTGCAGGTAAAATAATTTGTGTGCTGGAAGCGGCTCCGTTAATTAGCAATTCGCTTCCTTGACCGTTAGCAATTGTAAAACTGCTTACACCAAAGGCTGTATTTGTAACTTCGGCTACAGCTTTAGCGGTAAAGTTAAATTTCAGTAAATCTCCTTGAGGAACAAAACCATCAGAGTTTGTGCTTGCAAGAATAAACTGAACATGTCCGAGCACTGTTTCTTTTTGGCCGACGACTTGTAATCCGTAAACGAGAGAGGTCACCGTACCCAGCTGCATATTCACAGCATCATAGGTAAGCGTCAGCTCTTGAGCATTTATAAGTTGGAATTCACTTTGTGTAACGTTGCGGAGTCCCATCGTCAGATCCAATGATTCCCCAGCTATTACCTGCTGCCCATTGGTAAGGGTAGCCTGAGGCGATACAGGAGCTGGTGATACTGTCACACTGATACTTGTTGTCAGTGCCACGTTATTCGGATTTGCAACTCCGTCAGGCAAAGTTACTGTTCCGTTCACGGTGAACGTCTGCCCTGCTTGTGATGACGGATCATAGGATGAAGCATACAAAGCCCATGTCACATTGGCAGTCAGGCTTTCCTTATCAGTTACCAGTTCGACGGTTGCTGGCAAGCCGAGATCTGCTGCCGTCTTCGCCGTTCCGTTTGCAACTCCAGTGACGGATGCTGGCGCTGTTATTCCTATAACTTTTGACATTACTGGAACTGTTTCCTTTAATACGATAAGTACGAACGTCCTTGTGTCCGAAACCGTACCTTTGGTGATCGTTGCTGTAAGCCTTACAGTCGCATCAGATTCGGAAGATAACGGACGGGTCACCTTACCATTCGCGTCGATAACAGATGTAGCGTCACTGCTCCAAGTAATAATTGTCCCGTTCGCACCGCTCGTTATCAAATTAACGTTTTGGGTTACACCTACTTCGCTGTCACCTTCCGCGTAGCCAATCGCAAGACTTGCTTTATCCAATGCGACTTCTAGTGGAACGACCGCGAACGTCGCCGACACCCCGCCATAGATCTCAAACTCTTTCAATGTGACCTCATTAGTTGCGCTAATGGTTTTATATTTGACATATCGACCTGTCGCGCCAACGGGCAAGATAGATTCGTGAGTGTCCTTTGCCTCCTGTGTCGAATACACGGTCGTCCAGCTGCCAGCTATACCGGTGTCGGAAACTTGTATCTCGAACGCGCGCATACGGTGGCCAATGCCGGCACTCGTTTCCTCGTACAGAATAACGGTGTCAAGCGGTTCGGTTTGCCCAAGGTCAACAATCAGATCGGATGTGTTAATGTTTCCTTTCGATGCCCACCGGGTACCCATGTTTCCGTCCACAGCCTTGCCGGGTGCGTAAGTAGCTCCCCAATCAAGGATGGAACTGGAAGCCGTTTTATTCAGCGCCAGATTCGTGGATCCATACTGGTTGAAGGTCCCCATGCTGCCAACCGGCAGATCGTTCAGGAACAGCTGCGCATTCAGGCGGATGGAGCCGGCTGTCTCCAAGGTCAAAGCACCGATATACTTCGCGGAGGCGGCGGTCGGCACGCTGCCGTCCAGCGTGTAACGGATCACATATTTGGAATCCTTGTCTGAGGATTCCAGGGTCAGCTTATCTCCCACACCTATCGGTTGGCGGCTGGGGGTGATCACCGCAGACAGCTTTTTGGCCTCCACCGGTGCGGTAGGCGATGAGGTGCCGGACGGGGTGACCGCCGCCACCATGTAGTAGTAGTTATTGGAACCTACAGTCACGGTAGTATCTGTATATCTGTTGGTGCTCACGGGGTTGAGCTGCTCATAGCCCGTGCCGTATAAAGTGCCGGCAGACTGACCGGAGGCTACGGTCTGAAGTTTCTGGCGGTAGACCACATACTGCGTTGCGCCTGGAGTATTGTCCCAGGTCAGTTCGATGGCCGCATCACCAGTGCGGACGGCCTGCACATTCTGAGGCCGCGCCACTTGAGCCGTGACTTGGCCGGGCAGGTTCGAGACGGTGTACACACTACCCTTGATGGTCTGGAAGGAAATCCTGTCATTAGAAATCCTTTGGACGGTGGCGCCAGAAACGGTGGCGCTGCCGATACCGGGATATTCTACCTCACAGACGCCGCCGGCGCGGGAAGTAATGGTCATGGCCGATAGTTTTGAGCCAGTCCAGTCCATGTCAAAGACGAAGTTACCTCTGGCAACCAAGCCCCTGACACTACCGCTGGGCCATGCGTCAGGTAATGCGGGCAGCGGCTGGATGTAACCCAGTTGGCTCTGCAGCAGCATTTCCGCAACGCCGGCGGTGTAAGCGTAGTTGCCCTCGATCTGGAATATATATCCTGCACTGGCTAATGAACCACCATGGGTACCGTGGGAATCCAGCAAGTTGTTCATAATGCCGCGGGCGTTTTGTGTTAAAAACGACTGCACCATGCGGTAGGACTTGTTGCCTTCCATGGTTCTGGCCCAGAGGTTCAGACGGTGACCCTTAGACCAACCGGTCGTGATCTCGAAACCGCGCTGCTCCAGAGAAACCTTGGCGGCGTCCATGTAGGTCTGGTTTTCCTTATTGATCAGATTGCCAGGATACATGCCGATCAGATTGGAAAGGTGACGATGCACGTCCGCGCCGCCGGCATTGAAGTTGTAGGCTTTGCTACTCCCAATGTAGCCGATGTTTGTCTCGTCATACCACTCCTTGATCTGGCCCTGATTGCCGATCTGTATGGGTTTGAGACCATCCATCTTCTCCTGCCATTCAATGCGTAGATCCTCATCCACGCCGAGGATCTTGGAGGCCTCGATGGTCTCCTTGTAGAGCTGCCAAACCAGCGACTGGTCATAGGTGGCGCCGATAGAGGTCGGGCCCTGCTCGGGGGAAATCGAAGGAGAGACCACCCAACGGTTTTGCTTTGTGCTCCAAATCAGATAGGAGTCCCAGAACCTGGCCTGCTCGCGCATGGCCGGATAGATGGTCGAACGCAGGTACTCCACATTGCCGGTGAAGCGATAGTAGTCATACACATTCTGCAGCGCCCAAGGCGCGCCGCCCATGTTCCAACCGTACTCCTGACTGCCGCCGGGGGCGGTCAGGCCGAAGGGGTTATTCTGGGTGTGGACAATCCAGCCGTTTTCCTCACCGGGCCCACTGATTACGCCATGAGAATTGGCGGCGGTGACACGGCCCGGCTCGCGCAGGGAGTCCACGTACTCCACAAAGGGGACGCCACTCTCAGCCAGGTTGGTGTTGTACACCGGCCAGTAGTTCATCTGGACGTTGACGTTAAAGTGGAAGTCACCGCCCCAGGCCATGCTGCCTACGCCCCACATACCCTGGAGATTGGTGGGCAATGCGCCCTGGCGGGAGCCCGCGATAGTCAGATAGCGTCCGAACTGGAACACCATCACATCCAAGATTTGGTTGAAGTTGCCCTTGCGGTACTCGCCAATCAGCTCGTCGGTGGGCACATTGGCCGGGGCCGCGCCTACATCCAGGCTGACACGGGAGAATAGCGAGTAGTAATCCTCGATGTGGTGGTTGCGCAGCGCCTGATAGCCCATGTCCATTGCCTTGTCCAGGTTGGCTGTGATCTCCGTATGAGGATCCTCACCACGATAGGTGGGATAGTCATTCTTGTAGTCGGTACCGGAAGCCATTACGAGGGTCACAGCATCGGCGTTGCGCACCTGAATGGTTCCAGATGAGGTCGCATTTATGGTACCGCCCGTGGTCATCACACGGATCTGGCCCTCATATTTCAAACCGTTGTCCGAAAGCGTGCCACGCAGAGTGATGGTGTTATTCAAAGCGGTGATCGTCGCACCAGACTGCTGGCTGGACGTACTGACATCAAAACTCTGCTTGCCGTTGTTGTTGGAACTGAAACGGTAGACTTGCACCTTGTCGGGGTAGCTGGCAAAATACTCACGACGGAAGGTATCGCCGCCGTACTGGTAGGAAACCGAAGCGATACCCGTGTTGAGGTCTAGGTCGCGGACATAGTCAGTGGCCGCGGCATCCGTATGACCGGCGGGCGCGAAGTCCACCCAGAGGTCAGCAAAGTCCTGATAGCTGCCTGTGCCGCTAAGGTTGCCGAACATATCGCTGACATTGCCTCCGCCATTGTTGAATGTTTGGCTTTCCAGTGCAGCTTGATTGTTTTTGACAGTATCCTTCGACATTGGCGTGCTCCGATTGCCGCCATTGTAGTTTCTCGACGGTGCCGGGCCGCCGGTCCAGAGGGTCTTTTCATTGAGGTGGATCCGATCCTTGGCCACGCCGCCAAAGAGCACGGAGCCAAAGAATCCGTTGCCGATTACAAGGCCTTCGGTTTGCCAGTCCTTGACCGGCTGTCTGTACCACAGGCGCATACCGTTTCTGGCAGCCGCTTGCTCAGCCTGCCACACCAATGTGGGCTCGGATGAATACGTATTCTGCGCATCCTCCCGCGCCAGTGCTGTAAGATCCATGTTCAGCAGCATGGAAACCCCTAGCAGCAGCGCCAGGATACGCGCGGATAGGTGGAACCTTCCGTAGATTCTACTTGCATTGTTCATGATTGTACCTCCCTCAAAAAATTAATGTTTTCTTCGTTTTTCTCGCTATTACACATGTTTTCATCTTTGACGCACAAAGCGCACGCCCGCGAGCAGCTCGAAACGGCATTAATTCAGAGCATGTACGCCTGGAAAGCGTTTCTCAATCCCTTCCATTTGAACTAAGGAATTCTACAACTGGTCTCCCCCTAATCCTTTCTTTATATGAATCAATTATATAGGGGAAATGGGTGATATTAGGTTTGTTTTCTTCCTCAAAAAAGTTGAATTTTATCTCTTTCTTGGCGTGTAAAAGTAACGTAAGACGGGGGGATTACTCCCCCAGACTCCTAATCAAACCGTGCATGCGATTTCCCGTACACGACTTTCCTTCGCCAATTCCCCATTTTCTGGAGTGAGTCATCTTCACCTGTCACCGGGCTGCGTATTTCACAACTGAATTAGAAACGTGTGGTGAGTATCATCGTATAAAAAATCGTGAAATTCGGACAACGCTTCTCGGTACGATCAAATACTGAATTCTGCGATGCAGATTAACCAACTGAACCTATAATGCTGAAGAAGACACGTGGCCAAAAACAAAGGAGTTAAGCACAGTCAAACCGCTTAACTCCTTTGTTCATTTACATATTCGTTTTTTTGATGTCGGATGTGTCCCGCCAACTCTTTAATTGTTACTTGTGGACAGCCTCTCCTTCTTTTGCAACTTTAATTCAGTAAAATTGCACTGGCTACGATAGCCAAGTCTACAATGTCTACCGTACCATCTTTGTTGACATCCTCGTTACCAGTTTGGTTGCCATAAGCTGCGGAAACTAGCGCTAAGTCGCCAATCGTGACGCTTCCGCTACCGTTAACGTCTGCCACTATTATACTGGCACTAAATACGTTAATTGCCACTTGTAATGCGGCTTTTGCACTATCTACCTGCTGCTGAATAGCATTTGGATTGCTTGCTACCGCATTAGCTTCATCGATCGCCAACTGCAACTTCGCTTTCGAGCCCTGTACATACAGTCCATTCTCGTTACCTTCCACTGCTGCATCGTGCATTGACCGAGCATCCGTAATAATGGCATTCAGCGCTGATTTATCTGCCAACGGTACCGTAATTTGAACTTTGTACTCGGATAAGCTGTTTAATAGCGTTTCAGTGCCGCTTCCATCAGCGACATAAACATTGTTCAAGGAAACAGCGGAGCTGTTTACCGGTTGATCAAGCTGTTTCGCCAGGAAGTTCAGTCGTAGAGTGTCCGTAGTGCCTGTAACTACGTTATCCGTCGCTGCCATCAGAAACCTTACGCTTCCAGGGGAAACGGTTTCTCCCACCACTGAAAATCCGTTTACGAGTGACATCGCAGACACAAATTGCAAGTGCGTCGAATCAAAATTAACAGTCAAATCCTGAGCGTACACGTTCGCTGTGACATTTGCCAGGCTGTAAGTCAAACTTAGAGGTTGACTAGCCTGTACGGTTGCCGGACCGCTTAATTTAACACCTTGTTGCGAACCCATCCATTCTAGAACAGCCAGAACCGGTCTATGATCGGAAGCGACATCATCGTGGATGTCTTGTGCACTGGCTACCCGCCATTGATTGTTCTTGCCATACATCACATAATCGATTTTTCCACCCGAATTTGTCGCATCAGTAATTCCAGCCGTTGCATCGGTCCAAGTGTTCGTCAAATTCATTACCGCTTCTGTGTCCGGTGTTGCATTAAAGTCACCGGCTAAAATATACGGATTAGTGGTGGCGTAATGCTCTATAATTTTATTGGACTGAGCCAAATTTAAGCTTGCTGACGACCATTCAAGGTGTGTGACCGTAAAAGTAAACTCAGGGAGTTCGTTCTGCGGCGTGATCATGGCTGTTAAAGCAACCCGCTGCTCAGCACCACCGCTATTTGGCAAGAGAATCTTCTCCGAAGAGGTAATCGGGAATCGGGAAAGGAGCGCCACTCCGTATTCTCCTCCAGATAAATCAATTGCTTTTCCGAAGATGACATTCATACCTGTCAGCCTGCCAAGTTCTGCCGCCTGGTTTATGTTTCCACTTCTTGGAACGTTTACATCAACTTCTTGAAGTGCAACGATATCTGGATTCATAGTTTTAATTACATTCGCGATACGATTCAAATTCAAAATACCATCCGTTCCAACGCCATGATGAATATTATAAGTAAGGACCCTCTGCCTTGGAGCAGTTACCGCCTCTACGGTAACAATACATTCTGCCTCAAAGGCTCCTTCCACCGTAGTCACCGCTATTTTAGCACTGCCGGGACTTTTAGCGGTCACCACTGTCTTACCGCCAATAAGCTCTACTTTAGCCACTGTCTCATCACTGCTTCTCCAAGTAACATTCCTATTCGTGGCGCCCGCTGGAAGCAGGGTGGCTGAAAGAATCTCCGTATCTCCTGCTTTCAGTGATAATGAGGACTTATCAAGCTGTACGCCGGTTACAGGCTCCGGCTTTATATCGTAAACTCGGAATTCGAATAAGGAATAGCCATAATTCGTTGCACGTTGCGTACCCTGCATCTTAATGTATTTGGCATTGACATTCGGGAAGTTGATCTCGTCTGTCCCGCCGTCTCCAGTGGTGGTGGTGTAAACATCCAACCAATTGATGTTATCGCTGGATACCTGAATCTTATAGCCCCTGCCATATGCCGCTTCCCAGTTTAGGATCACTTTGTTTACGCTATAAGTCTGACCAAGGTCAACGGTGATCCACTCAGGATTCGTGTAATTGCTGGACCATCTTGTCGTTGCGTTGCCGTCAACCGCCTTATTAGGGGCAAAATTAGCCGTTTCGTAGGAAGACGCGGTAGTGGTTTTATTCAAGGCAAGATTCAAATCTGCGGCGGCAGCTGACGAGAATGACGTCATTTGAATAAAAAAAGTTAAAACCAACGACAGCATTAGATAAATGTTAAGTGCTTTCATAAAATATTTGTTCATTTTTTCGGTCACTCCTTTAATAGTATCAGCTGGAAAGGCGCAACGATTTCTAAGCGGACAACTAAAATATGCCCCCTCAATTCGTTTCATACTAAATCGAGGGGGCTTATTCTAGTTGTGATTTACAACCTACTGTAAAATTGTTTTGGCTACTATCGACAAGGTTTTGTTTCTATTTTTTTTGTTTTTCGCTTTCCCTCCCTTATCAATTATTCTTCTTGAATACATTCTTGCTGGCCATGGCTTTTGGGGATTTTCTCATTTACATGTCCTCCCTATAATTTTTCCTGAACATCTTTCACCTCAATCATAATAATTTTTGTTGCAGACAAACATTGAATAAATCACTGTAAATGGTTAAAAAAGTATTGTCTTTATGTATGTTTCAATGAAAAGAGGGACGCGGTCAATTTATCTCGGACAGATCACTTAACCCCACAGCAATCAATCCTGTGGGGTTACATCTATTTCCATACTTATCTCAAAGTTTTTAATGCGCCGCTCCAAGCAATCACTTGATCGAGCATCGCGTTCACGTTGCCTTTATGCAGATCAGCTGGCTTGAACACGGAGAAGTTTTCGAAATCTTTGCTTTAGCTTTTCTAGAAAAAATCTGTCCAATCTGTCCAAAGCCTTGATACATAAGGAAAAATGTACTTAGTAATTGCCCGATGAGCTATTGAATGATTATTCTAGCGATGGCTGCGAGATCGACAATGTCGATATTACCATTGCCGTCTACATCCGCCGCTGTGATGATATGCCAATCCGGACTCGTAGAGTCTTTACTATAGTTCGCCGCAGCGAAGCCTAGATCACCGATGCTAACTTTGCCATCGCCGTTTACATCTCCAGGGATGCCTACTTGCTTTGGCGTAACCTGAATGCTGATTGACGATCCAATCGCTTTCGTTTCACTTCCTTGGTCATCACCAAGCGTTGCATCCGTTACAGCAACGATTCCGGTAACCGGCTCCGTTACGACCTTCGCATTGAAGAGCATTTCGGCTACTTCCAGCGTCCCAGTTACGGCATGATCGGTACCCAGGCTCGCCATAATCAGGCGTAGTGTTCCCGATTGATCTCTGGACTCGACAATGCTCAAGCCTTCTAGCATCGACTTCGCTGAAACAAATTCCATAGCGCCCGTATCATAGCTCAGCTTGATGTCCTGGCCGTAAATGTTTTGTGTGACAGATTTCAGTCCCAAACGGATTGTAAACGTACTGCCTGCTGTGGCGGCGCTTGTTCCGCCAAGCGTTGTCGCAGGAAGTGCGACTTTGCCTGCCTCGAACGCCGCTACCGCCGCGTTCAGCGCAGTTACCGCCGCATTCACTTGCACCTGCGTTGCTGCCGCGTCGTCACGCGTAGCCTTCGCTGCGTCGATCGCTGTTTGCAGCGTCGCTTTCAATCCTGCTGCGTATTCACCTGGCGTGCTGCCCTCTACTGCCGCATCGTGTTTCGACTGCGCCGCATCGATTGCCGACGAAAGCGCTGTTTTCATCGGCGCTTCCGTGTACGGCGTCGCAGCCACAACATTGGAGAAACCGCTAGCTCCTCCTGCGTTAACGGCTTTTACTGCGAACGCATAGCTCGTTCCGTTGGTCAAGTTGGTGACAGTGTAGTTGTTCGTTGTAACATTGGATTGGACGATCATCCAATCCAATGGTTCAGCAGGTGCTGCCGTGCCTTCAAACTGGTATACAACGTAGGTTACCGGTTCTGTTCCCGTTGCAACGTCCCATTTTAAAGCAACAGACCTAACTCCTGCTATGGCGGTCAGGTTCGTCGGTGCCGGCATTGCCAGTCTATAATGTTCCGTCATTACTTCGCTGTCGGTCATCCCGAGTTTAACGGCGATTGCTTTAATTGTCATTTCCGCTGTGACTTCGATCGGACCCATATATTTTGTGCTGTTGCTGGATGGAACGCTGCCGTCCATCGTGTAGAAGATCGTTGCGCCGTCTGTCATCGTGCTCAATGTAACCTGAGTGCCAGCCGGCACTTCACCACCCATGGTATCTGGTACCGGAGCGGCAGCTTTTTGCTCGTCAGGCATGCCGTAAGCATTTATTTCATAAATGGAGTACCCGTAATTGGCATTAAAAGGTTCAAGGCATTTCACTCGAATATAACGGGTCGTTTGGTTCTCAATACCTCCGATGCTAATCTTTCCGCCAGTAAATCCCGTTATTATTTTCATATCGTAATACTCCACCCCATCAAGTGAACCTTGCAATATAAAGGTTTTGGCATATGCGGCTTCCCAAGAAATGTACACCTCGGAAAGCGAGTAATTTCTCCCCAGATCTATGGTAATCCATTGTTCTACCGTACCGTTTGTACCGCTGTCATTGTTTGAACCTGTCCCTGTCGCTCGTTTGGAGCTCCAACGGCTATCCGGATTTTCATCCATTCCATCTACTGCTTTGTCTCCAATCCAGGGTTTACCAGGATAAACACTTGAGGTCGTCACCGGTTTATTGAAAGCCACATTTTGGGCGGATTCGATGTTCTGTAACTCTGCGATTTCAACATCTTCCAGTGTTCTGTTGTAAATCACCAAATTATCGAGACTGCCTTGTGCATGATTCATAATTTTTTCTGTCGGGAGTACGAAACTGGAAGAGTAACGTATATTGTTCAAAGGCGTTTTGATGCTGGCAGCTTCTCCGACATATCTACCATTCACATAAAGCTTTGTCTTACTGCTATTCCTGTCATTTGCGCCCGTTTTATAAGTTAATTCTTCCTTCAAGGTAATATTAACCCACTCATTGGCAGGCAGCCTGTAATCGAACAAGAAATCATATGCAATCCCCAGTTCACCGCGTTTAAAGCCCAACTTGCCAGTACCGTTGTAGTTTGCGTATAAAGTACCTTCTCTTCCAGCAAATATTTCCGTATTTTCCGGAATGCTCGACAAATGAATATCAAATGAAACGGTATAAGGGAAACCGACGCTGTTAAACGGTAACGAGATATATCCATCTCCATTTAAAACAATTCCTTGTCCGTTTGTTCCGTTTCCTAGAACTCCGTTGATGACTTCAGCGCTGTACATATTAGGCGAGGTATCCTCAGCATAGCCCTCCGTTAGTTGATCAAAGGTATATTTTGCGATAATGTCGCCTTCCGACTCTACAAATCTTCCTGGATTAGCGCCCCCGGCAACATTGTACAAGGCCTCGGCGCGTTCCAAAAATTGTTCTGCGGTTTGGCCGTCTGTTTTTTCACCGTACCAAGTTTTTTCGGCTGTTATGGCGACGGCGCTTCTCATTCTGTCAAAAATATCAAATTCCGAGAATCCTCCGCCAAAAGATGTCATATCATTCCAAATGGCAAATTCGGCGCCTTTGGTTTGCGGATGAGCAATCGGCATAATGGCAGTTCCGTCTCCTGCACCTCTTGCCGGCCAAAAATTATTGACATCAAATTCATTATATAGATTAGTCAAATTCAATCGATCGGGATATCCGGCATTGGAACCGGGCACAGTATATAACCATCCGCCCACCGTATTAATGATATCGTAACCCGCTGCGTACATTTCCTTTACGTCGGACCAGTAAGGCGCCCAAATGTTCATCGTAGCTTCGTTCGTTACCGGAGTCGTGCCATTGAAGCCTTTCGTACCCAGCGAACCCCAAAGTCTCGTTTCATAGCCTTTGCCGTTGACGTACTTAATCAATTTATCTGTATAAGCACGCATCAACTCAGAGTATGATTTATTATATTCGTCTGTGCCTATATGGAATTTACGGGATTGAATAACAGGATCTTCGCCATCCAAATACTCATCCAACAAGTCCAATACAAAGTTGACGGTATTTGCATCCCGAATATCAAGGGCACCCGCAGAAAGCATCGTTACGCCTGGCACGCCTCTAAAAGCCTCCGAGTGATAAGGAGTGTCGATTTCTGTAACGACATCAATGCCATATCGCTTCATATTCTTTTGATATTGTTTGTAGGCTTCCTTCGTATAGTATCCGTCTTTTGCAACAATTTGCGGGTATTTTGTGCTTTCCAGACGAAATGCGGAATATCCGGAGCTTCCCCAATAATCATTCACATGGATTTGTATTTCATTCATTTTGAACCAAGCCATATAAATGGTCATTTCTTTAAGATATTCAAGCGGGATATACATTCTTCCCACATCCATCATGCCCGACCTCACCTTATATTTCGGGTAATCGCGCGACAGACCTTTGGGAACATGGACATGATCCTTGTCTTGATATAGAATCTGCGTGATGGATATTCCTCCATACAGTATGCCCTTGGCTTTTGAAGCAGCAATAACGATCATATCGTTGATATCAAGGTTGTAACCTTCTTCGCCAAGAATGGATTGGGCACCATCCAGGGTCAGCACAATATCGCCGGGCTGAGCAGGGCCCGTACCTATTTGAATATCCTTATTCAGCATGTCCTTGAAATAATATTGAATCGTGTTGGCGGTTTCTAGTATCGAATCATCCGCTACCACAATCTTCGAGTTGTCTGTCAAAACAAAGTTTCCAGTATGACCTTTCCATTCCCGTAAGCCGGGCAAAACTTTAGGAACTGGGTTGTCCCCGCTTTCTTGTGCATATTGGCCTGGAACTACAAAATGAATATCCTGCTGTGAAGTGGCAACATCACCGGGATCGGCGATATTTTCCACCTTGTACAACAAATTAACGTCCATATCGACTAATGGATTATTGACAGTGCCATCCAGTGCAATCACTTCTTGTGTATCAGAACCGTACAGACTGATTTTATAATTTTCATTCACTGACGGTAGAATAAGCTTCTTGCCATCTTCCGACAGTATTAACTGTTGCTTTTCGGCGTCTTCCAGCGCTAATTGGGCTGTATAGGAAGTATATCGGTATACTTCCAATTCATAAATGCTTGAACCATAATACGAACCATTGGTATGTTTCCATTGCTTATATTGCTGATATTTTACATATCTGGCCATTTTGGGGCTGAAGGTAATTTCCTTTATCTCTTTAGCCCCGTTAGCGGCGCCTGTCACCTTGTACACGCTTTCATAAAGATTGCCGTCGGCGGAAATAAACACCTCATATTCAGGCGAAGTTGCATGGAAATTAAGTTTTATTTTGCTTAATGTATTTACTTCTCCCAAGTCAACGATCAGCCACTGATTGTCCAGTTTATCCGCGGACCAGCGTGTGTTCGGATCACCATCGACCGCTTTTCCCCCTACAAATTGTGGATATTTCCATACTTCTCCGATCCGTCCTCCTTCAACGCCTGAGTAGGTTACGGGTTTAACCAGCGCCAGATTCGGATTTGCAGGCTCATTCCCTTCCGCCGATACTAAGACTCCCTGAAACAAATTTGTTATCAATAAAAAAATGACGAGTATCGCAAACTTGATTTTGCTGCTTCTAATTATTTTCATGTATAACCTCCCATAGGAAATTCAGAGTCGAGCAACTTCTGCCGTAAATCGTCAGGATCGCTCGGCGTAGTCAGTTCGATAAGCCATTTTCTTTCACATCATTTGATTTGTAATATAGCTGAAAAATCTGGACTTAACGATGTAGTTAAGTGAGGCCAGTTTTCATTCTAGATCCACCTCCTCAGTCAATTGATTTATTCCGAAAGTCTTCCATTCGAGAATGGAACGATTCTTGCATTGGTCGCGCTACTACTTCCGCAACAAGTCGACGCAATACATACAGTGGACAGGATCATGCTCCATCCATTGTTATCTAAATTTTCTCATTGTGATGAATTCCTTATCCTTTTGAAAAGCTTTTATATTATCATAAGAGTTGGTCTAAGAACTAACAATTGAATTTTGTCCACTAAATAGTCAATAATGTACTGACTCTCGAAAATGATCAATTGCGAACTGGCCTGATTGGCTTAATCCCCCCATAAATAATGGCAAATAAGACTGCGTTGCTTCAAAAATCATGGAAGCAACGCAGTCTTTATTTCAGTTCCCCGAGAGCTATACCTTTTTCATGTCATCGCGGTCTTAGTTGCAGGAAGCCTTTTTTGATTTCCTTATTACTCAAGAATTTTATTTGCTACCGTTGCAAGGTCTTCGATATCAATGACGTTATTTTTCACAATATCCGCTATCGGATTCCAACCTTCATCTGCAGACGTTTTACCATACGCTGCAGCGACAATGGCCAAGTCGCCGATGGATACTTTGCCATCTAGGTTGAGGTCGCCTTGTGCGGCAATGATGAGCGAATCCTCGAAGGATTGTACAGCTGCTTGCAGCGCTGCCAGCGCTTGCTCTACATTCGTTTGAGTTGCAGCCGAATCGTTCAATACAGTAGTAGCACCTGTAATTGCCAACTGCAGCGCAGCTTTCGCACCAGGTACGTACTGTCCAGGCAGATGGCCCTCAAAAGCTGCATTATGCATCGCTTGAGCAGACAAGATCAGTGAGCGTAAAACGGATTTATCCGCAACTCCGATGACAATGCTGTGCGAATCGCCGGTCAACTGAGTTTCTACGCCGCTGCCGTTAGCAATCTTGATGCTGGCCAGCGAAATGGCAGCTGATTGCGACTGTGCAAGCGATTTGGCTTTCCAGTGAAGAGCCAACAAATCGCCGGTAGCATTAGGAGCATTAGCGCCTGTGCTTGCTAGAATCAGTCTGAGCTGACCTGGTTTTTCCGATTTGTTAACAATGACGAGTCCTTCCACTAACGATTCAACAGATTTGAATTCCAGTACGTCCGGGTCATAAGTGAAGGTTACATCCTGTGCATAAATGTTTTGCACGTTATTTAACCCATACTTGACTATAAAGTCTGATCCGCTTTGAACCGCACTTACACCAGTCAATGCAGCTGATGGCCCAACAATCGGCTTTGTTACCGTTACTTGCGCTTCAGCAAAGTGCCCGCCGTCAGCCGTCGTTGCTCTTATTACTGCGCTTCCTTCCTTGATTCCAGTCACAACCGCATGATCGTCAACGATCGCGACTGTTGCCACTGTGTCGTCACTGCTGTTCCATGTGATAATCTTATTCGTTGCATTCACCGGCTGAACAGTTGCGTTGAGTGCTGTCGTTTGCCCTACTTGAAGCGAAACCTCAGGTTTATCAATAACTATGCCTGCTACCGGATAGACGGTCTGCGGTCCATCTGCGACATAGAGCTCGTTTAGACGCAGGCCCGAAGCTGCGTCCCATTTCAGTTTGAATTCGCTGGCTGGCGTATACGCGCTCAGATCAATGTTCTGATACGCGCCTGAAAAATTACCGACGTCGATCCATCCCTCCGTGGCGCTCTGCGAGTCTCTTTTGACCATCAGTTTTACTGCCGTTCCCTCGTTTTTCATTAGGATCAGATTGGTCGCGCCCGGCGTGTTGATATTGTTGTACAACAGCTCTCCCTGCAAGTTGCCGACATCAACATAGCTGAAAATATCATTATCGAGTACCTTCTCCAGGCCGCCTAGATTACCTGAGACAACAAAGGTGTTTTCCTTTACGTTTTTATTAATCTCGACCTCGATGACCTTGAGCCACTTATTCTGCACACCGTCTGTGAGCTTCACATAGCGACCTAATTTACCTCTACAGTCGACGATATTGATGTTGCCCGCATTACTGAACGTGATCGGATCGTGCCAGTTTGTTCCATCGGAACTGAATTCAATTGTTCCGGAGGAAAACACGTCCGTAACAGAGTTGATGAGCATGTCATATATCGGTATCTCGCTACCCAGATCGAATATAAAATACCGGTTTGCAGTAGGGGATGGCTTGAGCCACAGATACGTGGACGGATTGCCGTCTACAATATTACCCACATTTCCCTCATAGATAGTGAGATTCTGAGCGCTTGCCGACAAGGTCGGCGAACCGCCAAATTTTACCGAAAGCTCGGTAAGCGTGAAGGACCTTGCCTCCTGAGAAGCGTTCCTCACACGGATGTATTTCGCCGCAGTGATATGCGGATCCGACCAAGGCATCGCGCTCCAGTTTATCCCGTCTGCCGAGAACTCGGCGAACAGAGACTTGAGGCCCTCATCGATTTTCAGCGAATTTGCGTTTTTCAGCTTGTTGAATTTGAATCCAAAATAATCACCGGGTTTCAGCGTGATCTCTGCAACATTCCGCAGCGCTGCAGAAGCGCCTGCAAACGACAGCTCCTGATTCTCCAGTGCAGATACGTTGGTATAGATTGCTGCTGGTTTTTCCGCGTTTACCTGAAACTCCTTAACCGATAAGCCGCTGTTGGGCGATCCAGTGTTCACGTCGGTGAACTCATCCGTCGCGCGGTAACGCAGGAATTTTGCGGAAAGATCAAGTCCCTTCACAGAGACCGTGCTCGTATCGAATTCCCCAACCATCGTCCAAGTTCTATTGTCAATTGAAGCTTCGAGTATACCTTTTTTATAGTATTTCGAAGTGTCCATCGCGATGGATACGTTGTCGATCTGTGTTTCCTTGCCCAGATTCACGCCGAAGTACGCACCGCGAGACACCACTGCTCCCGAACCGGTCGACGTAACTGTCATCATATCACCGTCCAGCATCTTCGTGTAGTCCGCGGTCGAGCTGCCGAAACCGATAATTTTAGGCGACAGAGAGAGCGTTTTCATAAGCTGCGTTTCCTGCAGGTTCAGGATCTCCTCGGTAAATGGCGCGATCTCTTTTTGTGCAACGATCTTGGACGCTGACACCGCTGTCTTAAGCTCCGCTCTGCGATCGGAAATCAATTGCATGGCCGCTTGGATGGATGCCGGATTATCAACTGAGATCGTGCCCAAACCCATTAGCTGCTGTACGGCGTTCTTGCTCGCCAGTGCGATCTTCCTCATTTTGTCCAGCCATGGCATGAGTTCTCCCGAGATACCGTTTGTACCCGAATACGACTTCAGCGTGTCTACGGCGTCGATAATCTCTTGGAACGAACCGACCAAAGACGCGCCATATGCCGAAATATTCTCGCCGCCTGCCAATGCCTGTTTAAAGGCATTCAACTGCGGCAGCAGGTAGAAAGATTCCCCCGCGTCAAATGGGTTTAAGCCGTCCGATGCATGCTGTGAAAAAATGCGAAGTGCGCTCGCTGCCTGGGGATTATCCCGAATGATGAAGTTAAACGAATCCTGCCAAGTTTGCTCATAATTGTACTCGTCGGTGTTCCAAGTATAATCCGCCACGCTGAACAGCGATACCTTGGACGCTTGCGCCTGATTCATCGGGTTAGAGGTTAAGCCCGAAATATTCTTAACGCCGGAGGAAAGTCCTTTGGACGGACCCATATGGACATAGCTTGAACGCCCCAGATCGTTTACCGGATAGTTCCACCAAATATAGACTGGTCTATCGATATACTGCGTTACCCAGTCGACGACGCTCTGTGTGATTGGCGATACGACGTTATCACCTGTCCACATGATTTCAACATCCTTCGGGAACTTGCTAATATTTTGCAGGTAACTGATTGTTGCCTGACTGCCGCTGTCCTTGCGATAATACTGCGGGCAAAAGATAATCGGTTTGACATCGCCCTTGGGCTTGATGTATTCGCTGTCGATCCGCGTGATGAAGCTCACGAGCTGAGCGTTGTTTGTCGCGGAATCATCAAAGAAAATAGCGAATTGACGGACGCCAATACCGTACAACTGGTCGAACTTGTTCTTGAGTGCTTGAATGTCGGCTTCCGAACCGAGATCGATCTTGCCGCCGACATGGGCTGCCCAGACAAATGCAACGTTGGTCTCCCGCCCCTTATCGACCAGCTCTTTCAGTTCGGCGAGCTTAGCGGACGGATAAGGATCTTTCCACTGCGCAGCATGATAGGGATCGTCTTTGGGCCCGTACAGATAGGAATTCATTTTGAAGTCTCCGCCAAACGTCATTAAGTCCTTGCGGTTCGCGTGCGACCATGGCGTGCCGTAAAAGCCTTCGATGAAGCCGCGAAATTTAATATCCGCATAATCTTCGATCAGAACATCGCCCAAAAGGCCGTCCGACTGCCCCAAGAGCTGATCGAGCGTGGTGACTCCGTAAAACGCGCCGCCGTTGTCTTTGCCCATGATAGCGATGACCCTGTCCGATTCAGAGGACTTGAGCACATATCCATCATTCTTTTTCACGGAAACCGCCGGATCGAACTTTCCGTTTAAGTACGCATAATCAGCTCCCATGTCATTGTCGATGCCGATCAGAACATCGATATCAACCAATGACGCGTCCTGCGCCTCTTTCGTGACGGTGAAGCCACGTTTCTCGAAAATAATTTGCGCCTTGGCAGCGGTATTATCGCTTACGCCATTTTCAAACACCAGATTGATCGTTTTCCCCGTAAGCTGCATCTCTCCGTCGCCGTATGCGTAACCGTGCACCTCTGGATAAAAGACATATTTGCCTGAAGCCTTGCCTCTTACTACAACCGGGTAGTCCTTCGTATCTGACGCATTGTTCTTCGTTAAGGTCGCGGTAAGCGTAACCGCTTGATCCTGCTCGCTTCTTGTAACTGTGGCACTGCCGCCGTCAATAGCGATAGCGTTGCTGTTCGACGTCCATGCGACGCTAACGCCGTTTTGATAGGTCAATGGAAGACTGAAATTATTTAATACCCGCTCGGGCACCGTGATGTTTTGCTTAGCTATTGCTACGTAGTCGCTGTCCTCAAGCGGCGCTTGAAACACACGTAACTCATACAGCGAGTACCCCCATACGTTCAGAGTGCCATTCGAGTTCAGACGGGGCCGTACGCCTTGAAACTTCACATAGCGCGCTGTTACTGGCGTATTTAACTCAAAGGTGTCCGTTCCTCCCGTCGTATAATTGGCGCTATCCTCACGAACCTTCGATGAAATTTCCGTCCATTGCATGGCATCGTCGGACACCATCAGCTTGTACTCTGTGGGAAACCTCTCGAGAGCAGCCTCTATCTTGTTGAACCGATACCGTTGTCCCAGATCGACGTAAATCCAAGATGCATAAACAGTCGCATTATTGCCCGAATTGGACGCCCAGCGTGTACCTGCATTACCGTCAACAAGATTTTCCTTTATGAAGCTGCCGTCATGTCCGCTTTCGAAAACCGGCTTCCCCAACGCCAGGTTAATGTTGGTCGTCACGATCGCGGCCGCTGCAGGCGTGTAGTTGAACATCGTCGACATACACAAAAGTGCTAAAAGCGCTGCTAACATCCTCGTTTTCATCATTTTATCCCATCCTCCCATCCACGTAAACATTGATAATATCTGCGTTCTGCGCTTTGGCGAACACGAACTGCATAAACACTTAAAGTCAGAATTATTAGGATCGTTTGGATACCAAAACTGTGGATAATTGGATATGATCGCGCAATGGATCCCCCATTCACCCTTGGGGTTTACCCTCCCATCACATTTTTATTTATTCGTTTTGGGTAAATTTCTTGCTGGCCATTGCTTTCTTGGATTTCCCTAATTTAAATGTCCTCCCTAAAATTTTGCGGTAGTAATATTACACCTTAATCATATAAACTTTTGCGGTCGACAAACATTGAATAAATCACTATTAATGGTTAAAAACGTATTATCTTTTTTCTAAGAGGACATGGGCAGTTTATCGCGGACGGATCGCTTCTTTAAACATGTACAGTTATTTCATCGATCATAGTCTATAGAATACTGCCAGTTAGCCGGGAAAGGCAGAAGAATTCAGACCTAGCCGCTTTCATTTAACTTGAAAATCAAATAGCCCTACGATTTCTCGTAAGGCCAGTATCAATTAGCTGTATTTTCAATCCCAATCTAATGAACTAACTGCCCATCCCGAAACCTTACAATCCGCTTCGCCTGCTCCGCAACCTGCCGATCATGCGTAATCACAATAATCGTCCGTCCCTGCTCATTCAATCGTCTGAAAGTATCCATAACCTCCGCGCCAGTCTTCGAATCCAGCGCCCCAGTAGGCTCATCCGCTAAAATAATCGCCGGATTGCCCGCTAATGTCCTCGCAATTGCAACACGTTGCTGCTGTCCACCGGACAGCTCGGAAGGAAAGTGCTTCCTACGATCCAGTAGATCAACCGCATCTAACGCTTGCAAAGCCAGCGGCTCCCGCTGCTTTCGCGATAATCCCCGGTATATCAACGGTAGCTCCACATTCTCATAAGCGCTTAATCTCGGCAGCAGGTTGAAGCTCTGGAAAACGAACCCGATCTTTCGATTCCGAATCTCAGCCAGCTGTGAATCCTTGAGGGAATGAATCTGTTTCCCATCAAGGACATACAGGCCTTCGTCTGAAACATCCAAGCAACCGATTATGTTCATCAACGTGGACTTTCCAGACCCCGACGGCCCCATAATAGTAACAAATTCACCCTGCGCGATATCCAGCGAAACATCATCCAAAGCCCTTATTGTCTCTCCACCCATATAGTAAAACTTACTAACATGCTCAATCTGAATTAAGGCTGACATTGTCTTCGCCTCCATTATTTGAAGCCAAATAAATGAAGAATACGATGCTCCAACCTAACGACTTATCGCTTCGCCTTATAAAATTCATGATATAGCTTCATAAGTGCCCGTTTCTCGATACGCGACACATACGAACGCGAAATACCCAGCTCCTTCGCAATCTCTCGCTGCGTCCGCTCTTCGCCACCAAGCTCCAAGCCAAATCGACCGACTACAACTTCCTTCTCACGGTCGTCCAATATCTCCAGATTGCGATAAATCTTGCTCTTCTCAATCTTCAGCTGCACCGCATCCACCACATCGTCCGCCTCGCTGCCGAGGATATCGATCAACGTAATCTCGTTCCCCTCTTTGTCCGTTCCAATGGGATCATGCAGAGACACATCTTTGCGTGTTTTCTTCAACGAACGCAGATGCATCAGGATCTCATTCTCGATACAGCGCGCTGCAAAAGTCGCTAACTTCGTGCCCTTATTCGGCGAGAACGATTCGATAGCTTTGATCAGTCCAATCGTCCCTATCGAAATCAAATCTTCCAAATCTTCACCCGTATTGTCGAATTTTTTTACTATATGCGCGACAAGTCTCAAATTGTGTTCAATTAGCTTGTTTCTGGAATGCTCATTCCCTTCAGCCATTTGCCGCAAGTGCCTTTCCTCTTCTTCCTCTGTTAGTGGCTGTGGAAACGCATTGTTCTTAACGTAGGATACAAGCAAAGTTAGCTGCTTTATTAATACAGCGATTGCGCTAAAGAATCCAGGCATTCCAGCTACCCCCTTCAGTGTTTGCGGATCTTAGCTGTTTTGGAAGCCTCCGCTTAGTGATTAGTATTAGTGTATGTGGGTATGAGCCTAGAAGTGCCTGTACCTAAATACTTACTTGATGAAGTGATTCAGACTACTCTGATAGAACACATACAACAAAGGCACCCCTTCTCATTGCGAAAGAATGCCTTCATTGTTCATGTATGCGGAAAAAAATGCTCTTCAAGCATTAAACATAATGTATGATAGATGGGTAAATGAAGCTCTTGTATGTCGGATGTACGCTCCCCTGGCACACATAGAGATACATCGCACAACTCAGCGAGCTTTCCGCCCTGTTTCCCGCTTAGGGCAATGGTTGTCAGCCCCTGGACTTTGGCAACTTGTACAGCATGAACGACATTTGCTGAGTTTCCTGATGTACTGATCGCTAGCAGTATATCTCCACTTCGCCCGTATCCGTATACTTGTTGTGCGAACACCATATCCGCTGCAACGTCATTGGAGAAAGCTCTCATTAAAGCAGATTGGCTGACTAAGGATATGGCCGGGAGCGCTTGCTGAAGGTGCTCTGCCAAATAACGACCCTCATCGGAGTAAGCCGCGACCAGTTTTTCAGTTGTTCTCGTCTCAACGGGACGCAGATGAGCGAACCCCTTCATCAATTCCCCAACGATATGATCGCTATCCGAAGCGCTTCCTCCATTACCGCATATTAGAAGCTTCCCCCTGCTTTGAACCCAATTTCCAATCGTGTATATGCCTCTTGGAAAGACGATTCACAGCATACTAATTCGGGATAGCGTTGCAGCAATCTCTTCAAATGATTAGTCATTCTTGCTCCTCCGATCGTGTTCCTCCAACGCAAAGTGAGCAACCGACAAGGCCGCATAATCGCCAACCTGCTCTCCAAGACCGGCAGGCACAATTTCACACACTCTTCTAGATAAACGAAGGGCCTCCTCCTCCAGCACACGAATGGCGATGGGCTCATAATTAAACCAGCTCGGCTATCCAAGGGGCCGCCGCAGCTAATTCCGATACTCAACAATTGTTTGACACCATGAACCGACATTAACTTGTGGAGTAAATCCTTAATCCCCTGAATCGCCATTGGCGGATCTTTCGGTGTAGGGAAGGATTGCTTTCCGAGTGGAAACAATTTCCCATCGATCAACTCCCCTAGACTCACGGAACACTTCGTTCCCCCAATGTCTATACCGCCGAAAAAGTCCATTGCCTCTTACCTTTTCAAATATATTAACGGCTGAGATGCCTCGCACAAAACGCTAGCGCTATCGGTATCCCCCTTGCTACCGTTGCCCACTCATGTCCACCTGATTCCTCCATGTATTCGTGAGGAACTCCAGCCTCAACAAGCCTATGATGGAACTCTACATTTATTGCATAGTCAAAGGCAGATCTCCCTACATAGAGCATAATGTTTACATTGGCAAAAGCTTCGATATTAGCTGCCGCTCGATATCTCTTTCGCGCCTGCTCATCCGTCGGGAACTCGTTCTGCACAGGATAATTCTCTTCTTCGTTATATTTACAGGGATTCGGATAATCCAAGAGACCAATGATCGAAACGAAAGTCCCCAAAAATTGAGGACGTGTCATGATATAGTTAGCAGCACCAAAGGCCCCCATCGACCAGCCCATAATACCTCTGGAACCGAAACCTCCTAGGATGCGAAAGTTCTTCTCTGCATAATCGATGACTTCATCTAGATATGCTTGATATCGACTCTCCTTTACAACGGGACTATCGATATAGCAACCGTTCTCTCCATCTGGAAATACGACGATACTGTCACACTTGGACAACTCCTGCCTCAGGCTCTCTTGACTGACAACCGTTAAATGATTCCTTCCCATCCCATGCAGCACCAATAACAGCGAATAACGATGCCGATTCTCTTCATAGTTTAACGGGAAGCTTACGGTAAAATGTTTCGTTTTCTCTAATGCCTTACTAAAATATTCGTACGTAATCGTATTTGGGGCGAATTCACTTGACTCGACGCTAAAGGGAACGTTTCCCATGCTTGATCAGCTCCCGCTTCTTCTCTGCTTATATAAATTGACGGCATACGGGCCGACAGCTGCAGCTCCCCCATCGATCATCAATGTCTCTCCAGTCATATTGATTGCAGCAGTTGAAGTAAGAAAGAGAGCCATCTCGGCAATTTCATTCGGTGATATGAACCTGCCTGTTGGAATCGACCACGTTCGCTCTCGGTAGATATCTGGAGGCGTTGACTCACGATATGTCTCTGTGTTTACCGGACCCGGACAAATCGCGTTCACTGTGATTCCAGAAGGTGCTAAATCAACCGCGAGTGCACGCGTTAGTGCAATGAGCGCCCCTTTCGCTCCAGCATAGAGAGGCAGGCCGGGAGGCGGATTCAGGCCTGCCGCCGATGCGATATTCACGATTGCACCACTCCCCCGTTCAGCCATTTGCTTAGCAGCATACCACGAAGTGTAATAGGAGCCGTGGACATGAAGGCGCACTCCCTTCTCCCATTCCTCTGGATCCGTATCAAGGAATCTTCCTTTGACGGGAGTGCCGGCATTGTTAATTAAGGCGGTTACTGGCCCCCATTCCCGCAAAATCGCTTCGAATGCGGACTTCACCGCGTTTCGATCGGTAATATCCACTTGCAATGGCATCACATCAGCTTCCGGATCGCCGCTGACAATGGTCTCCTTCGCTTGTATTAATCCCGACATCCCTCGGGCAATAATGACGACCCGCCATGCGCGGGAGGCGAATGCTGTTGCGATGGCAAGCCCGATCCCTTGCGAGCCGCCTGTAACTACGACAACAGGTTTATTCACACCTTCCATCAGTCCTCCACCGCCGTTTCGCTTAACTGTATGATTGTCCGCTCCGCACCTGCAGAATGAACGGCATCGACGATTCGCATGTCACGAAGCCCCTCTTCCAGTGAAACTTGAGGCGGCCTGCCTGCCCGTATATCCTCCAAGAATGTACGGTGCTGCTCGAACGGATTCGACTTATCCCCCATCTCGGGGAAGGTAACACCAGTGACTACCTGCCATTTTCCCGGCGTATCATAGTGAATGACCCGACCATGAAACGGTTGATCGGCCCGTATAAGCAGTGTGTCATTGTTCATGTATTGCACGGTTGCTTTCGAACCGAAGATACTTACCTCTTCTCCGGTGTAGCACCAGCCTGACCCTATTTCTGCTATGGCCCCGTTATCCAGCTCCATTAAGGCAGATGTCATATCATCGCCCTCGAGATGGTTGCACATTAGATTCTTGGATATGCTAGTTACTTGCCGAATCCGGGCACAAGACAGCCACTGAAGAAGATGAACATAGTGCACAGCAACCTGGATAAAGCTGCCGCCGCCGGTCCGCTCCTTGGACGCCCGCCAAATCTTGCCCGACCAGTTCAAACCGCCTGTGTGCGCTAGCTGCGCCCGCAGCTTAGCGATACGACCGAATTGCCCGCCTTGTACCATATCCCGGATATCATAAAAAAGTGGATGATCCAAACTATTCATGTACAAGCCGACAATTTTCCCGGCTTTCCTTGCTTCTTCCGCGATAGGCGCCGCTTCCTCAAATGTTCGAGCGACTGGTTTCTGGAGCAGTACATGCTTGCCAGATCGAAGTGCAGCAATCGCCTGAGGAGCATGATGATCGTTTGGCGTGCTGATGACGATAATTTCGGCTTCACTGCTCAGAACGTCCTCAAACGTTATAGAGTAGGCGCGTGCGCCAACTTCCTTTTGTGTCAGACGTGCTTCCGTGTGGCTAGGTTTTTTTGCGTCCAAAAATGACTGTTCCAGAGGAGACTACTGCTATGAAAACTTATGATTTTATCGTTGTAGGTGCAGGACCTGCCGGTATTTTTGCTTGTTATGAGATGACATTGCTTCACCCAAACGCGAACATTTTACTCGTTGACAAAGGCCACGATATTTACAAGCGCAGTTGTCCGATTCTTGAAAATAAAATCAAGCTTTGCCCGCCTCCCGCTGGTAAAGAAGGACTTCTCCGGTTGTCTTCCTGCGTGTTCGATCACCTCTGGTTTCGGCGGAGCAGGTGCCTATAGCGATGGTAAATTCAACATCACGACCGAATTCGGTGGGTGGATGACGGATTATTTAGCACCTAGTAAAGTCATGGAGCTCATTCGTTATGTAGACAGTATTAATCTCCAGCATGGGGCAACAGAAAACATAACGGATCCTACGAGGCGGTTAAAAATATTGAGCAACGCTCCTATTCGGCTGGCTTGAAGCTGCTTCGTGCGCAGGTTCGTCATTTGGGCACGGAACAAAATCTAATGATCCTCAAATCCGTCTATGAATATTTGAAATCACGCATCGATATGCAATTCAAAACCGAAGTTGATGATATTATTACAACTAAAAAAGAAGATAAAAACGTCATTCAAGGGATTCGTTTGAAGGATGGTACGGAGCTCCTAAGCAACTATGTCATGCTGGCTCCAGGTAGGGACGGATCGGCCTGGTTAACACAGGTTCTCAAGAAACGCCGCCTCAAAATGTCGAACAATCAAGTCGATGTCGGCGTTCGAGTTGAAACCTCCGATGTCGTCATGCGTGAAATCAATGAGCATTTATATGAAGGAAAATTCGTGTATAACACATCTGTGGGCACTCGTGTACGAACTTTTTGCTCGAACCCTTCTGGACATGTTGTGGTTGAGAATCACAGCGGCATCATGGCAGCCAATGGACATTCCTACAAAGATCCCGCGCTTGGATCTAACAACACGAATTTTGCTTTACTTGTCTCCCATAAATTTACGGAACCGTTCGATAAACCGAATGAATATGCGAGAGAAATATGTAAGCACGCGAATGACTTATCGAGCGGTGGCGTCATCGTTCAGAAGTTCGGGGATATCATGCGAGGGCGTAGATCCACTGCCGAGCGGATACGCGAAGGCTTCTTGGAACCTACTTTATCTGAAGCTGTTCCAGGAGATCTAGGGCTAGTTCTTCCATATAATACAATGAAAAGCTTAATCGAAATGATCCATGCACTTGAGAAAGTAACACCTGGTATTGCATCTGAGCATACCCTTTTCTATGGCGTTGAAGCGAAATTTTATTCCGCTCGTCCTAAGCTGAGCGAGAGCTTTGAAACGGAAATTAAAGGTCTATTTTGTGGCGGTGACGGGGGCCGGAATTACTCGTGGCCTTGCTCAAGCAGGTGCTGCTGGCGTTTGGGTTGCACGCAATATCCCGCTATAAATTATTTCCGAGGAAATAATTGCTCATTCGTCAAAAACAGCAGAAAACCAACATAATCTTCCTACTAGGACGAAATATGTTGGTTTTTTTTACTATCTTAACTCTTTTCATTCCCCATAGATTATGGTAAGATAAAACCGTCAAAAATAGTGTAAGCGTTATCATTTAAAGAAGGGGGCAAATAAAATGAATGTAGCGCTCGAAGTAAAGAACACCTATGAGGATTTTATTTTAGAAAAGGATATCATGTATTTCCGTGTTGGTGAACATGGCCTTGTCTCCTTTCATGGGAAGAACTACCATATCAAGAAACGCCTGAATACAGAACAAATCCAGGATATAACCTCAGACAACAGCTTTTTCAAAGTAAACACAGATTGCTATGTGAATACACGTAAAATCCAACATATTCAAGATGGCAAAGTATTTTTCGAAGTCAGAGGCTCCGAATCCAAATTCACGTCAATCACGAAGCTTCGCCAACATCGTCTGAATGAACTTGTACAACAACAGAAAGTTGGAGATTAGGCACAGTCGAAATTGAGAGCACAAAAAAGGAGCCAGCGAATCGATCGCCAGCTCCTTTTCCTTGCTATAACCATTATGAAATGTTGGCGAGTGACTCTTGTTGATGCTCGCGGATCAGAAAGCGTATGTAATCGACGGTTGTATCTTTAACTTTTTTGGCTTCTTCCAACGTAGCGAAGCTGTATTCAGCATAATCTGTGCTTTCATACTTGTTCAACTCTTCATTGTTCATGCCAAGCGTGGAGAAGTTATGAATGAGCTCATTGGTTGTTTTTGAATCCACATTTTTCACAAAAATATCTTTCGAAAAGAATGAGCCTTGTTTCTCCACTTTAAAAATGACGCGAAACGGCTTCTCCTTATCCGAAACAAAACATTTAATGACAACGTCGATTTCCATCGTTTTGTAATCCAAAGTGTGCTTCGGTTCCTGCATTGGTTGCTGCATTGATTTCTGTATCCATTTCTTCAATATCCCCAGCACAAGATCCCTCCTCACACATGAACTTATCCTCATATTGTAGCGAATACCTACTAAATTGACAACCTAAATGATGGAATCTTTATAATGTTAAGACGACTTTTCTCTCGGTTTAAGCAACTCCCTGTTCGTTACTAGCTTTCAGTTTGAGCGACGACTTATATTTCCACGTAATGAACAAACAGAGAAGCCCCGTTAGGACCCCACAGGTAACAAACGCGCCATTGGCACCAAAACGATCCGCTATGAACCCCGAGAACAAGCTTCCAATCGGTGTAGAACCAGCAAACACAAGGGCATACACACTCATAACACGTGCTCGATACTCATCCTTGGCAAACATTTGGAGGGCGGAGTTACTATTCGTAGCGAACATAATATTGAAGAAACCTGTACAAGCAAGCAGTGTTCCACAGACCCAAACTGAACCGCTCAGCCCGTTCATAATCAAGCAAATAGCGACCATACAGCTCGCAATCATGCTCACCTTAAGCTTCGGCCCCTTCTTACTGCGAAACGACATGGTTAGTGCGCCAGCTAGCGAACCGACTCCCAAACAAGACATCAACGTCCCATAAGTCGTCTCTCCCATATGCAGCACATTTTTGGTGAATACCGGTATTAGAATATTAAAGTTAAATGCAAGCGTACCAATTACGGTTACAAGAAGCACGGTCGGAGATAGGATCGGATCCTTGGCAATGTAGACAATACCATCCTTAATTTCTTTGAAAATGCCTTCCTTCGATCTTATCTTACGCACATAGGGTGCTGCCTCAATATGAAACAACCCATAAAGTACAGCGAGAAAGCTGACGCCATTCAGCAAAAAACACCAGCCAGCCCCTAACCAGGCCATCATCACAGCGCCAATCGAAGGGCCAACGATTCTTGCCATATTAAACGTCGTCGAGTTCAGCGCGATCGCATTCATTAGATCTTCTTTGCCCACAATTTCCACATTAAAGGACTGTCTAGTCGGCATATCCAATGTGTTATTTAATCCTAAAAGCAGGGCAAGTACAAGGATATATTCGTATCTAACCGTATCTGTTAATACCAATGCAGCCAAGGCAAAGGCGAGAAGCATCGAAACGGTTTGTGTCAAAATAAGAATTTTCTTCTTTGGAAATTTATCCACGATAATGCCGGCAAACAACGAAAACAATAGAATAGGAAGGAATTGACACGCCGCCACCATCCCCAGTTTAAGAGACGATCCCGTAAGTGTCAGAACGAGCCAGGATTGACCGATATTTTGCATCCATGTACCAATAAGCGATACACATTGCCCAAACCACATATAGCGATAATTCTTGTGGGTCAGCGCATGGAAATGACGATCAATGAACATAGACCCCGCAGCCCTCATATTCATAGGTCTACCTCTTCCTCTGCAAAATGAGCCGCATTGTGACCCATTTTTTCTAAAATAATAAGAGCCATCTGCTTCTCCTCATCCGACATGCCGAACGTCAATCGCTCACGCCAATCGGTGAGTACTTTGCGCACATCTTCTTTAATTCCGAGAGCTTTATCCGTCAAACAAACCTCGTTGCATCTCTTATCCTTTTCACTGACGATGCGCGTTATGTAGCCTTGCTCTTCTAGTTTTTTAAGTGCTTTCGCCGTCGTTCCTTTATCAATTTTCAAATAGTCGGACAGCTCCTCTTGCGTCAAACCATCCTCTTTATACAGCGCATTAAGGAAAATATGCTGACCTTTGCCGATGTCATATTGTTTCAAGTGGTCACCGATGTACATTTGTCCGTACCTGTAAATCAACGAGACCCACCTTGGAATCGAATTTCGCGTTTCAATCATCGTAACCCCTCCTTGTACTAAATAAATGGAAAAACGAACTAATTTACTTCGTCTAGAAGCCCAGCTTTCATACTTCTTAAATAAAACAAAATCCAAATCGTTGCACTTGCCACTAATTTAGTTTATGACGAATACGTTGCATTTGCAACTAATTTTTGACTGAAAATTGAAAATACCGCAAATTACAACAAAGTGAGTGTACAGGCGCTCCTATCCTGCGTACTCTGTGGGAGCGTTTTGACATTTCATTTGCGTGGAAAAGTGTGGAAAAAAAGCGAATTGAACGCCTTCAGCAAGATGAGCAAACACAGTTCCATGAAGGCGATGCTGTGAATTTAGATGACACTTCCTCTAATCAGTTATATCCCCGTGTAACATAAAAAGAACCTGCCACCATGTCTTTCAGTGGCAAAGCTCCTTTCGTTTTGTGGATTTATTACTCTAAAAAGGTGAGTTAAAATCGGAATTTGCGAACGCCCACTAGCAAACTGACAGCACCAATAGCAGTCAACACACCCACTGGCAGCAAAATGTCGCTGAATCCTTTGCCGTACACGAGTAAGTTGGAAAAACCATCCATCGCCCAGGCGGTCAATGTGATATGCGCTGCTTTCTGCATCCACTCTGGTACGATATATAACGGCCACCACGACCCGCCCAAAGCAGACATGCTAAGTACAACCAACAATGAAATACCCGATGCTTGTGAACGCGTTTTACACAAGGATGCTAGCAACATCGCCAAGCCTGTTGCCGCAAAAGCTGTGCTAAAAATCATCGCAAGGAGCCCCAGAATGCTTTCGCCAAGCCACATGTTGAACAAGAGTGCGCCTGCCCCAAACATGATCAAACATTGTAAGGATGCTATAAAAAAGTTGGATAACATTTTGCCAGTGAGAATGGAACCTCTTGAGATCGGCAAAGTCCGTAATTTACGCAACGTGCCATTTTCCCTCTCCTCCAGCATGACTGAAACAGCAGATGATGCACCCAGCAGGACGAACATAACCGCATAGCCCGGAACATTCGATTCGAACGGTGACGCTTTACGCTCATTCGACTGCAGATCTTGCGTTTCGACTTTGATTTTCGGATTAGAAGCAAGTTGATTCGTCTGCTCCTTCACTTTTTCGATTTGAGCACTCGTATCAATCTTGACCTGCCCAGCTCCCGCAATACCCGCCATCGTATTGACTGTGGTTATACCGACTGTCTCGGCTACTTGATGAATCATAAGGGTCGAGACATATTTCGAAACGGTTTCTGTGATCACACCTGGTATGACGAGGTCTACTGGATCTTTCAGTATGATAATTTTGGCTTCCGTGTTAGCTTGCATTGCTTCCGAATAACCTTCTGGGATAATAATCCCGCTTTTTAAGTCTTTAATGAGTTCCTCCGCTTTTGGCCGAGTCATAGGCTGTTCAATACCATTTGAATCTTTGTAAGTCGTAAGCAAATTCAACGCAGATACCTGTTTTAAACTGTCGACGAGGTCATTTGCCGCTTTACCCGAATCTTCTAGGACGACTGGAATATCAAATTGTTTAGATTCGCTTGAAAACAAACCGGAAAGTGCGAAACTTGCGACAGCGATGATGACAATTGGTGTAACAAATAAATACAAAAGCCCAGGAATGTCTCGAAGAATTATTTTCAAATCTTTAGCAGCGATGTGCCATGCTTTCATAAATAAGCCCTCCCATTTACTCGTCACGCAGTGTTTTTCCTGTCAATTTTAAAAAGACGGTTTCCAAGTTAGTCTCCTGGACCCTAAAACCCTCCAGTTGGATATTTTTCGACTTGATGTCTTGTATCACTGCTTCTACTGCCACTAGTAAATCACTTGCATGCAAGCTGAGTTTACCACTGCCATAAACAGCTGATTCTATTCCTTTAACTGTGACAAAATGCTCCTTTAGCGCTTGACCGATCGCTTCGTCGGAAATATTCATTTCGATTTGCTTGCCGCCATGTTTGCTCAGAAGCTCACGCGTCGGCTCCAAATCTAGAATTCTACCTTTATCGTAAATCGCAACACGATCACATAACTCTTGCGCTTCTTCCATATAGTGAGTTGTATATATAACACTCATATCAAGCTCGCCCACCAGATAGCGGATAGACGAAAAAATATGATTGCGTGACTGGGGATCTATCCCAACAGTCGGTTCGTCCAAAAACAGCACCTGCGGACGATTTAATAGTCCTACCGCTAGGTTGAGACGACGTTTCATACCTCCCGAGTAGGTCGATACTTTCTTTTTCGCCAATTCACCAAGACTCGTAATCTCCAATACTTCATCGATACGCTTCTTTTTTTCGGAACCCTTCAAGCCATACAAATTGGAGTAAAAGTCCAAGTTTTCATACGCGGATAAACTTAAATACAGTGCGAGATCTTGTGGAACAAGACTGACAACCTCACGAATTTTGAAAGACTCCTTGATTAGGTCATACCCGCATATCGTAGCGGTCCCTTCATCCGGCTGTAAAATCGTTGACAGCATAGAAATTAATGTTGTTTTCCCAGCCCCATTTGGACCCAATAAACCGAATACTTCTCCCTTATAAACGTCCAAATCGACACCATTAACGGCCACGAAATCATTGTATTTTTTCACTAGACCTTTTGCGGAAATCAAGGTTTTCCTACTCAATGTTTGTTCTCCCCTCTAAATGTTACAAATTTCAGTCCATATAAGACTACCTTTCTCAGCTCGGTAGAATTCAGAAGGTATCGTCTATCAGCAACGACAAAAAATACCAATTATTGACTGACAATACTATAAACATACAAATTAAGTCAATAGTTTTACAACTGTCGAAAGACAGTCGCAAAAAAGTAATTCAAGCCGAAGCGATAATAGAAAAAGCAGTTGTCACAGAGGAATCTCTGTGACAACTGCTTTTTCAGTTCGAGGTATTGAAATATCCATTTAACTCACTAACGAAACCTATTCCCTGATGACAACCTAAGCGGTACATTTCAATACCGTGCTTCTGCCACTCAAGCTTCAGTCCGCGGGGACTAAACCCTCGAGAGTGATTTTCCGATGAATGCGCTGTGCATAGCTCAAGTAAATGCTTGCCCCTTCCTTTCCTGTAATAGCGCCTGACCGTTTCACGGTCATCGCCTATTAAAGAAACTTCACGCAAACCGGTCGCGATACCGCTGTCGTTTGCTCCGTTTCTTGCAGCATCCCTGTTTCCGCATCCCTGCGGAAGACAACGACGCTGTTCGAATCCTGATTCGCCGCGAGCAGGTGCTCTGACTGCGGCGAAAGTGCGAAGTTCCGCGGCGTCCGCCCCCGCGTCGACTGCCAACCCACGACCGACAGCGTGCCGCTGTCTCGGTCAACCCCATAAACCGCGATACTATCGTGTCCGCGGTTTGACGCATAAACATAGCGGCCATCCTCGGAGAGGTGGATGTCCGCGCAATAGCTAACGCCGCCGAAGTCCTCCGGCAGCGTCGACAAGCTCTGGACCGCGGCCATGCGGCCCGCGTCCGCCTCATAAGACAGCACAGTGACTGTGCTGTCCAGCTCATTGATCGCGTACACGTACGTACTGTCCGCGTTAAACACCAAATGCCGCGGGCCCGCGCCCGGCTTCAATGCTGCTGCGCCGTGCGGCAGCAGGTCGCCGCTCTCCGCGTCAATCCGGCTAATGACCAGCCGATCAAGTCCGAGATCGGCTGCAACCGCAAACCGATTGTCCGGAGACGGTACAATCGAGTGCGCGTGCGGCGCTTCTTGGCGGTCCGCTTGCGGTCCAAGCGGGCCCTCATGCTTGACCAGTTGCGTATGTCCCCCCAAAGCGCCACCCGCTTCTACGGGATACACGGTCACATCACCGCTTGAATAATTAGCCACATACACCCTGCGGTTCGTGGCATCCAAGCTAATGTAGCAAGGTGCCGTGCCATCAGTTGGCTGTTGGTTGATTTTGCTCAATCTGCCTGTGCCCGCTTCAATCGCATAAGCCGCAACCGAGCCTCCGAATCGTCCCTCGTACGTTTGCGTTTCACTCACGGCATATAAGACAGTCCGATCCTTGTTCACCTCTAGAAACGAAGCATTCGGTAAATCGCTGTACGTTTCAATCAGCGTCATCTCACCATTTTGCCCATTGAAGCTATATAAAGAAATGCCTACCGGATGCTGTTCATTCGTGTAAGAACCAATATAAACAAAAGTAACACCGTTGTTCTCATTTACATTTGAACTCGAACCCTCATTCCCCATTTGCAACTCTGCCTCCCAATCGTCCCTATGATTTATTTTGCACTTTCCATCGCTTTCCAAATGCTGTCACACACATCGCGATAATCGCCCCATATAGCGCAAGCTCTATGTCATGCTGGGCATCCCAAGGATCCCCCTGTGCACCGACAAATAACGTACCGAGCTCTGGGGCTACGATCATAGCTACCCACATTTCGATGAGCTCATAGAAAGCACCCATAGCCAAAACGATAACACACGTCATCACATAAATCCATCTTCTCCCAAGCGTAGTCCAAGCGCGCATTCCTTCACAAATGGGATAGGCGCACAGCAACCCGAAGCTCAGATGAACGAGCCGATCGAAATGATCGCGTTCAGCCCCCAGCAAGCTGTGCAACCAGGGATCGAACCAAGTCCCATTGTAAGAAAAATGAGCTCCGATGCCATGCAGCAGCAGAAAGCTCGCCAGTAATCCATAGGATATGTTTGAAAAAGGAAAAATACGATAGGTAGCAATGAATCCGATCAGCGCTGCCCAAATCAATAGATTTTCTAGCACCCAATCCCCCCGGCTATGCGGCGCAATCGCTAACCATCCCCACACACCAAGCCAAACCAACATGATCATATGCAAAATCCAATTCGTTTTGAAAGGTTTTGTATTCGCTTTTATTTGCATGTGCGCAGCCCCCTTATCGTCTCTACAGACTAAGAGTACCGTGCTTGCGTGACTTCCAAAAGTACTAACTTTTCCTAGTACCAAGCCCCAAGCTCGCTCATGCTAGCTAAATAAACCTTTCATATACAAGCTCCGGAACTCACTCGGTGTCATGCCTTCATGCTCATGAAATCGCTGATTGAAATAGCTCGCAGAGGTATAACCCGCTTCACACGCGATGTCCTTGATCGGCCAATTTTCTTTCTCAATTAACCGCTGCTTAGCGAATTGAATACGGCAAAGTGTAATGAACGACAGAGGCGTCATTGACGTAGCTTTTCGGAATAATTTGCAAAAATAATACGTACTCACACCTGTTAGCTCCGCCCACTCCTCGAGATTAAAAGGCTCACATGCTCTGCTCTGCATGGCTGGCAGTAAAGCTAGAATCCGATCCACCGATTCCGTCCCTCGATTGACCGTTAAAGGCGTCGCATAGCTCATGAATTCGCACAAAATCATATAATTCAACGCACTCAACTGTGTGGGTCGAAGAATTTGATAGGCTTCCGCTTCTAACAGCAATTCATTGAATGCTTTCTCAAGCTCAGCACTTCTTTTTAACGTCCACAGATTGCGTAGAAATCCTTTCTCCAATAGAAATTCCTTGATTTGATCTCCATAAAAATGCACCCAACGGATATCCCATGCATCATCTTTGGAACTGTAATAGCGCTGCTCCTGGTACGGTGGAAATAAGAAAGCATCCCCTTTTTGCAACGTGTACAGCTGCCCTTCGATCTCCACATAACCCTTTCCTGCGATGACAAAATGCAAGCTATACGTTGACCATGAGCCTTCTGGTCGCTCAACTTCATGCGTAGACTCCTCTCGATACCAGCCTACGGATTCAGGGAAAATGAAATAAGGGGATTGCTGTAAGGTGGGTAACATGACCTGCCGACGCATAAAATCAGACCTCATCTCTAATGACAATATTACGATAGTCTATTCAATATATTGTTATATCCATTTTAAATAATTCATTTTATAATAGCAATATCACGTCACACATTCCGATTCACAAAGGAGAATTGCTCTCATGACTAAACTACGTTGGGGAATTCTAGGCTGCGCAAATATTGCAATCAGAGCCTGTATCCCGGGAATTCAGCAATCACAAACAGGTATTGTAAGCGCAATCGCAAGCCGTAGCTTGGAAAAATCACAAGAGGTTGCCGCTCGTCTTGATATCCCGAAAGCTTATGGAAGCTATGAAGAATTAATTGAGGATTCCGATATTGATGCGATCTACATCCCGCTTCCGAACCATCTGCATAAAGAGTGGACGATCCGTGCGGCTCAGGCTGGTAAACACGTGCTATGTGAAAAGCCTGCTGCACTGACAACAGCCGAAGTTCAGGAAATGGTTACAGCCAGCGAAGAAGCAGGCGTGCTTTTTGCGGAAGCTTTCATGTACCGTCATCACCCTCGTTACGAGCGTGTAAAAGCGATCATGCAATCCGGCGAAATCGGAGATATTCGTGGTATTCATGGCACATTTACGTTCAGCAACCCGGATGATAGCAAAAATGTTCGATACGTCCGCGAGTGGGGCGGCGGATCCGTCTACGACGTTGGCTGCTATCCGCTGAGTGCCGCTAGATTTCTTCTAGAACGTGAGCCTGAGGCTGTCACTACCCATGCTTTCTTCTCCCCTGAACACGATAACGTCGATATGATGATGTCTGGACTCGTTGAATTCAGCGGCAATGTAGCCCTTACGTTCGATTGCGGTATGTGGGCTTCGTTCCGCAACACACTTGAGATTCTCGGCTCTAAGGGACGCATTGTGATTCCTTCGGCTTTTGTTACGCCGACCGAAGAATCCGGTCATTTCCAGGTATTTGTCGGTAACGAGCAGCGCGAAGAAAAAGTTCCTTTCCTTAACCAATACGCCCTGCAAGTCGACGATTTGGCGTATGCAGCATGGGGAAAGAAAGCGCAACGCTTCCCTGCACAAGATGCCATTTTTAATATGCAAGTGATTGATGCCTGTTTGCAATCGGCAACAAAGCGTTCACGCGTTCAGCTTTAATCATTCTAATCGAGAGGCTGGGAAACCGAAATGAAACATATTCAAATTAAAGGCTTAGATAAGCCTGTATCTAAATTGGTTATGGGATCTGATTTTTTCCGATTAGACAACGCTCACGAGGTAAGTGAAATCCTTCATCATTATGTGGCGATTGGCGGAAATACGATTGATTCAGCTCACATTTATTGTGGGGGGCAAAGCGAACAGGCCTTAGGCATTTGGCTCGAGGAAACGGGGAAAAGAGAAGAAATGGTGCTGTTCACCAAAGGCGCTCATCATGATCACAACGGCCCTCGCGTGAATGCGGAAGCCATTCGCCATGACCTGATGACCAGTCTAGAGCGGATGCGTACAGACTACATTGATTTGTACGGTTTACATCGTGACGACCCAGTAACTCCTGTAGGTGTCATTGTCGAGGCATTGAATGAGCATTTAGAAGCAGGGCGTATCCGCGCTATTGGCGGGTCCAACTGGACTCATGCGCGTTTGCAAGAAGCGAATGCTTATGCCGCGCAGCATGGCCTCGTTGGCTTTAGCTTCAGCTCGCCAAACCTCAGTCTCGCTAAGCCTAACGAGCCTTTCTGGCCTGGCTGCGTATCCGCAGATGCCGAAGCCTTGCGCTGGTACGAAGAGCAGCAGTTTCCACTGCTGTCGTGGTCTTCGCAGGCGCGCGGTTTCTTCACCGGCCGCTTCTCGCCGGAAATCCGCGAAAACGCCGACCTCGTTCGCGTGTTCTACAACGACGAGAACTGGACGCGGCTCCAACGGGCGCAGCAGCTTGCGCAGGAGAAAGGCGTCAGCGCGATCCAGATTGCGCTCGCTTACGTGCTGAGCCAGCCGTTCCCCGCGTGCGCGCTGATCGGCCCGCGCACCGAGGCCGAGATGGTCTCCTGCCGCGATGGCGCAGAACTTGTGCTGTCGGCGCAGGAGCTGGCCTGGCTTGATTTGACCGGAGCTACGGTGTAGCTCTCGGTGACGTCGCTCTGTAACATCCTCGGAAACGAGGGTGTTACAGGGCTTTTTTGGGCGTACTTCCAAGTCCACACTCGATCCCCTTCCTACATCCTTCACACATTAGCTACCTTTCTTCCCCATACCCTGCCACTTCCCAGCTCCGCCCTCTTTCGCACCAATAACTGTATAAACTACAGCTAATTTCCCTCAATTCCCGCTGCAAACCCATGATTTCCATAAAACAAGGCGCCTAGGTACCCACTTCCGCACGTATGCAGCCATTTTCCCGCAAATTAGCGTATACTCGTTCCTTTTCGAGATTCATATAGCAGCAAGAAAACCTAAATCGTTTATTATCCGTTACCTAAAGTAGAATAAACATGAAGGAGTTGGAAAGCTTTGAACAAATGGATGCATGTAAGCATTTGTGGAATGATCCTGCTCGCTGCCACGGGTTGCAGCGGGAAAGAAGCCGAGCCGGCGGCCAGCTCGCCTGCCGCTATCACTACCGCGCCGTCACCAGTAGCGACGACAGCTATAGCTACGCCGACTCCACAGGTATCGGCGACGGCAACCCCTGCGACTGCAGTCAGTGCATCGCCACAGCCACAAGCTTCGGCTACGCCTACGCTAGCACCAACACCTTCGGCTTCGCCCGCGACGGCGAAGCCAACACCAACACTGGCGCCCGCTAGCGCAACGCCATCGCCTTCCCCATCGCCAACCGTCAAGCCAGAGGCGACGGTGAGCACCACTCCTAGCACCAGCGCAAAAGCAGAGCTGCTGTACAAGGACAACTGCCTCGTCTGCCATGGCGTTGGCCTAGCTGGTGACTACGGTCCGAACCTGACGAAAGTCGGTGCGCGTAAATCCAAAGATCAAATCGCCGCGCAAATCATGAACGGAAAGGTCGAAATGCCGCCTTTCAAAGACACGTTGAAACCAGAGGAAATCGAAGCATTAGCCAATTGGCTCGCAGTCAAAAAATGAGTATCATCATGCAAAGCAGGCATACCTTCTCAACGAAGGATGCCTGTTTTTTCGCACGTTTCTCCAGAATCCCAAGAAATGCACACTTCAAGCAAAAAATGAGTACCTAAACGGCTGATACACGCATGATCTAATGGACTACCCTCCTTTACCGTGATAAGATATATAGAAGCGCTTTTATTGGCAAAATAAGTATGTTTACCTACAATCGTTACTTAGCTTTCCAGACGGGAAGCTGTTAGGAGGTACCATGGGAAAAACCGATGTTCGCCGCGATGCCATCATGCATGCGATTAAAGATAAAGGCTCCATTGCCTTGACGGATATTGTGAAGCAATTCAATGTCTCAGAAGCAACAGCACGACGGGATCTAGAAATTCTCGAGCAAGAGAAACGCTGCATCCGCACCTTTGGCGGAGCTGTACTTGAGAGCTTGAAAGTCGAAGTCCCGTTCTTTAATAAAATGGACCTCTACACCGACGAAAAGAAAGAAATCGCTGACAAAGCACTTCGTTACATCGAAGATGGCGATATTATTGGGCTAACGGGCGGAACGACAACGACTTTTATCGCCAAAAAGCTAAACCAATTCAAAAACTTGACCGTCATTACGAATGCCGTGAACATTGCTTACGAGCTTATCGGCACGCCTGGGCTGCAGCTGATTTTGACCGGTGGTGTGATTCGTACACAAACCTTTGAGCTCTCAGGTCCGCTCGCGAATGCCACACTCGAGAATCTCAGTATTCGCAAAACATTCATGGGCTGCGACGGCATTTCCCTCTCGCGCGGCATGATGATCTACAATGAGCTTGAAGCCGAGACGAATCGCCGTATGATGAAGCAATCCATGGAAACGTATCTCGTGGCGGATCATTCCAAATTTAGCCGAAGCTCCTTGTTTGTTATTGGCGAGGTGCAGGAAACCGTCGGCATCATTAGCGATTCCAGCATCACACCAGAAATGAAGCTGGCCTTTAAGGAATCCGGAGCACCCTTCCTTTGATCCCTTTTTACAACAAAACGCGATATCACTAGCCATCAAGGCCTAGCGATATCGCGTTTTTTCATTCCTATTTCAACTCACTGCTCGGCTGTGGAATTTGCTCTGACTTCATTTTCAAAGACGGCACCATAATACCTACACCGATCACAAACAATAACGCCGACGTTAGGTAGATCGATTCAAGTGAGAACGACGCTTTGATCGTCCCAGCCAAACTCATCATAATCACCATCGCCCCCATAAAGAGCGGAGTTAAAATCCCATTGACACGACCGACGAAAGCTTCTTCCGTATTCCCTAGAATTAAGGTACTAATTCCAATTTGGATAGCCGGCATAACAAGTCCTGAAATGAACTGCATAGCTAGCGCTAGCCAGAACCAGTGCGTCATCCCCATCATGGCAAAGGTAACGGCACTAACAGCCATACCGATGGTAAGCATCGCCTGGGGAGATATTTTTTTGGAGAACGCCATTGTTACGCCCCCGCCTACAATCATCGCAAGCCCATTGGCTACCATAAACCACTGCAGATTCTCCTTTGCCAAGCCCAGATGCTCTGTAACAAGAAAAATACCAAGCGGGCTAATTAAACCAATAGCCAGACCCGCAACAGCGAAACATCCACCAAGAATAACTAGCATTTTGTTCCTTAACACATAACGAAAGCCTTGACCCATTTCGGCAAATATATGTGTTGTCCGCGGCTCTGAAGACTTCTCTTCTTTGCGATCTGCAGGCAGGAAGGTAAGGACCAAAGCGGATAATAAGAAGCACGCTCCCATAATCGCAACAGCCGTTTCAATGCCAAAATGGTAGTAAACGAAGGTTCCTAGAATCGGTCCCAAGATCATAAAAATCGCCATCATGGACTGAAACATCGACATTCCCATTTGCATTTGGGATTCATGAACGTGCACTTTGAACAGCTTCATCCCGGAAGGTTGCGAGAATTGAGATAAGATGGATGACACCAAGGTGGCAAAGAAGATGGCTTTCCAAGATCCCATATACAACGTTATCAAAATAACGAATACGGAGGCTGCGCTCAAAATATCGCACCAAACCATCGTCAACTTCGGCCTCCACCGATCCGCAAAGGCTCCGCCGATGAAGGAGAAGAGGAAAATCGGTGCAAACTCTGCAACGGAAATTAAGGATACCGAGTAGGGATCGTTATTCGTCATATCTGTCACATAAAGAAGTATCGCAAAGTTACGAATCCATATCCCGACTTGGAGCAAAAGGCCAGAAAGCATAATCGTTTGTACGAATCGACTGGCAAAAAATGATTTCATCGTTGGCTCAGCTTGAGCATTGGATTGACTCATAAGAAAAGAAAACACCCCTTTGTAATTAGATCACTTGTGAATTACGTGAAATGCTTGAAATGCGCGAAATGTGTGCATTGTTCCTACGTAATTGGTAACAAAAAGTTTCACAAGCCTATCTGATTTTACAAAGAGATGCTGGAAGAAGCTAGATACAATTTCTGTATACTCATTTTCGCCTAATCCTGTCTCCAGCCAATCGGATATTTCTCCGATAATGTAACCGGTAATCGCCCAACGGCTGCTTCACGACCCAGTAACACATTAGCCAGAGAAACCATGGCTAGCGGTCGATTCTCATAACAGGCATAGTAGGTCTTCACTTCAGGGAATTCAAGCAAATCATAGGGATTCCGTCCTGCGGCTACGATAAGGTGCAACCCATCCAATTTGCACAAAGCATTGACCAACGCAGTTTGACCAAAGGAGAAAGTCGCATTGTAAGTGACAATAACGACTTGCTCGCAGCTTTCACAAACCTTGATCATCTCTGCAATTTCCTCATAGGTTGGTTGGAGCCCTAAATAAACCTCACGAACAGACTCTCCCGTCAACTCGGACAACACGCTGCCAAGCGTTCCCTCACGATCAACTACCTCGTCGATCTCTGTTCCCGATTGGACTTCTGTCCAAATCACACACGTTTTATCATTTATTTGAAGTAACTTGCCAACCTCATCTTTGACCTTGGTGATGCTTTTGCGACTCAGTTCCTTGGCCAGCAGCTGATGCTCAGGTGTTGAAATCGGCCCCCTTGGAATCGGTGCAAGTGTATCAAAGCGAATTTCTCGCTTAAATTTGTAAGTCATAACGCGAAGAACCGACTCATCGATACGTGATTCTGAAATTCGACCACTTTCAACTGCCGCAATGACAGCTTCAATAGCGGCTATTTGGCGCTCTAATTCATGGCTAACCAACAAAATATCCGCTCCCGCTTCTAATGCGCGAACAGCACCTTCCGCTACCCCAACACCCTCTGAGATCGCCTTCATCTCTAAGCAATCCGTCACGATAAGCCCTTTGAAGCCAAGCTGGCCTCGCAGTAATTCTGTCAGTATCCGATACGACAACGTCGAAGGTACACTGCTGTCTTCCAAGGCCTCAAAGACCACATGTGCGGACATGATGGCATCTACGCCACCCTCAATCGCCTTGATGAACGGCGCTAGCTCTAGCTCCATTAATCGCTCCATGCTATGTGGAACAATTGGCAAATCATGATGGGAATCTGCTGTTGTATCCCCATGTCCAGGGAAATGCTTCACCGTTGCGATAACGCCCATGTCTTGCAAACCCTTAACAGCGTGCGTACCCAAATCACTTACAATCGCCGCCGTTTCACCATAGGAACGAACCCCAATAACCGGGTTTAGCGGATTATTATTAATATCTAAGCAAGGTGCCAAATTCATGTTCACGCCCATTTGGCGAAGCTCTTTCCCCATCACCTTGCTACTAGCATAGACGCCAGATGGTGCAAATGTAGCTCCCAATGCCATGTTCCCTGGCAGTAAGGTTGCTCCTTTTTCAATACGGGACACCATTCCGCCTTCCTGATCGACCGTGATAAATAACGGCTGACCTCCGCTCTTCAAGCTTATCGCTTGCAAGTCAGCGGACAACTGAGCCAGTTGATACGCATCCTTCACATTACGACGGAAATAAATGACGCCGCCAATGCCATATTTTTCGATTAATTGCGTAATATGCGGATTAGGCTCCATAGCGTCAAAACCACAAGCGAAAAGTTGACCCACCTTTTGACGTAGCGTAAGGGGCTTATTGTTCGTAATTTCTACTGATGACATATGTACACGCTCCTTGAATGATTGATTATGCTTTTATATTTTCCATGATGCCTTTTTGCAGGATAAGATACATCACAACGATAGGAATCATACTGATCATGATCGCCGCGCATAGGGAACCATAGTTCATATTCAATTGGTCATAGAAGGCCACCATGCTCACAGGGAGCGTCCGAAGCTTCTCTTTGGACAAAAATAAATTGGCCATAATAAATTCATTCCAGCTTGTCAGAAAGTTCAGCATAAATACGGTAAACAGAGACGGAATGGAAATGGGGACGATCACACGCCACAACAACCCATAAATGGAGAGCCCATCCATGATTCCCGCTTCTTCCAGCTCATTGGGAATGGACGTGAAGAAGCTGCTCACCATGAATACGGTCCAAGGCAGTCCTAATGTCACATAAGGAAGAATCAAAGCTAACGATGTGTTATACAGATGCAAGCTCCTAAGGAGCATATATAGGGGAACTAGCAATGACGCTGCTGGTACAAGCAGCGCAAGGATTAGTATCCTTTTCAGAACCAGACTAAGCCTTGGGAAAGACATCCGAGTTAACGCATAAGCGGTCGCTGTTCCTAAAGCTAGTGAGACAATCGCTGAAACCGTCGAGTTGATGACACTATTCATAAAATAATGCCCCACATGCGCGCCAGTCCAAGCGTTCCAGTAATTCGATAACGAGAGCTCTGTAGGCAAGGACCATGGCGCCGTAATGATCTCTTTATTTGATTTGAAGGACGAATTCAACGTCCAGCCTAAAGGGAATAAAATCAATCCAATGTAGATCAATAATACCGCATGTGGGAAAAGACGACGCAGGAGGCTCCCTCTCAAAATCGCACCTCCTCCGGTTTTCTTGTGAACCAGCCGAATATAGACGTTAGCATAGCTGTAAAAAGGAGGATCAGCACGGCAATGCCGTTTGCGTAACCATATTCACCGATACGATAAGCTTTTTTTATCATATAGGATGCCATAACTTCCGTAATTCCATAAGGATTTCCACCCGTCATGACAACCACAATGTCCATGGCTTTCATGCCGCCCGTAATCGATAAGAGCATCATAACGAAAATAACGGGTCTCAAAAGCGGCAGAATGATGGACCATGCCTGTCTGACACTGCCTGCACCATCGATTTGAGCAGCTTCCACCAGATGTTTGGGAATGGCATAGATCGCGGAAACCACAAGTACCACGTAGAACCCCATCCATTGCCAAGCATTTGTGATCAAAATGGCGAGCATCGCCGTCGCCCCATCTGCCAGCCAAGCATGCTGCCAGCTGGCTAAACCGACAGCTTCTAAGGCTTGGTTAAGGAGCCCCGCCTGTGGATGATAAATAAATTCCCAGAGCACACCTACGACCGCAGTCGAGAGAATCGTTGGCAGGAAAATCAGCGTTTTATAAAATCCGATCCAACGCTTTATTTTACTCACCAGCAGCGCAATGGCTAGAATAATGGGGATCTGGATCCCGATGGAGAAGACAATGAAAACCATATTATTACGCACAGCAATCCAAAAATAAGGATCTTGAAAGGCTGTTATGAAATTATCCAACCCATTAAACCTTGCAGGGGAAATGCCATTCCATTTCGTGAAGCCGTAACGCAGCGACATCAGCATCGGATAGATGAAAAAAATCACGAATATGAGCAGCGTCGGTAAGGTAAAAAGCGTATAGGCCCATGCATTTCTTCCCATTTTGTTCATATGTCATCCTACTACTATTTGGTAGTATTTCTTCTTTATTCGAAGCCTCCTGCTGTTTCTGCAAATCCGCCATAAGTGAGGCCGGATCTGTTCTTCCGCCAAGTAACTCCTGCATCCCACGTTCAAGTTTCTCTCTGACCTTCGTTTGAATCCGGGAATCGAAAGCAGGAAAGGTTCCCTTGCTATTCGCAAACACATTCAAAATTTCGGTAATCAATGGATTCACTTGACTCGTATCCTGCAGCTTCATGGCGGGAGGCATACCTTCCTCAACGAGTTGTCTTTTTTGCATGGACTCATTGTACATTTGTTTAATAAATTCTTTGATCGCAATCAATTGCTCTGGCGTGACTTTTTGAGAGAAGCCATAGGCATTTGACCAGCCCCCATTGATATACCCATCACCAGGGCCACCCATGGATGGGAAGTTCATGAAGCCAACATCATGGGCAATGACGGATTTCTCAGGATCTAGGAGCGGCGTATTCGCCCAGCTGCCATCAAACATGAAGGCTGCGCCTCCGCTGCTGAATGTATTTTGCTGCTCCGCATAAGCAAGCGCTAGGCTGCCCTCTTGGAAATAGTCCTTCTGAATGAGCGATTGATACTGTTCAAAAGCTTGCAATACCGCAGGGTCTGTCCAACGCTTGCTTCCATTCAAGAAGCCCTCGATCGAATCTTCACCTGCTGTACGTACCCACATTGTATTAATCATCATATTAATTACCCATGAATCTTTGGCTGCCATGGCAAAAGGGGTAATTCGGGCAGCTTTCAGCTTCGCCGATGCGGCTACAAGCTCGTCCCAGGTTTGGGGCAGCTTAATCCCCTGATCGGCCAAAATCTTTTTGTTATAATACAGGCCTTCCACATAGCCCGCCATAGGAATCCCGTAAATTTTGCCATTCACACTGAACTCCTCAAAGCTATAGAACTTATCCGTTAATCCAAGCTCTTGCAGAATGGGTGTGAGATCCAGCAGTCGATTCGCCTTCACATAATCCTTCGTGTCCGTGCCTCCGAACAGATCAAATATTTCTGGCGGGTTGCCCGCAGCCATCTCTGCTCGCAGCTTCTCGAAGCGATTCACCTTATCCTCAACACCATCTAGTGTAATCGTCAAGCCAGGCACCTTCGCTTCGGTCGCTTTCACAACCTCCTGCAGCATGGCCAGACGTTTCTTCTGTGTGTCCTTCACCTGTGTATGTCGAATTGTTAGCAGTATAGGTCCATTCTGGGACCCTTTTCCACCTGACGCATCACTTTGCGGATCCGAGTTGCCCGGCAGAATACTGCACGCCGACAGCATGAAAGTGAGAGCCACGGCACCTGTGCGCCAAATAAACGTTCGTTTTCTCATCCACTTGGTTCTCCTTTAAGCTTACCATTTAAGTATAATTGAACCCTTGTACGTACTAAAGACAGATAAATTCCTAATCTAGGGGCAAATTCCTCTAGTTCCCTTCCTTTCGCTTATCCCGATACTCGGAAGGAATTTCGCCAGTAAACTTCTGAAATACTTTGGTAAAATAACGCCGTTCGATGTAGCCAACGCATTTTCCAATATCGGTAATGCTTTTGTCACTGTGAAGTAACAGGGATTTCGCCTGCTCCATCCGATGCTTCGTTACATGCTCCACAAAGGTTTCCCCAAAATGCTGCTTAAATAACAAACTGAAATAACTCGAGCTAATCCCTAGGCTGCTTGCAATATCCTCGATGCCAAAATCAGTCGAATAATTCGTTCGGATATATTCCTTGGCAGCCGTCATCAGCAGCTCACTATTCTTCTTCTTGTTCGTACCCTCCAGCCCGATCGATACAAGCTGTACCATAACCTGCAGCAAATGCTGGATACTTTCGCTTTTATCCAGCTCACGCCAAATCTGTTCTTCCTCTTGACTATCAAGTGCATTCATCTCGCGCAGCTCACGCAGCACATGCAGGATTAAATAGTGCAGCATCTGATAAGCTCTAGCAAAGGAGCTCTCCGATAGACCTTCCAGCAGTAACTTTAGACGAGCAAGCGCATCTTCGGTTTTGATACGGTTCAGCTGCTTCAGTCCTGTTACAATTTCCTCTACCAAAAACCAAAGCGAGCTATTCGCGTCCGCTGTTTCTTTGGTCTCTTTGTAAAGAAGCACGGATTGACGCTTATCTAAATTCAGCTGCATGAATCGTTGCAGTTTTCTATACGTATCCGCAAGCTGTTGCAATCCGATCGGCCCAGGAAAATAGCCCACGCTGATGCCCAGCTTCACAGATTGAAGAACATTTTGCTGAAGCTTAGCTGCTAAATCACTCAACTTCGATTCGACGATGTTAGGGTCTGCGTCCTTCCATTCCATGAGCAGCGACCATTCCCCTTCGCGCATCTGAAGAACGGTAAGCTGCGATTTCTCGTCTGCCAAGGAATCTTGCAGGACATTCCGCACAGCGAAGTTCCATAGCTTACGTTCTTGCTCTGTCCAAAGCAACGATTTCTGGGAGTAATTATCCACGTCAATAATCACACATACATATCTCAGCGTCTCCAGATCACCATGATCAATAGGAAGCTGTGTATTCGCTGTGATATCGGTATAGTCCAAGATAATATCCTGCAAAATCTTCTCGTAGGCCAAGCTTCTGATTCTCCCCCATTTAAGGAGCTCCTCCTGATGATTCTGTTTTTTGGCTCGAATTTCGAGGGCCAGCTTACGGATCGAGTTCTCTAGCTCTTCGTAATTGATCGGCTTTAGGATATAATCACTTACTCCCGCTCTCAGAAGCGAACGAACATATTCAAAATCCTGATACCCCGTCACCATCAGCACCGTGCAGTCCTCATTGATTTCCCGAAGCTTATGGATAAACGTAATTCCGTCCATTTGCGGCATCCGAATATCACTCATCACGATATCCGGAATATGCTGAACACAGAGTTCCAAGGCTTCAAGCCCGTTTTTGGCTTTGCCTACAATATCAATTTCGAGTTCTTCCCATGGAATAACCGCCTGCAAATTCCGTAAAATGTTAGGCTCATCATCCGCCAAAATGGCCTTCAACCTCATTGGATATCCCTCTTCCTTTTCGGAATTACAACCTTCATCGTCGTACCTTGACCTTCTTGGGAACAAATAAACATCCCGTAGTGCTCACCATATTGAATTCGGACCCGATCCGCAACATTGCTTACGCCAAGCCCTCTCCGCTCTTCATTCGATTCCAGAATTTCATGAAAAGGCGTCTCCAGCTCTGTTTTATAATGGAATTTCGCTAGCTTTTCGTTACTAATCCCGACGCCATTATCTGTAACGTACAAGCCAATCCGGTCACCTTCATCGACAACCTTCACCGTGATGAGTCCCATATAATCAATCGGTTCGAAGCCATGTTGCAAGCTGTTCTCGACCAAAGGCTGAAGCGTCAGCTTCAAAATATTCTCATACAGCAGCTCGTCCGGCGCCTCGATCGTATATTGAAACTGATCCTCAAAGCGGAACTCCTGGATTTCCAAGTAGCTGCGCAAATGCTCAAGCTCTTGCTTTAGGGTAATTTCTTCCCGATTTTCCATCCCGATCCGCAGCAAATTCCCTAGTCGAACAACCATTTGGCTGACTTTCTTCCCTTGGTTTTGGATGGCTAGCACATTGATCGATTCGAGTGTATTAAAAAGGAAATGAGGCTTAATCTGCGCTTGCAGCAGCATAAGCTCCGCCTTGTTTTTGCGGTCTTGCTGACGCTTCACCTCTTCAAGAAGATCCTCGACCCTTAAGACCAAGCTGTTAAATCCTCTCGCCAACGCTGTCGTTTCGTCCTTCCCGCTCACTTCCATGCGCGTAGTCAGATCGCCCCGCTCTACTTTTTTCATCGAGGACAGCATGCGTAAGATCAATTGAATAATCCGTCTTACGAAGACGAGGTTATACACCAGTGCAAAGAACAAACAAATAAATGTTATTCCCGCTACGAGCTTCATAATCGTCTCAATTTCCCCAGCGACATATTTCCATGAGGTTATGGACACGACACTCCAGTCCTGAACACCCATCTGATTAATATTTAAATGATACAGGGAAATGAGGCTTTTTTCATTTTGGAAATCGGCCTGAAAGCTGTAATTCTTTAGTCCGAGATCCAATTTACCCTGCGTTAATTGCAGAATATTGGCTCCATCTAAACTTTGCTTATTATCGTAAAAAATAAGGCCATTCTTGTTGATCAGCAGATACCGCTTGGAGCTTTGCTCATTCGTATTGAAGGATTTGAAAATCTGATCCAGCTCATTAAATTTAAATTTCAGCAGCATATACCCTAGGTTATCCATCGTCCAAAAATCCTTGACCATTCGCGCTTGATAAAATTCCCCGCGGCCTGAACCGAACTCCTTGAACTCGGAGGGTCCAATCCACAGAGGGCTGCCATTTAGCTCCTGAATGCGCTGGAAGGCCATACTTTGCTGAATCGTCGACCATGGAATCGTGCTTCCGCTCGTGCGGCCTGCGCTGAAGGATTTGCCGGCATTGTTATAAATGACAACCGACTGTACAGGCGAGTATGTGAGGATTGAGCCGCGAAGCAGCGTATCGAACGTATTCAAATCATACGAGGACAGCGAGTCGGCGTTCGTCTTAACGGTATCTATCGTACGATAGATGCCTTGAATGCTATCTTTCACCATCCAGAAATCGGAGAAATAGTTCGCTTCCTTGAACATGTAATAAATATTTCGTGAGATCGCTTGCAGCGTTACTTCTGTTAAATCACCATATTTCTTCTCAATAAGCTGTTGGGAGACTGTGTACACCGCTGACCCGAGGACGAATAAAGGGATGATAATGAAAAGTAAAAAACCGATAAATACTTTTTTGTTCAGATTCATCGCTGCGCTGCTCTCCTTCTAGATAGACTTGTCTACACATCCAAGATTCGAATATCTGGTTCAACGCTAATATGTACATTGCCTCGCAATGCCTTGCTAATCATACAAGTTTGTTCAGCACGAATGGCCGCTTTATTTATTTTATCCAATTGCGCTTCGGTCGTTTGAGGGGGCACAGTGATGAGGGGGCGGTGAATGATCGCATTCACTTTCATCGTAGGTCGGTTCTGTACATAGATGTTGGAGTGGAGCTCAAGGGAAAGGATTCCTGTCCGCTGGAGCAGCGCACCTAAAGTGATGATGTAACAGGTTGCCGCGGCACCGAGCAGCATTTCTTCCGGATTCGATCCGATGCCTGGACCATCAAATTCATTTGGAACGGAAATTGGCGTTGTGAGGCTTCCCGCCTGAATGTGGCCCGTTCCGTCTAGCCCGCCAGTCCATGTTGCTTTGAGCTCAAAGCGATGTTCGGTCATCGGTAGTTGTGCCTCTTTTCACTAACATTTTTAACAAACCATCGGTTGATTTTATTTTATTGTAAAGGAACTAGGCAGGATTCACCAGCCATTAGACGATTTCTATCACAAAAGTGCAAAAACAAGGGTCCGACTACAAAAGCACAACATAAAAAATCGTTCCCGCACCTCATCAGCACGAAAACGATCTATCTACTATCAATTGATCTCTATGAAATTGCGTAATTCATGTGTTGGAATCAAAACAATGAAAGCCCTACCTCTCTTTCATCCTTGCGGCTCCAATGACCGCGCCAGTGCGAATTGCGTTACAAACACTTACTGCCGAAACACTTACGTTGCCTCGGGTTTACCATAAATGAGCTGATGGACTGCGCATTGGGAGAAAAACAAACAAGGAGAGGGGGTTACTTTCTTCTCGCTAATCGTTCGTGTGGGGTAAATGAGGCTAAATATGAAGTGTTTATATGGTTTCATTTCAATCAACTTTAGTATTATATAATAATTGTATATGTGTGTCAATACTGTGGTGATATACGGCGTGTGTGTGCTATTATATATAAATAGTTGGTCGTAAAGAATACGCCGCTTTTCTAATTTCAGCCTAGGTTGATTTAGAGAAGCGGCTTTATTTATTTCAAGGAGGCACTTAGTTGAGAAGATCATTTGAATTAGCTCATGAAGGATTTATGACTTACCACGCATCTACTCGAAAAGGTGACTCTCTTCGCAGGCTGCTGGAGGGCCACAGTCATGCTGAGAAACTATTTCTTTTGCATGTTTGGTGGCCTGCATTTAAACATTTCAATGACCTTCATCCCGAATATGAAGTGAAAGACTTCCGGGATGGCACGCGATTCATTGACTTTGCTTTTATCAAACATACACTTAGACTTGTCATCGAAATTGATGGATTCACAACCCACGCTTCGCAAATTAGCCGCACCCAATTCTCCGATCAGCTCCTTCGCCAGAACCACCTCATCATCGATGGATGGAGAGTACTCCGTTTCTCCTACGACGATATCAAAGATCGCCCGCGCATGTGTCAACAAGTATTACAACAATTCATGGGCCGTTATCTTAGCATGGAAATAGGCGATTCAAACATTTCGATGAACTACATGGAGAAGGAAGTTTTGCGATATGCCCTTAACCTTGAGACATCCCTAACAACAAACGATGTTTGTCAGGCACTATCTGTAAAAGAACAGAAAGCACGACAAATACTAAAAGCCATGCATGAGAAGAGGATCATTGAACCCGTCGGAAAAGGAATTAAGCGGATTAGATGCTTCCGTCCAACCGATGAAGCGCTTCAGCAATTGATGGGCTAATGTGTTTCATAAATCCCCAACAGCAAAGGATTCGGGGGTTTCGGCGCTCTCCACCTTCTGTAAGCGTGTTTTTCATCACTTCAGAGATCAGTTTTCGCCTTTCCCCGTCTGTAGTGATGTTTTTCATCATTTCAGCAAAGGATTCGGCGGTTTCGGCGCTCTCCACTTTCTGTAAGTGTGTTTTTCATCACTACAGAGATCAGTTTTCGCCTATCCCCGACTGTAGTGATGTTTTTCATCATTTCAGCAAAGGATTCGGCGGTTTCGGCGCTCTCCACCTTCTCTAAGCGTGTTTTTCATCACTACAGAGATCAGTTTTCGCCTTTCCCCGTCTGTAGTTATGATTTTCATTATTTCAGCAAAGGATTCGGCGGTTTCGGCGTTCTCCACCTTCTCTTAGCGTGTTTTTCATCACTACAGAGATCAGTTTTCGCCTTTCCCCGACTGTAGTTATGATTTTCATTATTTCAGCAAAGGATTCGGCGGTTTCGGCGTTCTCCACCTTCTCTTAGCGTGTTTTTCATCACTACAGAGATCAGTTTTCGCCTTTCTCCGTCTGTAGTTATGATTTTCATCATTTCAGCAAAGGATTCGGCGGTTTCGGCGCTCTCCACCTTCTTTAAGCGTGTTTTTCATCACTACAGAGATCAGTTTTCGTCTTTCCCCGTCTGTAGTGATGTTTTTCATCATTTCAGCAAAGGATTCGGCGGTTTCGGCGCTCTCCACCTTCTCTAAGCGTGTTTTTCATCACTACAGAGATCAGTTTTCGCCTTTCCCCGACTGTAGTGATGATTTTCATTATTTCGCGCGCCTGGGCCTTATCATAATTAGGTGGTCGGGGGCGGATTTTGGTGTTGCGCGCTTCCTGGTTACGGATTACGGGGTACGGGTTCGTGTGCTCAATAAGCGGCGCACTTTTCGATAAGCTTCGGGCTTGTCCCCTTCACGCCTCCTCCCCCAAACCACAAAAACCCGCAGGCACAATGCCCGCGGGTCCACTCTACACCTTAAATTTCTGCAACGAAATTTGCAATTCCTCCGCCAGTCCTGCTAAGGACTTCGCGGAATTCTCGATTTCCTCCGTGGTCGACATTTGCTGCTGGCTCGCAGCGGATGTCTCTTGGCTAACGGAAATCCCCGTCTCCGACACGGAGCTCACAATGCGCATCACCTGCTCGATGCGCAAGTTCGCATCCACGAGTTGGTGAATGCTCCGATTCACATCTTCCACTTTCGCATTCACTTTCTCGACAGAAGTCTCGATATGTACGAACGATTCTTGCGCTTCCTCCGAAATCGTCAATCCCTCTTGCACTTTCCCTGCTCCTGTATGCATGGAGCTTACCGCTTGATTGATCTGTCTTTGAATGGTCAACACCAGATCCGTAATGTTACGTGCGGATGTGGACGACTGCTCGGCCAGTTTACGCACTTCCCCAGCAACAACCGCGAAGCCACGCCCGGATTCCCCAGCACGTGCCGCTTCAATCGCTGCGTTCAACGAAAGCAGATTCGTTTGTGTCGAAATCTCATTAATGACATTGACGATTTCACCGATTTTGTGTGCATTTTGCCCCAAAGCTTCGATAACCACGTTCACATCACGAACCGCTTCGGATATCTCAGACATTTGGCCCGCGATAGACACCACGGATTGCTTTCCGTTCTGAGCTGCTCGCGTCGCTTGATTCACGAGAGTAGCAACCACTTGCGCAGACTCATCAATTTGCTTCGTACTCGTCAGCATAAGACCAACAGCCTCATTCGCTTGTGTCACACCAGCAAATTGCTTATCGAAATCCTCCGACAGCTGCTGACTTGACGTAGCCACCTGCTTCGCTGCTAAAGAACTTTGCTCCGAACTCGCTAGCAGCTCTTCCGAACTTGCAGATAACGTCAACGCATTATCAGCAATCTGCATAACCAAACTGCGTAAGCTCTCCGTCATCACATTAAAGGAATGGGTTAGCTTACCAACCTCATCATCATAAGGGTAGTCCCCTTTAACAGACAGATCACCGTCAGCTGCTTTTTCCATGTTTTCTTGAAGTCTGCGAATTGGCGTAGAAATGATCATGTTCAGGGCCAATGCGCCCAAAGTCATTACCACAATCGCGATGATGATCGTTAAAATAATGACCAAATGAGAAGTGGCTGAATCGGAACTGCTCGATTTCTGGAATTGTTCAGCAGCGGATTCTTTGAGTCCGACGAGCATATCCAACGCTTCTACCGTTTTATCACCATGAGGGGATACTTCATTGTTATAGATTTGATAGGCAACTTGATTATTTTGCGTCGCTTGCTCGATCGTTTTTGTAACGACTTCACGATACTTCAGATTCAGCTCCTCGAAACTTTTGAAGGCTCCGGCCTCTTCCTCATTAAGAGGAATTCCCGCAATTTTCGTAACTAATTCTTTATTTGTAGCCGCGTTCTCATCTAACTTCGCTTTAAGTTTGACCTTATATTTCACATCCGTGGACAGCATCATTTCAAGCAAATTCGATTCGGTTTCATTGAAATTTGATTTTATTTGATTAATCCATTTGACAGAAAGCAGACTTTCCTCGTACATTCTAGTAGAATTACTAGACATCTTGTCCATATAATAATAGCCAGTTATACCTACAATTAATAAGAATAAGATAGCTATCGCATTCATTAACAACAGCTTAAAACGAAGTTTAAGATGACGAAGGATGGACAGGTTGACGTTCAGCTTTCCCGTACTATTCATGCTGCTTAATTTCGAATTGAATTTCAAAGTTAACCATTCTCCCCCCGAGTGTAAATCACAAAGTAGTCTTTTAAATGACATAAAATCTAACATCAGGAAAAATTAATTTACCTATGGTTTATTTTACAAAACAGTGCCCCTTATGTAAAGAAAATTCATCAAAAACCTTTATACAACAATCAATTCACTTTCAAAATATTTCCACTTCAGAGAAAAGATAAGGGGCAAATATCCATGAAATCAATCGGAATCATCGTGAACCCGCTTTCAGGCAATGGCAGAGGAGCTAACATATGGAGCGAAATTCAATCCTACCTCCAAGCACAACAAATCTCTTATCTAGCAAAATTGACGACAAAAGCTGGTGAAGCCACGCAACATGCCATGACCCTGATTCAAGAACATGATGTCCATAAAATTATCGTTATTGGCGGTGACGGTACCATTCATGAGGCGGCAGGTGGAATTTGGCAGCTTCAAAACAAGGAAACCACCTGCCCCATCGCGGTGATCCCAGCAGGAACGGGCAATGATTTTGCCAAAGCCTATGGCATCCCTAATCATCCGCTTGAAGCTCTTCAAATCGCCTTAAATGCCCCCAGTACAGTGCAAATTGACCTCTTACAAGCCGTTCACAATCAAGTGGCTGTGAATAGCATCGGCGCAGGCTTTGACGGGAGGGTTGCCAAACTGACAAACGAAGCCAGCTACAAAAAGCTCTTAAACCGCCTAGGACTAGGTAAACTATCCTATTTCATTTCTATACTCCGTGTATTCGCAACCTATCAACCTTCAACAGCATGGTTAGAAGTAGACGGCAGCGTACATGAGTTGCCTGACATGTGGCTAGCAGCCGTTGCAAATATCCCTTTTTACGGAGGTTCAATTCAAATTTGCCCGACAGCAAGCCCAACCGACGGTATCGCAGATGTTATAATCATTCAAAGTAAAGGCCGCTTCCGTCTTCTGCCTGTTCTTTTCACGGTGTACCAAGGTAAGCATACTCAGCATCCTGCTGTTTCTTTTTATAAAGGAACGTCTATTTCCATACGGACAGAGAAACCCTTGCTTGTCCAAGCAGACGGGGAGTTCGCAGGCTCCACCCCTTTGCAAATCGAACTCATTCCTGCTGTCATTTCCGTAATCAGACCAACACCCACAGCTTAAGCTGTGGGTGTTCCTCCATCTTTATGCCCATGTGTTCCACCATCGGTATGCCCATCATTGTTCTTCAATGCCCATTGCTTCAGCGTCACGTAGTCAATCTTTCCGCTACCGAGCAGCGGCAGCTTATCGATATACCGAAGCTCAGAAGGCATATAAATTGCTGGTTGCCCCTCCTGTCTCATCGACTCACGCAGCGTTTCAAGCGGACTCATCTTACTCGTATGAAACACGATGATTCGCTCGCCCTTTCGTCGATCTGGCACATGTACCGCAGCGCAGACGGCAGGTGCCACCAAGCTCCTTGATACGAGCTCTTCCACCATCAGAAGGGACACTTTTTCCCCGCCGATTTTAGCAAAAGACTGCAAACGCGCTTGAATGTACAGGTATCCTTGATCATCCAAGGTAACAATATCACCGGTGCTATACCACTCGGAAACAGGTACGAAGCCCTTGCTATGAATCAAATATCCTTTCATGACATTCGGACCTCTAACAAGCAAATGACCACCTGTCGCAATCCCTTCCACTTCTTCCACAACGGCGTCTATCCCTGGCAGTATTTTGCCAACAGAGCCTTTTTTCACATTCATCGGTGTGTTTAGAGAAATAACAGGCGTCGTCTCCGTCGTACCGTAGCCCTCCAAAATTCGAATGCCGAATTTATCCTGCCAAACCTGTCGAACCTCATCTTTCAGTCTTTCAGCACCCGCTACAACATACCGCAACGAATGGGCAAAATCATAGGAATGTGCCGTTCTGGCATACGCTCCTAGAAACGTTGACGTACCGAATAGAATCGTAATATTCCGATCATACACGAGTTCTGGAATGACTTTATAATGCAAGGGATTGGGATATAAAACCAACTTCACCCCCGTCAGTATCGGGAGCATTGTACCCGCTGTCAATCCGAATGAATGAAACATGGGCATACTGCCAAGCACACGGTCTGAACTATTAAAAGCGATGACAAGCCTCGCCTGCTGAATATTCGCGCATATATTACGATGTGTCAGAACGACACCCTTCGGTTTACTCTCACTGCCTGATGTGAATAGAACAACTTCATTCTGACCAGGACCCACTGGCCCTTTCTTCTGTAGTAAGAAGTGAAACAGGCCAGCAAGCTTCTCATTCAAGCTTAGCGCTTCCTTGACATCTTCGAGATAAATAACATTGAAGGAACCGCTAGCACCTTGGATAAAATCCGAAAGACCCGCTTTCTCGATAAATGCCTTGGACGTCAACACCATCTTCACTTCAGCTGTTTCACAAGCGTCCAGCATAGCCTGCCGGCCGGCTGAGTAATTCAATATCGCTGGCGTAATCCCTAATCGGTATAGCGAAAATAATGTCACCACATGCCCCGCGGCATTGGGTAACAGTACGGCTACCCGCTTCTGCTCTGCTAGAAGCTTCCCCAACCGAATAGCCAACGTATAGCTAGTCAATTGAAGCTTCCGATACGTCAAAGCAGAATTACTCAGGACATCTTCACAAATGACCGTGGCTGGACCGTGCCTTTGAGCCGCCATCAGCAGCTCGTTGAATAAATTATGCTCAGGCTCGAGTCGGCTATCCAAGAGATGTCGCAGCAGCTTATTGCGGATAAACTCCGTCGCCTGCTCCTTTTGAACTTTCTTCGTAAACCGCTCATCCCCTGCCGGGACTTGAAACGCATCGCCAAAAGCGATCTCTACCTTCGGGAACCATCGTTGTTTTATTTTTCCACGCAAATATGATAGCTTCGAATGCTCCAAACCATGGATGGCGATCGGCACAATACGAGCCTGAGCTCGGAGTGCAATGTACCCGATGCCGCCGTATATTTTCATCATGCCACCTGTCGTTGTGATACGTCCTTCTGGGAAAATAACGAGAGGTATCCCTGCATGTATCGTTTTCAGCATTGTGCGAACAGCATAAGGATTCGTCGGATCTACCGCGATATGAGCTCTGAAAAGGAGTGCCCACGCAAAACGCTTCGCAATGTTCGTATTAACAACAAATGCCGCGTCCTTAGGCAAAATCAAGGCGAGCAACACCGCATCCAACAACGATACGTGATTCGGGATGAGCACTGTTTTACCCGTCAGAACGAGATTCTCCATGCCCGTCACTTTCACTTTAAAGGCTACCCGCACTAACAAACGCAAGCACGAAAGAAGAGGCCTTACTAGCGTAACGAACATCCATTTGAACATGGGAATTCCCCCTATTGGTATCTCTATCGAGTCTGTCAATAGTTCATTGTATGCACGAAAAAGAAATAAGACCTCGGCATGTGTATGCTTCGGTCCATTTATTCTTAGTTATGTTTCCAAATACTCCCTCAGCCTGCCTGGGAAATTCGTAATAATACCGGAAACTCCAGCTTCAATCATGATTTTGTAATCGGATAACTCATTAACGGTATAGGGATAAACAGCAAAGCCCGCTTCTTTCGCCAAAGCAACATCTTCTTTTGCAATGTGGCGATAATACGGATGCAAGGAAAAGATATCCACACCGACTTGCTTCGCATACCCGGCATGGTCACTGAGATTTGCTTCGTACAACAAGCCTACCTTCAACGCAGGTTCTGCCCTTTTTAACCGCTGAATCACTTTATGGTCAAAAGATGAAACAACGACGTCCTCATACCGCTTGGCCTCACGCAAAAACGCCAGCAGCTCCTTCTCCATTCGTCCCTCATAGGCATGCTTCACTTCCACATTGATAAGCGTGCCACGCGGCACTAAATCGAACACCTCACTAAGGAGCGGTATGCGTTCCCCTAAGAATTTCTCCGAAAACCAAGCTCCCGCATCTAGTAGCTGAATGTCTTTCCAATTATGATCACAAATGAGTCCTGAACCATTCGTCGTTCGATCTAAGGTTCCGTCATGGCATACGACGATTTCGCCATCCTTCGTGATATGTACATCCAGCTCAATAGCCTGTGCGCCTTGTTCTAAGGCCACTGCAAAGGAGGCCAGTGTATTCTCTGGCGCTTCCCCAGCCGCACCACGGTGTCCGAATACGATCGGTTTCGATGTATGCATCTTCAACGCTCCCAACATTTTAGCGTGCATGACTTGCTCTCCAAATTATATAAGCAGCCGATTCGGGGCGTCAATTAGCCTCATCTCTTTATATCGCCCATTAAATTAAAAGAGTCCCGTAGAGCGGCTTTACAGCCAACTCTCGGGACTTTTATCTAAAGGTAATGGAAACCAAATTAAACCTATTTACCAAGCTGATGAATCGGGTGTCCAAGCGCACCTTCAGCGGCATCCATGATCATTTCTGTTAATGTTGGATGTGCGTGAATGGTTAGTGCGATATCTTCCAGATTAGCGCCCATCTCAACAGCTAGAGCAAGCTCACCGATCAAGTTAGAAGCTTCTGGACCTACGATTTGACCACCAAGCAATTGGCCTGTTTCTTTGTCGCCGACAAGCTTCACGAAGCCTTGAGCCGCATTCAAAGAGTTCGCACGTCCGTTAGCCGCGTAAGGGAATTTACCGATGGTAACATTGATTCCTTGCGCTTTCGCTTCCGTTTCGCTTAGACCTACACCAGCAATTTCCGGATCGGAGAAAACAACTGCTGGCATTGCTTTGTAATCAACGATGCTTGCGTGACCCGCAATCGCTTCAGCCGCCACTTTTGCCTCATAGGAAGCTTTGTGCGCCAAGGAAAGACCAGGAACAACATCACCGATTGCGAAAATGTGAGGAATGCTTGTTCTACCTTGGTTATCGACTTCGATTAGACCGCGGTCTGTCATTTTCAAGTTAATCAGGTCTAGACCAAGCTCGCCATCTGTGTTCGGACGACGACCAACGGTTACAAGAACGTAATCCGCAGTGACTTGTTTCTCTTCACCTTTAACTGTGAATGTTACCGTTACATCGTTGTCTGTTTTCGTGCAGGATTGCGCTAACGCTTCAGTATGAACCTCTACGCCAACTTTCTCTAAGTTCTTAGCAACCAGCTTCGTCAATTCTTTCTCGAAGCCTGGAAGCACGTGATCAGAGCCTTCCAACACAGTTACTTTCGTTCCGAATTTCGCGTACGTTTGACCAAGCTCGATCCCGATATAGCCGCCGCCGATCACGATCATGCTTTTCGGAATTTCAGGCAAGTTCAACGCTTCTGTCGAAGAGATGATTCTTCCGCCATAAGGGAAAGCTTTCAACTCAATCGGACGGGAACCCGTTGCAATAATACAGTTTTTGAAGCGGTAACGCGGTGCTTCTGCATCATTGAACACACGTGCTTCGTGCTCGTTGATAAACATCGCTTCACCTTGGAAGGTTTGAATCTTGTTGCCTTTGAGCAAGCCGCTTACGCCGCCTGTTTGTTTGGCAACAATGCTGTTTTTCCAAGCTTGTACCTTCGCAAAGTCCACTTTCACGTTCTCTACGGAAATACCGATGCTATCCGCATGCTGAGCATGCTCATACGTGTGTGCTGCAGAAATCAAAGCTTTGGAAGGGATACAGCCGCGGTTCAAACAAACGCCGCCCCATGCGTCTTTATCAACAATAAGAACGCTTTGACCTAGTTGAGCAGCCCGAATGGCGGCTACGTAACCGCCAGGGCCTGCACCGATGACCAACAAATCTATATCTAAAGAAGCATCTCCTACAACCATGCTGTTACACCTCCAAGACGAGAAGCTCTGGATCAGCCAGAAGCTGTTTGATGTAGTTCAAGAAGCTTTGTGCTGTCGCTCCATCGACGATACGGTGATCGAAGCTCAAGGAAAGTGCCATTACGTGTGCGGCAACGATTTGTCCGTTTTTCACAACAGGCTTCTCCGTGATACGGCCTGCACCTAGGATCGCAACTTCTGGGAAGTTGATAACCGGGGTGAAGAACATACCGCCAACGGAACCAATATTCGTGATGGAGATCGTGCTGCCTTTCAATTCATTCGCCGCCAATTTGCCGTCGCGTCCGCGAAGAGCCAAATCTTTGATCGAAGAAGCGATCGACCATACGTTTTTACGGTCAGCATCATGGATAACTGGAACGAGCAAGCCGTTCTCTGTATCTGTTGCGATCCCGATATTGTAGTACTTTTTGTAGACGATTTCTTGCTTCTCTTCGTCGATCATCGCATTCATGACCGGGAATTGACGGCAAGCTGCAACCAATGCTTTCACGATGAAAGGAAGGTACGTCAATTTCACGCCTTTTTTCTCTGCGAGCGGCTTCGTACGCTCACGAAGAGCGACAAGTGCCGACACGTCGATCTCATCCATCAATGTCACGTGCGGAGCCGTGTACACCGATTTCACCATCGCGTTCGCGATGATTTTGCGGATGCCTTTGAACGGAATCCGTTCTTCGACGCGATCGCCAGCTGTTACGACCTGCGCGCTAGCTGAAGGTGTTGCTGTTGTTTCAGACGCTGCTGGAGCTGCGTCTGTTGTTGCAGGAGCACTCACAGTGCCTGCTCCTGTAAAGCCAAGCACGTCCTCGCGTGTTACGCGGCCGTGCTTCCCTGTAGGCGTCACCTCTGCGAGTGTGATGCCTTTCTCTCTTGCCAGCTTGCGCACGCTAGGCGTCGCAAGCACTTCGCGGCCCGCGCCACCTGTTGGCGCGGCTGCTGGTACAGCTGCAGCGGCCGGAGGCGCTGCTACCGCTACTGCTGCCGGCGCTGGTGCCGCAGCAGGCGGAGTTGCTACCGCCACGGCTGGTGCCGCGTGGCTGGAACCGTGATGCATAGAAGCAGCAGGCATCTCGCCTGTCACTTCGATCGTCATCACGAGCTCACCGATCGTGCACACTTGTCCATCTTTGACGGCAACGCTGACGATCTTGCCTTCTACAGGACAAGGAACTTCAACGACTGCTTTATCGTTCTGTACTTCCATAAGAATCGTTTCGTCAGTTACGGTGTCACCCGCTTTAACTAACATTTTTACGATCTCGCCTTCATGTATGCCTTCACCAAGCTCTGGGAACTTGTATTCAAACAATGCCACGTGTACGACCTCCTGTTACCTTCGACTAGGTGAATTAAAATTCGAGAACTTTCTTAATTCCAGCAATAACGCTTGCTGGACTTGGCAACCAAGCATCTTCGATTTGTGCGAACGGATAAACCGTATCTGGTGGCGCAATACGCAGAACTGGAGCTTCCAGATGAAGAATCGCTTTTTCGTTAATTTGAGCAATAACCTCTGCAGCTACTCCAGACGTTTTTTGTGCTTCTTGAACGATAATCGCGCGATTTGTTTTCTTAATGGAAGTTACAATTGTATCGATATCCAATGGAAGAAGTGTACGAAGGTCGATAACTTCGACTTTCACGCCTTCTGTTTTTTCAATTTCTTCAGCAGCCTTCATGGATGTGTGAACCATGGCGCCGTAAGTAATGATCGTAACGTCGGAACCTTCTTTAACCACATTTGCTTTACCCAGTTCTACGGTGTATTCACCTTCTGGTACTTCGCCGCGGAATGCACGGTATAAGTTCAAATGCTCCATGAAGAAAACAGGGTCATTATCGCGAATAGCTGCAATAAGAAGTCCTTTTGCATCGTAAGGGTTGGAAGGAACAACTACTTTAATACCTGGTGTTTGAACAAGTAGACCTTCTAGTGCATCGGTATGAAGCTCAGCCGCTTTAACACCGCCACCGAATGGTGTACGGAATACGATTGGAGAGTTATAACGACCGCCAGAACGGTAACGCATACGAGCCGCTTGCACGCAAATTTGGTCAAGTGCTTCGTAAATGAAACCTACGAATTGGATCTCAGCGATTGGGCGGAAGCCTTGTACGCCTAAACCAACCGCAAGTCCGCCGATTGCGGACTCAGCCAGAGGCGTATCGAATACACGCTCTTCGCCGAATTCTTTTTGCAAACCTTCTGTCGCACGGAACACGCCACCAACATTACCAACGTCTTCACCGAACAAAATAACATTAGGATCTCTTTCTAATTCTACGCGCATCGCGTCTTTTATCGCTTGAATCATTGTCATTTGTGCCATGACTACTCTGTGCCTCCTAAAGTTAAAACTTGTTTCGTACGTTTACTCTCTATTTATACAGTTCTTTTTGTTCTTCCAAATGTGAAGGTGTCACTTCGAACATGGAGTCGATCAAACCAGCGACTGTCATTTTCTCTGTTTCTTCTGCTTTCTTGATGTGCTCAGCAACAGTAGCTTTCGCTTCTTCCTTCACGGCAGCTTCTTCTTCTTCGCTCCAAAGACCTTTCTTCGTCAAGAACAAACGCATACGTGTAAGCGGATCTCTTGGCTCCCAATCGGACTCTTCGTCTTTCGTACGGTATTTCGTTGTATCATCGGCCAAGGAATGTGGACGGAAACGGTATGTCAATGCTTCAATCAACGTAGCGCCTTCGCCTCTGCGTCCTCTTTCAGCCGCTTCCGTAACCGCTTGAACAACAGCTAAAACGTCCATGCCGTCTACTTGCACGCCTTTGATACCTGCAGCAACGGATTTATGTGCAACAGAAAGTGCTCCTGTTTGTTTCGAATAAGGTGTTGTAATCGCGTAACCATTGTTTTGTACAAAGTAAATGACAGGCAGCTTAAATGCCCCTGCAAAGTTCATACCTTCATAGAAGTCACCTTCGGAACTTCCGCCGTCACCTGTGTAAGTAATCGCTACACGCGGTTGGTTGCGCTTTTTGAAAGCCATAGCTACGCCAGTTGCGTGAAGAATTTGTGCGCCGATAATAATTTGCGGCATAAGTACATGAACGTCTTGCGGAATTTGTCCGCCATGTTGATGACCGCGGGAATACAAGAATGCTTGATATAGCGGAAGACCGTGCCATACCAATTGCGGCATATCGCGGTAACCTGGGCAAATGAAATCGTCTTTATTCAGGGCGAATTCGCTGCCAATCATGGATGCTTCTTGACCAGAAACTGGTGCATAGAAACCAAGACGGCCTTGACGACCTAGATTAACTGCTCTTTCATCCCATACGCGTGTGAATACCATTCTTCTCATTAATTCTTTTAGTTGTTCATCGCTAAGCTTAGGCATTTTATCGGGATTTACGACTGTGCCGTCTGGAGCAAGAACCTGCAATGGCTCAACCTTTTCTGTGGTCACTTCATAATTTGCTTGGCTGACAAGTGGCTTACTCATACCATTTCACCTCTTATATGATTTTGGTGCCTACTATCTGGACTTCTGTTATAGTATTATTATAATCCTGTTTTGGTGAATTGTACACCAGCAACGACGGGGTATCTCACCTTTTTTACTGTCAGTGAATAGTACAGTTTAACAAAATATATAATACAGTTTAAAGGGAAACAACAACTGCTATAATACACCTACCTCAATTGTGAAGGAGATCCACGATGTCAGATGACTCCCGTTTGTACAAGCGTACTATTGTAAAAGATGAAATAACCTCGAGCCTGCTCGGAGAAAATCGTCCCCTGCGGATCTATCTCCCCCCTGGCTATAACGAACTGCTTTCCTATCCAGTCATTTACTGTCAAGATGGTGAACAGTTCTTTAATTTCGGTCGAATTGCTACAACCCTTACAAGGTTAATCCTAGATGAGGATCTGGAGCCTGCCATCGTGGTAGGTGTCGACGTGAATATCACGAATCGAACCTCCGAATATGCGCCTGAAGGGGAGCGACACGATACCTACTGTCAATTCTTCGCAGATGAACTGCTCCCTTATGTAGAAAGCCGTTATCCAGTCCGCACAGAGCGAACGGAACGTATTCTTGCAGGCGATTCGCTTGGAGGCACAGTTTCCTTGCATCTCGCCTTAGATTATCCTAGCCTTTTTTGCCGAGTTATATCCTTGTCAGGCGCATTTTTCGACATCACGCGCGAAAGAATTAAGCAAGAAGACGACTTATCGTGGCTAGAGCTATATATGCTGATTGGAACAGATGAAACAGACGTGACTACAGAGCGCGGTACCTTCGACTTCGTCCGAGAAAACAGACTGACACACACTTTTTTGCAAGACAAAAATGCCACGCTTCACTATATAGAGAAACCTGGCAAGCATATATGGGGCTTTTGGCAAGTTGAGTTGCCAGCCGCGCTTCATTATTTTTTAGGATGAGATCGCATAGCGTTCCTTCATCAAAGTGATCATGTCATGCACCTGCGATTCAGTGGGATACCCTGCGATGTCCTCAGCTTGGCTAAACGGAAACCCTGCGCTGCCCAACACCTGTCGCAACTGCTCCACAAATTGCTCCGCTGTTATTGGCAGGTGTAAGCACTCAGCTAAGCTCGACATACTTTCCTGTACGACAATGGGATAGTCCTGCTTGGTTGCTGACTCTGCGGCTCTCTCATAAAATCCTCTAGCTAATGCAGCCTTCTCCTCGCCGCGGCCTTCTACGATCAAGAAAGCTTGTACGGAAATGGCAAGCTGTTGTCTGCGCTGAGCGATTCCGCAAAATTTGCGGCCGCCAATACTCAGATCGAATTCTCCTGGGCAAAAGGAGCCGATGATCTCCCCTTGATCAATACGATCCGTGATAGAAGCCATCACATGTCTGATCACATCCACCATGAGATCGAAATCCTTGCGATGCTCCATGTCTCCTGCTTCCTTTGGTATGAGCAAGGACATATTCACCACTCCCGCATCTAAAGGCACAGCTGCTCCTCCAGAGTTGCGCACGGCTGTATCATAGCCTTGATTCCGCAGCCATTCATCTGCTTGCGCTGCGCTTGGTAGCCTGCTATCTCTTAGCCCCATGACGAATGCACGCGGGTGCCGCCAAATATGTAGGATGGGAGGCGTCCCATGCCCAATTGCACGGCATAATAGCTCCTCTAAGGCAAATGCATATAAAATCGGTTTAGGTTCTGTGTCATTTGAACGATCTAGAATTCGTAAGGATGAAGGCAGTTGGGTCGCCATAATGTTAGGTCTCCTGAGTTTAGTATGTGTGGGCAGCATAGGCAGCCAAATAGGCTTAACTTCCATCATACCTTTTATTTACTGTTTGACAACCCTTGGCTCGCCAAAATGTCCATGATCCCTTTAAATAAAGGAATAGCTTTATTACTTTCAGTTGGATCCGTATTTTTGATGACAACAGATACCGCATATTGTGGAGCAGCCACGGGGCCGTAGCCAATAAACCATTGATTCACTTTCTCTTGGTTCCCATTTTGGATTTGTGCTGTTCCTGACTTACCTGCCAGCTTCCACTTTGCGCTTTGCAAACCTTGACCTGTCCCCTCAGTAACAACCTCCCTCATCCAACTAAGAAGAGTCCGACTAGTGGCAGCTGATATTTTGCCATCCTCCGAAGATAAGGCTTTTACGGGGAATGACTCCATCTCACGACCGGTTTGATAACGGATTTCCTGAACAACTCGAGGTTCGAAGCCCTTACCGTCATGCAGCAGGGTTACTATCATATTAGACGCCTGTAATGGGGTCATCCTGACATCCCTTTGTCCAATTGCCGTTTGCATCAAAACTCCCTCATCTTTCTTAGACGTATGCGCAGCAAATAATTGCCCTGTCTCCTCGGAATCAAATTGTTCAAAAACATCCCTCATGTCGGTTTTCCCTGTCCAGCCAACTTCATTCAAGACACCTAGCTTATTCGCATATTCCTCTAATTGAGCGGCTGTCAGACGCTGCATGACGTTCGCAAATACAATATTACACGATTGCGCATAACCCTCCTCTAAGGTTAAAGGTCCGTGCCCGTCTTTCCTCCAGCAAGTAAAGCCATACTTACCAAGTGCACCTTCGCAATCAAAGGTTTCCGTAAGAGTAACGACCTTTTCATCCAACGCAGCTGCCGCTACAATGGTTTTGAAAATCGAGCCAGGCGCTGTCGCTTTGAGAGCATAATTACTCCAATTATTACTAGCCAGGTCCACCTGTAAGGGATTATAATTAGGCCGACTTGCCATGGCAATCACATCCCCATGTGCTGCTTCTTGCACGACTGCCGCTCCTTCGCGAATACCTAGCTTATCCATTAAGGCTTCTATTTGCTGTTGCACGCGGCCATCCAAGGTCGTGATTAACTTTACAGGGTAGAACGAGTTATCCGGAGCAATCATCCGAGCATCCAAACCAGCTAGGGGTCTTTTCCCTGCATCTGTAAAGTATGAAATCGAGGTTTCACCTACTCCGCGAAGCCATGCGTCGAACGACTTCTCCAATCCGGATCCCCCTATTTTCGACGTAAGCGCAACTCTGCCTTTTTCCAAATCCGAGCTGTATATTTGCATAACACGATCAGGATTTTGCCCGATAAAGCCAATTAGCTGCCGTGCCGTCATACCTATTGGATAGCGGTCCTCCATCTCTACAACCTTTACGTTCGGTAAGCTTAGTCCATCAATCCCTTTCACTTGTGAATCACTTAGCGAAAGTGCCTTCCCCCCATCTTGCGTCCCCCATACTTGAGGTTCTTTCAAATTACGAGTAAATGATACCCAGCTTTCTTTATTCGTCTGCAAAATACGTGCTAGTTGATTCACTTCCTGCTGATTCATTGCAAATTCACTGTTAATCGGGAAGGCGACTAACGCTTTCACGATTTTCCCCGTCATAGGCTGGAGATTCCGATCTACAATCTCGCCTCTCCCGCTTTCTAATACTAGCGCGCGTTGTCGCTGTATCACGGAATTTGTCACCAGATTAATCCCTCGAGATGAATAGCTTTCCGTGGCAGCGATCTGGATCCAGAATAGCTTACCTAGAATACTAATAAATAATAGCAGAATCAGAATGAGCATCAGAAACATACGTCTTTTTTCATTCGCTGATAATTGATTATCTCTCATTGTACAAACCCCTTTTGACATCCAACATGACCGCATCTGCTTCCAGTATCGGCATTCAGGCATCACGTCAAACCGATTCAGCTAGGCAAAAGGACAAAAAAATCCACCCTCCTAATGGAGAGTGGATGTGGGGCTTGGCCTTATACTTCGAATTTGGATAATGTATCCGTAAGTGATTTGGACAGTAAATCTAGCTTGTCCGACAATTTCACCAAACCATCACTAATGCTTAGCTGTTCGGAGCTAAGGGAAGCAACTTCCTCGGAAGTTGCCAGTGATTCCTCAGCAACTGCGCTGACATTCGTCATTGCATCAGACAGAACCACTTGTGATTGTTCTAATGTGGAAATGGAATCGCTAACGGTGCTCAACTGAACAATAAAGCCACCCATATGATTCGTTACTTGTTTGAAAATCGTGTCGGCTTCTTTAACAGCCAAAATTTGCTCTTGGAAAATTGGTGTTGCCGTTGAAAGCACTTTAACCGTCTCATCGATTTCCCTTTGAATCGTTTCAGTGATTTGACCAACAACGTCAATAGATTGCTTTGATTGGTCAGCTAGCTTACGAATCTCATCGGCTACGACCATGAATCCTTTGCCGGCTGCGCCTGCGCGTGCTGCTTCAATTGTCGCATTCAAGGACAAAATGTTCGTTTGCTTCGTCATATTATTCAAAACGTCTAGAATTTTACGAATGGAACGCGTGCTATCTTTCAAACGATCTACTTTTTCAACCATAGAACGAATCATTTCTTCCGTCAGGTTCGTTTTGGAAATGAGCTCTGACATATACTTCGTTCCAAGCTCACTTGAGGTTTGAACATCAGCCGCTGCCGTACCCATCTCAAGGTTAGCTTCAATTACTTGCTTCATTTGAATGCCGATATGGTGCGTTAGCTCGTTGCCCTTCTCAGACTCTGTCGCTAATCCGCCTGCACCGTTCGAAATCTCGTCTGTCGCTACAGCGATCTCTCTTGCTGCTGTAGAAGTTACTTTCGATGAATACGTCAACTCTTGTGCCGTTTCAAACACGGCCTGAGCAGATGTGCTCGTTTGCTGTACAAGTGTCGTAATCTGTTGCATCATCACATCGAAGCTGGCTCCCAGCTGCCCAATCTCATCCTGCGACTTATAATTGGCGCGAACAGTAAGTTTCCCTTTGGCACCTTGCTGCATCAGGTTACGAAGATTAATCAGCGGGCTACCGATCATACGAGCCACAATAATACCGATAATAACAGCTGCGATCGCAGCAAATAAGGCAATAAGGAGCGTGTAATTGAAAATCTTTTTCGCGTCTTTAACTAGCGAACCTACAGGTATATCACCTACAAGGTTCCAACCAGATACATTTGATTTATAAAAAGCAACCAAGTGATCATCCTTCGAAATAAAGGAGCCATGCTCTTCTTCAAGCTGCTCTTTGGACAGTTGGATGCTTGCATCTTTACCAATCTCATTCATATCTTTTAGCGCAATATTCTTATTCCCCGCAGTTGTAATGAAGACATTACTGTCATCCCCTAAGGACATTCCGCTTAATTCTTTGGTCAAAATGTCTGTACTAAGCTCTAGAACTAGAATGGCTGTTGACGAGTTCGTCAACGTATTACGCATCAGACGGCTGATCGCAAACGTATTCGTGGAGCTGCTCGAGTAACCTTTGGCTTGACTATCCTGCCATGTCACTTTGCCACCGTTTTCGACGGTACGTTTAAACCACTCTGTTTCATTCGTTTTTTCAGATAATGAACTGCCGCCAGCACCTGTAATAACAATAAGTTTACCATCTGGGCGATACAAGTGAAGCGTTTTAATCGATTTGTTCGAGAAGGTAATCACATTTAATTTCTCAGTTAATTGACGCGTAACATCAAGTGCTTCATAGGAGGATGGCTCTAAATTTGGAACTTTATCGAGTAGATCTTGCAGCTCTTTATTAAGCATAATTTGTAGTGATACATCATCAAAGGTTTGATAAAGGAAATCTAATTTCTGTCCAGCTTGTGTAACTGTTTGTAAACTGGATTCGGATACTTTGTTCTTAATAACACTTTTGGAGACTGAATACGAAATCATACCTACCGTAAGAACGAAAAACAGGATACTTACGAAAAACATCAGAAATAACTTCATACCAACTGATTTCACTGGACTTCCGAGCTTCAAGTTATTCGGACCTTTGAATGCATATGTACCATTTGGTGAAGCTGACCCACCTGCTGTGTCAACATTTCGACCCCTTCGAACTTGACCAGTTGCTTGAACTACTTTGTTTAAAATAGAGCGGATACCTTGAAGTCTTTTTGTCATTTCGTTCACCACCATTAGTTTCTAATTAACCTTTTCTTACATAAAGGACTTAATGAAAAGGTTTACATTCTTTGTTACAGATGAATTTCGACATTCATTTCCAATATCCTCTATAATACGATCCAAAAGAATAAAAAAAATGAAGCTTTCTCCAATATAACCTACACTGGATAAAGCTTCCATGGTACTATTTTCCTGTTTTTTTCCGAATCATATCCCATTTTTTTACAGGATGCTCTGTTTTTAGCTGAACCAGTTGTAACGGATGTCTTGCTGCGGTTAATTCTTGACCCGCTTCATCTTGAATTACGTCAACTTTTTGCTTAAAATGCGTACCATTCGGACCAAAAAACTCAATCTCTTGGCCTGGCTTGAAATGATTTCTTTGCTGAATAAGGGCAACACCTGTTTCTGTGTTATACCCCATGACCAAACCTACAAAATCGAAACCAATGACCTTATCCTCTGGTTCGAAAATATGATCCTCATGGCCAGGCGCCTCATAAAAGAATCCATCATTCAAGGGTCGATTCGCTGCTTTGTGAATTTCATCCTGCCACACAGGATTGAGCACGAAATGTGCTGGATCCTCGAAATAAGCATCAATCGCCTGACGATAGGCATTCACGACCGTTGCCACATAATGTATACTCTTCATTCTGCCTTCAATTTTGAAGCTATCTACACCCGATTCAATCATATCCGCAATGTGATCAATCATACTTAAATCCTTTGATCCCATGGTAAATGCATCGTCATCCTCTGCAAACATAGGGAAATCCGTCGCTAATGGCGCGTCAAGCGGCTGATCCTTTGTGAATAGATCGTATTTCCAACGACACGATTGCGAGCAGCCGCCGCGGTTCGAATCGCGATCCGTAAAGTGATTGGACAAGACGCAGCGGCCCGAATACGAACTGCACATAGCGCCATGAATAAAGGCTTCAATTTCGACATCCACATGTGCCTTGATTTCATCGATTTCCTGCATGCTAACCTCGCGTGCCAATACGACACGCTCAATCCCTTGATCCTTCCAAAACTGAACGGTTTGCCAATTCATCACCGATTGCTGCGTACTTACGTGAACTTCAAGCTCAGGGGCAACACGTCTGCATGTTTCCATGATAATGGGATCTGCAGCAATAATCGCCGAGATACCAACCTCTTGCAACCCTCGCAAGTACTCATCCAAGCCTTCAATATCCTCATTATGAGCATAGATATTCGTTGCCACGAATACCTTGGCGCCATATTGCTTCGCAAATTCGACCCCTTCACGCATTTCTTCTTTGGAGAAATTGTCAGCGTTGGAGCGCAAACCATATTTCTGACCACCAATATATACAGCATCTGCGCCATAATGGATCGCAAATTTCAGCTTCTCTAAATTACCTGCTGGAGCTAACAGCTCTGGCTTATCAAGTCTTACACGTCTGCCCCTGGCTCGTGCTTCTACGGCTGTAGTCATCTGGGAGAGCACCTTCTTTCTTGAATCAATATACCTGTTCTTTATAGAAAAATCCGAAACTCAACTCACGCTCGGGATCCTGCAGCGCTATTATGGCATCCAGCCATTCCTGCTGGAACTCATAGCCTTCGGGATTAGCAACATAGGCGTCAATTGCGGCGCGATAGCTTTTTACGACCGTTTCATTGTATTGCGAGGATTTGAGCAACCCTTCGATTTTCAAGCTGTCGATATTTCCATCGATCAGCTCTGGTAAATTTTCCAGCATACAGAAGTCTTCAGAGCTCATAATGTGCGTACCATTGCGATCCTCGTAGACGGGATAGCGTTGATCACGGCGTTCGTGTTCGATAAGAAATAATCCCCGTTCTTTCGAACGATCTTCTTCCGGCTTATTTCCCTGATGCGCCATATAATTTTTGACCAACTCACGCTTGGAATGATAAATATTCGTTATCCCATGCACTTGAACTTCTACAGTAATTTCTGACTTCGCTTTAAAATCAATCACCTGCTCCATGTTCAGCTCTCTCGCTAGTACAACACGGACTGCGCCTTGCTTCCCCCAATAATTCGCTGTTGCATAATTCGTCGAGGTCATCTCAGCATTCCAATGCAGCGGCAATGGCTCAGTTAACTGGCGAACCGTCATGACGACAGCAGGATCTCCAAAGATGATGGCGTCTACGCCATAAGACTGTAAGGCAGCTAAGTACTCTTTTAAACCTTCAAGTGTTTGATTATCTAAAATATTGTTAACTGCTACGTATACTTTCGCATTACGTTCATGGGCCCAAGCGACTACTTCCCCGATCTCATTCAGCTTCACTTCGCCAGGCAATCTAAGCCCATAGCGATCTTCCCCTATAATAACTGCATCCGCACCCGCAAGTATCATTTGTTTCAACTCCGCAATCGAACCGCAGCTGATGACTAATTCTGGTTTATTCACGTCATGCTTACCTACCTTCTGTCAGCTTAATTCGTGGCCTTTTTACTATTTGCAATATTCTTCTTGTGTTCTTCAAATGTTTCTGCAAACAAATGACCCATGGTTCCATCCTTTTTGGTGACATAGAAGACGTATTTCGTTTCTTCCGGATAGATCGCCGCCTTTATCGAAGCAAGACTAGGACTGGCAATCGGGCCTGGAGGCAATCCTGTATTCAAATACGTATTATACGGACTTTGAATCTGAAGATCCTTTTCCAATAAACGTTCCTTCGACTTATCAAATAAATACTGTACCGTCGCATCGATCTGCAGAGGCATGTTCATTTTCAAACGGTTCACAATGACACCTGAAACGAGTGCACGCTCACTATCGACAACAACCTCTCGTTCGATCAACGAAGCAATGGTCAACATTTGGTGAATGCTGAGATTACGTGCTTTCAACTTGTCCTTCCAATCCGTCGGAAGCGTCGCAAGCTTTTTGTCTAGTTGAACTAACGAACGCTCAACGAATTCCTTCTCCGTAGAACCTTTCTTAAATTCATACGTTTCAGGGAATATATAACCCTCTAGTCGATGCCTTACATTTTTACTATCTGGAATCGAAGCGGTTGTCTCATTTTTAAAACCCGCAGGGTCATCAACCAGCCCCAGAAACGTCTCTTTCTTCAAAGTGCTCTGTTCACTTATTTTGGCAGCGATTTGGTCGATGGTATAACCTTCAGGGATCGTGATACGAACCATTTCTTCCTTCACAACATCTCCCTTGTTGAGCTTATCAATCAGTTCTACAAAGGTCATGCCTGGCTTCATCGCATACTCGCCGGCTTGAAATTTAGAGCCTTGCTTTTTGTATTTTAAATAATAAGTGAAAATGGAAGAATTCTTAATGAGTCCCTTTTCTTTCAATTCATCTGCGATCTGAATCGAGCTAGATCCTTGCGGAATGGATACGCGGACCTCCTGCTCTGATACTTCAACCGGCTGAAGCGCATTAGCGATAAGCAAACCTAATCCACACGCCGTTCCTAGAACAAGCAGCACAACGATACTTATAATAAGCAATACCCATTTCAGCACACTTCGTTTAGGCTTCTGTGATTCTTCATGTTCATAATCCATATCCACAACGCTTCGATTCCCCCTAAGAATGTCGATCGTTAAGCCTTTGGCTGTAGGTTACCTTAGTATCATTAACCATATGCACAACAAAACCGAGCGGATGTGCTCCGCTCGGTTATCTTCTTCTTACCACAGAAGAAAGATTAAGTTTTCAGCCTCCGAAAACCAGCTTTCTTATTGGCGATAAAACCTACCTCTTAACGCGGTCGCTCATCGCTGAAATGCCTCGATAAAGGTTTTATCACAAGTCGTCCTGCTCAGGAAAAACCATCTCGTCGTATAGCTCCGAAACCGTTTCCCACTCATCGTCATCGTCAATGGTAACTAGTTCGTATTCACCATCATCATTCGAGATGACACGAAAAAGGGCAACTTCCTCTTCCTTCTTCAATGCATCGGATTGCATAACAGCATACATTTGGCTCTCATAGACGAATTCTTTCAGAAGATGATACACCGTCGACTCACTTTGGTCGTCAGACAACAGGATATCATCCCCGTAAGTTTTGCGCAATACATCAGAAGGTGTTGTCAAACTCATGCTTCTTCTTCCTCATCGAACTCCGCCATTAAGGTGTTGAACGTTTCTTCCACAATGTTCCATTCCTCTTCGTCATCAATAGTGAAGAGCTTCAAATCCTCACCATCGTCATCTTCTTCATAACGGAAGGCATAGACTTCATCGGATTCTTCGTCTCCGCCATCTGTCGGCACAACCATCATATATTTCTTATCTGAACCGTCCACTTCGAATTTCATGATAACCTCGAACTCTTCTTCGTTGCCTTCATCGTCCGGGATGTAAATGATTTCTGGTTCTTCTTCACGCAATTCTTCTTTGGACATGTTCATTCACCTCTTCATATTGGCATCCATGTATCCTTGCAGAATGAGTTGTGCTGCCATCTTATCAATGACTAGCTTCCGTTTCTTCCGGCTTACATCCGCTTCAAGAAGCGTCCGTGTCGCGGCTACGGTTGTTAATCGCTCATCCCATAGGTTTACTGGTACACTGATCTTTTGTTTTAATTCTTCTGAAAAAGCGATCGCAATCTCACCGCGGGGACCAATCGTATTGTTCATATTCTTGGGCAGCCCGACAACAACCTGCGATACGCCATATTCATTCACAATCTGTATAAGCCGTTCAATGTCTTCTCCCGGCTTATTACGGCGAATCACTTCAAGCCCTTGAGCCGTCCATCCAAGCTCATCGCTTAATGCGACACCAATGGTTTTATCCCCATAATCCAAGCCCATCCATCTCATGCTGGTTCTCTTTTCTTCTATTTGTGTTGACCCAGATAAGCACGAACTAATTCTTCAATCAGTTCATCCCGTTCCCGTTTACGAATGAGGCTTCTCGCATTATTATGTCGCGGAATGTAGGCAGGATCTCCCGAAAGTAAGTAACCAACAATCTGGTTAATCGGATTATACCCTTTTTCCTGAAGAGCATCATACACCGCCAGCAACACATCCTTCGGCGAAGTTTCGATCTCTTCCGCCTTCACATTGAACTTCATTGTTTTGTCCATGGAACTCATCAGGAGCACCCCACTTCCTTGTGACCTTTGTTAAATAATCATAATAAACGACTACGCCGTCCACTAAGGACGTATCGCAGTGTTTATCAGAAAGATAAGAAAAAGTATGGCGTGAAAGCCTATACTGTCTTATCTTTTGAAAATAACTTGCGTTATACATGTGATATATTCTCTATGGTTTTAAAAATTCCTGTCCAGTAGAAAAATAATTATACGAATTGGGAAAGGAGCCCCTCGACACTTGCTAATGCAGCTTGCAGTTTGGATGCATCCTTACCGCCTGCCTGTGCCATATCTGGACGACCGCCGCCGCTTCCGCCTACGGCCTGTGCGACTTCTTTAATAATTTTACCCGCATGGAAGCCTTTAGCAACAAGATCAGGTGTCACGGCAGCAACCAGATTGACTTTATCTTCTGTAGCAGCGCCAAGAACGATAACAGCCGAGCCCAACTTCCCTTTCATCTCATCAACGATGTTACGAAGAGAATCCATATCAGCAGCATTGACCTGTGCAGCTAGAACGGAAACACCCGCAGCTTGCTTCACTTGATCTGTAAGAGAACCTGCTTCAATGCGACCGAGCTTTCCACGCAGTGACTCATTCTCGCGTGCTAATTCTTTCAATTGTAGCAAGGTAGCATCCACACGCTTTGGAACATCCTGGATGTTCGATTTAAGCATGCCAGCCGCTTCTTTCAACAATTGTAATTGTCCATCCAAATATTCATAAGCGCTGCGTCCAGAAACGGCTTCAATCCGGCGCACACCAGAGCCAATCCCTGACTCGCTAACGATTTTGAACAAACCGATTTGGCCTGTATTTTGAACGTGACAGCCACCGCATAGCTCTAAGGAATAGTCGCCAACTTGTACAACGCGTACGATATCGCCGTACTTCTCGCCGAATAATGCCATAGCGCCCATTGCTTTCGCATCAGCGATTGCTTTGAGGGAAATATCAACATTCGTGCTATTCCAAATTTGTTGGTTCACGCGTTGCTCAACGTCCTGCAATTCTTCTGCTGTAATACTGCCGAAATGGGAGAAGTCAAACCGCAGACGATCGGGTTCAACGAGGGATCCCGCTTGATTAACATGCGTACCTAGCACTTCCTTAAGCGCCTTATGCAGCAAGTGAGTTGCCGTATGGTTCTTAATGATATCGGTACGTGGTGCGGACGCTACAATCGCCTCTACCGAGTCGCCTTTGCGAAGTACGCCAGATTCAACAATAACCTTATGTACATGTTGACCATGCGGCGCTTTCATCACATCAACAACCTGCAGGGTTACATCAGCGTTGCGAATCGTACCGTGATCGCTAACTTGACCACCGCTCTCTGCATAGAAAGGCGTACGATCTAGAACGACCTGGCAGGTCTCACCAACACCAACAAGCTCCACGAGCTCATTCTCATGAACAATCGCTTCGATATTAGCAGTAACTACCAATTCATTATATCCAACAAATTCGCTTTTAATCGTTAATTCGGATAGCGGCCCGCCTTGAACTTTCATGCCGCCCTCTTTATTGCTAGCCGCACGCGCACGATCACGCTGCTCTTTCATTGCAGCATCAAAGCCCGCACGATCAACCGTAAGTCCTTTCTCTGACGCGAAATCTTCGGTCAAATCGAAGGGGAAACCATACGTATCATAAAGTTTGAATGCATCAGGTCCGCTAATTTGATTCGTACCAGCTTGTTGCGTCTTCAGAACCATATCGCCAAGAATGATCAACCCATCACTCAAAGTCTCATGGAACCGCTCTTCTTCTGTACGAATGACTTTCTCGATAAACTCGCGCTTATCGACAACCTCTGGATAATATACACCCATGATGTCGCCAACCGTAGGCACTAATTTGAACAGGAACGGCTTGTCCAAGCCAAGCACTTTCCCGTAACGCACAGCACGACGAAGCAAGCGACGGATGATATAGCCGCGACCTTCATTAGAAGGAAGTACGCCATCACCAACAGAGAAAGCGACTGTACGAATATGGTCAGCGATTACTTTAAGCGCCACATCATGCTCTTCGTTCACATGATAAGCAACGCCTGTCAGTTCACACGTTTTCTCAATGATAGGCAAGAACAGGTCTGTATCGAAGTTAGAGTCAACATCTTGAAGAATGGAAGCAAAGCGCTCCAAGCCTGCGCCTGTATCAATATTCTTGTTCGGAAGCGGTGTGTAGCTGCCATCGGAATTATGATTGAACTGTGTGAATACCAAATTCCACACTTCAAGAAAGCGCTCATTTTCGCCGCCCGGCCAGCACTCTGGATCCGACAAGTCACCGTATTTATCGCCGCGATCGTAGAAAATTTCTGTACAAGGTCCACATGGGCCCTCACCAATATCCCAGAAGTTATCTTCTTTGAGCTTATAGATACGCTCTTCTGGAATCCCGATTTGCTTGTTCCAAATGTCGAAAGCTTCCTCGTCATCCTCGTGAACCGTCACCGAGATCCGATTCGGATCAAACCCGATCCACTGTGGATCCGTCAAAAACTCCCATGCCCAAGGGATAACTTCTTTCTTAAAATAATCGCCAATCGAGAAGTTGCCCAGCATTTCAAAAAATGTATGGTGACGACGCGTTTTACCTACGTTTTCAATATCATTGGTACGGATACATTTCTGAGCATTCGTAATCCGTGGATTCTCAGGAATTTCACGTCCATCTAGATATGGCTTGAGCGGTGCAATCCCTGCATTAATCCACAATAAGGATGGATCGTTGTGTGGGACTAATGAAGAGCTCGGCTCAACCTTATGCCCTTTACTTGCGAAAAATTGCAACCATTTCGAACGAATTTCACTTGCTTTCATCTCTGTGAGCCTCCATATTTAGGATAAGTTTACAAACAAACAAAAAACGCCCCTGCAGCTAACAGGGACGAATCATCGCGGTACCACCCTGGTTATTGCACTCGTGTTCCCTTTGCCAATGGCTTAGAGCGAATCCAATCTCCTTGTGCGGATTTGTAACGGGTCCAACCGGTGGAGTTCATCCACGCTCCGAAACGAGCTTTGGGCCATCCTAGCACCGAAAGGTTCTTCCAGCCGATCTTCGCAGCATTCACTGCCAAGCGGAACCTTATCTCTGACGATGGGCTATGGCTTACTAGGTTTCATCAACGCTTTAATTCAAATATAGATAAGGCAAATTATAACTTTATGGGGGTTGGCTGTCAATATGAGGGCATTATACAGTAGAATAAAGAGACTATGGAGGTGCTTCAAATGGACTTATCCACACTTACCTTGCTTGGCCTCATCTTCCCCATTTTCGTATTAATCATTTACATAATGGCGAAAACAATTATTAAAAAGGAAATACCTGATAGCCGTTACAATCCCTTTGACTACATAACAGGCCAATCCCATGTGGAATTTCAGGAGCAAAAAGAACAAAAAGAAGAGGATGACAGCCAAGGGGACGATAAGGACAAGAACTTAAAATAAAGTATTCACCCTGTTTAATTAAGATAAAAATCACCGTTGACAATGATTCTCATTAGAAGTATACTAGGTTTATTGATAATGATTTTCATTATCGAACTTACAACTAACAGCTTGATCATTACACACTAATTCCGTAGTCCATTTCATGGTTTACGTATGGGCCACAACCTTTCAACCTCCTCAACCCTCGTGCAAAACCCCTTGACCATGATCCCGCAAGTCATGGCTCAAGGGGTTTTGTGCGTCTTCTGCACGTTTACAACGATATCTGCCTAGGTTGTTGGCTTATGAACAAAATGGATAAACACATGCTGAACGATGACTTTCATCACGGCAAAGAAGGGTACAGCCAAGATTAATCCGACGACCCCCGCTACTTCTCCACCCACGAGTAAAGCAAAGATGATGAACAACGGATGCATGTGCAGGGTTTTACCAACCACTTGGGGTGAAATCACATTCCCCTCCAGGATTTGGACGGTCAAATTAACAAGTGCGACGAACAATACCATTTTCAAAGAGACGGTTGAAGCCATTATTATGGCAGGTGCCGCTCCAAAAAAAGGACCCATATATGGGATGATATTGAAGATCGCGACGACGCTAGCAAGCAGCAACGGATACGGCATCCCAATCAGCCAGTAGCCCAAATATGCAAGCACCCCAATAATGAAGCACACGAGAAGCTGTCCGCGAATATAGTTGCCTAGCGCCGCATCAATCTCCATAAGCAGGGAAACGGTTTTTTTGCGATGCTTCATGGGCACAATGGCTAACACCGTTTTCTCAATAATCTGGAAATCCTTTAAGATGTAGAAGGCTAGAAATGGCACGATGAAGGCAACAAACAACATATTGATCGTCGTTCCGATTTGATTCATATAATTCGCAACCGCCATGGAAATCTTCGATTCCAGCTTCCCGATGGAATGATTAAATCCATTTCGAACACTGTCTGGCAATAGTTGATTTTGATTAAAGCCGTCGACTAGGGATTGTGCACGCATCGCCATTTGTGGCATATGCTCATTTAATTCAGCCGCTTGCTCAATAAACATTGGCGTCATATTCATGATAGTGACCGTCACGGATGTAATAAACACACTATATATCAATAGTACAGCAATCGTTCTCGGCACTTTGCGTTTATTCAGTAACGTAACAACGGGATTTAAGATATACGATATGATCACCGCTATGAAAAAAGGCATGACGATGGCTTTTAGGAAGGTGAGCAGGTGAAATAAGATAGGCTTGATGAGCAGAAGCAAATATAAACCGACTAAGATTAATAAGGCAAAAATCAGTCCTTTAAACCATTTATTACTCGAAAAGCTTTCCATGCTGCCTCCACCTCTGTCATTTGAATTCAAGCTTGCGCTCATACAGTATGTGTACAACCAGCCCAATTTAACCCTGAATTGGCACCTAAAGACAAAAAAACGTTATTTCCCAAGCGAAGCATCGCTCGGAAAATAACGTTTTCATAAAGTTAACTTTAGTTCACGTGCTCGTGGATATGAGAAACTTCTTCCTCAAAAAACAAATCATCCAGAGAACTTAACGTACCATCTTCCTCTACTTGATAAACGGACATTTTATCTCCGTTTACGCTGAGTTCGATAAAACAACCCCAGCAGTAAAATTGATGGGAACCGATCTTTCCAATATCTTTGGAATTACAGTTTGGACAACGCATCATGCTCACCCTATTCTTCTTTGGATACGAAGAGTTCTTCTACTTCCTGAGCGCAATGTCCAGGCACGATGATCGCATCTTCCCCTATGGTTGCCGTTTCTGGCATAGGAAGCCACTTTCGCCCTTCTTTTAAATCAGAAATAAACCCTTCGGACAATTCATAACCTACTATTTGTTTTCCCCAATTCTGGTTTAAATAAACATCTTCTACCACGCCTAATTCGTGCCCTCCCACTGTAATCACCGGGAGTCCCTTTATCTTGTCGCTTCCCTCAAGAAAAGCATGGCACTCATTCTTCTGCCCAAATTCGCAAATGACACTGTCGTTCGGTATGGTTATAGCATCCTCTCCGGCTGCGACGATTCCCTCCCATGATATGTATCGTAAGGACGAGAACCACGTCTTCGCTTCGAGCACGATGCCGCTTATGTTCCACGTTGGGTCAATCAATAAATCTTTTACTTCACCAACTTGCTTACCCGACTCAACGGTTAACACGGGAAGTCCTATTAATTCCTGCGCTCTGCGCAAACGTAACGCCTCCTAGAACCACCCAGTACTACTTATTACGCAACCGATGGATAATAGTTGCAACTTTATGGGCAGCCGTTTCGATTTGTTCTTTAGAATTCCCCATTCCAAAGCTAAATCGCACCGCGGAGTGTGTCACATTTTCTGGAAGTTTCATGGCCTGTAAGACATGAGATACTTCGAGCGAGCCAGACGTGCATGCGGAGCCGCTAGCAGCAGCTACCTGTTCTAAATCAAGGTTCATTAACAGCGTTTCTGTTGAGATACCCGGAAAGGAGATGTTCAAAATGTGGGGAACATGCCATATTTTATGCCCGTTTATGATAAAACGATCACAGCCCAATTGCTGCTCTAAGATGGAAATCATGTGTTCGCGAAGCTGATTTGCCTGTGTGTAGTTGCGTTCTTGGAGCGGAAGAATGGTTTCAACTGCTTTAGCAAAGCCTGCGATAGCGGGTACATTTTCAGTACCAGCACGGCGCTTGCGTTCTTGTGAGCCACCGAATACGTGAGGAAGCAGCTTCGTATGCTTCGATACATAGAGGGCGCCTACACCTTTGGGTCCATACATTTTGTGAGCGGACAGACTCATTAGATCGACCGGTAAGTCAGCAAGGTTCAAAGGTAACTTCCCTAAAGCCTGCACCGCATCGACATGAAAGGGAATGCCATGCTGTCTAGCGAGCTGGCCTACTTGCTCAATCGGCTGAATGGTGCCCACTTCATTATTCACATACATCATAGAGATTAGAGCTGTATCGGGACGGATAGCCGCTTCTACATCTTCTAGTTGAATACGTCCATCTGGACCTACTGGTAGGTAGGTGACTTCAAATCCAAGGCTTTCTAATCGTTCACAGGGATGCAGTACGGCATGATGCTCAATCGCTGTCGTCAGGATGTGCTTTTTGCCGGCTTGGTCCCCATGCATGATTCCAAAGATCGCCATGTTATTGCTTTCCGTTCCGCCGCTTGTAAAAATAAGCTCACTAGGCAAACATCCTAAGGATTTCGCCATGCCATCGCGGAAGCGATTCAGCGCAGTTCTTGCGGCACGGCCAAAACTATGCGTACTGGAAGGGTTACCATAATTCGCTGTATAGAAAGGCAACATAGCCTCCCATACATCAGCATGTACGGGCGTTGTTGCAGCATGATCAAGATATATGGGGTCCATGAGTCACCTTAAATGTAAAACATGTAGTTATCGTTTTTGCCTTTATCCTCGAAAGAAATCAGGTTCGCCAATGTTGTGGAGTCAAGAACTTCAGCTATGCTATCACGAATTCGAATCCACAAGTCCCGTTTAGCGGGGTCATCCTCTTCCGTAAAATCCACGGGGCTGATCGGTCCTTCAAGTACGCGAATAACCTCACCTGCAGTAACCTGCTCGGCAGATTTCGAAAGAATATAGCCACCGTAGGCTCCACGAATACTTTTGACTAAACCCGCATTACGCAATGGAGCTACAAGTTGCTCAAGATAATGTTCAGAAAGCTGATGTTTTTCAGCAATACTTTTCAGTGAAGTTGGTCCTTCACCCACTCGGTTGGCTAATTCCATCATGATCGTTAAACCATAACGACCTTTTGTGGAAATCTTCAAAATTAACACCTCATTCAACATGATCTGCCATCAAGGAGTCTGTATTTACCACAATAGAAAGTATAAGTTTTCGGATTCCGAATACATCTTTCTATTTGGCGATAAAACCTTCATCTCTCGGGGTCCCCACAAAGTAATCGGAATTTGCTTCGAAGCTTATCGTCACTTTGTGGGGTAGAATAGCGGTCGCTCATCCCTGAATTGCCTCGATAAAGGTTTTCTCATCGCTAAAACTTGAGATGCTTACCAACCTTGCTACCCACGCTTTAACACAGGGTCGTCCCTATCTAGGTAAACAGCGTTTCCATTTTTCGCAAAAACATTCCAAAACATCCGTATATCGTATCTATGTTATCACAAAACCCTTGAATTGTGGGGGAAAAACAATGACATTCTCATGAAATATTTTAATTTTGAGCAATAGGCATGTATAATAGTAGGTGTTTGGAAAAAGTCTTGCATGATAGAAAAGAGGTTTACGCTATGCAAACAAAAAAACGTGTCATCCTTGGGATGTCCGGAGGTGTCGATTCATCCGTTGCCGCGCTGCTGTTGAAGGAGCAAGGGTATGAGGTTATTGGCATATTCATGAAAAATTGGGACGATACCGACGAATTCGGTCATTGTACCGCAGAAGAAGACGCAGAGGATGTTAGACGGGTCTGTGACCAGCTCGACATTCCTTTCTATACAGTAAATTTCGAGAAGCAGTATTACGACAAGGTTTTTGCCTACTTCTTGGACGAGTACACCAAGGGACGCACACCGAACCCCGATGTCATGTGCAACCGTGAAATCAAATTTGGAGAATTGCTTCAGAAGGTACTCGATTTAGGCGGCGACTACATTGCTACCGGACATTATGCGCAAGTGAAGGAACAAGACGGTGAATTCGTGTTAATGCGTGGAAATGATTCGAACAAGGATCAAACTTATTTCCTTAACGTCCTTAACCAGGGTCAGCTTGCAAAAGCGATGTTCCCAATCGGTCATCTGCCGAAGTCCAAGGTACGTGAAATCGCTGAAGCAGCTGGCCTAGCAACGGCGAAGAAGAAAGACAGCACGGGGATTTGTTTCATTGGCGAGCGTGACTTCAAAACATTCCTCAGCCAATACCTCCCTGCACGCCCAGGCAACATGATCGATATCCGTAACGGTGAGATCAAGGGGCGCCATGACGGGTTGATGTATTATACGTTAGGGCAAAGACAAGGCCTGGGCATCGGTGGATCAGGGTCAGGTGAGCCCTGGTTCGTCGTGGATAAAAACTTGGAGACGAATGAATTGCTCGTCGTTCAAGGTGAGCAGCACCCTGGGCTTTACTCCAAGGGGCTGACTGCAACCGATGTGAACTGGATTTCTTCGAAAAAGCCAGAAGGTTCTTACACATGTACAGCCAAATTCCGCTATCGCCAAGCCGATCAAGGCGTTGTGATTACCCTGCGGGCAGACGGCAGCTGTGAAGTTGTATTTGATATGCCTCAGAAAGCGGTGACACCAGGCCAATCCGTTGTCTTTTATGATGGTGAGATATGTTTAGGCGGCGGTGTGATTGATAGTGTGCATAAGTAAGGGGTACTTGTAGAGTTACGTGCTCAATGAAAAGTGCCAAGGCAAGAGATAAGTGCGAAGATTAGTGTGAAGGAGAATGTATGTGGCGATGAACGAGGTAACGATGAAAGCTGATACGTATGAAGATGTGAAGAAGCTCGTTAAGGAAATTGGTATTCTCCCCCTCTCTTCGTTCATTCCTGAGCATCCTTCTCTTGAATCCTTGACGGTCCATGAGCAGTGGCATACTGGATTAGAGACAGATCCTTGGTTATGGCGCGATCGCCTTCCTGGGGATGGGCTAGCTGCCTATGGGCGATTTTTTGCCAAGAAGCCGTTGTTGATAGCTTCAGAACTCTTTCCGCTGATCAAAAACTTGTTAGAAGACCCTTACACAGTGGACGAGCGGTATTCCGATGGTGAGCTGTCCAAAGCCGCCGTTGACGTGTATCACGCCATTGCTGGGAATGAAGGCATCGATGTGAAAGCTTTGCGTGCTGCAACTGATTTGAAATCCAAGGAATCAAAGGCCGAGTTCGACCGTGCTCTGATCGACTTACAGAGTAAAGCCGACATCGTGATTGCAGGAATTAGTGAGCGACTAAATGCTAATGGCACGAAAAACGGATGGAACAGCACGTGTTATATGACGGCCTCACATTGGATGGAGCTGCATGGGATTGCGAAGAACACACTTCCAACACCTGAAGCTAAAGCTCAGTTACGTACACTGCTTCAGGAGCATTTTAGTGACTCTGCTGATAAGTATTTGGGGAAGATTTTTAAGTTATAAAGTGATGGAGCACAAGGGAGCACAGGGGTGCTCCTTTTTTGTTGGGCGAGCGGAATTAGTCGGATATATCCGAACTAAAATGAAGATTCCTCCTCGAGAAATACAATAGTCCGATTCTACCGAACTAATTCGCCAAATTTGGTTGTGTGGGAGCAAAAAAAAGCAGACTTTGGCAGTTCTCCCGATTAGCACGCACACTTTTGCTGTTATTTACCGCTCGCAACTTACGCATGTACGCTCCCGCCGTCGCACACGCTACTAGCGAAAGGTGGGAGCGATACTGAGCAAAATCATAGCTGTTTTACTCCTAATCGGGCTGAGCTTGGGTGTCTCATCGCCAGCAATTGCAGAGACGCACCAGCTAGGCAGCGGCGACCTTGCGGAAAGGGTTCCTGTACATGACCCCTCCTATGCGAAGTGGAGCCGTCTTGCTTTTCACGAAGCAGGCAAGGTATATACCTTGTTGGATTACAAATATATTGGAAAGTCCACCGTGGCCCCAGGTGTCGCTCAGCAGCAGTTCCGATTCTGGGTCAAAAAGAATGGTGCAGAGTTTCCACTCATCGTCTCGATTCGTTATGATCCCGTTACAGAAAAGGTATTCACAATTCTTATGGAACAAGAAAATAGAGGGACTCTACGGATTCTATGAATCTGTAGGTGTCCCTCTTCTTTTATGCTGATTCAGCTTCATCTTCTCTTCTGTACCCTGATTCGTTGCCGCAAAAATAACCTCATGTTGGATGTCATCCGGCAAGTATTGCTGGCGAACGAAATGCCCAGGGTAGTTATGCGGGTACATGTAGCCTTTATGACCAAGCTTCTCTGCGCCTTTGTAATGAGTATCGCGCAAATGCAAGGGAACTTCGGCTGATTTCACGCGCTCCATCAGCTCTTGTGCACGCATAATGGCGAGCGGAATCGAGTTGGACTTCGGACTCTCTACCGCGAATAAAATTGCCTGGGAAATGATGTACTTCGATTCTGGCCAGCCGATCTTATGGTAGGCATCCATCGCCGTGACAGACTGAACCATTGCCTGCGGGTTGGCGAGTCCAATATCTTCGCTGCAAGCGACGATGAGACGCCGCAGGAAGGTCATAGGATCCATGCCGAGCTTCTCAACGGCATATAAGAACCAGAACAGCGCGGCATCGCTTGAGCCGCGCACGCTCTTGTGAAAGGCGGACAAGACGTCATACTGCGTCGACTCGTCCGCTTTCACGATCGGGCGGCGGATCGACTCTTCCGCCACCTCGCGTGTGATATGAACCGTGCCGTCCGGTTCAGGTGAGGTCGTCAGCGCTGCGAGCTCCAGCGCATTCAGGGATCGGCGGATGTCGCCATTGGCCATCTGCCCGAAGTGCTCTAGCGCCTCCTCGTCCACGTGGAGGCGCATGAAGCCGAGCCCCTTCACGGGATCGAATATCGCTCTGCGCATGGCGATGAGCGCATGCTCCGCCGTCAGAGGCTCGAGCTGAAACAACGTCGAGCGCGACAAGAGGGCCCCGTTCACATGGTGAAAGGGGTTCTCTGTGGTCGCCCCGATGAAGATGAGGATGCCTTGCTCAACAGCAGGAAGCAGCGCATCCTGCCGCGAGGTGTTGAAGCGATGGACTTCGTCTAGGAATAGGGTCGTTTTGCGACCGTACATCGCTTTCGTGCTTTTGGCCAGCTCAATAATCTCGCGTACGTCCTTGACGGAAGCATCAACGGCGTTGAGCTTCATGAACTCACCCTGTGTGCGATTCGCGATAATGTTCGCAAGCGTCGTCTTCCCTGTTCCTGGCGGCCCGTAGAGGAGAATCGATGTGACTTGATCGGCCTCAATCGCACGACGCAGGAGCTTGCCTTTGCCAACGATTTGCTCTTGGCCAATATATTCGTCTAACGTTGTTGGCCGCATCCGATCAGCGAGCAGCTTGCCTCCTGGATCTTGTGAAGCCGCATATGTAAACAAATCCATGGTTAGTTTCCTTTACTTGGTGTTGAAAGTAGTAATCTTCATTATACTCCGCCCCGGAGGGCATGTCATGTGTCACCATCAAATTGACATTACGCTTCTCATTTAATCGCAAAAAAACGGACACCCATCATCGGGGCATCCGTTTTTCTTTACAATGATTTCTTCTTCGTACCGATCTCCAGCAATTCCTTCACAGCTGCACTCACCATGATAAGCCCTGCTACAGGGGGCACAAAGGAGTTACTAGCAGGCGGCTGCTGCGCCTTACGTCTTTCAGGTGCATCCGCAGGCACGATTTGTTCCGTAACGTCTTCCCTTGGTTTCATTGGTTCTTCCATCGAGAATACGACCTTCACGCCCTTCTTGATGCCTTCTTTACGTAATCTTTGGCGAATGACGCGTGCGATGGGATCCATACTTGTCTTGGAAATATCCGCAATTCTAAATTGCGTTGGATCCATTTTATTCGCAGCACCCATACAAGAAATCATCGGGATTTTACGATCGAGACATTGTTTAATCAGATGAATCTTGTATGAAATTGTATCACTTGCGTCCAACACATAATCGATTGGATACGCGAATACTTGCTCATACGTTTCCTCTGTGTAAAACATCCGAAGAGAGATCACATCGCACTCCGGATTGATTAAAAGGATGCGATCACGCATCAGATCAGCCTTAGGCTGACCTACCGTAGTCGTAAGGGCATGAATCTGGCGGTTGATATTCGTGATATCGACGACATCTTTATCGATCAGAATCAAACGTCCAACCCCTGATCTCGCTAAGGCTTCTGCCGCAATGGAGCCAACGCCGCCAATACCGAGTACGACAACTGTACTATTTTTCATAATTTCAAGACCCTCAGGGCCAATAGCTAATTCTGTTCGCGAAAATTGGTGAAGCATAGGAACACTTCCTCTTCAAGGTTCTTAGGCTTTGGCTGCAGGCTGCTTAAGCGCTAAGCGAATCGATAGTTGTTCTAGTTGTTTGTCGTCCACAGTTCCCGGTGCATCCGTCAACAAGTCTGTTGCACTTGCTGTTTTCGGGAATGCAATGGTTTCTCTCAGGTTCGTACGGCCTGTGATTAACATCACCAAACGGTCAAATCCGAATGCAAAGCCACCGTGCGGAGGTGTACCATACTCGAATGCTTCTAGCAAGAAGCCGAATTTCTCAACCGCTTCTTCTTTGGAGAAGCCAAGTGCTGCGAACATTTTCTCTTGTACCTCACGTTGGTAGATCCGCATGGAGCCGCCGCCCACTTCGTAACCGTTCAAGACAAGATCGTAAGCTTGCGCACGAATTTGACCTGGATCTGTATCAAAGAAGTGGATGTCATCTTCATTTGGACGTGTGAACGGATGATGTTCCGCCACATAGCGTTTCGCTTCTTCGTCATACCCAAGAAGTGGGAAGTCTACAACCCACGCATATTTGAAGACGGAGTCATCGATAAGACCAAGTTGACGACCAATTTTCAAACGAAGGTTACCTAGAACATCTGCAACAACCTTTTTCTTGTCAGCAGAGAATAATAGAAGATCTCCCTCTTCTGCTCCAAGACGCTCTGTCAATGCTGCGATTTCAGCCTCGTTGAAGAATTTCACGATTGGCCCTTTGAACTCGCCGTCTTTCACTTGAATCCAAGCAAGACCTTTTGCTCCATAACGCGCTGCGAATGGCAGCAGGTCGTCGATCTCTTTACGACTCCATGTGCCACAGCCCTTAGCATTAAGTGCTTTCACTTGGCCACCGCCGTTTACAACGCTAGCAAATACTTGCACACCGGAAGTTGAAACGATATCGGATACATCTTTCAACTCAAGGTCAAAACGAAGATCTGGCTTATCAGAGCCGTATTTCGCCATTGCATCTGCATGCGTAATCCGTTGGAAAGGACGTAGAATCTCCACATTTGCCGTTTCTTGCATCAATTTAACAACAAGCTCCTCAAGGATATCAAGAAGCTGATCCTGAGATAAGAAGGAAGTCTCGATGTCGACTTGCGTAAACTCAGGTTGACGGTCTGCGCGAAGATCTTCATCGCGGAAACAACGTGCAATTTGGTAGTAACGCTCAAGACCACTAACCATCAACAATTGCTTGAAGATTTGTGGGGATTGCGGAAGCGCGAAGAACTCGCCTGGATGCACGCGGCTTGGTACCAAGTAATCACGTGCGCCTTCTGGTGTGCTTTTCGTCAAGATTGGAGTTTCTACATCAATAAAGCCTTGGGAATCCAAGAAATTACGGAATACGTTCGATGCTTTGGAACGTAGCATCAACGTACGTTGCATTTCAGGACGACGCAGGTCAAGGTAACGATATTTCAAACGAACCGCTTCATCCACTTCAATGCCATCTTCGATAAAGAATGGAGGTGTTTTCGCCGCGTTCATGATTTCGATTTCAGTTACTTGGATTTCGATTTCACCTGTTGGGATGTTTTTGTTGACGGTTTCTGCGTCACGTTCAACGACTTTCCCTTTAACTGCAAGTACGTATTCATTACGTGCACGATCAGCAATCGCCAATGCGTCGCCAGAGAAATCCGGGCTATACACCGTTTGGATTAAACCACTGCGATCACGTAGGTCGATAAAAAGTAGGCCGCCAAAGTCGCGTCTTACTTGAACCCACCCGTTAAGTATTACTGTTTCGCCAACCTGGGCTTTCGTAAGCTGCCCGCAATGATGTGTTTTGAGCATCATAATTGTTTCATCCTCCTAGTAGTGTTCATTTTGGTGTACTTATCTATTCGAATAGTGTCTTTGCTGCATTTGAGGCAAGATCCACTAAACTTAGCGTGATTTGATTTCCAGTTTCCATCTTCTTCAACGTAATTTCGCCGCGTGCTAACTCATCGTCACCAAGTATCGCCACGTAGGTTGCTTGAAAACGGTCTGCGGATTTCATTTGAGCCTTCATCTTGCGGCCCTGATAGTCCTTCTCCGCCTTTAATCCTTGCACTCTTAGCTGGTGCAGAAGCTTCGTCACTTCTTTCTCCGCTGCTTCACCAAGACCAATCAAGTACACATCAAGCGGCTCAGGTTTCGGAATTTCAACCCCTTGTGCTTGCAGGACGAGTAGAATACGTTCAAGACCAAGTCCTAAGCCTACACCAGGTTGATCTGTTCCATGTCCGCCAATTTGCTCGACAAGACCATTGTAACGCCCGCCTCCGCCTATCGTGTCGATGGCACCAATCCCAGCTGCCTTATATTCAAACGCTGTGTGCGTGTAGTAATCAAGCCCGCGCACAAGGCGAGGATTGATACGGTATGGAATCTCCATCGCCGTTAAATGTTCTTGTACCTGTGCAAAGTGTGTACGACATTCCTCATCCAAGAATTCTAGGATATCAGGAGCGCCTATACCATGCTTTTGATCGATTTTGCAATCGAGAATCCGCATTGGGTTTCGATCATAACGAGATTGACAATCCTTACACAACTGATCCTTCACTGGAGCAAAAAATGCCTGCAACTGCTCACGGTAAGCCGTTCTAACTGCTGGTGTACCCACCGAGTTAACTTCCACGGTTACTTCTTTGAGCCCAATTTCTTTATAGAAGGTGTAACCAAGCGCAATCACTTCTGCGTCAATACTTGGGTCCACCGATCCGAATGCTTCAATACCGAACTGGTGAAACTGGCGGTATCTTCCTGCTTGCGGCTGTTCATAACGGAACATAGGTCCCACATAAAACAGCTTCGTAAGATCTGGGATCCCATATAGCTTATTTTCTACGTAGGCTCTAACGACACCCGCAGTTCCTTCTGGACGCAGCGTCATGCTGCGGTCGCCTTTATCAAGAAATGTGTACATTTCTTTTTCGACGATATCCGTCGTTTCTCCAACCCCGCGCGAGAATAGCTCCGTACTTTCGAAAATTGGCGAACGAATTTCTTTGTAGTTAAAACGTTGACACAAATCTCTCGCCTTAGTCTCGAGGTACTGCCACTTCTCCACCTCGCCTGGAAGAAGATCCTGTGTTCCTTTTGGCTTCTGAATACTCATCTAAGTAACCTCCCTTTATCTCTGCATACGCGCTCTTACCAAAAGCAAAAAATCCCCCATCCCCGACTTCCGTCAGGGACGAGAGATTTGAATTAACAATTCACCCGTGGTACCACCCACATTCAGCATACCTTGCTTCCTCGCTTACGCAAGCAAAAACAATTCTGCTCTTTGCGGTTAACGCCCGCTATTCGCACAACTGCTACTTAGCACATATTTCAAGCGCTGTTCCCAGTTGGTCCTCGGGGAGGTCTTTTCATTCGCTCATCATTGGAAGCTTGCAGCCTAGACTTCCTTCTCTGTACATGTGGGTGCGAATTACTGTGTCCCTTCAACGGATCACATTCTTATAGAATTACATTATGGTTATTGTAAACATTGGTAAGGGCAAAGTCAAGAGATAGTCGTTCCTAATAACTTGCCCCCTCATGTATTTAGGATAATGTGTCCGCCCATTTTTGCACTTCTTCCATAACGGGCTGAAGTCCTTTTCCTTTTGCCGTTAATTCATACTCAATTCGAACCGGCGTTTCTGGATACACATGTCGAATAATAATCTCTGCAGCTTCAAGTTCCTTGAATCTTTCAGAAAGCATGCGATCACTCATGGACGGGATGAGTACTGAGATATCCTTAAACCGCTTGGGCCCAGTTAACAGCACACTAATGATAAGTCCTGTCCAACGCTTTCCTAGAAGTTCAAATGCATTCTCGAATTTGGGACATAGTTGATAACCTTCCATCTTAATCATCTCCTCCGAGTTCTTGCATGAACACTTGCTTCATACATGTCCGTAAAACTATTTTATCATAGTCGCTTGACAAAAGTAAGTGACTCGTAATAATATACTAACATAAAGTAAGTATTTAAATAAAATATATCTACAGAGGAGATGTTAGTATGGCATTAGGACTTCTTATTATTCGTTTGGTGATTGGGTTAACGATGGCGGCACATGGTACACAGAAATTGTTTGGTTGGTTTGGTGGTTACGGACCTAAAGGTACAGGCGGATTCTTCGAATCCATCGGCATTAAACCAGGCGTCTTGATGGCTGTAACAGCTGGTTTAGCGGAATTAGCTGGTGGCTTACTCTTCGCCGCTGGTTTATGGACAGAAGTTGGAGCTGCTCTTATTATTATTACTATGATTATGGCGGTTATTAAAGTGCATGGCACGAATGGCTATTGGGTAAGTTCCAATGGATTTGAATACAATGCTGCTTTGATCGTGGTTGCCCTTGGGGTTGCGTTGATCGGAGCCGGTGATTACGCTATTGATGCTCTTATTTAAGTTGAAAGTAAATACGAAACCGTCCAGCTCAGCTGTGGCGGTTTTTATTTTGTGGTGCAAGAAAATAGCCTGCGGCACATGGCTGCAGGCTTTCAATAGTTTATATTTAAAAGGGGGTCGATAATTAGTATATCCTTCTTAGATTAAAGGAAGATGAAGCTCTTATTACAATTTCATTACACAGAATTATCGCATATTTTCAATCATTTTCATTTCGTTCCACTCGTATATTCATTCTGTTTTCACATATACATGTACTACAAGGCAGATGGCCTTGAATATAACATCTGGAGGCTGTAACAATGACACTACAAAACGAGTTTCAAGAGGAACGTCAAGATCTCGTGGTGCTTTTCTCTGAAGAATCCGAAACCGAAGCCGAAGTTGAAGCAGAAGAAGAAACTGATGACGACGAAGCAGCCGAAGAAGAGGCCATTGAAGAGTCGGATACTGAAGCGGAAGAAGCGGCTGATGAGGAAGAAGCCGAAGCTGAAGAGGCAGAGGAAGCTGAGGGCGAACAATCTTCTGACGAGGATCCAGTTACTGCAGAAGAGGATGACGCGGAAGCAGAAGCTGAAGAAGAAGCTGCGGACGAAGACTAAGAAATGTAACCGCAACCATTCACTCTCTCTTTGCCAACCACAAACTAAGAGCCTTACAGCCACATTCAATGCGGCAATAAGGCTCTTTATGTTGTTAAGGCTTACCTGTCAAACCAAGCTTAACGTCTCGAATCATCATATACGTGTCGCCATTTGTTAATTTTTGCTGATCTGCAATCCCCTTAACCGTTTCTGCTGTTAGCAGTTTACTCTCTAGGAGCTTCGCTTGCGCTTCAGCAGCTGTAACTTTCATGCCTAGGGCTTGTGTAAAGGTATAGCAAGCTTGCTCAAGAGTCAACGGTATTTTGTCCGCATTATCCAGCTTGGCAATAGCTTGATTCACATCCCCCGTAAACGCATCAGGTTTCATTTTCCGTGCCCCACCAACCACATTGACCATTCGCTTCGGATTGGCTGCTTCATCCAGACGGAAATTATTCGCGTATGCTCCGGATGCAAGTCCTAACATCAAAGCTGTTTTTACTCCCTCATATGCTTTATGTTCCATAAATGGTTGAGGTTTAATCGTTATTGGCTGAATTTCCATACCTTGCTTATTCAGCTGAGCCTGTAGCTTCGCGATACTTTCTTTCGACGTCGAAATCTGACGGAAGGTCTTATTCTCTGACTTCGCTAAGCTAGCTGCTGCTCCAGCTGCTTCTCCCTCTGCCATACCCGTTGGCATAACACGAGCGCTTCCGTGCGGAAGTGTGTCATAGCTTGCTGCTCGACCAACAACGAGTAATCCATCAACTTTCAGAGGAACGATACTTCGGAAAGGAATGGCATATTGCTTAGGCTTACACACGACATTGCCGGAATCTGTCGGGGATATCCGTTGGATGTCGACTGCATAGGAACCAAATCCAATCCGATCCCATTGGTCCACGTTTGTACAAACATCTACGATATTTAATCGATATTCGCCCTGCATATGACGTGTTTCCCTCACATAGAGCTCAGGTGCGGATCCATCCAATGCGATGGTAGCAAACTCAGGAAATGTTTTCTGCATGTACGCTACAATATTAGGCAACTCCTTATTGCCAATATCAAACGCTTCCTGAACCGACTTCGGATCTAACGTATCCACACCAAAAATTTGCAACGCATTAATAAGTACTGAATTGTCATTTTGCCTGCCCATATTAAAGCCTCTCATCTTGGCTCTCTCTTTGTTAATAGCCGGGTAGGCGCTCATTTCCCCATAACCGAATACACTTACCTCATTTACGCCAGTGTCTGGATTGTTATCTCCATTCAGACGTTGAGCCATTAGATTCCAAACCTCTGGCGTTACATTCTTCAGTCGAAAAGCTAGCGTTACCGCCATTTTAGATTTCGGATCTCCGATATCCTCATGCCCAATGGTAAACGGAACACCCGCCGCTGCTGCGAAATCACCATCTTGTGTGGCATCTATAACCGATAACGCTTTAACAACTTGTGTGCTGCCATTTTCAAGCGTAATCGTAGCGCCTTGCACGGCTGATTTATCCGAAGAAAGCAGTGGATCAATCTTTTTGGTTTTCATCAGAAGATCTATATTCTTTTCATTTTTCACTGCATTATAAAACGCATTTGCTGCGGTATTCACATCGAAGGAGTCTCCTTCTAGTTTGGCATACCACTCAGAGAAAAAACCTTTATTCCACACATCATCCTTACCTAGCAAGTTCTTACTCGTGGAATAATTCATATCAAGGGAATTGATCCAGCCAAGCGTCATCAATCCGCCTAGAATCTCGCGATCCCGACCATCGACAAGCAACGTGCTTAATCCATTCCGAGCTGACGAAACCGCAGCTGCTACGCCTTCTGGATCCGTACCAACGACAATTACATCATAGGCATCTTTTGCCTTCTTCACCGATTTCACTTCTTCAAGGGCTTGTTGCTGCCCACTACGTCCTTTGGAGCTGTTATGGTGATTATATTGATAGTACATCGCGGCCGTTGCAGCCAGCAGCGTAAGTACAATCAATATGCCCATCAACCATAGCCATCCTTTGGATGTGGATTTGTTGCGATTTGAATTTACCATTACGACGTAAGCACCCACCTTATCTCCTGCATGTCTTACCATAATTCCATACGCTAGTTTACCACAATTTGTAGTGGTAGAGAAATTATGCCCGTTTCACAAATAAAACCACGTAGGGCTGACGATCAGCACACACGTGGTTTTATGAATTACCGAAACGATTTTTTAGGAATACTCTTCATTTTTTCTTGATCAGAAGTGAATTCCGCACTTATTTCAACATCCGCAAATGCAGAAGCTTGACTCATCCGTTCAGCTATAGAGGTATGGAACAATTGCTGGACCGGAGCAGTCATGATTTTTTCTTTGATAGATTGACGCATCTGTAGGCTCCTAACCGCTAGTTTATACTCTTTTAGTATAACCAGTGGTCGAGCTGCCTATCCCAAATCCTTCACCATAAAAGGTTTATTTACTATCGATAATTAAGGTAACAGGTCCCCAATTCGTTAGGGAAACGTCCATCATTTCACCGAATGCGCCGGTTTCAACCTGTAAACCCTGTTCCCTGAGCAAGCTATTAAATTGATGATACAACGGCTCAGCTTGCTCAGGTCTTGCAGCTGACATGAAATTCGGACGCTTACCTTTGCGACAATCACCATACAGCGTAAATTGTGACACGGAAAGAATCGCTCCACCTATCTCCATGACGGAAAGATTCATTTTACCGGTTTCATCCTCAAAAATACGCAGCCCCGCCACTTTATCTGCGAGGTATTTCGCATCCTGCTCCGTGTCTTCATGGGTAATGCCAACTAGCAGCATCAGCCCCTGGTCGATCTGACCGATGGTTTGATTATCAACGGTTACTTCCGCACGTTTACAGCGTTGAACAACTACTCTCATCGTCCCTAAATCTCCTTACATGCTAGCTCTGCATAATGCGTTGAACGGAATATATGTCTTTGACACGTTTTATTTTTTCTACAACAGACTGTAGATGATCGATATTTTTAATCAAAATGGTCATATGAATCGTCGCCATTTTATTTTTATCGGAACGCCCCGAAACAGCTGAAATCATGGTCTTGCTCTCGGATACGGCTTGAAGCACTTCGTTTAAGAAGCCGCGGCGATCATGGCCCGTAATCTCAATCTCTACATTGAAATTGGATTCCACAGCCTCTGCCCAGTCCACTTCGATAACCCGTTCTTCCTCACCCATACTCGTCGGAATGTTCGTACAATCCGCGCGATGGACAGACACCCCGCGTCCGCGGGTGATGTAGCCAATAATGAGATCCCCAGGCACTGGATTGCAGCAACGAGCAAAACGTACAAGCAAGTTATCTACACCTTTAACACGCACACCGTTCGTAGGACGGCTTTTACGTTCTGCAACAGCTGGAGCTTTAACCTCTTTTACTTCGCTGCTCAGCTTAATAACCTGGGCTTCTTCCTGTTCCTTGCGAAGCTTCTCTGTAAGCTTGGTACATATTTGAGCGGCCGTAATGCCGCCAAAACCAACAGCTGAGAGCATGTCTTCAATATCGCTAAAATTGTATTTTTTCGCTGCTTCCAGCAATTTATCGTCACTCATTAGGGTCGGAGGATCAATCGCTAACCGTTTAAGTTCACGTTCGATCATATCCTTGCCTTTTTCAACATTCTCCTCGCGCTTTTCTTTCTTAAACCATTGCTTAATTTTATTGCGTGTGTGCGAGGATTGTGCGATTTTGATCCAATCTTGACTTGGCCCATAGGAATGCTTGGACGTTAGAATTTCAATGATATCGCCGGTCTTAAGCTTATGATCGAGCGGAACGATCCGCGAATTGACTTTGGCACCAATGGTACGATTCCCGACTTCGGTATGAATGCGATAGGCAAAATCAAGCGGAACTGAACCTGCCGGTAGCTCGATAACTTCCCCTTTTGGCGTAAAGACGAAAACAAGATCAGAGAAGAAATCCATCTTCATGGATTCCATGAATTCCGAAGCATCATTCGTTTCATGCTGAAGCTCTAGAATTTCACGGAACCAGCTCATTTTATCTTCGAAGGTGCCTGATGGAACCACTGAACCGCCTTCTTTGTAAGCCCAATGCGCCGCGATCCCGAACTCGGATGTACGGTGCATTTCCCACGTACGAATCTGAACCTCAAGAGGCTCACCTTTCGGACCAATAACGGTCGTATGCAAGGATTGATACATATTGGGCTTCGGCATCGCAATATAATCCTTGAAGCGTCCAGGCATCGGTTTCCATAACGTATGAATGATTCCCAATGAGGCATAGCAGTCCTTAATGCCATCAACAATGACACGCAGAGCCATCAGGTCGTAAATTTCGTTAAATTGCTTGCCTCGGGAGCTCATTTTCTTGTAAATACTGTATAGATGCTTCGGTCTTCCCGAGATATCCCCTTGAATCCCCATCTCATCCAATTTCTCTTTGATGCTGTGAATCACATCTTCAATATATTGCTCACGCTCAGTTCGTTTCTTCTGCATGAGATTGACGATCCGGTAGTATTGCTGCGGATTCAAATAACGGAGGGCAATGTCCTCCATCTCCCATTTGATCGTGGAAATACCGAGTCGATGTGCAATCGGACAGAAAATCTCCAGCGTTTCCTCTGCAATGCGGCGCTGGCTTTCTTCCGATTGATACTTCAATGTCCGCATATTATGCAGTCGATCCGCAAGCTTAATCAAAATAACGCGAATATCCTGCGCCATCGCGACGAACATTTTGCGGTAATTCTCGTTCTGCTGCTCTTCTTTGGATTTGAACTTAATGCGCTCCAGCTTCGTCAAACCATCAACGAGCATCGCACACGTTTTCCCGAATTTATCTAGAACAATTTCGAGCGAAACTGTTGTGTCTTCAACAACATCATGCAGAAGCGCAGCGATCACCGAAGTGACATCCATCTGCATATTCACCAATATATCTGCAACAGCGAGTGGATGCAGAATATAGGGCTCACCTGATTTGCGCACTTGGCCATGATGGGCTTCATCCGCGAATTCATAGGCCTCCCGAATCCTCTGCAAATCATTCTCTTTCAGATAGGTGGCGGCCTTTTCCAGCAGCTGCTCTATACCCATGCATCTACCCATTCCCTTTAGTCGATTTTTATCCATTATGCCTGCAAGTCAGGCCCCTCGTCAACTATTCGCCTACACGCTTTCGACAAAAAGCATCATAGATGCCTCAAAGCATCGCATTCACTTCGTAAAATGCTATGAAAAAGAGAATCGAATAACGAGCATTCGATTCTCCAGACCTATCTTAATATTGAACAAGAGAAACAACATCAAACCCATCAAATTTGCTGCGGCCATCTAAGTACGTAAGCTCGATTAAGAAAGCAGCTCCGACAATTTCTCCGCCAAGCTGTTTGATCAAATCAACGGACGTTTGAATCGTTCCGCCTGTTGCAAGCAAGTCGTCAGCGATAAGTACTTTCTGTCCAGGCTTAACCGCATCCTTGTGCATAGCAAGCTTATCCTTGCCATATTCAAGCGCATAATCAGCTTCGATCGTTTCGCCAGGCAATTTGCCGCTTTTACGAATTGGAATAAAGCCTACGCCGAGTGCAGTAGCCAGAGGAGCTCCGATGACAAATCCACGTGCTTCCGGACCTGCAATCACATCGATTTCCTTGTCTTGGATGAGTTGTTTAAGTTGCTCAATAGCTTCTTTGTACACAGGGCCATTCTGCAGCAGTGTTGTAATATCTTTAAAACGAATGCCTGGTTGTGGAAAGTCCGGGATAACGCGAATGTAATCTTTGAAATTCATATGATTTCCTCCAATGTAAACTCTGTTTATTTTATGTGATCAACGATCCATTGCTCCAGCTCTTTGGCTGAAGAATACATAACAATCGCTTCAACTTCTTGACGATGCAATCGATGCTGGTACAACCGTGATGTGGTTAAATCTCTTTTGGCAGGCGTCGAACTCAACGTAACTATATTATCATGTTTCACGACAAATTCTAATTCCTCAAAGACAGATAAAATAAAATGAATCATACCGAGAGATAGTCCTGAACGCTTACTAAAAGCCGTCATCATTCGGGTATCTTGCAATTGAAGTGATTTCTCTTTCTGCAAAGTACCATAGAGCATCTTGAACATATCGCGGGAAGGCAATGTATTTCCACTATCCTGCCCTAACTCTGCAAACACAGGGTAACACCGCATCATGCCTGTTGCCTGCTGGAGTACCTGTTCTAGCGTGGCAATACGACGAGGTAATGTGTACAAAATGACATCTTGCAGCTCGCAGAACGTCATCCCGCTAGCAGCCTCATTGCCCGGCATCACTTGCTCGGTTTCCTGCACAATCCAATACGGCACATGATGGCCAACCTGAGTAGCAGTTGACTGGAACAAGGCTACGTCCGCTTCATCAAAAAGCACAATACCCGGTGATCGTAACGGCACCGCTGGTCCCGCTGAGAGATTGCTCGCAAGCGCCGTAAGCTTCAGATGCAACTGCCCCGTACCCCGCCAATCAAACACCTGTGTATGCGGGATGCGCAGATCCTGCATGATGATTTGCGGCTTCCTGACGCCGTTCCACTCATTAATCGAGAGCTCACCGAGCACATCAACCTTGGCGGAGGGAGCAATTAGCGCTGCTAAGCTACCTTTGCCGAAGCCTACTGCTTCAACCGTACAACTGACTTCATCCTTAGCTTGAGTGAGTCCCAACTTCAGATGCTGCTTTTCTTTGCCCATGGTTCGAATATCTTCAAGTCCTAAATCTGTAAACATGAATTTAGGCGATGGATTTCCCATTCCGAAAGGAGCTAATAGCTCCAAGCCTTCAATACTTGCAATTGGGACATCTGCAAGGCTGCACTGATTGTCTACCCGTAACACAGGTACGAAATCTTGCTCCGTTAAAGTTGTCTCTGCAAGTTCATTTAAGCGGACAGCGAAAGCTTGTAGATGACCACTGTCCAAGCTCATTCCAGCCGCAGCTTGGTGCCCGCCGTAATGGTCAAGAAGATCCTTACAAGCTGTCAATGCCTTGTGTAAATCAAAGCCCGCAATCGAACGCGCAGACCCTTTGGCCATGCCCTTCTGAGGATCAATGCTTAGCACAAGTGTAGGCCGGTAGAATTTCTCCACGATCTTTGACGCAACAATCCCGACGACACCAACATTCCAGTTCTCTTTGGCTACGACAATGACTTTATCCAAGCCCTTTGCTCGCTGCTCCTCAGCCATGGCAAACGCTTCTTGGACCATATCCTCGACGATTTGTTGACGCTCCTTATTCAGCATATCCAATTCGAAGGCAATTTGCTCCGCTTCTTTTTCATCCGTCGTGGTTAGCAGTCTAACGGCAATGTCCGCTGCTTCTAATCGACCGCTCGCATTAATTTTGGGCGCAAGCGAGAATCCGATATGTCCTGCGGTAATCTCTTTCCGTTCAATGCCAGATACACCGATAAGGGAACGAAATCCAACGTAACTGGAATCCTGCATACGTGCTAGGCCCATCTTAACAAGTAACCGATTCTCACCGGTAAGCGGCATAAGGTCGGCAACCGTTCCAAGCGCTGCGAATTCGAGAAGCTCTTCAGGAAAGCGCTCAAGAAGTGCTTGCGCGAGCTTGAATGCAACACCTACACCTGCTAATAGCTTGTAAGGATACGGACACCCAGGCTTCTTAGGGTTAATCACAGCAAAGGCATCTGGCAGCACCTCTGGCGGCTCATGATGATCCGTTACGATGATATCTAAGCCAATTTCTTGACCATAAGCAATTTCTTGAACAGCGCTTATTCCCGTATCAACGGTAATAAGGAGCTGAACACCTTGCTCCTTCGCTAACGCAATTGCAGCGCGATTCAGACCATAGCCTTCGCGAATCCGATGAGGGATATAGGTATCGAAACGAGCCCCTAATCCTTTCAACATATGCGCCATTAAGGACGTACTGCTGACACCATCGGCATCATAATCGCCGTAAACACGAATCAACTCGTTGTTCCGCAGCGCTTTGCGAATTCGCTCCACAGCTGGAAGCATCCCGTCCAGCAAATAGGGATCATGGTAATCGCCGATGCCACCCTGCATAAATTGTTTGGCCTCTGGCACGCTACGGATATCCCGAAGCACTAGAATACGGGCAACCAAGGGATCCAGCTGTAGTTCACGTACAAATTCTTCTACAAGTGCTTCATCCGCATTTCCAATGTTCCATCTTGCCTTCGGTGCTAGCACTTGGTGGGTCCTCCTTGGCGTTTTCCTAAGAAAATTTCATGATTGCTTTGATTTCGAAAACAATGAATTAGTGTAAAACAGACGGCTGTTCACTAGCTTCCATATCTGCCTGTTGTTTATAGGGATAACCTGCATCGTAGGGATTGACATGGATGAACACGTTGGTCACATGATGATACTGTTTCATCAGCTGTTGTTTTATTTTCTTTGATACCTCATACCCCTCCCATACAGAGAGCCTAGGATTCACACTGATTGTCATTTCGATCACAACATAATGGCCATGTTCTCTAGCACTCAGCTCATCAACTGTAATAACCCCGTGAATCTTTTGAACAGCCGTAACGAAATCAGCTGCCTCTTCCTGATGAAGAACATTTTCTGCTGAAGTAGATATCGTTTTGCTAACTATAGAGAATCCCATTAAACATATAAAAAGTGCAATGATCAGTCCAACAATTGAGTCTACATAATACAATGCGGGATATCCCCATGCATGGGCTAGCATCGTCGCGAGTATGCCAATCACGACTACAAAAGTAGAGTATATATCGGAACGATGTCTTCGCGCATTGGCAATGAATTCCTTTGTCCCAACTTGTTTGCCGAGCCTACTCAAATAGTGGAACATGATTTCCTTAGTAAGAAACGAAATAACTAGCACGGCAAGAGTAATCATACTGGGTTCATATTCTGCATGGTTTAGCAATGATTTGACCGAAATAATTCCCATTTCAGTGCCAATCACCATGATTAAGACAATGAGTAGGATTGAACCGACTGAACTTTTTTTATCCAATCCTCGGAAAGAAGTCGCTGTAAGCTGCATCCTCGTCGTTCTTACTCGCATGATCGCAGCAGCCAGCACACAAATGCCTGCTGCCGATTGAGCCGCGGCTGCGAGCAGCGAATCACTATGTACCTGAAAGCCAACTACGCCCTTCAGACAAGCCAGCACGGTAAGGACGAGCATACCTGCCCAAAGCGCGTATTCTGTCTTCTGAAAACCCTCGTCATTCACGTGGACATTCCCCCTGAACGGATACAAAGGCCGCGCAACAATCACGCGGCCGGTTATTAAGGTTATTACGCTGCAGCTTTGTTTTTAGAACGTGATAATGACTTTCTTTTAAACAAATACCACAAGGAACAAGCAATAAAGATGGAAGAATAGGCACCGCTCGTTAAACCAATTAACTTGGCTAGTGCGAACAGCTTAATGGACTCACTTCCGAATAGATATAAACAACCTGCTGCAATTAACACGACGAGTACCGTATTGATGTTACGCGCCATCGTTTGCCAGATACTGTCGTTGACTAAAGCAACTAGGTCAGCGTCTGTCTTGAGTTTAGCAAAACGTAGATTCTCACGAATCCGGTCAAAAATAACGATCTTGTCATTAATGGAATAACCAATTGTGGTCAAAACTGCCGCAAGGAACGGTAGGTTCACTTCAAAGCGGAAGATTGCAAACATCGCGATAACAATGAACGCATCATGCAGAATAGCAATAATGGCAGCTAAGGCAAATCGCCATTCGAAGCGGATGCTGACATACAAGCAAATTAATACGCTTGAAATTGCGACAGCGTACACCGCTTTCATCAATAGTTCTTTGGCTAGCTGTGGATCAACGGTGTTGATTTCCTTTGAAACCTCTGCACTATATGCTGTTGCAAATGCTTTTTGGATATTGTTCACCGTCGCATCGTCCAGAACATCATCGAAACGAATCGACACACGATCGCTATTATTTCCACCAATTGTAGGATCCGCATATTTCGACTTCACATCACCACTCGTGGTCAAACCATGCAAAATTTCCTCAACCTTAGCACTATCCATCTGTTTACCGACAACAAGATCGATATTCGTTCCTGCTTTGAAATCGACACCGAAATTCATACCCGAGGTTAATATAACGACTAACCCAATGATAAGAATTGCAGCCGATACGATGAAAAATTTATTGCGATTTTTTACAAAATCGTACTTATTCTTATAGTCCACGGATGTCTGCCTCCTTCACACCGAAATAACTTGGCTTTTTCAGCAAATTACCTCGGATAATAAGATGTAGCAGCCATCTGGAGAACAAGACGTTCGTTAAGATACTGATAATAATACTCATCATCGTAATAACTGCGAATCCGCGAATTGCACCGTTACCTACATAATAGAGCACGATACCCGCGATTAAATTTGTTACGTTCGCATCCATAATCGTACGGAAGGAATGCTTGGTCCCTGCTTTCAAGGATGAAAGGATACTCTTGCCTGCACGGATTTCTTCGCGAATTCTTTCGTATGTGATAATGTTCGCATCAACAGCCATCCCTGCGCCTAAGACAAGGGCAGCAATACCAGGCAACGTCAGCGTCGCATTCATAAAGTCGAAGATCGCTAGTAATACCCAAACATACGTAATCAATGTGAAAGCAGCTACAAGTCCTGGCACACGATAGTATAGCACCATGAACAAGAAGATCAAGATCGATGCAATTAACCCTGCTCTAGCAGTCTCATGTAACGAAGCTTTCCCTAACGTAGCATCAACACGTTGTATGTATTTCTCAGTTAATTTTAGCGGCATAGCACCCAAGTTAATCATTTTGGCTACTTTCGTAGCTTCGGACACGCTAGTTTGTGTAATGATAGCAGAGTCGTCATCGATCGGGAAATTGACAGACGCCGTTGATTGCAAGTCATCATCTAAGTAAATAGACAATGTACTGCCTACCAATTTCGTTGTAACTTCCTTAAATTTCTCTCTGCTCTTCATTTTGATTTCTACAATCGGTTGCTTCGTATTCGGATCGTAGCTTAGTTTCGCTGCGTTCTCCACGAAGTCAGTTCCATTCATGTAAACCGTTCCATCTGGGCCTCTAAAGGTTAGAACAGAAGGCTTGGACATCAATTGACGCACTTCATCCTCATTCTCAACGCCTGCAAGACGCACGCGGATGCGATCTGAACCTTCAGGATAAACCTCAGGTTCCGCAACACCAAGTGAATCCGCACGTTTCGCAAGACTTTCAGCTGCTTCAGAAAGCGTTTCCTTCGTGAGGGGCTGTCCAGCCGTTAACGGCTCCGCGGTGTACAATATTTCAAAACCGCCTTTTAAATCCAATCCAAGCTTAATACGATCTACAAGCCCAGGGCTCGTTGCTCCAACTGCGCCAAGAACAATGACAACCGTTAGAATAAAGAACGAAATTCTTTTCCAATCCAGCATCTGTTGCTAGTCTCCCTTCAATACTCAATATGCCTATTATACTCAGGTCTGAAAAATGAGTCAATTTAAGTCGTTTCATGAAAAATAAGCCCATTCTTAGAATTGGGCTCCTCTATACATACTAATCGTCATCCAGTTCATAAACGCTGTAGATTTGAGGGATAAAATGTCATTTACGATTTGATGGAGAGAGGGCAACCCTGTTTTGCGGTATCTATCGCTTACACAATCCCATATATCCTTGCCGGTCACATGCTCATATCCAAGCAAAATGAATTCTTCAACCTTGCTCAAACATAAGCTTTCGATGATTTCATTCAGTTCGTGATCCGAAAGATCCGGTTTCTCTTCTTCACTTCCATTATCCTGTTCGTCATTCATGGGGGGATCCTCCTAAAAGTTTTGCTTTAGCAAAACTAACTTCGTAAGCATAGGCTAAGGCATGGTTTTACCTGTATGTTGTGTAATTCGAGACTCACCTCGCAATTTCCTGCCGATTACGCCCTTGTCCATAAAATCTTAGCATGAGCTTGGCCAGCTGGCGCATAGTCATAGGTATGACATTATCGGAAGAGGGTATGGCAGTGACCAAGCAGTCGTTTATTAGAGGTACTATGATCCTGTTGGCCGCAGGTATTTTGAATCGCATACTTGGCTTCATACCCCGAATGACTTTACCCCGCGTGATCGGGGCCGAAGGCATTGGTATTTATCAAATGGGTTGGCCATTCCTATCTGTTATTCTAACCATCATTACTGGGGGCATTCCTGTCGCTATCGCCAAGCTGATTGCAGAAGCAGAGGCAGAGAAAAATGAGACCCGTATTCGAAGTATTTTGCGCATATCTTTAGCGATCACTATAACCCTAAGCATCATTTTTACGATTATCTGCATCGCAGGAGCCTCATGGATCACTTCGCATTTGCTGACAGATTCGCGCGTTTATTACACTTTCCTATGTATGAGCCCCATGATTCCTATTATCGGCATCTCGGCCGTGTATCGCGGCTACTTTCAAGGCAGACAAAACATGATTCCCACCGCAACCTCGCAAATTATGGAGACGTTGATTCGTATTATCATGGTCTTAATCTGTTCGTATATGATGATTCCTTACGGAATTGAATATGCAGCAGCAGGCGCGATGATTGGCGTCCTAGCAGGTGAAATAGGCGGACTTGCTGTCTTAGCTATTCATTTTAGATGGGATAAAAAGGCTGCACCGAAGACACCATTGGCTCAAATCGGTACTAAAAAAACAACAGGTCGATTAACGAATTTACGCAGAATCTTACGTATTTCCATCCCGATCACAGGAAGTAAACTCATCGGTGCTGGCTCCTATTTACTTGAATCCATCCTAATTGCTCAAAGCTTAGCGATCGCTGGTATTACCACTTCCCTTGCAACCGCGCAGTATGGCGCATTACAAGGCATGATCATTCCCATTATCCTTCTACCGAGTGCTCTTACCATGTCATTATCCGTCTCTCTAATTCCTTCGCTAAGTGAAGCTGCCGCTCGCAAAGACCTCAAAACCATTCATATGCGTTTACATCAATCCTTGAAGCTCGCTTTAGTTACTGGTGCCCCTTTCGCAGTGCTGATGTTTGTATTAGCTGAACCCATTTGTACATATATGTACAATCAACCCGATGTTAGTGGCATGCTCAAGATGATGGCCCCAATTGCGATATTTATTTATTTTCAAGCCCCTCTGCAATCAGCACTACAAGCATTAAACAAGCCTGGCGCTGCCCTAATCAACACATTAATTGGTTCTACTGTAAAGTTGGTATTGATCTGCTGGTTAGCCAGCAAGCCAGAAATGGGTATACTTGGGGCTGTATTCGCGATTACTGTCAATATTGTCCTTGTTACTTTGCTTCATTGGAACAGTGTAGTCCGACTACTCAAATTCCGAATGGAAGGCAGCATCTTTGGGAAAATTGGGTTCGCCATGCTTCTCTCCGGTGTTGTTAGCTATTTCATCATGTACACGCCTTGGGTCTCTGTGACTTGGATCCGATTTGTCTCTTCCTTACTTCTAGGGCTCTTCTCTTATATCTTTTTCATCACGATATTCCGCCTCATCAGTGTTAAGGATATTGGGCGTCTGATGAATATGGGCAAAAAAATAATACGCTAAATCGCGGTTTATCTTTTACGATCGAGAAACATTCTGCCGCGATGATCAATCGAGCAGTAGAAGATTTCTTTAAAATCCCGCGCTCCTTTCTCTTGGAGCTGGTTTTTCAACCAAAATCTTGTTTGACCGATTTTCTCTAAATTATCGTCTTGGACTTTACCATCCATGATAAGAGGCAGCGGTAAGCCTTCGTAACGAATGGTTTCTTTTAACTTCGTAACCCCGGCCCCTGTCTCTTTCTGATATTTTTCCTTCTCAACAACGCTTAATTTCCCCGAAGGCTCCAATATGGCAAATTCCACATCAGCCACGTTCATAATTTTATTTTGTCTTAATTGCAGCATCAGATCATCTAAATTATAACGATGCTTCTTCATTTCCTCACGATCGATCATTCCCTTATTGATTAAAACGCTTGGCTTACCATCGAAAAGCACACGAATTGTGCGACTTTTTAATGTGATATAAGCAATAACAACTTGAATAAGCACCAACGTCCCCATGGGTAATAGTCCAGACATAAGGGGTTTATTTGCATCCTCAAGGACGAAAACAGCAATTTCTGCAATCATGATAGAGATGACAAGATCGAAAAGCGACAGTTTACCGATTTCACGTTTCCCCATGATACGCAGCATGAGAAAAACAACAAAATAGATAAGCACCGTACGCAAAAAAATGGTCAGAATATCCATCGCAACCTCCCTGATCTAAGCTCTTGCTTGTTCTCGGAGTTCACTGGTATTCTGACCGCCTACGCACTTCATCATGCAGATATTACGTATTCAATTGTTGGCAATTACAACAAGAATAATTTGAAATATACGGTTGAAATCAACAGCAGAACGAAACAGATCGGTGCTGCAACCACCACATACTCACTTTGTTTTAGCTTAACTCCGTCATAATAGGTAAATGATGCTGCGTATAAACTTGCGATTGAGCTAATTAGCGTTACACCGCTTCCGATGCCGCTCCCAACGATCAATGCCCACCAAATCGGCTGAGTAGATACCTCTACAAGCTGCTCCATGTGGTCAACAATCGGAATCATAGCCGCAATGAAAGGGATATTGTCCATCATCGCAGCTCCAAAGCTATTCAGCCACAGCAATAGAATGGATAAGAAGGGAATACTACCTTGGCTTAGTTCAAGCCCTCTGCTTGCAATGAACCCCGAAAAGCCCGCATAGGTTAAGCCCCCAACCATAATGAACAATCCTAAGAAAAAGAGCCATTGTGTCTCTTTCAGATGATGCCACGCTGTGCCATAGTCTTTACTTTTTATAAGGTTTATCATGTCCTTGTAATTCATTGCGAGTAATGCGATTGCCCCGCAGGCTGCAATATAAGCTGGACTCCATGCTAATACACCATGAAGGCAAAGCGTTACAATGGTCAAGCCCGTTATTAGGCTGCTTCCCAGAATGTATCCTCGATTTACTGATAAATAGGAGCTTGGCTTTAAACTGAGCAGCTCACGCATATAAGCTTCGGCTGCAACCAAACGCTTTCGATAGATCAACCACATGATGAGATAGACCACGGCTAATAGCAAGATGATCAATGGTAACAGCCTCATGAACATGTCCCCTGCCGAGATATGTCCAGACGCCCCAAGCATACGGCTAGGTACATTTCCTATAATGGTTGCTGCTCCGCCAATATGTACAGATAATAACAAGGAGATTAGAAAGGGAGCTGGCAGTAATCTCATTTTCTTAGAAGCGACAATGATAAAAGGGACAATGACAACGACAGCCATTAAGCTATCCAACAGAGCAGACATGAGCGCTCCAAGCAGCGAAAGGCTAATAATAAGCGTTAGCGCCCGCATCCGGTATTTTCGCACAATTGAACTTACGATATAAGAAATAATACCTGTTTTCTGAAAGAGGCTGGATAGGATGAAAAGGCTCACGAGATAGATCAAAATCGGCCAATTCGCGTAGCTTGTCAGTGCCTTTTGAAGGGGTACAATGCCTAAAATCAGCATGAGCAAGGCTCCACCTAGCGCGGTATACATACGATCCCATTTTTCAATCAATATACACATATAAGCCACCGCGAAAATAAGTAGCGCCGCTATTGCTTGCCACATAGCAGGACCCTGAGAGAATTCAGTCATAAATAATCACACTCCTAAAAGTTTTGAATAGCCCACGCAAGCGAAGCGGAGTATTGCAGCGTCAAAACTCGCTATCTGCAGCATACGCTTTAAATAGTTTGTACTAATTCTATGTGCTTGGCCATACAATGATGATAATGAAGCGTTCGAATATAGGAAAGGAATGATGCCTGTGAACCCTATGAAAACGGTCAGTCAGGTTCGAATAACATCACCATTATTTTCAGGACTCGTCTATTCATTTACGATGATGACCATTGGAACCATCTTAACCTCCTTGTTTTTGCTTTTAACAAGCACACAAGAAAGCTCCTTACACACACTTACAACGATCATCCACGCGGTCTCTTTATTTATTGGAGGATGGGTTTCAGGTAAAAGAGCCGGGAGCCGCGGCTGGTATCATGGGGGCATGGTAGGCGTCTTCTATTTCTTACTTATTTTCTTAGTCGGTTTTCTGGCATTTGATGCAGGGTTGAATCTTCAATCCCTCCAATTACTTGGCATTTTATTCGCATCTGGGGCGCTCGGAGGCATACTTGGTGTAAATACGCAAAAATAAGTTTTTTCCGTGAAGATTACACTTCCCCCCCGTTGAATGTGGTATAATGTCATAGTTATTGCCGCACAAAACTTCCAATATATAGGGGGGGGATATAACATGAGCCCTTTTCAATCTATGACGCATGCGACAGTCTATATTGTACTAACAATTTTCGCTTTTGTAATTATCGCAACGCGAAAGAGTCCATACACCATTGCGAGCAGCTTGGTTCAAGAAATATTTACTTCACGCAAATTCCTTTTTCATTTCATCGCGTTGATTATGATTTTAATGTTCAACAAGATGGAGATGGCCATCGAAAAAGGGATGCAATACAAAGCCGATTTTACGAAGTCGATCTACGGCATCGAGGGTGACTTTGTTGCAACGATTCAAAACTTTTTCCACAATGATATTCTTACGGTCATTTGCAGTTATTTCTATGTTATTATTTTCCCATCCATCATGATTACTTCCATTGCAATCTACACGTACCAGAAGAAACATAAGCTTTTCTATGCGGTCTGTTATGCACTCATGTTCAATTATATGATTGCCATTCCGTTTTATCTCTTCTTCCCGGTTAATGAAGTATGGTTTTTCCATCCAAAAGTAGATCTACTTATCTTAGATGTATTCCCAACATTCGAGCAAGATTACAGACCATTATCAGGTCTAGACAATTGCTTTCCTAGCTTACACACTTCGATTTCCATTTCAATGGCGGTCATCGCAGTAAAAAGTCGAAATACGTTTTGGAAAATTTTCGTTCCCAGCACAGCAGCCATTATTATTTTCACAATCTTCTATCTAGGCATTCACTGGGTATCTGATATGTGTGCCGGTGTTCTACTTGGTGTCGTAGCTGCACGAATGGGTCTTCGTATTGCCGAAGGTCGTCTCATCCTTGGTGAGCGCGCACTCCTCAAGCGTCGAGTAAAGAATAACGAATATTAATTTCAAGTGGATATACAAACAAAAGCGAGAGCCTATTATAGGTCCTCGCTTTTTAAATTTATTCCTTAGCAGCAGTCGTTTGTGCAACCGCATTAACCGCTGAGCGATCAAATGTCATTTTCGTTGCATCGTTGACACGAAGTACACAAATGTCATCTGTGATTTCTACAATTGTGCCATGAAGTCCGCCAATCGTTACAACCTTATCCCCTTTTTTCAATCCTCCGAGCATTTGACTACGTGTTTTCTGTCTTTTTTGCTGTGGACGAATAAGTAAGAAGTACAGAACGACGAACATGAGCACTAAAGGCCCGTATGTATACAAGTAACTTACTGCTCCAGTAGTTTCTTCAGCTGATAAAAACATCGGTATCCTCCTCTCTTAGAATCCTCTTTCATTATCATTCAGCCCGTAATCAGCAAAGAAGGTATCACGGAAATCAAGTAATCGATCTTCCTTAATAGCTTCTCTAACCTCACGCATAAGCTGTAGTAGAAAGTGAAGATTATGAATCGTCGTTAATCGAATGCCAAACGTTTCATCCGCTTTGATGAGGTGACGAATATACGCGCGGCTATAGTTCGTACACGTGTAACAGGAACATTTGGCATCTAGCGGACCAAAGTCAGTCGCATATTTCGCGTTACGAATAACAAGACGTCCTGAACTTGTCATGCAAGTCCCGTTTCTAGCAATCCGCGTCGGTAACACACAATCGAACATATCAATGCCTCGAATAGCGCCTTCAATTAGGGCGTCCGGTGAGCCAACTCCCATCAGATAACGAGGCTTGTTCGCAGGCATTAAAGGTGTCGTGTAATCTAGCACTTCATACATCAAATGCTTAGGCTCACCTACACTCAGTCCACCAATAGCATACCCCGGGAAATCCATGGAAGTCAACTGCTCTGCGCTCAGCTTGCGGAGATCCTCATGCATGCCGCCTTGGATGATGGCAAACAAGCCTTGATCCTGGGGTCTAGCATGACTTTGGAGACAGCGCTCAGCCCACCGCGTCGTACGCTCCAACGATTTTTTCACATATTCATATTCAGCTGGGAATGGCGGACATTCGTCAAAAGCCATCATGATGTCCGAACCTAGCGCATTCTGAATCTCCATTGCCTTTTCCGGAGAAAGAAATAGCTTGTCACCATTCAAATGCGATTTGAAAGTAACGCCTTCCTCGGTAATTTTACGCATATTACTTAAGCTAAATACTTGAAACCCACCACTGTCCGTTAGGATGGGACGATCCCAATTCATGAACTTGTGTAATCCGCCAGCATCTTTCACAATTTCATGTCCAGGACGAATGAACAAATGGTACGTATTGCTTAAAATGATTTGGGCGTCCATTGTTTTTAATTCTTCTGGACTCATCGTTTTCACAGTTGCCTGTGTGCCCACTGGCATAAATGCCGGCGTTTCAATAACGCCATGCGGGGTGTGCACGCGGCCTAAACGAGCGCCGGATTGTTTACAGGTTTTGATCGGTTCATAAGTTACTGCTGCTGTCATGTTATCCACTTCCTATTCTAAGCTTACTCATCTTGTTCGTTTATTGTCTTAGTAAATCAGCATGGCGTCGCCAAAACTGAAAAATCGATACTGCTCTTTCACAGCTTCTTCGTAAGCTCGCATGACATTCGTCTTGCCAGCCAATGCACTAATGAGCATGAGTAATGTTGACTTTGGTAGATGAAAATTCGTTAGCAACGCATCTACGACGCCAAACGTGTAGCCGGGATAAATGAAAATCGACGTCCAGCCCTGCGAAGGCTGAATAAGTAAAGGTTCGCCCTCTATGCAGCCTGCTTGCTCACGGCTCAATCCAGCGGCTGTTTCCAACGTCCGAGCAGATGTCGTTCCGACAGCGATAACGCGTTTACCCGCTGATTTGGTCTCATTAATGAGAGATGCTGTTTCCCCTGATAGTATGTAATACTCGGCATGCATTTGGTGATCCTCGATCTTATCCACCGATACAGGGCGGAATGTCCCTAGACCTACATGCAGCGTTACGAAGGCAAGCCGAATGCCCTTGGCCTTTACTCTTTCCAAATAGTCCTCTGTAAAGTGCAAGCCTGCTGTTGGTGCGGCGGATGACCCTTCATGCTTCGCATAGACGGTTTGGTATCGTTCCCGCTCCGATAGTTGCTCCTTGATATAGGGAGGAAGCGGCATCTCGCCTAATCGATCAAGGATTTCATTGAAAATACCTGTGTACCTGAATTGCAGCACACGAGCTCCCATGTCTCCCACCTCTACGACTTCCGCAGTTAGAAGCGGTTCACTTCCCTCGTCAGTTGTCACGCCGAATTCCGCAATGGCCCCTAATTGCATGCGTTTGCCTGGCTTGACTAAAGCCTCCCAACGATCCTCGCCGAGTGGCTTCAGTAACAATAATTCAACTTTAGCGCCTGTGTCTTTCTTCATACCAAAAAGCCGTGCTGGAATGACTCGTGTGTCATTCATCACGAGTAAATCCCCGGCTTCTAGGTAGTCGATCAGATCTTCAAATGTGCGATGAGCGGTTTCGCCTGTTTCTTTATTCAGTGTAAGCAATCTAGACGCCGTGCGTTGCAGCAGCGGCGTCTGGGCAATCAAGGATTCAGGTAATTCAAAATCGAATGCTTGTACTTCCATGTTAGTTATTCATTCCTTCGTTATGTTAACCCCAGTATAGTAAGTCTGAAGTATTTTTTTGTAATCGTAGCCCTTATCAGCAAAGCCTTTTGCACCCCATTGCGACATACCTACACCATGACCAAACCCTTTTCCACGGAAAATAATTTGATTTCCTTGCAGGGTAGTCGTTCCTTTGCTTGGGATGCCATGAGACCCCGTTCCTGTCAACGCAGGCTTACTTAAGCCCGTACTGCTTAACATCATTAAATCCACTTTCTTCACGGCAGTCGGCTGTGATTGTTTGCCAGATAACACATAGACACTATCGGAGGACAAACTGCTCGCAACAACACCCGTGCTGCTCAGGATAGCTAAGCTTGGAACATTAGAGCTAGTACCAGTATAACTGCCTGCTCCTTCTATTTCAAACAGTGTGCTTGGTAAACCACCAAGTGCAGCGCGAATGGCATCCGGATTATCCAACTTCACGACAATACCGTTCGCTTTCAACTCGATAGCTCGGCCAGAAGGGCCTCTCTTGGAAACCTCCAACGAGGTCAACTCCCCGTTGATGGTTATCTTAGCGGCTTCAAGCTTACTTTTGATTTCACTTAATGTATAAGGACCTCTAATCCAGGAATAAGCATTCGATTCCCGCTCTTGATCAAGAATGACGACTTTCTCTTTGGCAGCCAGTTTAGCTATCGCAGGATTGGCAACATTATCCACATAAGGCGCAAGACGCACATTGACATCCTGCTCTGTCGCCTCATAAATAGCCTTACCTGCCTTGTCTTTCTGTCCACTATCCTTTACATACATGCTATGTACAAAGCCGATACGACCGTCTGTCAGTTGAATCTGATACCAAATGGCTTTGCCCTGCTCAGCGCCTTCATCCGGGCTTGGAACACTACGCAGATAATCGACTGAATTCCCCCATGCCTCCGTAGAATCCGCTGTAATGCCACCAGCATTCGACCCAAATACAGGTGAAATCAAGCCTCGTTTATCTGAAATGACTTCATCCTTCGTTGCATCAACCGCTTGATTGCCGGCAGTAAATTCTTTATCCAAGCCGTAGTACGCCTGGTCAAGTGTTGTATCTGTAACTTGTGCGATCTCATACTTATTCCCTTGATAGATCGCATACGTTCGCGCCGCAACAGCCTGCGCCTTCAACGCTTCTGTTGGCCATTGCGAGCTAAGCTCTGCACCTATAACCCCATATAAGTACTGTTCCATAGGAACTTCATTCACTAAGGCTAGTCGATCATGATACGTGCTTATCTCCATATCTCCGCGGAAACTACGGTCCAAACGCTCTTTCACAGCGATGCCCTGTTTCTTAGGATGAACCACCGTTTTCTGCTCACCTACGGCAGACACATAGTGGACCACTGCGCCTGCAGGGCTGCTTGAGGTGGTTACATCTGACCTGCGGATCAAGTACGCAGCCTTCGTATTCGCAGCTTGAAGAGGTGTGCCCGGCGCTGCTTTCAGCGCTTCTTGCTTCACAGCCTCGAGTTTGGCGTCCGTCGCCTCACGACCTACCCAAACGCCATAGCTAACTTTACCTGTGCCATCTGCCTGTAAAACCAGATCAGCTATAACACCAGCTTGTGTATACACAGCGATTTGCTGCTGTGCTGCCGCCTCTGAAGCAAACGTCCCCGCACTCAAATGGAGGGGACCACTGATCGCTGGAGCAGCCGGTTTCGTCAAGGCAGCAACCGACGTGTCCTTTAACGCTTGGGCTGCCGCATTCTCGGCTTCAGCCTTCGTAGGCAGATTCCCGTAATAGACTTGATACACCATTTTCCCCAGCTTTGCACGACTTAACACATAGCTTTCCTCCGGCATCACAGCAAGCTTTGCGTTCAATGTCTTTGCCGCTGTGAAGTCTGACGTTTCCAGCATCATCATACTATACTGATCTAATGACATCCGAATGGTTGTATCCGAAATCGAAGCCCATGGCGTTGCCAACGTGTTAACTGAGCTGCGAACGCCGATCTCAAAGCCACCCGGTGATGAGAGTGAAACTAGCGGCTCTATCTTTTTATATTTGGTAGCGTTAATAACAAGAGCAACACGAATCTGATCCAAATGCTTGATTCCCGCCGCATTGGCCTCAGAACCCCCGTATGAAATGGCTGTAAATATGAAAGCCGCTGTCGTTAAGATGGCAATACGCTTTGGGTTAACCAGCTGATGTTTTCCAAACATAAAGGTATCGTATCCTTTCTTTCCCGTTCATCTAGTAATGTAGACTCTAGCAAGAGACAGAAGTTTTGTTTGTTCGCAGAAAAAAAGACAAAAAAAGCTCTTGCCCGCCCTTTCAGCAGCGGCAAAAGCTTACCAAATGACGTAACGAATTAACGTTGCTCTGGTACAGGTAACCCAAGGTGATGATAGGCCTGTGGCGTCACGGTCCGACCTCTAGGAGTACGCTGCATAAAACCGATTTGAAGCAAATACGGCTCGTAAACATCTTCAATCGTTTGACTTTCCTCACCAATGGTTGCTGCGATGGTTTCAAGCCCGACAGGGCCCCCTTGGAAGCTCTGAATAATAGCGCGCAGCATTTTATGGTCAATTTCATCCAAGCCCAAATCATCCACTTGCAGGAGTCTTAGCGACTCTTTCGCTAACTCCATCGTGATGATACCGTCGCCTCTCACCTGGGCAAAGTCGCGTACCCGCTTCAACAAGCGATTGGCGATACGCGGAGTTCCCCGCGAGCGCATTCCGATCTCGCGTGCAGCTTCGCCGACGATGCCGACCTGAAGGATGTCGGCTGTTCGACTAACGATGTAGCTAAGCTCATCTACCGTGTAGAACTCCAGACGACTGACGACCCCGAAACGGTCGCGCAGAGGCGCAGAGAGCAGCCCAACACGCGTCGTGGCGCCGATCAAGGTAAATGGCGGCAGGTCAAGGCGCACAGAGCGCGCACTTGGCCCCTTGCCGATGATAATATCAAGGGCAAAATCCTCCATCGCTGGGTATAGCACCTCTTCCACCGTCCGGTGGAGTCGGTGAATCTCATCGATGAAGAGCACATCCCCCTCCTGCAGATTCGTCAGGATGGCCGCAAGATCTCCAGGCCGTTCAATGGCAGGCCCGGAGGTTGTACGAATATTCACGCCAAGCTCGTTGGCGATAATGTTAGATAATGTTGTTTTCCCAAGTCCAGGCGGTCCATATAGAAGTACATGATCTAGAGCTTCTTTCCTCATCTTGGCAGCTTCAATATAGATCTTGAGGTTCTCCTTCGCCTGCTTCTGGCCGATATATTCAGCCAAATAACGAGGACGTAGACTATACTCGACCACATTGTCCTCCATCATAAAATTAGCCGATATGATCCGGTCATTGTCCATGGTGTCCCTCCTTCATTTGCACGTTCAGTTTCTTACATGGTAAATAGAGCTTGCAGCGCAAGCTTTACTAGTACATCAACGGTATCCGATGGCCCCGCCTTAGGCTTAACTTGCAGCCACGCACGATCAACCTCTGCCTCCGTATAGCCAAGCGTCATTAAGGCTTCCTTCGCCTCGCTCCAAGGCAAACCGCCCTCTGTTAATTGTGCTGATCCGACAACACTTAAGGCGACAGCAGCTTCCGGACTCGAGAAACTCACAGAGCCGAGCTTGTCTTTCAAGTCTAGAATAATACGTTGCGCCGTTTTCTTCCCAATACCCGGAAGCTTCGTCAGAAACGCTAGATTCTCTTGGCTAATCGCTAGAATGACCGCTTCCGGTCTTCCACCTGCAGCCAGAATACCCAGTGCTACCTTTGGACCGATGCCACTCACATCTAGTAATAAGCGAAATAAGGACTGCTCATCACGTGTGATAAAGCCAAACAGAAGGTGCGCGTCTTCGCGCACGTGATAGTGAATGAACATCGTAACATCTTCGTTTTCCTTATGCGAAAGCGCATATGGATTCGGACAGAATACCCGATAACCTACACCATTTACATCAAGGACTGCGTAATCACTTTCACGTAGTGCAACCTTGCCTCGTAAGAAATCTATCATCGTTTTCCAGCCCCGTTTATCATAGATTGAAGTGCAGAGGAGTGTGCATGGCAAATAGCGATGGCTAGCGCATCGGCGACATCATCCGGTTTCGGTACTTGCGAAAGCTTCAGTAGAATTTTGACCATTTCCTGAACCTGCTTCTTCTCTGCGTTCCCATATCCGACAACAGCTTGCTTGACCTGAAGCGGTGTATATTCAGCAATCGGCAACCCAGCCTGCACTCCCGCAAGTATCATCACACCTCGCGCTTGGCCTACTGTGAATGCCGTTGTTACATTTCGATTAAAAAATAATTTCTCAATGGACATCACATCTGGTTTATATTTCTCTATCAATTGCACTGTAGCGTCATAGACATCCTTCAATCGGATACCAGGATCTGTATGTGCTTCCGTTTGAATCGAACCATATTGTACCGGAACTAGTTTACTGCCGATTTTATCAATAAAGCCAAAGCCTACGATCGCGATCCCTGGATCAATCCCTAGAATACGCAAAGCATTTCTCTCCCATCTATAAAAAAGCGAACATATGTAGTCATTTTCCATTATAGCAGATAACAAAAAAAAGAGATAGACTCGGGATTTCCCGAAACTATCTCTTGGGCATTATCTATGGTATTCTTGGAACTAGGGACGCGACATGGCACCTTCCGTAACTTCTATGGCATAATCACTGAAGGTTGATAATACGCTATTATACTCCTCTATATCGGATACTCTGATTCCCTCGTGCAGTTGTGCAACCGTATCTCGTGGCAAACTGCTTTCTAACTGCTGTATATTGAGTTGGAAAAAGGTTCGAATAATGTGATTGTTTGCAGGGGTACCGTTGAATAACGACAAGTTGCTGCTGCCGTCAATCCCGAATACTGCTTTTTCTTTGCAGTCTGGAGATAGATCTTCAATGTTTTCCGTAAACACAACCTCGCCAGCTGCCTGGATATTTAACTGCCAACTAGGATGTTGCTTCTGCAGTGAGAGTAATTCTTGTGACGTATGCGAACCCAATTGAATGCGTTCTTCACCACAAACATAGGACTTGAGCAAATAGCTTTCTCTGCGATCCGAAATGGTTTGCAACCGCTTTGTTGCTTCCAGAAGACGTACATCATCTTCTGGCGTTAAACCAGCGATGGTCGCTTGAATGGCAACTTTCGGGTTGTGACGGTCATGATCACCAAAAACTAACCAGGTAACCATAACAACTAGAACGAACATCCCTAGGGTCAACCAACTGCGTTTCCAGCGTAGCCTTTTTTTCAATTGCTTCAAGAACCGTTGTACATTCACGTTATCCCCTTCTTCTTGTTTTTTCGTATTGTTTCCATTTGCAAGAAGCACTATACATCATTTACCATAGAAGAGTATGTAACCAATCATGACGGATGGTGAATTAAACCTTGAACGGAAGAAAACCAATTAAACGCACAACTCTCCTTATTATCGGAGTCATTTTATTCTGGGGAAGTGTGGCTTTATGGAACGAAATTCATAAGGTTGGATCAGGGAGCTCGAATTCGAACACAACCTCTGTCTCCCATTCAAGTCCAAGTCCCCATTCCTAGCAGAGAGACTTTGACTTCGTCAAAGATCCCTATAAAGCGTCACGAAACCTACATGATTTCGGTAACAAATGGTTATAAAAGGACTCTAACTCTCATTTGAATTTGACTGTAGCCGCAGAAATGATATAGTCAAAGATAGATAAAAAACTCTCATAGGCATGTATGAAAGACGATATATATGAATTAAGCAAATGAGACTTTCGTACACCTTTTCTAAACGACAACTCTAAGGAGGGAAACATCATGAATGTGGCTGAACTTCAATTAATTCAATTATCCAGACGGGGCGATCGCAATGCTTTCGTGGAGTTAGTCGAGCTTTATCGTAATAAGATCCAACAGCTTGCGTTTCGAATGCTGCATAACCGTCCTGATTCCGAGGATATTGTCCAAGAAACCTTTATCCGCGTTTATTTGAATTTAAACCACTTTGATGAAAGCCAAAATTTCTCAACTTGGATTTATCGGATCGGAAAAAATGTTGCCATAGATTTACTACGCAAAAAAAGACCTGTTCAATCCCTCGATGCGGAGTTAAATGATCTCGATGATGATTACAGCTACTATAGTAAGCTTGCTAGTCAGGATCAATCTCCGGAGCATGCCCTGCTCCAAACAGAAATTCAAGAGCACATGCATGCATCCATTAATAAATTAGCAGATAAATATAAAGGTATTATTACTCTGTACTATTTAGAGGAGCTTTCTCTTCAAGAAATTAGTGAGCGACTGAACCTGCCGATTACGACAGTGAAAACTCGCTTGCATCGAGGGCGTGAGCTCCTTCGTAAAAAGTGGGGTATGAATTTCGTTATTGGTTTAATGACATTCTTCACATTAGGCATGATCGCTTGATTCCCTTCAAAATAAAAATAAGCCTCTATCCACGCTGTAATCGTGGTTAGAGGCTTATTTTTTGTCATTTAGAAATTAATCCAAGGGCTATTTGGTTTACTTACTTCCCGTTTCTCAGAAGTTCGTTGTTGTTGCTGTAGGAAGTTGCTCAACGCTGAAGCTCCTGAAAGCTTTACTTTTCGAGTAGTGCGACTTCCATTGGACTTCGGTCGATCCGCTTTTTGCTTATCGCGAATGTCAATTTCAATCTCCTCTAAGGTATCGGATACCTTTTTGAGCTCATGTGTATGAACTTGAGGCATTAATGATGCTTCATCGTATGGAGCGTGCTGCCCGGCACCTGCATAAGGAATGCCATACGGGTCATGCTGATAGGCATAGTGCTGAGCCATTGGATGATCATACGGCATTGGCGGCGGGTAAAAGGCAGGTATAGCCGACATGTCTTGTGGCATATTATCCCATGGATTACCCATAGGTACATTCGCATACTGGGTAGGATAATTCATCCACGGATGCTCGTTCATAACAGGTCCCCCGCAACCACAGCCTTCATCGACTACTGAAACTGGGGCTACCATCGTTAGCGGCTCACACGGCTCTTCCTGATACGGAGAATACGCTGGATAAGTCATTGCCTCGTGTTGTTGCTCCGGATAAGCGAATACCTCTGTGGCCTTAATATGGAATTGTTGAAAAGGATGTACCGCTTGCCCATATGGCTCATGGAGCCCAAGACCATCCGTGGCTGGGGCTGGAATAACCGGCATCACTTGTGGCGCAACAGGTACCGTTTCCCCGGTAGATAACGGAGGTACTTCAACTACTGGTGCTTGTGGACTTGGCATAATTGGCTGTTGATAGGCATCTGCTGGCGGCATTGTCGGTATTATAGGCATGGGAGCAAATGGCTCGGTAGAGAGCTTCTTGTGGTGCTGATTGCCTTGCGTATGTCCATGCTGCATTTTGGGGACATAGACAACATCACCCGTCATAAGTACATTCGGATTCTTTAAATGTGCATTAGCCTTAATCATCGCTTGCAACGGCACATCCCAAGCCTTCCCAAGCTTCCACAAACTGTCACCTTGCTGTATGACGTGCTTGTAAACAAAGTCAGATGCAGGTGGATCTACATGTTTCGGTACAGAAGGTATCTTCACTTTCATCCCAATCTCAATCTGATTCGGGTCGGCTATTTGCGGATTGAGTGCGATAATCTGATCTAGGGTGTTGTTGTATTTTTTCGCGAGTTCGTACAGGGTATCGCCTTTTTTGACAATATGGATTTTCAAAACCTTACCTCCTTAAAGTTTTCTTCAGAAAACTCACTTCGTAAAGCATCTCCTTCGCGTTTCTCTTCCAATCGCCTTGAACTTGGGCCGCGTCAGCATTCGCTTATTCACAATAATGATATTACAGTTTATGCGCGATTCTAGGCTTTTGCCCCTGTCGCACAAAAAAAATCCCTCGCGTCATAAACGCAAGGGATTTGCCCTAAGAACCTATATACGAATAGCTTGGATAGCAACCCAAAATTCGAACCTGACACCCAATAGCTTCAATCTCTTGAATAGCTGAAGGCAGAAGGACAGAGTCCATATTGCCGGCAATATCGATATAGAAATAATAGTTACCAAGCTTCTTTTTCGTCGGCTTGGATTCAATCTTGGACAGGTTAATTCTCCGCCATGCAAAAGCCGAAAGCACCTGATGCAAAGCACCCGGGTAATCCTCTGGCAGTGTGACAAGAATCGTCGTCTTCATGTCATCCGACGACATTAGCTCCGATGCTTCCTTGCCAACAAGCAAGAAGCGCGTCATGTTATCCTTGTGATCCTGAATCTCCCGTTGCAGCATGGGTACGCCATAGTTCGTCGAGGCAATAGCCGTACCAATCGCCGCGACCGTTGGATCATGCAGCGTAGAAACAATGCGTACTCCCTCAGCTGTAGAGCTCACTTGCTCGAACTCCGCCTCACGTAAATATTTCTTCATAAATTGGTTGCACTGCGCAGGCACAACTTGATGAGACAACACTTTACGAATGTGCCGATATGGATTCGAGGCATCTACTTCAGGATCTGGACTCGGAAATCCAATGAGATTCATGTCAATCGGAAATACCCATTCCGCTCGAATCGGAAGATCGACTTCATGAACGAGCCAATCCACATGCAGATGCACGGAGCCCTCTAGCGTATTCTCAATCGGGATAACACCCAGATCCGTTTCACCTGATGCAGTGGCATTGAAAACCTCAGAAATTAACTTATACGACACATACGTAAAATTCTCACCTAGAAAGTGACGTGTAGCTTCCTCCGAGAACGTGCTTGGCCCAAGTATGGCAACTCGTTTCATGCCAGCACCTCTTTCTCTACTAAACTGAGAAGCCCCTCATCTCCACTTTGAAGCTCTGTCGTCGTCACACCTTCTTGGCTTGGCTTCAGCCATAACAGTTGAGCTTCAATGCCTTCCTTCGCCAACGTGCCTTGAAGGAACGCTTCAAGCTCCGATTTCTTCTCACTACGCGCATCTACGAGCGCTAGCATCGTTGGTCCCGCTCCGCTTAAAGCAACACCAAGCGCACCATGATGTTCACACTCATCCAATAATGTCTTCATGCCAGGAATGAGTGCTGCGCGGTAGGGCTGATGCAATCTATCCTTCATTGCATAACGGATCATGCCTAGGTTTCCTGTGCTTAATGCAGCAACGAGCAAGGAGGAGTGACTGAGATTGAACACCGCATCCTTCATGGTTACATGCTGCGGCATTACGCCTCTTGCCTTTTCTGTCGCTAGCTGGAAGGCTGGTATTGCCACCAGCACCTCCAAATTGTGATCAGGCTCAATCCGGATCGATTCCGCCTTCTCTTCATCCCAGAAGGCAACGACAATCCCACCGTACAGGCTTGCCCCCACATTGTCAGGGTGCTTCTCCAAACGCGAAGCGATTTGAAACAGCTCATAGATTGAGAATCGATTCCCAATAAGGGCATTTGCTCCTGCAAGTGCACCTACAATTGCTGAAGCGCTGCTTCCCAAACCACGCGTGAGTGGAATTTCACTATACATGGAAATCTCAAGCTCCGGGTGTGAAACGCCTGCTTTATCAAATACCATTTGAGCTACCTTATAGATTAAATTCGACTTATCCGTAGGAATTCCACTCATCTGATCGCCAATCAATTGAATTCTTGTCTGATCAGAGATCGCCATATCAATCCAAGCATATAAGTTCAGGGCCATCCCCAGTGAGTCAAAGCCGGGACCTAGATTTGCCGTGCTTGCCGGTACTTTCACTCTTACCTTTTGTTCTGTCTTGTAGCTCATTTCGAAATTGCGCCTCTCTTCACTTAAAATAAACGGCTACTCCGTCCAGCCCCTGGTCCGATTTCTAGCCTTCTACACGATACACGCTCTTAATCGCATGAATAACGTCCATGGATTCGAATTGATGCAATACATTTTTCATGCTAGCTTGATTCGCATCGTGCGTAATAATGATGATCTCAGCCTTCGGATTTGATTTATTCGGATGTTGGAACACGGATTCCAAGCTAACCTCATGCTCTGCAAAAATTTGTGTAATTTGGGCGAGAACACCCGCTTTATCTTCAACATGAAGTAAAATGAAGTTTTTGGAAGCGATTTGTTCGTCTGTTTTAAGCTTCTTCTCTTTGTAAGGAGCTTGTACAGTACGGCCGTTGATCCCTAATTTCAAATTGCGTACGACGGCCACTAAGTCAGCTACAACGGATGTTGCTGTTGGCAGCTCGCCGGCACCTGCGCCATAGAACATCGTTTCGCCAACTGCTTCACCAGTTACGTAAACGGCATTGAATACGCCATTAACGGATGCTAGCGGGTGCGTATTTTTGACCATTGTCGGTTGAACGCTAACGGAGATATGACCATCATGATTTTCAGCGATACCAAGCAGCTTCACTTCATAGCCTAACTTTTTACCGTATTGGATATCTTCCTTCGTTACCTTGGAAATCCCTTTCGCTTCCACATCGCTCAAAGCGACATTGGCATGAAAACCAAGCGTCGATAAGATCGTCATTTTACGAGCCGCATCTAAGCCTTCAACATCAGATGTCGGATCCGCTTCCGCATAGCCCAATTCCTGTGCTTCCTTCAGCACATCAGCATACGCCGCGCCTTCTTGACTCATTTTAGTCAAAATGTAGTTCGTTGTTCCGTTCACAATCCCCATAATCTTCGTGATGCGGTCGGAAGAGAAGCCTTCCACAAGCGCACGAATAATTGGAATTCCGCCTGCAACACTTGCCTCATAAAAAACATCACAGTTATTTTCAGCCGCTTTGGCTAGAATTTCCGCACCATGCATCGCCATAAGGTCCTTATTGGCCGTAATGATGTGCTTGCCATTCCCAAGTGCGGTTAAAATGTGAGCCTTCGTTGCTTCCACGCCGCCCATAACTTCAACGACGATATCGATGTCACTATCGCCAATCACGTCCCAGACGTTCTCGGTTAGCTTATCTGCATCTACAGAGATGTTACGAAGCTTCGATTTATCTTGCACGAGAATTTTCGCAATTTCAATCACTGAACCTGTTTGACGCTGCAAATCCTCTTGATGTCCTTCGACAATACGGACTACACCTGTTCCTACAGTACCTAAACCTAGTAAACCAACCTTGATGGGCTTCATTTCAATTACCTCCTGAATTGTATGCTATCTTAACTGCCTTGACCGATGACCATGGCACGCTTAACTCCGTCTTGCGCCCCGAGTCGATCCACAATTTCCCGGATCTCTTCACCCATGGATGAAATTTCTAATGATATGACGACGTTGGCCATACCTTGTAATGGAATCGTTTGATGAATGGTCAATACATTACCATCCAAATTCGCGATGAGAGCGAGCACACGGGACAATATCCCAGACCGATGCTCTAGATCCATTGAAATCGTAATAATTCGCTCACGTTCTAGCTTACTGAGTGGATGAATGCCATCTTTATACTTATAGAAGGCGCTTCTGCTCAGCCCAACTTGTTCTACAGCGTCGTGAATCGTCTTCACTTCACCCCGCGCAAGTAACTCTTTGGCCTGTGCTGTCTTTAGAACACCTTCTGGAAGAATGTCCTCACGGACTAAGTAGTACCTCTCAGGTCCGATGTGCTTCATGGTTGGAAGAAACTCTTTGCTCTCCGGCACCTTACTACCGTCCTCTCCAAAAAGACTAATGTTTCCCTATAGAGGACATTATATCGAATCATGCCTCGTGAAGCAATAGGCAAAATGCATCCAAGTATTCGCCTTTGCAGCCCCTTCCCTTTCTATGATAAGCTGAGACGGAACCAACGAAGGGAGGGGATCTCTCCATGATTACATTACGAATGATGTCTACCGCACTTTTATGGAACAAGCATGACGAGCTCCTTATGATGAAACGCGCGTTAACCCGCACGCTCTCCCCCGGCTTATGGGCCGCAATTGGCGGTCATCTCGAACCGCATGAAATTAGCCAACCAAGAACGGCATGCCTTCGTGAAGTATGGGAAGAAACAGGCATTGAGCAGAACGAAATTCAAGACTTACATCTGCAATACGTCTTACTTCGGCTCAATGGCCAAGAAATACGTCAGCAATTTTTCTATGTAGGCAAGACAGATGTGGATCCACGAATCGTTACGTCTGAAGGTGATCTGCACTGGGTCCCTAGAGCGACAATCTTAGACCGACCTATGCCTTATATTTTCCGCTGCTTACTCGAACATTATTTCACCGTTGGCCCTACTACGCATCCCTGGGTAGGCTCCGCTGGGATTCAAGTAGAAACAGATACACCTATCATTCATTGGAACCCTTTATTGGATCCGCTGCAAATCTAATTCAAGATTGTGCCCGAAAAAGAGCAGACAACGATTTCTCGTTATCTGCTCTTTGTTTGCTTATTTGCTTGTTTGCCGTGCTATAGCGCACTGCCTCCGAATAAGAAGCGATATTCCCAGTGTCGATTCGCGATGGAATCAATTCGGACACCGCCGCTTTCTTTTGAATAGGTCGATAGGATTTGACCATCGCCTAAATAAATCGCAACATGCGTAATCGTTTGTGTAGACTTATTTAGTCCAGCATAATTGGACTGCGCCGTCCCTTTATAAGACATAAAGAACATGAGGTCTCCAACCTTGAGGTTATGCCAATCCGTCACATTGTGTCCCAGTGATTTCACAAACGCGCCTTGACCTCTAGAGTCGGTCGGAAGGTTCAGTCCAACGCCATCTAAGAAAACCTGATGCACAAAATCAGAACAATCAAACGTAGACGTGTTATCACGGCTGGACCCATACTCATACGGCGTTCCTAAGTATTTTTTGCCTGCCGCAATGACTTTCTGAACCTTTTCACTCGTTGTCCCCCCTGTGTTAGTACCCGGAGATGTTGCTACACCAGAAGTTGTAATGTAAGTAGGACTTGTACTCACGTAGCCTTCACGACCATCTGATGCTTTGACTTTATACCAATAGGCATTTACTTTCTCTAGAATTTGCACCGTTTCTCCCGCTTGCAGATAACGAATTCGAGTCGCATTCTGATTGGCAGCGGTACGGAAGCTCACGCTAGCGACGATCCGCCCTGTTCCAGTTGTTGGCGTCGTCGTTTGACTGATTGCTTTAATGTACTTAGAATTTGTTGAGACATAACCGATTTGGCCGTTCGTCACTTGAATTCTATACCAATAGGCATTTACTTTATCTATAATGGAGACGGGTTCCCCAGCTTTTAAATAACGGATACGAGGTGAATTCTCATCAGGGCTTTGGCGAAAGCTTACACTGCTAACAACTTCACCAGTGGTTGCAGCAGACGTTGCTTTAGGTAATGGGACTGTAACAGCACCAAATATAAGAGAAGGAATGAGAGCAAAAGCTAGTAATTGTTTCTTCATGATGTAGGCCTCCTAGCGTTTTGTAATTACGAATCACAATGGCACTAGTAAATGGTAACATATACATTGATTAAGTTTTAGCTGTAACATCTACCAATTCGCCAACCCCCTGAAATAAACGGCTACTCCTTCCTACTTGGAAGTATCACAGTGTTTATCTAAAAATATAGACAAATTAATACGTGAAACTATATCGTCTATATTTATAAAAAAAGACCCCCCATTCGCTGTCTAAGGAACAGCTTCATAGTAAGGTCTTCATCCGATTTCCGCCTGAGAATCATCGCTGTCTGCAAGATCCTGCAGCTTCAAATACTGGCTCTGCTCGATCCAACGCTGCATGGTTTTTTGTGCTTCTTTCCTTTGTAATAAGGCTTCGGCAAGCTGAAAGCCCTCCTCGTAGGTATCCACTTTTTCAAACCATTTTAATCTTAACCCGGTATTGAAAATGACGTGATCACGTTCGCGTTTTACTTCTAATCCATCCTCACCAGCAATAATTCGTTTCACCATGGTGATTTGATCCTCTTTCGTAAGCGATGGCATAGGGGTGCTTGTGAATCCAAATTTCTGTGGCTCGACGACCCGAGACTCATCACCCCATGGTGTCACAATCCGAATCGTACTATTCTCATAAAGAGGCAAATCCTCAGAGCCCTCAATTCCACTAACGATATAAGTTTGTTGAAAGCCAGTGCGGATCGAGATTGGAATCAAGGATTCCATGGACTTACGTTGCTGCACTCCGATAATTAAATTCGTCGAAAGGACAGGATTCAGAACTCGCTCTATGGTATCGATGACCGTTCGTATACCTAGTTGTTCTCGCACCTGCTTAAGTCGCCCAATTGGCGGACACAACTGCTCCGTAGGGAGAAAACCAATGTGTATATGAAATAACATGGATTGCCAAGCCTTCACAGAAAGATGTAAGGACACACCTAAGCTTTCTATGATTTCTTTCATGGCTGTCCCTTGTCGTGACGGAAGCGCCTCACCACCTTGGATCACTTGTGTGAAACCCACCGATGCAAGCAATAGGCTGACAGGCAGTGTAACGGGAAATCGCTTCCTCCCTTCCGTAGGCCCTATTGAATTAAGCGAGTTAGGTTGAGCATTGTATTTTAAGGAGTAGCCGCGATAAACATCGATAAAGGCCGTCAATTCGTCATCTGCTTCCCCTTTCATACATAGCGCCATTAAGAATGCCGCGCATTGCGCGTCTGTTGAATCCCCTTTCGCCATTTCACTGGCTGCTTCCACAGCTTCATCGTATGTTAAATTTCGCATACGCGTCTGATCAGAACCCATCGCTTGTATCCATCTTTTCATCATGGCTCCTCCTTTCTTGCTTATTCACATAATATTTATGTCATATTTTATAACATCATTCATGATATATATTTGAAATGGTAATACTTTCAATTGAAGATGTCAAGTATTATGACATTAAATTGTACAAAGCAAAAAAAAGCACCTATCCCGTTTGGGGCTGTTGACAAACACATACAATATTGAGAGGTTTTTCTAAAGACTGCGTAGAATTTATTTCTATGCAGTTTTTCTATTTGGAGGGATCGGATTATGATGGGGGTTAAC
>NZ_JCAUAQ010000004.1:0-387584 GCF_059692035.1 Paenibacillus sp. J22P143
ACACGTTTTATGGAGGCGTCCTTTTCCTTTACTGTGATACGGTCATTATATTCGTCAATCCCTGGACAGGCAATTCCGTCAGCTTTTGGGCATTATGATTCAGCGGCAACATTAATGAGAAAAAGCTGGTTCTTAGACCCGCCTCTTTCAACAAACTTCCTTAATCGTATTTGTTCAAACTTCTCGATTGTCAGCCCTTTGTTTTCAACAATCGCATAAATACCATAATATCAGCTAACTCTTCTACATCATCCTTCGATGACTGATACTCGTCTAATTCTTCTTGAAGTTTTGCGTTTAACGCTTTTCTATATTCTTCTGGTTCGAGTACCCTGATCTATTGGTCTCCTTGTTAACCTTGACATGAATTGTCCCTTTCTCCAGGTCATTAAAGCAACTGGCGAGGGCGCTGGGTGTACCAATCATTACTCTTTCACAGCTCAGTCGTGGCGTAGAACAGCGCCATGACAAGCGTCCGATGATGTCGGCTGCGACAATTAATAATAAAATTTATATTTTTGATGGAGATGGAATAGGCGGTACCGTAGACACTGTTGAAGAGTATGATCCATCAGCAAATTCAATAGTAACAAAATCTTAAAACAAAATACAAAGCTACAATAATAACTATGGTAAATTAAATAATTATTTTCATTAAAACACCATCCATAAAAAAACGCCAAATGAATGGCGTCTTTCTTATGATTTTCAATTAATATCTAAGGAATATCTTTTAATCAATTTATCACTAATAATATTTGATCTTCTGTTCGTATATCGTTCCTTCATGAGTTGGTATCAATCTGCTGGAATTTTCTTTGCTTAATATTTTATACAATACAGACTGTCCTTCCGCATAATAAAACCCGTACTCAGACTTGTCGTAACGTTTCTTAAGTGACATCCCCTTATACTTACATGTACTCCCAATGAAGAAGGCTGCCGATCAGATCGGCAGCCTTCTTCTCTATCTACTTCGTCCAAAGTTTATACATACAAAGTCCTGCAAAACGTCTTTATCCCGCTTACGCCGCGGTGAACTGCTTGCCTTAGAAGGCATCATATCGTTCTCTTGATCCCCTCTTCCATTTTATGCTATAATCAAAAGAAGAACATACATTCCCTTTATTTTACATCATCCTACAGTCAGAAAAGAAGGTCAGCTTATGAAAGATCAACCTGTATTTGAGAATCTGCGAGACAAGTATGCCGATGAAGACCGCGCCAAGCTTGTGATGCTGCAGTTGCGAACATTAATGGTACAGAAACAGAAGAAGAAATGGTATCAGAAATGGAAAACTCCGACAAAGACGAAACCAACGAATTGGAACGACTAGAATGCCCCTGCTGGCATGTAGAATCTAAAAATAAAATAAAGGCTCCCCTTCGTAGACGATCTACGTGGTGAGCCTCTTCATTTTATCGATTTCTTTTGCGTGAATAATATAAGACCCCTAAGTAATGCGCCCCTGTAAACAAGGTTAGTATCCCGAAGAATAACAAGAATCCTCCGTTTCGATCACGGAACAACAATTGGACAACGAACAAGGCAAGGGAGATTTCGCTCCAGAGAAGCGTTCTTTTCTTGAGCTGTGTCAAATCAGCTGTGGATTTGCTTATTTTGCGAAGATTCATGTAAGTCAGGCCAGCGAGTACGATGACACCAATGACGATCACGAGAATATAACTTGAATTGCCCGACATGTGACTCCCCCTAATTCTAGTAGATATTATATCTAAGATACATGGATTAGGACGGAATGTCTATTTGAAAATGACGTTACGAAGAAGGTTTATCGCTTCTGCCGTGGAACATATATTGAAAATTGTTTACTAAACTCAGCGAGGTGCCACATCATGTCTACCCTAACATTCAAACCATTAGAGCCGTCTGACATTCCTTTTCTGATGGATATTTACAATCACTTCGTTGTTCATACGACTTATTCTTTCCATACAGAGCCTGTTGCATTACCTGAGTTTACGGAAAGTGTGGTTCACGCCAACCCGCGCTATCAGACCTACGTGATTCTGCTAGATGAGAAGCTGCAAGGCTATGTTCAAGTTATGCCCCACAAGAAAAAGCAAGCCTATGATTCGACCGGTGAAGTGACGATCTATCTTCATCCAGAATGCGTCGGCAAGGGCCTAGGCTCCACTTCCATTCAATATATAGAAGCGATCGCCAAAGAGCGCGGCTTCCACTCCTTAATTGCGACCGTTTGCGCGGACAACTCCGCTAGCATCCACATGTTCGCTCGAAATGGCTACCAGCAATGTGCGCACTATCGAGAGGTCGGCTTCAAATGGGGTCAATTTCTAGATATTGTTACGTTTCAGAAAATCATTTCATAATTAGTTTCCTTGTTGTGAAGCCGAGGCCATCCATATAGATCATCAGTTTCCGTTATTTACACTGGATAAGATCCCCCACCCTAACAAAACCTAGCGTATAGTCATAATGCTCGGAGGGGATTGCCATGACCAAGCGGCTTTGGTCCTTTAGCATCGTTTGTCTGCTTCTAACCAGCTGCGGTGTGCCTTTTTCAAAGCCTTTTCAAGATCAACGCTCAGCTCAACATTCCCATCCTGATGTCACCCAGACATCCACGGAAGCTAGTCGGAACTTCGCGGAGTCCCAGCTCGTTACAGATGCTGCAGGTTTACAGAATCGAATTAGCCTGTTGTCACCGACGAGCACGCCCTCATCTTCCGCGATGCCAACAGCACCTACACGAGCACCAAGCCATACACTTACACCGAGTCCTACGTTGACGCCCAGCTTGAAGCCTACTACGAGCCCCAAAAAAACAGCTATACAGCCAGAGGCTTCCAAGAGACCTTCCTTGCCCGTCCAAAAAAATCAAGGACAAATCAGAATTACTCAGAAGAAGCTCACACTTTCACAGTTAGTTGTTAAATACCCAGACACGTTCAAGCTCCGCGGCTCAAGTCAAGAGAAGAAAGTCGCGTTAACCTTTGACGACGGACCCGATACGCGATTTACGCCAAAAGTACTTGATGCCTTGAAAGCGAATCAAGTGAAGGCAACCTTTTTCGTACTCGGTTCTATGGCTAGCACGCATCCAGACATCATCAGGCGTATCGTGAATGAGGGCCACGTGATTGGCAATCACTCGTACAGTCATGAGAATCTACCGAAGCTCTCTGTGGATAAATTTCAAAACCAAATTGAGCGTACAGAAAGTGTCCTGCAGGGACTTATCGGCTACACCCCTAGATTAATTCGCCCCCCCTATGGCGCAATTAATGAAGAGCAGGTCAAATGGATCGCTGATCATCACTATTTAATCGTGAACTGGAATGTCGATTCCCTGGACTGGAAATCACTTAATTCCGATCAGGTCCTTCAGAATATCATGCAGCAGACGAAGCCTGGCTCCATTATACTTCAGCACTCCGGAGGGGCAGACAGCCAAGATTTATCAGGGACTGTGCAAGCAATCGGACCTTTAATTAGTAAACTTAAGGCTGCTGGCTATACGTTCGTCACGGTTCCCGAGCTGCTTCACGTGACCAAAAGCAAATAGTTCCACGCAAAAAAAGCAGTCTCGCCGGGTTCATTCCAGCAGACTGCTTTCCCATGCCATGCGAATATAACGACAACTACTCACCCACCTGAGAGGTAGGCATTGCTGATTTGCAATCTGCACAATAACCAAATATTTCAAACCGATGGCTCTGAATCTCAAAGCTCTCTGGTAAATCCTGTACAAGCTTCATCGGGCAGAACTCAAACGTCACGGTCTTCTCGCAACTGACGCAAATCATGTGATGATGATGGTGTGACAAGCAGCTCGCTTTGAACTTCAAGCCATCCGCCAAATGAAATTGCTCCAGAACACCCATCTCACTCAACAATCGGAGATTACGATACACAGTATCGAAGCTTACGCCTGGATATTTCATTTTCATATGCTCATAAACATCCTTCGGCGATAAATAACTACCCGATTCTGCGAATAAGGTCGCTAAGCTTCTGCGCTGTTCTGTAATGCGCCAGCCCTTCTGCGACATCGCTCTTAGCATCTCATCGATCGTATCCGTATGCGTACTCACTTGCATTACCCCTCTGTGTTGAAATCTTCTCCTATTATAGTGCAGCAAATGGACCTCCTGCGTCAAGTGTAGAACGATGACGGAATCTGTACCACGAAAAAATCCTCAACGTGTGTTGAGGATTTACATTTTCCCGCTAATTGCTCTCCCGTGTATCGGACTGGGCTTCTAATTTCAACAATTCTGCGCGAATGACATCCTTGGCGAAGTTCTCTCCGATGAAGACGGCTACGTCAGGCACATCACCTTTTGGCGTTATTTTCACAAAATCCATTTCTCTGTACGCATACTGGAATAAGAACCGACTCGATGTATCCGAGAAGCTGAGAATCCCTTTGGCACGATACACTTCCTGAGGGAGTTTGCTTACGAATTCTTCAAACGCGTTGCTATCTACGGCCTGCTCAAAAAAGTGGGTATACGCCATCACATGGTTATGTGAATGGTGATGATGATCATCCTCCTGGTGATGCTCATGGCTATGCGGCCGCGTCTCGTCGTTCGATTTTAACTGCATACGCGCCCCGCCAGAAACCTCTGTGTGAATGTCTTCAATCAGCTTGATATCGATCTGACTGAATACGGTATAGTGTAAATCCGCGTAAGGATTCCATTCCCGTACGAGATCATGCACTTCTTGAAGCGCCGATTCCTGCAGCAGGTCAGTTTTGTTGAGCAGAATCAAGTTGGCACAACGGATTTGATCCCGCATGAGCCGGTAGGTTTTTCCACGACTTGTGCGGTTTAACTCTAGCAGCTGCGGTGCATCCACAACCGTGATTATAGCTGAAAGCTCTATCGGAAGTACGAGCGAAGCATCCGTTACCTCATCAATAATCTCCATTGGATTCGCAATCCCCGTCGATTCAACGAAAATCAAATCCGGCTGCTCCCCTGTCACTAATTCGTTCAAGGCTGTCGCGAGATCGCCACGACTAGAACAACAAATGCATCCGCCGAGCAGCTCAGACATGGGTACTTCGTTGGCTATTAACTGTCCATCCAAATTCACTTCGCCAATTTCATTCATGATCACGGCTGGCTTGCGCCCTGCTTCGGTGAAATAATCGATCGCCTTGGTGAGCAAGGTCGTTTTACCACTCCCCAGGAATCCAGATAAGACATATACGTGAACTCGTTTGTTTGCCATTCGTGCTGCTTACCTCCGTCCTCGGGCTACTTACGCCCACTGTTACTCTGACTTCACTTCAAATTTCGCGGCCAAGATCGGCCATTTCCCAACGATGCCAGCTAAAAAAGGAAATAACCTTGCCCATAGCAGGCTCGTACCTGGATCGGCTGGCTTCAACGGAAGCTCTATGCGCTCGTAGAGGATTTTCGCTGCTTCTTGGACAAGCTCAAGCGCCAAATCAGCAGGATCTGTCTCGGCTACAGCCTCCAGCCGCGGAAGATAATACTGCGCGATTGATTCCGATAAGCGATGCTCCGCTAAGTTATCTGAAGCCATCACCTCGCCCATGCCTAAGCTAACTAAGCGTGCTGTTTCTTCCTCAAAAGCGTGCGGGATACAGTAAATCTCCAGTGCCAAGGCCGCTACGTAAATGTCTCTTAACAGCTCATCTTCTTTGGCCATCGTTAAGACAGGATGAGGTAAATAGGCCATTACAGCAGGTTTCAAAGTGTCCCAGCCATTCTCTATGCCCTTCATCGTAAACTGCATCATCGCTGCTGCCAGCTCCACAGGCGTAATTTGTTTCTTCTCTAGCTCTTGCATATAGGTTAGCCCTCTTCTCTATCGTTACTTGTAAAATGAATGATCAGCTCAATAATTTCGGATTGGCTGCCTAAACGGATCGGCGGCCCCCATGTACCGAAGCCTGAGGATACAATCGCGTGTAGGTTCCCTTTGCGCAGATAGCCCCAATCGAGTTCGAAGATCCGCCTCGTGAACAAATGATTCGGTGCTATTTGACCACGGTGTGTATGACCTGACAGCATAACATCAGCGCCTGCTGCCTCAGCCTTATCTAGCTGGTGCGGCTGATGATCCATAACGATAATCGGCTGCGCAAGGTCCACTCCCTCCATCAAGGAGGCGAGCTGTTTACGTCCTTCAGCGGAATGTTCCGCTGTTTTATCCTTACGCCCCGCGATGTATAGCCGCTCCTGCAGGTGAACGACTTCATCCATGAGCACGCGAATGCCGATTTGTTCCATTTGTTCCACGAAGGCCGGGACATGTCCTCCGTAATATTCATGGTTGCCAAGCACGGCATAGATGCCAAGCGGAGCCTGCAGCTTTTGCATGGTTTGCCCCATTTTATAACGAATAAAAGGCTCAATAGCATCATCAATGACATCACCTGGCAGCAAAATCAAATCCGGTTGCATCGCATTCACATACTTAACAAGCTTGCGCAAGTGGCGGTTGCCGACAATTGCACCTAAATGAATGTCCGATGCGACTGCAACCCTCAGCTGCTTCCAGTCCCCCGCTTGTTTGGGAATCGTGATCTCGTACTTACGGATGATCGGTGTCCGCGCATTATAGGAGCCGCGCAGCAAAAGAACGAGTACAACGGCTACGTCAATCCATCCCAGAATCGGCACATAGGTTGCTGGCGAGACAGATGCGAAGTGAAGCACAGCGATCACCACGTCGGTCAATGGCAGAAGGAGCACACCAAATTGGATGAGAGCAAACCAGTAGGAACCGATGATTTTAAAAATCCGGGATACACTTAGAGGCAGTACGCGCGATCCAAACCATGCTAATAAATAAGATAGAGCAACCAACCAAAACAGAATCCAATACACCACAGGTTGAAAGGACGCACCCATCAGATGCGACAGAAAAACCTTTGCGTGCCACCCTATATAGCCGTTGATACCCACTACAATCGCGAGTATAAGCGTAATCCTTAGTGCCATACCATTTCTCATTCTACTTGACGCTCCCATTCTCTCCTACCATCTACCTTCAAAGCAAAAGGCTTATCGGCTCTATACATAGCTCATCATCATTTCGCACATTGCCCACCCGACTCGACACGGGGTATGCCATCATGAGCTCCGAAGGATACGGTCGTAAAAACGGCTTCAGTTGATCCACGTCTTTGATGCTGCGATCTAACCACAACGCTTCCCTTTCACGTGGCAAAATGACCGGCATACGCTCATGAATATCCTTCATCATCTCATTCGATTCTGTCGTGATGACCGTACACGTTGATATGCGCACACCCTCGGGGGATATCCATGTGTCATACAGCCCGGCCATGCTGAATAGCTCCTTGCTGCGCAACATAATGCGCATCGGCTGCTTATGCTTGCCTGTCCCTTTCCAATCATAGAAAGAATCAGCCGGGATGAGGCAGCGCTTACGTTCAAAAGGCCTGCGAAAAGCAGGCTTGTCCGCCAAAGTCTCAGAGCGCGCATTGAGCATTTGATAGCCCATTTTCTCATCTTTGGCCCATTCCGGAACCAGTCCCCAACGCAGCTCTCCAAGCTTATTGCGCTGCCCGTCATGAACGATCGCCATCACCTGCTGTCCGGGTGCTACATTATATTTGGGCCTATATCTGGGCATATAGGTATCGTACATATCATAACGCAGCATCAATTCTTCCAGCGTTACGGTGATCGTATAGCGTCCGCACATAGGTAAGCATCCTTCTCCTTCACACGGTTATCCAATTCCCTCTCTCCATTATGGAAAAAAGATAAGCTTACGTCAATTCGTACAGCCCGAAGAAGCATTTCTTCTTCAGGCTGTGTATCGTACGGGGGCTTCTAGTTAAGCTTTTGTGATACACTTACGATTTCTTCTTCGTTTCCGCCGTCTCTAACACACTCACACGTGGATCCGTCCCATAGATGGTGGTAACTAGACTGTCTGCATACCGACCAATTCTCGCACCAATCTCCGCACGCATGTAGTCTCTCGTCATCGTAAACCGATCCTCATGCTCTCGGCATCTATACCGGTATCGGATCATCTGATCGTCTTTCTCCTCTTCCGCAACGTGCATGTCATTCTCCAGCATATGCCGCTTCACTTTCGCTAGATCAGCATGCATGTTCTTGGCCAATACTTGGGCCACCTTCGAATAGAGTGTTCGTAGCATCTCAGAGGAACGCTCCACTTCGCGCGCCCTTCGCAAAATAATCGTATGCATGAGCGGCAGCAGAACCGATTCTCGTATAATGCCAATATCATCCGCGGTCGGGCGCTTCGTGGGGACAGGCTTGTCGTGGCGCCCACTTTGAAAAGCTTCTTTGTGCTGAGGCAGCATCATCCGGCTCGACTCCCACAAACCATTATTCTGCAATTTTTTACTCATTTATAATGACCTCCGATTTTGAGCGAACGAACCTGCGCTTGGCCGGCTGTCGTCAAGGAGGACGCGCGAACAATCGCCGCATTGCCGAACCGATCCTTAATTCGATCCGTCACCTTCTCCAGTTCACGCGCCTTCACCTGATCTTCGAAAAGGGTGAGCTGGTACGTCTCATCGTCCACGAACTGGCTCAGCATCACGCCGGCACGGCGAACAGGCATCGTATCCCAGAACTTATAGAAAAGCTGCTTCACAGCTTGAAAAACGGTACCGGTATGATTCGTCGGATCCGGCATCTTCATCTGGCGCGAGAAGCCCGTCGGCGCATCAAACGGACTGCACATACAGCTGACCGTTACAATAGAGGCCATATAGCCTTTACGTCGGCAGTCCCGGCACACTTCCTCCGTCAGCTCCATGAGGATCGTATTCACTTCCGACGATTCCGCATAATCCCTCGGCAGCGTCATCATATGGCCAATCGATTTCGGTGGCGTATCAAATGTGCCCGGCGTGACTGGGCTGTCGTCCAGCCCGTTCGCCGTCCGCCACATCACCTCTGCGTGGATGTCCGACTGCTTGCCGAAACGCGCGCGAAATTTCTGCTTCAGCTGCGGTAGCGGCGTCCGTGCCACATCGCCAATGGTATACATGCCCAACTTGGCAAAATGCGCCGTCATTCGCGAGCCAACACCGAACATTTTACTAACCGGCTGCTCCCACAGGTATTTCTCAATTTGGGAGGGAAGCAGCGTGAAAATGCCTGTCGCATTTTTTTTAGCCCATATATCCGTTGCGATTTTCGCTAAAATTTTATTGGAACTAATGCCTACGCGAAGCTTAACACCCGTTTGTTTGAGTACCTTATATTGCAGACTTCTCGCAACCTTCTCTGCATCTCCAAAGAGAGGCAGGCTCCCTGTAACGTCCAGAAACTGTTCATCGATACTGAAAATCTCAACGAGATCCGTGAATTCTTCATAGATTTCAGTTATTTGTAACGAAGTATTGATATAATGCTGCATTCGAGGCCGCATGACGATCAACTCAGGGCATTTTTTCAGCGCTTCACCTAAGCGTTCGGCTGTTGATACGCCAAATCCTTTGGCAACAGGGCAGGCGGCTAAAATAATACCCGATCTTAGCGCAGGGTCTCCTGCAACGGCGACCGGTTTATTCTCTAGGCCCGGATGATCGGCCTTCTCCACGCTTGCATAGAAGCTCTGACAGTCCGCTAGAAATATCGTTCGTTCCCCGCCCTTGTTCCCCTTGCTCATCGCAATTCCCCCCGCATATTCATCAGTGTAGTCATAAGCTCAGCCTTGACCAAACTACGAAGCATCGTGAAATGATGAATGTAACCTCGAACTTTGTACTCTACATCAATGCCTAAAGCATTCATTTCCGTGTGAATCACCTTAATATCTCGCTGCTTCATCTTACTTTTCAACCGTTGTAATTCTGGATAAATAGCCATCTCAACCTCTCTGAGGTAAAAAAGAATGTGATTATACACAATTTTATCTTTATAAACCTTAAGCTCCTCCATATCTCTTGCCAGCATATCAAGCAAAATCGGCAACAGCGTGTATTCCTTAATCATTTGAACATCCTCTTCTGTCTCTACTTTTGAAATACCACTCATGTTCTCACCACCATATGCGAACATATATTCGTTTTTCCATATTATATACCGAACACGTATTCGTTATGCAAGTGGTTTTTTGGATATTTTTTTGCTAATAACGGGAGATATTACAGTTAATTACTATTTAATTACCTATTTTTACCTATTTATTGAAAAATGTGCGAATTGCCACGGACGAGTGCGTGTCCCGACTCCTCTCTACTTGCATTTAATATATTACATTGGATTTCAACGGGAGGGGAACGTGCGATGACAAGAAGAATACATGTCAGCGACTCCCATTTCTCGTGCTGTAATTGTCATGCGACCGGAGCAACGGGACCTACGGGCGCAACAGGGGCGACGGGGCCAACCGGTGATGTCGGGGCAATGGGGGCTACCGGGGCGACAGGTGAAACAGGGCCTACTGGCGCTGTTGGTGCGACAGGAGTTACGGGGCCTACGGGACCAACCGGGGCCAGTGGCGCTACCGGGGCGACGGGGCCGACTGGCGCTGTTGGTGCGACGGGGGTTACAGGGCCGACAGGAGCTACCGGTGCTACTGGAGCAACTGGCGCTACAGGAGTCACTGGGCCGACAGGAGCTACCGGAACAAGTCTAACAGCTAACTCCGCGTTTGCAGCCAACACGGCAGGAGCTTTGATTGCCGTGCTTCTTGGCGGAACCAACGTCCCCCTGCCAAACGCTCAAAATATCGGGCTCGGCATCACCATCAATGGCGCAAATGATACCTTTACTATTGCAAATGCAGGGAGATACTACATTACGTATCAGATCAATTTAACGGCGGGGCTGCTGGTAAGCTCCAGATTACTTATTAATGGCGTGGCCAATTTGGCGAGCACAATTTCTCCAGCTATATCTCTGGCTTATTTCAATAACGACATTCTTGTAACCCTCGCCGCTGGAGCGACTGTAACCTTGCAGTTATTCGGCTTACTAGGCGCCGCGACCCTACTAGGCAGTGGCGCTGGGGCAGCTGTGACCATTATTCGTCTCAGCTAAAAACCCGAGTTTTACTTCACCTCGGGTTTTCTAATGTATTTGATTGTGTAACTGCCGCGGCCAATAAGAACCTCATCCCCCTCACACGTGCATGCTATAGATAGGCGTGAAATGGATGGCAGTACGAGGGAAACTTGCTGCGCCTGTCTTATTGACTGCGTAATATCTTTTGATTTCATTCTTATGATGGCAATCATTTCACAATTTGTATCGTTTTGAATGACTACCGAAGCAGATGCGCATACGCCGATCGATCGAAAATAAGTTTGAGGTATTGCATCGCATTTTTGAAATATATGTCCACATGCTTTCTCAAGAGCACCTGTTCTGTGAAGATAGCACTTTTTTTTCTTTGGACGACAGCAGTGAGAGGGTTTCACGGTAACAATCGTTGTTTGTTTATTTTTTTGAATAGATTTAGTCAAGTCCGCCCCCCCCAGTCACACAAGTACATTAGGTTATATCCCATAGTACTTATAAGCCAGTTGGGGAGTAACAGGACAAACGCACAATTTTATATATTTGATGAAATCGTCCAGGTTAAATGGCTCTGGGCTTCTTTTGCATGAAAATGTGCGAATGGCAGGGTCAAATAGCGTAGACAAGAATGGCCTAATCCCAATATTCATATAGAGTAGTAAATAATCGGAGAAAGAAGGGATTTCAATGGGTTGCCGAGGCGGTTCTAGCCGAAGTCCGATGGTGGCAGAAAGTAACTTTTCCTGTTGTAGCCAAGTGACGTATGTTCAAGATCAGGTTTGTTTAAACATCAATATTACACCTGTAACAGCCACACCAGTTACGCAAGATCTTTACCGCTTAAATGTGAATCCCTTGAACCTATACGTGTCGGGTACTATATTAATTTCAGGAGCTCCTGCAGGAAGAACCTTGACAGTAAACTTCCTTCTAGGCGGACCTGGGGGGACCCTCGTTGAAACCGATACCCTTGCAATGGGTACGGCTCTTGCCTTTACGAAAACTGGTTTTGACACCATACAATTGGTAGTGAGCACTGGTGTAGCCGTTTCACCAAATATCACAGGAGAACTCTGCGTAACCCCCCGCTATGCCATAAGCTCTTAATCCTCATGCCAAAAACGCCACAAACAGAGCATCTTCGGCTCTGTTTGTGGCGTTTTACAATGTGCAACTATCGAAATATAGACCATAATCGAATCAAGTGAAACGTGTTATTGGGATCAATCTTTTGAGCAATGATAAATGTTAAAATCTGGTGCGTCTGGTTTCCGCTGAGTTTCTCACCGAAAATACCCGCGGCAAGACCGATTAGGCGTGTAACCTTCGCCGTGTTTTGCAAATCCGCCTTCGTAACGCCCTGCAGCAGCATTTTGATGCGTTCCTTTACCTCAGGGTTTTTCATCTTGAACTTCACACGCTCCACGAGCGCAGGATCGATGCCATATTGCTGATAACTCATACCCGCACCTCCGATACCCGTCATGCTCTATCCTATGAGTGAAAGTAAGCAAACTTGACTGAGGCTGCTTTATATAAAGAAAAACCTATGATATTAGCCTTAAAGTCGGACAAGATATTGTCGCAAAGGGGCACGCGACAAAAAACAGCCACCGTTCCCGGCAGCTGTCCCTTCCATCTACATATACATGGCGATTAGGATGACGCAGATGCAATTTAACGCAATGAGTAGCGGAAAGCCAACGACAAAGGAAGTATGCTTCGTCTTGTGCCGCCACACCCGCATGCCGAGCCAACCACCAATCCCACCGCCGAGAGCAGCGAGTAGAAACAAGCGTTTTTCTGGTACGCGACGTCCACCTTTTTTCGCTTGACCTTTGTCATGTCCCATCTCAATAAACGCAATGATATTCATCAGCAATAAATAAACAAGGAAATAAGTCACGGCAGATCACCTTCGATTCCATAAAATAATGCAGCTAACAGCTACTCCTATCTTAAGAGGGAACACCGCCATGGGTCAACCTGTCTCACAAACTATCTACTAATCTAGCACTTCGCTGTCAAAAATATGAGCCCGCTCCAAATACGCCCTCAGCGGCATAAACGAAGCCCCCGTCCAGAAGGACGAGTCGCCGACAAGCTCGGCCGCATCATCGCGCGCCTGCTCCATAATTTCGAAATCCGCCATCATATCGGCGATGCGGAACTCCGGCAGCCCGCTCTGCTTCGTGCCGAAGAAATCCCCCGGCCCGCGCAACTCCAGGTCGCGCCGGGCTATCTCGAAGCCGTCGGTCGTCTCCGTCATCGCCTTCATGCGCTCCTTGCCGACCTCCGTCTTCGGGTCGGCGATGAGCACACAGAAGGACTGGTGCTCGCCCCGCCCGACCCGGCCGCGCAGCTGATGCAGCTGCGACAAGCCGAAGCGGTCGGCGTCGTAGATCACCATCAGCGTGGCGTTCGGCACGTCCACGCCTACCTCGATCACCGTGGTCGACACGAGCGCCTCCACGTTGCCTTCCTTGAATGCGCGCATGATCGCTTCCTTCTCCTGCGCGCTCATACGACCGTGCAGCAAGCCGATCCGCATCTGCGGAAACTGCTGCTGCAACTGAATGTGGACGTCGATCGCATTCTGCACGTCCAGCTTGTCCGACTCCTCGATGAGCGGACATATCACATAGACCTGTCGGCCTGCGGCCACCTCGCGCTGGATGAAACCGAGCACACGCTCCAGCATCGCATGCTGAACTGCGTACGTCTTGATCGGCTTACGTCCCTTCGGCAACTCACGGAGCGTCGAAACGTCCATATCACCAAACGCCGTAATGGCCAGCGTGCGCGGGATCGGCGTCGCCGTCATCGTCAACACGTCCGGATTCATCCCTTTACGACGCAGAATGCTGCGCTGATTCACCCCAAAGCGATGCTGCTCATCCGTCACGACAAGTCCCAGCTGGCGGAAATACACATCCTCTTGAATCAGCGCATGCGTTCCGACCAGCACATGAATCAAGCCCATCTGCAAAGAGGCCAGCAAATCCCGTCGCTGGCGGTCTGTCGAGCTTCCGGTCAGCAAAGCGACCTGCAGCCCATAAGGCTCGAACAAGCTGCTCAGCGAGCGATTATGCTGCTCGGCAAGAATTTCCGTCGGCACCATCAGCGCGCCTTGGTAGCCCGCCTTCACCGTCGCGTACAGCCCTATGGCCGCGACGATCGTCTTCCCCGCACCGACATCGCCCTGCAGCAGTCGGTTCATCGCGTAGGGCTCCTGCATGTCGTGCAGGAGCTCACCGACGACCTTCTTCTGCGACTCCGTCAGCTGGAAGGGGAGCGCGCGCACGAAGGCGCGCACAGCAGGCAGATCGACCTGCTGCTTCAACCCATCCGTGCGGCTGCGCGTCACAGCCCGGTAAGCCTGGAGCTTGAGCTGGAAGAGGAACAGCTCCTCATACACCATGCGCCTGCGCGCCTGCTTGCCCTCCTCCACGCCGCTCGGCGTGTGGATGACAGCCAGCGCCTTGCTGCGCGGCATGAACCCGTACCTGCCGGTAATACCAGCCGGCAGCACTTCACTGATCAAGGCGCTGTACTGCGTCAGCGCCTGCCCAATCACCTTACGCATCCATTTCTGCGTAATCGAGCCCGCAACCGAATAGACCGGCTGGATCGTGCCGGTATTCGAATCCCCTTGTCCGGGAAACTCCGAATCGGACACACTCATTTGCCGCCGCTTGGCGTCCCATTTGCCAGTCAGGAGAATCTCCTGCTGCGGCCGCAAGCGATCCTTCAAGAAATGGCGGTTGAACCACACCGCCGTCAGCAAGAAATCATCGACCATCACCTTGCAGGATAGGCGAGATTTGCCGCTGTAGCGCTGCAGAACCGGCTCACCGATGATATAGCCCTTCACAGTGACACGGTCACCATCCTTCACGCTGGCTAGATCACGAACCGTATAATCCTCATACCGAAAAGGAACATACTCCAGTAAATCCATAACCGTAAAAACGCCCATGGCGTTTAGCTCAAGTGCTTTTTGAGCGCCAACTCCATGGACTTCACGTACTTCGCATTGATTTAAATCCATCTCTTACACCGTACTCACGAAGGCTGCGATGGTACCTGGTCCGGCATGTGCGCCAATGACTGGACCTAGGGTAATATAATCCCCGTGCTCCACAGCAAACCGCTGCACGATGGCCTCCCGCAGCTGCTCCGCACCTTCCAAATTATTAGCATGAGCAATATGAAGCGTACGAATCGTCTTGTTAGACACATCTGCCGCCAATAGCTCAAGAATGCGTGCAATCGCTTTTTTGTTACCGCGAACCTTATCAACGACGGTCACTTCACCCGCGCTATCCAAAGTAAGAATAGGCTTAATGTTTAATAAGGAACCGAACAGCGCTGACGCCTTGCCAATCCTGCCGCCCTTTTGAAGAAACTCCAGCGTGTCGACAAGGAAATAAATATAAAAGTTCGCTCTCATCGTCTGAACAAGCGCTACAATTTCATCTACACGTTTACCGGCTCGAACAGCCTCCGCAGCAGCCACAACAAGTGCCCCAATCCCATAAGAAGCAGAACAGGAATCAATGAGGTGAACCTTGCCGATCTGATCGCCCTCTAACAGCGTAGAAGCCAACTCAGCCGTCCTGTACGTTCCACTCAACACGGAAGACAAGTGAATGGAGATCACCTCCGTATCGGGCTCCTCCAGCAAGCTTTGATAGACCTCCAGAAACTCACCCGGTGACGGGGTTGACGTTGTTGGGAATTGTGTGGATGAGGTCAGCTTCCGATAGAAATCCTCTGACTGAAGCGTCACCGTATCCAGATACTGTTCTTCACCAAAATTAATTTTGAGCGGCACCATTTCGATGTTCAACGCTTCTCTGACAGCCAATGGAATATCGGCCGTGCTATCCGTTACAATACGAATATTTGTCACAGGGCTCACTCCAATCACGAATTTACAATACCTGCTTGTACACGGTTATTCAACCGATAACAGGTAGGCATACAATGGTTGTCCACCAGGATGAAGCTCAATTTCTATATCCGGATACATCGTCTGAATAAAATTTCCCAGCTCTACTATGCCTTCTTCAGTCGCATCTTCGCCCGTCAGAATCGTTACAATTTCGCTGCCTTCATCGATCATTTCCTCAAGCAGCTTCTTGCACGCATCCATCAGACTTGGTTGGGAAGAGACAATGCGGCCATCTTGGATACCGATGAAATGACCTTGCTTAATGTCCATACCATCCATGTTCGTATCACGAACGGCATACGTCACTTGACCGGATTTTACACGTCGCAGTGATTCATTCATCGCATCCGTATTCGTTCGTACATCCGCCTTCTCTTGGAAAGCCAGAATGGCTGCAAGTCCCTGCGGAATCGATTTCGATGGGATGACGATCAGTGTTTTATGATCGACCAGATCAACCGCTTGCTGCGCGGCCAAAATAATGTTCGAGTTATTCGGAAGCACATAAATCGTGTCCGCATCAATGCTGTTCACTGCGTTCACAATATCCTCCGTGCTCGGGTTCATGGTTTGTCCACCGGACAGCACGACATCCACACCAACACTGGACAATATATCCGTAATCCCGTTCCCAAGAGCAACAGCAACGAACCCATACGGCTTATTAGGAGCAGCAACAGCCGTAGCGGCAGGAATGACCGCAGGAGCCTCGTACCCATCATGCCCCGCATCTTCTAATATATGTGAATGCTGATCACGCATATTTTCGATTTTAATACGACTTAAAGCGCCGTAATTCATGGCTTGATTCATAACCTCGCCCGGGTATTCCGCGTGAATATGCACTTTGACGAGCTCTTCATCAGCAACAACAAGGAGCGAATCTCCTAGCTTGCTAAGTTGATCACGAAACTTGCCTTCATCAAACGTAAAGCCCTTAACCTTACCAGGAGCAATGGTCAGCATGAATTCCGTACAGTAGCCGAACTCGATATCTTCTGTAGCTAGATGAGCTTGTGCAGGCATATGAGCATGTACTTCTTTGGCCAAGTTCATACCAGGAAGAAGAGATACCTCACCTAGATTTGTATCCATCGTAGCAAAGTCCTCATCCACTTGTACCAAGCCGCCGCTTAACGACGTGACGAAGCCTTCATATACGCATACAAGACCTTGGCCCCCTGCGTCAACAACACCCACCTGTTTAAGAATGGCAAGTTGATCCGGCGTTTTCGCTAGTGCTTCCTTCGCTTTGCCCAAAACCTCGTTCATCAGATCCAATACATCGCTGCTGCGACGATATTGCACGGCATGCTTAGCAGCTTCTTTGGATACAGTCAAAATCGTGCCCTCAACTGGCTTTACAACAGCCTTATAGGCTGTCTCTACACCTTGCTGCAAGGCAGCCGCAAACTGCTGGCCATTCACACTTTCTAAATCATGCACATGCTTCGCGAAACCGCGGAACAATTGCGACAAAATCACACCTGAATTGCCTCTTGCGCCCATCAGTAGCCCTTTGGACAATGCATCAGCTGCTTTCCCAATATGAGAAGATGGCTTCTTCTTCAGTTCCTCACAGCCTGCCGTGAGTGTTAAGTTCATGTTGGTGCCAGTATCTCCGTCGGGTACAGGGAAAACATTCAATCCATTAACCTTATCTACATTCCTGCGAAGGTTATCCGCACCCGCCAGGACCATGGCAGTGAAGTCATTTCCATTTATTGAAATAAAGCGCTTACTCAAAGTGATTCCCCTTCCTGATTATCGGGCTATTATTTGGCCACTCGAACGCCTTGAACAAAGATGTTCACATCGTCCACTTGCAACCCTACAACTTCATTTAAAATATATTTGACTTTCGTTTGGACATTACCTGCTACTACGGATATTTTGGTTCCATAGCTGACAATAATATATAGATCAATTTCAAGTCGCCCGTTCTCTCTACGAACTTCAACACCGCGGCTCAAATTGTCTCGACCTAACAGCTCAGCTATACCATCCTTCAATTGCTTTCTGGTTGCCATGCCTACAAGTCCATAGCAATCTAATGCAGCAGATCCCGCCAGAGTTGAAATCACTTCATTGGTAATATACACTTTTCCATACTCAGTTGTGAGTTCAATCGGCATTATGTAACAACTCCTTCAAGTTTCGCTTTACCAAGACTAATCTTCATTGTACTATAACATACTTCATAAATAAACGGCAAAAATGCGGGTAATTCGTTGACTCGGCTCCTTTTGCTATGCTATTATGTTTAAGTGTGTTTTTGCTGGTTGCTATCTGCGTATCACAAGATTTATTTTGAGGAATACTGTCATGTCAAGCTTAGGCTTGCCACCCAGGCTTCTTTGTATACTGCCGAAGGAGGTGTCAAACATGTCCCGCAAATGTTTCATTACAGGTAAAAGTCCTAGTTCAGGAAATCACGTGTCCCACGCTAACAATAAAAACAAGCGTACTTGGGGAGTTAACGTTCAAAAGGTTCGCATCCTCGTTGATGGTAAACCGAAACGGGTTTACGTAAGTACTCGTGCGTTGAAATCCGGAAAAGTGGCTCGCGTTTAATTCGTAGCTGCGGATACTTAACTTACTTATGTGAATGACAAAAAGCACCTTAATCGGTGCTTTTTTTGCATTCCTGGGGAGAATGACGTAAGTATGGGCAAACCTTAGTTTTTACTAAACGTATTAAGTACGGCTTTCACGAATCCTCCCAAAAATCTCGGCAGCTTGATTGTGTAGAATTTCATTCTCTACCCCTCCTTAGAGTTTTCGCCAGAAAACTGGCTTCGTAAGCCAGTTCCCTGACTTCTTGAGCAAACGCTTCGCGGGCGTGCATGACTGCTCCTTAACATCATTACAACAGTGTATGCCCAGAGCGGAGAAAAAGTGACATCTATTTTTACTTCCTCCCACAATTCAGTTGCTTCCAGAAAGCAAAAAAAGCTACAAGAGCGCTTCACTCTTGTAACTATATGTATGCGGCTATGGAGTAGTTATGCCCACCTCATTGTAGACAGCTACAATTACATTAAAAATAAGATAGAAAAGAACCGAGATCACGATAAACCATATGCGGAACCCAATTTGCTCAAAGCGGCGGAAGAACCGAATCCCTACATAAAGGGCACCAAGTGAAAAAATGTACTTCACGAAATCGTCTATTGTTGAAAAACACGTCAATAATACCCCACACAGCAAGCTGTACATCAGTAGCCAGAGAAATCTCATCGTCCTTCGTCCCCTCTTAGCCGCGTATTCGCCGAATGGCCTCAGCACGGTCCTGTTGCCCGAATACAGCGTTGCCCGCTACCAAGACATCAGCCCCCGCCTCAATGACCTGACGAGCTGTCACCTCATTGATACCGCCGTCTACTTCAATATGAAGCCCCGTGAGACCTTTCGCATTCGCCTGCTCACGCAGAGCGCGAATTTTATTCAGCATCCCTGGGATGAAGGCCTGCCCACCAAAGCCTGGATTCACCGTCATAATCAGCACGAGATCCAATTGCTCATCCAGCACATGCTCAATGAGCGAGATTGGTGTAGCAGGGTTCAGCACAACGCCGGCTTTAATACCGCTTTTCTTAATCAGGTCAAGCGTCCGATGAAGGTGTGTACATGCTTCTACATGCACGGATATCAGATCCGCACCTGCCTTCACAAAATCAGGAATATAACGGTCCGGCTGTTCAATCATCAAATGAACATCAAGCGGCAGCTTGGTGACTGGACGAATCGCGTCAACAACCAGTGGACCAATTGTAATATTAGGCACAAAATGGCCATCCATGACATCTACATGAATCCAGTCCGCTCCGCCTTGCTCAGCGGCCTGAATCTCCTCGCCAAGCTTGGCGAAGTTGGCTGATAAAATAGAAGGTGCTACATATACCATTACGCCTAATACCTCCTCTTCCGTTCCTTGATTTCAGTTAAAAATAACAAGTAGTGATCATACCGAGAGGCAGCGATCGTACCGGTGGCAACGCCGTCCCGCACCTTACAGTCCGGCTCATGCAAATGCAAGCAGCCTCTGAAGCGACAACCTTCTGCAACAGCGGCGAACTCCCTGAAGCAGCTGCTAAGCCCTTCTGCTTCGACTTCCATGAAGTCCAGCTGGCTGAAGCCCGGCGTATCGGCAACAAGACCGCCATTCGCAAGCGGCAGCAGCTCAACATGACGTGTGGTATGCTTTCCTCTTCCTAATCTCTGAGAAATCGCATTCGTTTCCAAATCAAGACCGCTGATCATTTTATTCAGTAAAGAGGATTTACCGACACCGGATTGCCCAGCGAATACACTAACTTTGCCATCCAAATGCTGTAGAATCGCTTCTACACCCTCTTCTAGTCTGGAACTCGTTGTAACGAAGGGATAACCGATTCCCTCATAGAGCTTCGTTATCCGCTTAAACTCCGATGCTGTCATTTCTTTGGCATGGGCAGCATCCTCATCAGTCTCCGTCAACAAATCGCTTTTGGTGAAGCATAACAACACATCGATACCCGTATTTTCAATATGCACCAGGAACTTATCTAGCAGCTGCGTATTCAGAACAGGCTCTGTCACCGAAAAAACGAGCACGACCACGTTCACATTCGCAATCGGCGGACGAATGAGCTCCGAAGAGCGAGGAAGGATTTCCGTAACGGTACCCTCCCCGTTCTCCGTGGCTTCGTACACGACACGATCTCCAACAAGAGGCGTTATATTTCTATTTTTGAACACGCCTCTTCCACGACAGGTCACCGTATTACCCTCCAGAAGAGCAACCCCTTCAGGCAATACATAATAATAACCGCTAAGCGCCTTGACGATGAGTCCTTGCGGCATTAATTGGCCCCTCCAGCAGGTGCTTTTGTAGCAGTTCCACCGGTTTGCCCTTGTCCATTTCCAGTACCGTTTACTGGAATAGCCGGACCGGTGTTTTGTTGCTTAGGAGATGGCGATGGGCTAGGACTAGGTGAGACGGTTTTCCCAGGTTTTGGAGTCAAATAATCTTGATAGGTTTTTGTGTAAGAGTTAATCAAGCTGTCTCCTTCTTTGATCAAAATCACGGCTTTTTTATCTGGTGAAACAATCACTTTGATATCCAAACTTTGCGGCTTCGATACTTTTTCTGTCATGTACTCGAAATTCTCGTACTGAGCGTCGCTCACAATAATTTTGAACGTGGAATCCTTACCTTCCGTTGTAGGCTTTACATCCACAGAAACTGTCAACTGTCCAGCATCTTCCGGCAGTCCATCACTAATGACCAAAGAAATTTCAGCGCCTACAGATACATCGGTGTTTTTGTCAAAAGGAAATTGACTAATCACCTTGCCTTTGGCTACTTTATAGCTTTTCTCACGTGTGATCCCATTCACAGGCAACTTCAGACTGAGCTTGGTGATCTGCGCTTTCGCTTCGGCTTCCGCCAAACCAACCAAATCCGGCATTTTGAACGTTTCTTTTGCTTTACTAACCGTAAAGGCGATAGCAGCTTTCTCTAATTCAAACTCTTCACCAGCCAACGGCGACTGTTTCAAAATCGTATCCGGCGCATCATCAGTTGTCTCTTGGGTAATCGTAATTTGCTCATCCTTAAGACCAAGTGCTCTCAATTTTAAGCGAACATCCTTCAGCGATTGTCCCGCGAAATTGTCCATTTTGATTTTGGGTACACCTTGACTCACGTAAAGAATGACTTTGGTGCCGACATTCAGTCTCATGCCACTAGGATCTTGGCGAATGACCGTATCTTTAGCGAGCTTGCTATCCGCATCATACTCAATCGTCGATCCTAATCTAGCGACCGTCAGTTCAGCTTGCGCTTGCGTCAGCGTCTTATTCACCACATTTGGGACCTCAACGGTCTCAATGGCGAACATCCCTTTCACATAACCAACCATGTACCACATAGCACCCAGCACGATTAATAAAACAGCAATCCAGATCAGCGGCTTAATCCAACCTTTACCTTTAGAAGGAGCAGGCTCTTCCCGCCAAACAGGCTTGTCTGGTTCATCATCATCCTCATCGAATTGAGCTAGCTGATCCGCGCGAATGGCCGGCATAACTAGCGTACGCTCTTCATCCATGCCATAAGCATCCCAGAAGGCAATCTTCGCTTCATTCCGACGATCTGGAGTCAAGCATGTATCGAGATCCGCCATCATCAGCTTCGCAGATTGATACCGTTCTTCTGGCTTTTTGCGCATCGCCTTGAGAATAATATTCTCCACACTTTGAGGAAGCAGCGGATTCACCTTACGCGGTTCTTCCACATCCTCCTGCAAATGCTTTAGGGCGACGGAAATTGGACTTTCCCCGAGAAAAGGAAGTCGACCGGTCAGCATTTGATACATCACAATGCCAAGCGAATACAAGTCAGATTTCTCTCCTGTATTCGTGCCTTTCGCATGCTCAGGCGAGAAATAGTGAACAGAACCGACGACAGATCCGGTTTGTGTAATTGTGGATGATGTCGCGGCTCTAGCTATACCGAAATCCGTCACCTTTACACGGCCGTTTTTGCCAATCAGAATATTATGCGGCTTAATATCGCGGTGAATAATTTCGTTATGATGAGCGTGATCTAGTGCATCTGCAATTTGACTTGCAAAATGAACAGCATCTTCCACCTGTAGTGGCGCCTTTTCCTTAATTAAATCGTTCAGCGTTTTGCCTTCGATATATTCCATCACGATGTAATGGACATCTTCTTCTTGCCCAACATCATAAATACTGACAACATTAGGATGAGATAGGGAAGCGGCTGCTTGAGCTTCTCTGCGGAAACGACGAATGAATTCTTCATCGTGCACATACTGCGAACGCAGTACTTTGACAGCCACCTTGCGATTCAAAAGCAAATCATGCCCTTTATAGACCAAAGCCATGCCGCCTCCGCCAATACGTTCTAAGATTTCATAGCGGCCTCCAAGCTTTCTACCGATCAATTCCCATCACCCCTTTTTTCGTCCGAATCCTGATCATGTGCAAATAAAAGGACCGTTACATTATCATCTCCGCCTTCGCGAAGCGCACTCTGGATTAACTCCTCTGCCGCATCTTCCAATCGCTCGCTCGCACGAACAATTCGCAAAATATCAGCATCGTCGACCAACCCGCTCAAACCATCTGAACAAATGAGAATAACATCGTCTGGACGCCACGTGTACTCGTACAGATCCACTTCCACATTAGGCTCTGTGCCAAGTGCGCGTGTAATCCAATTACGTCTTGGATGATGATCAGCTTCTTCCATCGTAAGCTGCCCATTCTTAACAAGCTCGTAAACTAAGGAATGATCTTCCGTCAATTGTTGGATGGATTCCCCTGTCAGCTTATACGCACGGCTATCCCCGATATGTCCGATAATGAGAAGCTCCTGTGAAGCAATAATGGCAACGACTGTCGTTCCCATCCCGTGGTACTTTTCTTGATCCGACGCAAAAGCATAAATCTCCCCATTCGCCTTCTCAATCGCTTCCCTCAGTATTTGCTTACAGGCTTCCACCGACATTCCCCAATGGATGGATTGCAATTGCGCTCCAATCGTGTCAATGGCCATTTGACTGGCAATATCGCCAGCCTGATGCCCTCCCATCCCATCCGCAACAATAGCCAAAGATAGACCATTCAGCTGATGGTGGATGGCGGCACGGTCCTCATTGACTTGACGGACTTTACCAATATCGGTACGACTTACCATCTTCATCCGGCTCTCACCTCATTTACTGCTCTCCATATGCTTCGCTCGCAGTTGTCCGCAGGCAGCAGCAATATCACTACCTTGTTCACGGCGTATGGTCGCATTAATTTTGCCCTTCTCCAGAATACGTTGGAAGGTAAAAATATCATCTCTGGGTGTACGTTTGAAATCACGTTCAGCAACAAAGTTGACGGGAATCAGATTCACATGACTGAGCGGCATATCTTTCAAGATAAGCGCCAGCTCTTCCGCATGTTCAGGCTGGTCATTCACTTCACCCATAAGGGCATATTCAAATGTAATCCGTCTGCCCGTTTTCGCGATATAGTACTTACAAGCTTCGATGAGATCAACGAAAGGGAACCTGCGATTAACAGGCATTAACTTCGACCTGAGTGCATCATTCGGCGCATGAATCGAAATCGCCAAATTCACTTGCAAATTCTCATCAGCGAACTTATAAATGTTCGGTACGATCCCACTTGTGGAAACCGTGATGTGACGCTGCCCGATGTTCAATCCTTTCGGGTGAATCATCACACGCAGGAAATTCATGGTCGCTTCGTAATTTTCAAACGGCTCGCCAATTCCCATGATCACGATCGAGGAAATACGCTCTTCCGTCTCATCGAGCAATTTCTGTGCTTTCACAACCTGAGCAACGATCTCCCCAGGACGTAGATCCCGTTTTAGCCCGCCTAAAGTAGATGCACAGAAAGTACAACCCACTCGACAGCCGACTTGGGTCGTTACGCAAATACTGTTGCCGTAGTTATGCTTCATTACGACGGTTTCAATCGCATTCTTATCTTCAAGCTCGAACAAGAACTTGACCGTGCCATCTTGGGATTGAAATTTGGTAATCTCGGACAGGGTAACGAAATCAAACTGATCCTTCAGCTTGTCACGAAGTGTTTTCGGTAAATTCGACATCTCATCGAAGCTGAAAACGCGTTTAATATATAACCAGTCAAAAATTTGACCAGCTCGAAACGCGGACTCCCCGTTTTCTTTTACCCAGCTTTGCCACTCATCCCAATTCAAATCATAAACAAATGGTTTCTCTTTCTCATACGGCTTTATACCCACATTTATCACAACCTGTTGTTATTTCGTCTATTTTTAAATATTTTAACACAAAGCAGGAACGAACACACGTCCCTGTCCGTTACACGTCACGTTTACGCAGCCGAGCGATAAAAAAACCGTCCGAGTGGAACTGCTGAGGCAAAATTTGCACCATGCCAGAAACAGCAGCTGCCGGGTCAATATCCGTGAAAACATCGACTGGCAGCGGAGCGAGTTCAAACTCGCTGTGCTCCGCAAGGAAACGCGCAACCATGCCCTCATTCTCCACTTGTTCGATCGTGCAAGTGCTGTACACCAGCACACCGCCTGGCTTAAGCAGTCGGTGTACACGGCTCAGAATCGCATATTGCGTTTCGCTGATCGCATCAATTTCAGCTTCCTGCTTCGCCCATTTGAGATCAGGCTTGCGGCGAATAACCCCAAGACCCGAGCAAGGGGCATCCAGCAGGATGCGATCGAAGGACTCCGCAGCAAAATGCTCATCCAGCTTCGCAGCATCCATCACAAGCGTCTGAATCGACGATAGTCCCAAACGCTCCGCTTGATCTGCGATCAACTTCTGCTTGTGCTCATGCAGATCACAAGCCCAAATCTGCCCCACATCGTCCATCTTCTCCGCGATGTGGGCGGTCTTGCCGCCAGGGGCGGCGCAACAGTCCAGCACCTTCATGCCTGGACGCGGGTCAAGAGCCTCGGCGACGAGCATCGAGCTCTCGTCTTGAATCGAGAAGTCCCCTTGCTGAAAGCCGGGGACTAACGCCATGTTCCCGGCCCCCTGCACAAGGATGCCGGCCGGGGCTAGCTCTGACGCTTCCGCGCTGAGCCCGCTAGCTTGGAGCTGCTCCAGCAGCTCCAAGCGGCTGCGCCGCCTCGCGTTCGCGCGGATGCTCACGTGCGGCGGCTCGTTGTTCGCCGCACAGATCTGTTCCGTCAGCTCAGCGCCGAGCTGACGGATCCACCTTCGCACGAGCCATTCCGGATGGGAATGGCTCAGCGCGATGCGCTTCACGTCGCCGAGCGCAGCCGGCAGCGTGAGCTCGTCCTTGCTGCGGATGATCGCGCGCAGCACGCCGTTAACCATGCCCGAGATGCCTTGGTGGCCTCGGCGCTTCGCGATATTGACCGCTTCGCTCACGACCGCATGGTCAGGAATGCGGTCCAAATAATGCAGCTGATAGAAGCTCAGCCGCAGCAGACATCGCACCCAAGGCTCCAGCTTCGCAAGCCCTTTGCTAACGAAGCGCTCTAAGAAAAAGTCAATGGTATTCTGACGCCCAATCGTGCCATACACAAGCTCGGTAGCAAGACCAGCGTCCGCTCGCTCCAAGGCATGCTTCTGCAGCACTTGATTCAACAGTAGATTGCTGTAAGACTGATTCTCCTCAACGCGAACCAGCACATCCAACGCCGCATCACGGGCGGAACGCTTAACAGCGCTGCTCTTCGCAGCGCCCGAGGATGATTTTGGCGCAGAGGGCTTGCGCGCGCTCTGCGAATTCGGTTGTCCTTGTTGCGGACGAGTTGGTTTATTCGTAGACAAAATCAAATACCTCATTTTTTTGTGGTGGCATTGTGAATTGATTTACATAATAGTCTCAAAATTCCTTCTTAAAAGAGCCAAATCGGCCTAAGCGTGTTTCCCCAGTACCGTACCAACCGGAATCTGGACACCACGAATGAACTCGGATACAGGCATCGCCTTCTTGCCAGCAGGTTGAATTTCGGTTAGCCACAAAGTGCCTGCTCCCGTCATTACTTCAATCCCCTGTTCACTGCAGTTAAGCACAGTTCCTGGCGCTATACCAGACCCAACCTGCCCTGCTTGCTCCGGCTTCAAGCTCGCCCAAACCTTCAAAACTTCCCCATTCCAGAACGTATAGGCACCAGGAAATGGGTTTAAGCCTCGAATGTGATTCCACAGCTCGATCGCCGAACGCGACCAGTCCAAGAGCTCATCTTCCCTGCGAATATTAGGCGAATAGATGGCATCCGCCTCATTCTGAGGAACAGCCTCAATCCGACCAGCCAATAGATCTGGCAATGTCCGCTTCAGCAAATCAGCCCCAGCCATACTCAGCTTGTCAAACAACATCCCCGTCGTATCTGTATCTTCAATCGGCAACTCCACGCTGGAGATCATATCGCCTGTATCCAAGCCTACAGCCATATACATAATAGTGACGCCTGTGACAGCTTCCCCTCGCATGACTGCATGATGAATCGGCGCTCCCCCCCGATATTTCGGAAGCAGCGATGCGTGAATATTAATACATCCGTACTTAGGCAGATCTAACACCGATTTCGGTAAAATTTGACCATAAGCAGCTGTGACGATTAAATCTGGCGCAAGCTGGCGGATCTGCTCGACGGAATCTGCTTCACGCAGCTTCACTGGTTGAAGCACCGGAATGCCATGCTTCTCCGCCTCTACCTTCACTGGTGTCGGCGTAAGGACGCGTTTGCGTCCCTTCGGCCGATCCGGCTGCGTGACAACCGTGGTCACGTTGTAGCCTTCCTCCAATAATAAACGCAAGGAGGGAACTGCGAAATCCGGTGTGCCCATGAAAATAATATTCACGCTTCTTCTTCCTCTTCTTCATCGGCTGTATAGGTATTGACCGCAAGATCCGTAAACAATATACCATTTAAGTGATCAACCTCATGGAAAATACAACGAGCTAATAGCTCTGAGCCCGTAACTTCAATCGGGTTACCATCACGATCTTGCCCTTTAGCCGTTACATTCAGCGCACGAAGCACATCGCCACGAAGACCTGGAATACTTAAACAACCTTCAGCGCCCATTTGTTCACCGCTGGATGTGACGATCTCTGGATTCACCATTTCGATCAATCCACCGTGCTCTTCGCCGCAATCCATCACGATCACGCGCTTCAGAATACCGATTTGTGGAGCAGCAAGGCCTACGCCTTCCGCTTCATACATCGTATCTGCCATATCATCAAGCAATTTATGCAGATTGGAATTAAACTTCGTAACTGTGATCGCTTTCTCACGAAGCACAGGATCTGGATCTTTAACAATAATACGAATAGCCATGAATGTGCACCTACCTTTAAAGTCTTCTCGATTAGGGGTTCTTACATCAAATATTGCGGGTCAACATCCACGCTTATAAGCAGTTTTTCTTTGGCTGAGCGTTCCTCAAACCAAGCTACTGTCTTCCCAACGATCTCTGCAGCTAAATCTTCCCCCCGATATTTTACCACGCATTGGAATCGATATCTATCTTTGATTCGGGAAATTGGCGATGCAACAGGTCCTAACACGTCAAAATGAAAGGATGAATCCATCGATACGGCTTCCGAAAACAAATCTACCTGCTGTCTCGTGTAAGGAAGAGCGATCTCTTTCAAGCGTGTAACAAAGGCTTCCGCCATCCGCACCAGCAGCGGTACTTGTTCGTGTGAGAACGTAATTAAAATCAATCTTTGATAAGGTGGATAGCCTAAATTAGCCCGAATATCCATCTCATGGTTGGCAAAAGCCACATAATCATGATGACTCGCATACTGCACACTGTAATGATCAGGTGTGTACGTTTGTACAAACACTTCCCCTTGCTTTTCGTGCCGTCCCGCTCGGCCTGCAACTTGCGTTAAGAGCTGGAACGTCCGCTCTGCGGAGCGAAAATCAGGTATATTAAGCACGGTATCCGCCGCGATAACCCCAACTAAGGTAACATCCGGAAAATCAAGCCCTTTTGCCACCATCTGCGTCCCCAAAAGCACATCCGCCTGCTTCTCGCGAAACATCGTCAGCCATTTTTCATGTGAACCCTTTTCGGTCGTTGTATCGACATCCATACGAATAACCCTAATGCCAGGGAAAATCTTACTTAGCTCTTCCTCTACACGCTGTGTCCCTGTGCCGAAATGACGAATATGCTCCGACTGACAGCTCGGACACTCCGTCACCTCACGCTCCGCATAACCGCAATAATGACAACGAAGTGCACGTGAGCTTTGGTGATACGTCAAGGAAATATCGCAATGCGGACACTGTGAAACGAAACCGCACGTCCGGCACATCACGAAAGTCGCATAGCCGCGTCGATTCAGCAGCAATACCGTCTGTTCTTTCTTGTGTAACCGTTCTTCGATCGCTTTATACAAAGATCGGCTAAACATCGACCGATTGCCGGTTTTCAGCTCCTCACGCATATCCACAATCGTAACAGGCGGCATCGGTCTGCTCGCAACGCGCTCCTTCATGGTCAGCAACGTAAAAGGAGGCTTAGCTCGATCTCTCCTGCGTCTCGTTTTCTCCATGCTTTCCAAAGACGGTGTAGCCGATCCCAGCACAACAACCGCATCTTGCTGCTTAGCCCTTTGAACAGCCACATCACGGGTATGATATTTGGGACTTTCTTCTTGTTTATAGGAGGATTCATGCTCTTCATCGATAATAATCAGGCCAATGTTCGTAAAAGGGGCAAAAATCGCCGACCGCGCGCCGATCACGACTTTCACTTGCTTGCGCGTAATTTTGCGCCACTCATCGTATCGCTCGCCATTGGATAGTCGGCTATGAAGCACGGCAACCAGATCGCCGAATCGCCCTTTGAACCGCTCCACCATTTGCGGCGTCAGGGAAATTTCTGGCACTAGCACAATAGCTTCCTTATCCATATCCAAGCATTGCTGGATGGATTGTAGGTATACCTCCGTCTTGCCGCTTCCCGTCACGCCATGCAGCAGGAACACCTCATGCCGATCTTCAGCCACCGCATCGCGAATAGGGGCAAACACGCCGCTCTGCTCTTCCGTCAGAGTAAGCGGCTTCGTCCTCGCAAAAGCCCGCCCCATATAAGGGTCGCGCATCACTTCAACCTCGCGCAGCTCAATCCAGCCGCGATCGGCCAAGCTTTTGACCGTGCTCGCACTGATCTCGACAGTCTCCATCAACGCCGTCAATCGAACGGCGTGCGGATGCTCGATCAAATAGCGCAGCACCTCTTTTTGCTTGTTCGCTCGGGCTGGAAGCTCGGCTAAAGCTTCTTCCAAACCAGCGCCTCCAGTGGGTGGAAAGACCGTTAACGCCTTTTTGGTATTCATCCGATCTTTCACTAGCTGCACTTCCGCAAGTCTACCCGATGACAACAGCTCTTTGATCAGAGCGCCTTCCTTCGAAAAACGCTCCAACAACACGTCCATCGAAACGGATTCCTTGCTTTTCACAAAGCTAATAATCGCTTCTATATCTGGCATATCTAGAAAGGATTGATCCTCGGATTCTTCCCCTACGATAATCACACGCTCATATTTCGCTTTGAGTGCCGCAGGAAGCATCGCCTGCAGAGCCGTCACTTCATGACACATATACATGCGACTAATCCACCGTCCAAGACTGACAAGCTCGCTCGTCAAGGGCGGCACCAAATCCAACACATTTTGAATCGGTTTGATGCGCTTCGCGTCAACTTCCGTTTGGTCATGCAGTTCGACTACAAAACCTTGCAGCACCCGAGGACCAAAAGGTACGCCAACACGGCTGCCAACCTCAACCCACTTGCTCAGAGATGCCGGAACTTCATAGTCGAACGCCCGGTTGGTTTGCTTGGCAGGGACATCGACAATGACTTTGGCGTACATCAGGATTTCACCGCCGCAGCCATACGATCAGCAGCAAGCTCAAGCAGCTTACGTGCAACGTCCCACTTACTTTGTATAGGCAGAGCTTGTACAAGCCCGTTATGATCATAGAAACGAACAACATTCGTATCCCCGCCAAAGCCTGCACCCTCTTGTGACACATCGTTCCCCACGATGAGATCACAGTTTTTGCGCTTCAGCTTGTCCATCGCATGTTCATCTAAGCGCTCCGTTTCCGCAGCAAACCCGATAACGAACTGATCCGCTGTTTTCAGCGTGCCTATTTCCTGTAAAATATCAGGATTTTTGATCAACTCCAGCGTGAGCGAGTCGGATTTCTTCTTGATTTTCTGCTCGGCCACAACAGCAGGACGATAATCGGCCACTGCCGCAGCTTTTATAATGAGTTGGCTTTCCCCGAGCCTAGCTAAGACCGCTTCGCGCATGTCTAACGCAGACTGCACAGGAACGAGCTGCACGCCTTCAGGCACGGCTAGGGCCGATGGCCCCGATACCAAAGTCACCTTCGCGCCCATGCGGACCGCTTCTTCCGCGATGGCATAGCCCATTTTGCCTGACGAATCATTGGTCAAATAACGAACGGGATCCAGACGTTCCACGGTGCCTCCGGCCGTCACTAGGACGCGCTTACCCGCTAACTGCCCTGCATCCCCTTGAAAATGCCGCTCAACCGCGGCAAAAATCTCCTCCGGCTCAGCAAGACGCCCCTTGCCCACATACCCGCAGGCTAGTTGCCCTTCGCCAGGCTCAATGAAACGCACGCCGCGGCGGCGCAATGTCTCCATGTTGGTCTGCACGGCTGGATTCGCGTACATATGCACATTCATCGCAGGCGCCACCCAGATCGGTGCCATCGTTGCCAGCAGCGTGGTGCTTAGCATGTCATCTCCAAGCCCAATTGCCAGCTTGCCAATCGTATTGGCCGTGGCAGGTGCAATCAACACAAGGTCAGCGCTGTCGGCCAAGTTGATGTGCGATACGACCGAAGGCTCCTTCTCATCGAACGTATCGACAAAGACATGATGCCGCGACAAGGTTTGAAACGTTAACGGCGCAACGAATTGTACCGCGGAGCGTGTCATAATGACCCGTACAACAGCCCCAGCTTGTGTTAATTTACTCGTTAACGCCGCAGCTTTATAAGCCGCAATGCCGCCACAGACACCGAGCACAATCGTTTTGCCTTGCAATACACCCATGGGAATCCCCTTTCGAAATGCTAAACGAAATAAACGGCTACTCCGTCCTTCAAGGACGGGAGCGTTTATCTAGAAATATAGCGGATTTATAATGTGAAACATAGACTTCCTTATATTTTGAGAAAAAAATAACAACCACGAGGGTTGTTGGATAAAGCAGTTTATTTCTTCGCGTATTTCTCGCTCTCGTTTGTGTTGATTTTCTCATAACCGATGTAATTACCGTATAGTTCTTCTAACGCAACACCAACATGTTTGTGGGCCTTCTGGCCTTTCAAATCGGATTTTGCTCCATCACGCAGGGATCTTGCTCTTTTGGAAGCAGCTACAACCAGCGAGTACTTGCTGTCTACGATATCAAGCAGTTTATCAATTGAAGGGTATAACATTCAATTCACCTCATCCATCCATTGTACGATTTTTGGATACATACGATCTTTTTTGCAATGCTCAGCCGCTAGAATCGCTTGTATTTTCGCGCATGCGGTATCTACATGATCATTCACGATCGCATAATCATAGTGCTCCATCAGACGAATTTCATCGATGGCCACTGACATGCGGCTGCGAATGACCTCATCCGTTTCCGTGCCACGTGTAACAATACGATTCTCAAGCTCATCTAGAGATGGCGGCAGCAAGAAAATAAATACACCTTCATCAAACTTCTGTTTGACCTGCAGTGCACCTTGAACCTCAATCTCCAAAATCACATCGTGACCTGAACGCAGCGTCTCCTCTACGAAACGTCTTGGTGTTCCATAGAAGTTGCCCACATATTCAGCCCACTCCAGCACTTCATCAGTTTCAATCAATTGCTGAAACTGCTCGCGGGATTTGAAAAAATAATTAACGCCGTCTACTTCACCTTGTCTAGGGGAACGCGTTGTCGCTGATACGGAATAGACAATATCCGGAGCAACCTTGCGCAGCGCCGCACAAACCGTCCCTTTGCCGACACCCGACGGTCCGGATAAAACAATCAGAATACCTCTCTCACGCTCAAGAGTGTTCGTATTACTCGTCATGATCATCGTCCTTATTCGAAAGTCTATGCGCTACCGTCTCTGGTTGTACTGCCGACAAAATCACATGATCGCTGTCCGTGATAATAACGGCACGGGTTCTTCTACCATATGTAGCGTCAATCAGCATGTGACGATCACGCGCTTCTTGAATGATTCTCTTGATCGGAGCCGATTCCGGACTCACAATCGAGATAATGCGGTTCGCCGATACGATGTTGCCGAACCCGATATTGATTAATTTGATAGCCATCTAGGACTTCCTCCTCGCGAAGCACATGCAAGCTTCACTCGATATTCTGTATTTGTTCCCGCATTTTCTCAAGCTCTGCTTTCATCGCAATCACTCTAGCCGTAGGCTCCGAATGATTCGACTTCGATCCGATCGTGTTCACTTCCCGATTCATTTCTTGAATCAAGAAGTCCAGCTTTCGGCCAACAGGCTCTTTGTCTGAAAGCAATGCCTCACATTGCCCAAAATGACTCTTCAGACGAGTCAATTCCTCATCCACATTAGAACGATCTGCGAATAGAGCAATCTCAGTCGCAAGTCGCTGCTCATCCACAGGAATCCCATCCAGTACAAGGGACTGAATACGACTCGTCATCTTCGCCGTATACTCCTGAACAACTTGAGGAGCCAACGCTTCCAACTCGATGTGAATTCGCTTCATCTCGGTTAACCGTTCACGAATATCCAGCTCTAGGAAATCCCCTTCGCGGCGTCTCATCGCGGATAACTGAGCGACAGCCTCCTGTAAACAGGCGCAAAGTTCCTGTTCGATCTCGTCATCAGGCTCTTGACGTACATCCTTCATTTGAATCAGCTCAGGTAGCTTCAATAAATCATGGAGCTCTACCTGGCCCGTGATCCCATACCGCTGCTTTAACTGCTCAGCCGCTTCCAGATAAGCATCTGCCAAAGCAAAATTAACCGTTACGTTCTTCGGGGAAGCCGCTTCACGTTCTGCCGTGATAAAGACGTCTACACGTCCTCGCTTCACAGCTTGCAATACCGTTTTCTTCAAAGCGTCTTCGAAAGCCGCCCATTCCTTAGGCAAACGAATCGACACTTCACTATACCTATGATTGACCGATTTCACATCGATAAACACGTTGTATCCCGCAAAAGAACGATTCGCTTGTCCGAACCCGGTCATACTGCAAATCATTCTAATCACATCCATTACCCTATTTTAATTCATTTTGAAAGTGGGTACAAGTGGAAATCCTGCCTTTTCGACTTTTCCCACACATAATTGGTCAGATCTACGCACATTTCATACGCCAGAAAGGGGGTCATCAGATAAATACCATTAAAGTATTGCATCGCGGTATCCAGCAGTTCTTTGGCAATTTCCACACCCATTGCACGGCCTTCTGGACCTTTCAATCCATCCATCCGCGCCCTAACTTCATCCGACAAGCGAATGCCGGGAACCTCATTGTGCAGGTATTCGGCATTTCCACCGCTTGCCAGCGGGGCGATACCAATGAAAATAGGAATTTGCAAATGCTTGGTCGCTTCATAAATCTGTTCAATCAGCTTGGCATCGTACACAGGCTGCGTCATGATATAATCAGCGCCTGCCTCGATTTTGCGCTCCAAGCGCTGCACAGCTTTATCTAAATGCTTCACATTCGGATTGAATGCCGCACCTACAACGAAATTAGCCTTCTGCTTCAAAGGCTTACCGGAAAAGGCGATGCCTTCGTTAAGCTGTTTAATCATCCGAATAATTTCGAATGAGGTGAGGTCATACACGGAGCTGGACCCGGGGAGATCGCCAAACTTGGCGGGATCGCCGGTCACGGCCAGCACGTGGTCTATTCCCAGTGCGTGCAAGCCCATGAGATGGGACTGCGTCCCGATCATGTTGCGGTCACGACACGCGATGTGAATGAGCGGACGCGCGCCCAAACGCTCCTGCACGAGGTAGCCGAGTGCCAGGTTGCTCATGCGCGTCACAGCAAGGGAATTGTCGGCCATCGTAATGGCGTCGACATGGGCCTCTTGCAGCGCCTTCGAGCCCTGCATGAACTTCTCGATGTCGAGATCCTTCGGAGGATCCAGCTCGACAATAACGGTTTTGCGCTGCTTCACGATGTCCAGCAGCGAAGGAATGCCCGCAGGTGGTGCAGGCTGTGCAGGTGCGGGCTCGATCACGAGCACGGCGGCTTCCGCAGGGGCTGCGCCCGGCGGAGCAGGCACGTAGCCCTGCAGCGCCTTCGCTACAGCGGCGATGTGCTCCGGCGTCGTGCCGCAGCAACCGCCGATGATGCGCGCGCCAAGATCGGCAAAGCGCAGCGCGCTTTCGGCAAAGTACTGAGGCGTCGCCGTATACGTATAGTGCCCGTCTACGTAGTCGGGCAACCCTGCGTTCGGAAACGCCGAGAATGGAATACCAGGAATCGGCGCGATCTTTTCCATCGAACGCAGAATCCCGTTCGGGCCGACGCGGCAGTTAAAGCCGATCACATCAGCACCTTCGTCACGCAGTTGGAGGAACGCTTCTTGCAGCGGAACACCGTCTTGCGTGCTGCCCGTGCCCTCATTGGCAAACTGACAAATCACTGGAAGCTGGCTCATGCTGCGGATAATCCGCAAAGCAAGCTGCATCTCTTCCAAATCATAGAAGGTCTCAAGCAACAGCCCGTCCACGGGTGAGTCTAACAGAACGCCGATTTGTTCCCGAAGCGACTCCTCCACATCGGATGTACGTACATTTTTACGCTTGCCAGCACGAATAGAGCCGATTGCACCCACAACATAAGCGTCGTCTCCAACAGCTTTCCGAGCCAGCTCAACACCCGCACGATTAATGGCTTCAACGTCGCCTTCCAAACCATATTTCGACAGCTTCTCGCGATTCGCCGAAAACGTATTCGTTTCAATAAGACGAGCACCTGCCTCAAAATAACGGCGGTGCACGTCAGCGACCGTTTCCGGTCTAAGCAAATTCAATTCTTCATATGAAATGCCGACGGGAAATCCCATCTGATATAAGTATGTCCCCATAGCGCCGTCACCGGTCAAAATTTCCCGCTGCAGCGCTGCACGAAGATCCAATTTCATGCCTCATTTCCCCTATCTACCCGACTATAGTTTGCCTGTAAACACTTCTTCCGCAGGTCCGGTCATATAAACGTGATTGTCCTCTTCCAGCCACTCGATGAACAAATCGCCACCTTTGAGTGAAACCGTCGCTTCACGATCGGACAAACCATTAAGCACAGAGGAGACCAACGTAGCGCAAGCTCCCGTTCCGCATGCAAGCGTAGGCCCCGCGCCTCGCTCCCAAACCCGCATATCCGTATAGGCGCGATCGCGAACGGTTGCGAATTCGACATTTATTTTGCGTGGAAACATCGGATGTGCTTCAAGCTTCGGCCCCCATGTTGCGAGGTCAAAATTCACAGCATCCTCCACATAAATAACACAATGCGGGTTCCCCATGGAAACCGCTGTGAAACGAAATGATCTGCCTTCAACCTCAATCGGGTAATCAATCACCTTGTCAGCATCAACCGTCGTTGGCACCTGAAGTCCTTGCAGAATGGGCGCTCCCATATCCACACGAGCGGTCAAAACTTTACCGTCTTGCACGTGTACTTGAACCTTCTGTACACCAGCACCAATGGTTTCAACGGTAATTTCTGTTGCATCAATGAGCTTATGGTCGTACACATATTTGGAAACACAGCGGATCGCATTGCCGCATTGCTCGGCCTCAGATCCATCCGAGTTGATAATGCGCATTTGAAAATCAGCCTTCTCTGAAGGAAGAATAAAGACAACGCCGTCGGCACCGATGCTAAAAAATCGATTACACAGCTGAATAGCTAGCTGATCAGCCCCGGCAGGAAGCTCTTTCTCCCCGGCTACGACGATAAAGTCATTGCCAAGTCCATGCATTTTCGTAAAATTCATGTCAAGCACCCCTATGTGCGGTTTAGCCATTATCATAGCGTAAAAACGACAGTATGCATAGTCCTACGCCACCGCAGCACGTCATAGTCGCCAAATCGCCATATCTTGCTTACCGGCAAAAAGATACAGAAAAAGCCGCCTCACGGCAGCTCTTTCCACTTCGTTTATCTAAAGCTAGGTTTTGAAGATTTATTATACACAGAAGAGCTTGAACCTCTAGAACCTTTGGTCCGTTTTGGAGACAACACGCTGCCTAGTCCCATAAAGAACGTTGGAATACCAGCAGCAATAAGAACGAGAATCCAATCTTTCCAGCCAAGTGGAACGGTTTTGAAGATCGGTTGGAGAGCTTCCACATACATAACTCCAAGCATCAAAATAAGTGATGACAAAACAGCGAGAACTAAGTACTTATTTTGCAAAGGATTCCTATGGAAAATCGACCGTGAACTGCGACAATCGAACACATGGATGAGCTGAGCCATCACCAAGGTCGCGAACGCGACACTTTGTGCTTTCAATAAAGTCTCCGCATCCGATGGATTAACGCGTAATATGAGCCAGAAGGCACCCAGTGTACATACCCCAATGAGCATACCACGGGAAATAATTTTCCAACCTAATCGTCTTGCAAAAATACTTTCCTTTGCCGAACGCGGCTTATGCTGCATTAAGTCTTTCTCTGCCTGATCTACACCCAGCGCCATCGCTGGCAGACCATCTGTGACCAAATTCACCCACAGAATCTGAATGGGTACGAGCGGAAGCGGAAGCCCCGCCATCATGGCGATGAACATCGTCATAATCTCGCCAACATTAGACGCAAGCAGGTAGCGAATGAATTTGCGAATATTTTCATAAATGCTTCGCCCCTCTTCAATCGCCGCAACGATCGTCGAGAAATTATCATCACTGAGTATTAAAGAGGATGCCTCTTTGGATACATCGGTTCCCGTAATCCCCATGGCAATCCCGATATCAGCCGCCTTAATCGCTGGCGCATCGTTGACACCATCCCCCGTCATGGCAACAACGTGTCCATTGCGCTGCAATGATTTCACAATTCTTAGCTTATGTTCAGGGGATACCCTTGCATAGACGTAGGTATCATTGACTTTGGCATCGAGCTCATCATCCGAAAGCTGTCCGATCTGCTGACCGCTCATACTGACGCCATTAGCTGGAATCATACCAAGCTGCTTCGCAATAGCTTCTGCTGTCGTTTGATGATCTCCTGTGATCATAACGGTCTTGATGCCAGCTTTACGGCATTTAGAGATCGCTTCACGCACTTCTTTGCGCGGAGGATCGATCATACCTGTTAAACCAACAAAAACTAAGCCATTTTCAACATCCTCAAAATCCTCATACCGATCACTTACTTTAAGTTCTTTATACGCAATACCCAGCACGCGAAGCGCTGATTTGGCCATGCCTTCATTGGCTGAGATCACTTTTTGTTTCAGGGTTGACGTAAATGGAATGACTTTACCCTCCCACAAAATGTAGCTGCAATGCTGCAGCAATACGTCTGGCGCCCCTTTCGTACAAGCCATGCGGCCATTCTCGGAGGACACCAGAACAGACATCCGTTTACGCTCCGAGTCGAAAGGGAACTCGGCGATCCGTTTATATTTTTCCCTCAGCGAATCTTGGGTAATCCCGCTCTTGGCACTCAGAACAACTAAAGCCCCTTCGGTTGGATCGCCTTTAATATGCCAAATCGAGGCAGATCCCTGTGTGCCCTCTTTGCCTTTCTTCCTCTTCGTTTCTTGTTTTTCTTCTATTAAGGTTGCGTTATTGCAAAGGGCAGACACATGGAGCAGCTTCGTGAGAGAAGGATGCTTGTGCACGTCCGTATGCTGGCCGCTTAGAAGAATATTGCCCACCGGCGCATAGCCATCCCCTGTAACCTCTAGTACGTCACCGCCAACCCACAAATGGGTCACCGTCATTTTGTTCTGTGTCAGCGTACCTGTTTTATCAGAGCATATGACAGAAGCACACCCTAAGGTCTCAACCGAAGGCAGCTTTCTGACGATGGCTTTCCGCTTAATCATCCGTTGTACACCAAGAGCAAGCGCAATCGTTACAATCGCTGGGAGCCCTTCAGGGATAGCTGCAACGGCTAAGCTTACGCCTGCCAAGAACATCGCGTACGGTGGTTGTCCATGCATAATACCTGCTACAACAACAAGAATCGTCAACGCAATGGCAACGATAATTAAAATTTTACCTAACTGCTCCAAACGGTGCTGTAACGGTGTTTCCATGGATTCTGTATTTTGAATCAGATCAGCGATTTTGCCCATTTCCGTGCTCATCCCGATCCGAACAACAACTGCCTTCGCTGTGCCACGAGAAACCATCGTACCCATGAAGCCCAAGTTGCGCTGATCACCAAGCGGTACTTCCTCATGCGGGATAGAAGCTGTTATTTTACTTACGGCAATCGACTCCCCGGTTAGAGCGGACTCCTCGATATAGACGCCGTTCGTTTCCAGAAACCTAACATCCGCTGGGACTCTGTCGCCGCTTTCCAGAAATACAATATCACCTGGAACCAGATCACGAGCCGGAATTTGATGAACGGCTCCTTCTCTCCAAACATTCGCATTAGGCGCAGACAGCTCTTTCAGTGCACGTAGTGAGCGTTCCGCTCGAAATTCCTGTGTAAAGCCCAAAATCCCATTCATCACAATAATGACGACGATGGTAATCGCATCTAAATATTCACCTAGCAAGCCGGATATTAGAGTCGCCCCCAATAGTACCAGGACCATGAAATCTTTAAATTGATTCAACAGCAGTGTGATTGGTGATACACGCTGCCCCTCTGAGAGCTCGTTTCGCCCTACCTCAGCCTGCCGCTTCCAAGCTTCTTCCCAGGGCAATCCTTGCTGCAAATTCACCTGCTGTGCCTGCAAGACATCCTCCGAGTTCAACTGGTACCACTTATTCTGACTCATCCGCCCTTCTCCCTCCTACATCCACTTGATCTTGTCTCACACTTATACGTATTTGTATTCAGACAAGCAGGAAAATATCCCTGAAATCATCTTTCCTGCCCAAAGCCCCTTAAGTTTTTGTGAAAAGTATGGCATCATAGAGATTAGCAAAGTTGTCGGCTACTGAACTAGTTGCACGATCAAGACGCAAATGGCTGCTAGCCCCAAAGAATGGAGTTGTATGCATCATGGCTTTAGACGGACTCGTCCTTCATGCAATTGTTCACGAGCTTCAAATGTATGTGGGAGGCCGCATTAATAAAATTCATCAACCGAGCGAAAATGATATTGTACTGCAAATTCGCACTCAAAGGCAGAACGTGAAACTGTTGCTTTCTGCTAATCCTACTTATCCAAGGGTTCAAACAACAGAACAGGTATCAATAAATCCTATGGATGCTCCTATGTTCTGTATGCTGCTTCGCAAGTATTGCGAGAGCGGCGTCATTGAGGCCGTAGAGCAAATTGGTATGGAACGGGTGATTCGATTCCAGATTCGTCATCGTGATGAATTAGGCGATGTCTCCCTCAAGCATATTATTGTGGAAATTATGGGACGTCACAGCAATATCATTCTTCTAGACCCTGAAACAGGAACGATCCTCGATGGCATTCATCATGTCACGCCAGCGATAAGCTCATATCGCGTCGTCATGCCCGGGAGCAAATATGTGACACCGCCTGAGCAGGATAAGCAAAATCCACTAGAAGTGAATGCTGAAGCATTCGCGCAAGCGCTGGAGGGGCTGACGTCGTCTTATGAGGATTCCGATTCCACAACGCCGGTCAGACCTGAGCAACAATTGGTTGCTGCATTCAGCGGACTTAGTCCACTGATCGCAAAGGAAATTGTGTATCGCAGTCTGCAAGGCAAAACGGAAGTCGATACCTCTTCGCTTTGGATGGCGTTCAATGAAGTGATGACCGCCATCCGCGAGGATCGCTATGAACCGGTCATTGTGGAGCAAGAAACGACTGGCAAGCTATTCTTCGCAATGACGCCACTTACGCATATCATCGGCACTTCGAAGTCGTATCCAACGCCAAGCGCGTGTTTGGAGCAGTTCTATGGCGACAAAGCTGAACGTGATACGGTGAAACAGCGTGTATCCGATTTATTGAAATTTTTACAAAATGAAGTGAATAAAAATGTTAAAAAACTGGAAAAACTCCAAGATACCGTAGAAGACTCCAAAGACGCGGATAAGTTCCGAATTCTCGGAGAGCTGTTGACCGCCTCGCTTCATACGATTAAGAAAGGCGACAAGGAAGTCCAAGCCATCAATTACTACGATGAGGATCAGGCGATGATCACCATCAATTTGGACCCGCTCCTTGGACCAGCGGAAAACGCACAACGTTATTTTAAAAAGTACAGCAAATTGAAAAACAGCACGGCGATCGTCGAGGAGCAAATTACCCAAACGCATCAAGAAATCACGTACCTCACGACCCTGCTCCAGCAGTTGAGCGTAGCTTCCCTGCCAGATATTGAAGAGATTCGCGATGAGCTTATGGAGCAAGGCTATGTGCGTGACCGCAACAAGAAGCAGCGCAAGAAAAAGAAAAAAGATAAGCCTGCTTTGGCCTGCTATGAATCCACCGAAGGTGTTCCTATCTATGTCGGGAAAAATAACACACAAAATGAATATCTAACGAATCGACTTGCTTCTTCCATGGATACGTGGCTGCATACGAAGGATATTCCTGGGTCACATGTCGTCATACGCGGGGAATTCACCGACACTACCTTACTCGAAGCTGCGCAGCTAGCTGCCTACTTCAGTCAAGCCAAAAATTCCAGTCAAGTTCCTGTCGATTACACGACAATTAAGCATGTCCATAAACCAAACGGCTCGAAGCCTGGATTTGTGATTTATGTGAATCAGAAAACACTGTATGTGACGCCGGAAGAGGACGAGATCAAACAGTTGAAAGTGACTATTAAGTAAACATGCAAAAAAACCTATCGGGATCCTAAATCTCGATAGGTTTTTTATCATATAAATAGGCTACTGCCCATCCCATTGCTTAATTAATGAAAGTAAATAGGCCTTTACTTGTACTTGCAGATCAGGACGCTGTAGGGCCAGCTCAATCGTGGCTTCAATATACCCCAGCTTGTCCCCAACGTCATACCGCTTCGCTTGCATCAGGTAAGCGGCCATCTGCTGCTCCTTATTCAGTACGCGCAGCGCATCCGTTAATTGAATCTCGCCGCCGCGGCCAGGCTCTTGCCGCTCAAGAATGCGGAAAATTTCTGGCATGATAATATACCGCCCGATTACCGCTAAATTCGATGGTGCCTGATCACGATCAGGCTTCTCAACCAAATCTTCAATCAATCGATAGTTGGCGTAACTCGTCGCTGGAGAAATGATGCCGTATTTGCTAACATCAGCCCACGGTACCTCTTGCACCGCAATAACCGAGGTTTCCGTTTGCTCATAAACATCCATCATCTGCTTAAGTCCCGGCGGGGAAGATTGGAGAATATCATCACCAAGCAGAACTGCGAATGGCTCATCCCCAATGAATTTGCGCGCGCAAAGAATGGCGTGACCTAGACCAAGCGGCTGCTTCTGGCGTATATAATGGACATCTGCCAAATTAGATACAGATTTCACAATCTCAAGCAACTGGGTACTCCCTTTTTCTTCAAGCATCATCTCCAGCTCTACGGATTTGTCGAAATGATCCTCGATCGCACGCTTGTTACGCCCTGTAACAATAATGATATCCTCAATGCCAGACTCGATCGCTTCTTCCACAATATACTGAATAGCCGGTGTATCAACGATGGGCAGCATTTCCTTCGGCTGCGCTTTGGTTGCAGGTAAGAAACGAGTACCTAGTCCCGCCGCGGGGATAATGGCTTTACGAATTTTTTTCATGAATGCTCCTCCTTCATCGACTGTAAACGCTCCACTACTTCCATTCCGATTCGTTTCGAACCAATAGCCGCATGGAACGCGACGTTATCTCGTACACCATGAAAATCAGAGCCCGCGGTCATCAAAAGACCCGTACGCTGAGCAAGAAGCCTATATCGCTCTTCATCTTCTGGCGAATGATCGGCATGGTACACTTCAATACCATCTATACCCTGTAGGGTAATGGCTTCAACCAGGGCATCATCGTGATAAATGCCTGGATGTGCGAGTACCGCTCTGCCTCCAGCCTCATGAATCCACGTAATCGCCGTCGCAGGCTCAATGCGAGGTGGATTAGCGTACGCAGCCGCTCCTGTAGCTAAATAGCGATCGAACGCTTCCGTAATCGTACTCACATAGCCCTTATTTAAGAGCACTGCAGCAATGTGAGGCCGCCCTACTGTATCCCCTTTTCGCTTCACATTCGCAACTTCTTTGAGAACTTCCTCCATCGTAATTTCGATGCCAAGCTCCTGTAAGCGCGCAATGATCATCTCGTTACGGGTATCTCTTGTTTCACGCAACGACGCCAAGCGCTGTAGAAATTGTTCATCCTCTATATTGATGAAATAGCCAAGAATGTGGATGTCTTGTCCATTCGCGACCGTTGAAATTTCAACTCCAGGTACGACCATGATGCCCAGCTCAGTACCCGCTTGAAGTGCTTCCGCTACCCCCGAAATGGTATCGTGATCCGTAATCGCAATCGCTCCCAGCCCTGCATCCAGAGCCATTTGTACATTCGCTCTCGGCGATTGTGTCCCATCTGAAGCAGTTGTATGTGAGTGTAAATCTGCTTCCATTCGATCCCTCATAGTTGCCTCCAATTATCGTAGACGACGCTTAATGAACGTATTGTTCACTCAACAGTCCATCTCATCCCTTATCATAGAAAACGGCTTAAATCCTCTTGTCTCAAGAACGTCATGAAGCTTACAGCCGAAATGGGCAGCAAGGTCGAGTTTAAGTAAATCGCATAGAAGCTGCGCTCAAACACGATATCCTCTATTTTCTTCATTTTAAAGAGTCCTAGCGTCACCTCATGCTTCACCGACGATTGCGAAAGAATCGATATACCCAACCCCGCTTCAACAGCAGATTTAATGGCTCCAGTGCTTCCGAGCTCCATCACGATCTTCATGGAGGAACAATCCATGTTACAGCGAGCGAATTCTTCCTCCATGACCCTTCTTGTTCCAGAACCCTGCTCACGTAGCACAAAAGGATACTTCAATAGCTCCTCCAAGGAAACAACTTCTACATCCGCAAGTGGATGATCCGAAGGTACAATGAGACGCAGCTCGTCGCTGAGAATCGGTTCAGTGTGAACATCCGGATGATGTATTGGCGCTTCAACAAGACCGAAATTGAGCTGATGACTGAGCACCTCGTCCAAGATCTGAGCCGTGTTCATCACTTTCATCGATACGGATATCTTTGGATAATCCTTGCTGAATGGGCCTAAGAGGCGAGGTAAAATATACTCCCCCATCGTTAAGCTGGCACCTAGTTGAAGCCGCCCTTCAATCATCATTGTAAATTTCGACATCGCGACATCCGTGTCACGAATAAGCTCTATGCTATTCTTAGCAAAAGGCAGCAGTGCTCGTCCGGCCTCGGACAATTCGATCTTCTTGGTGCTGCGATGAAATAGCTTCACACCAAAGTAATCCTCGAGCGACTGGACTTGCATCGTCACAGCAGGCTGTGTCATATGTAACGCACCGGCTGCATGTGAGAAACTACCTTTTTCCGCTACGGTATAGAAAATATGTAATTGATGAAAATTAAGTGCCATGGTATACCGCCTCTCTATGCTTCCATTATATGAAATCGAACCCGTACAGTCCATCAAGACGCCAAAAAAGAGTATGTCTGCCCCAGACATACTCTGATCAATTGCATGATTAGCGACGCTTGCGACTATTCTTAATCAAGGTCATACGACGAGAATGCCTTAACCAGGAATAGTACGACTTTAAATCGCGCAGCTCCATGGTCTCTGACATTTTACCAAGAAAGGTGACTATAATCATTTTGTGCAGCGGATTGCCTACGAGATCCGTCTCGTGTTCCAAATGTGAGAATTCAGCTACAACCACTAGATCATCGTCAATTAGATAAACGTCTTCTTCATTTCGATAATAAGGGACCATGCTATCATTTTTAAGCTTCTCCCAAAGAAAAGCGCAAATTTCCTCGAGTGAGTTGTTATCGCTTGAAATACGATCGCTCCATCTCAGCTTTGCATGATTCGTGATCACGATATCCGCCACTTTCTTGTCACCTAGCTGTACGAAGAATGGTTCATAAGTACTCCATCTCCCCATAACCTTATCTTTCATGATCACATCCCCTTTCCTATTTAAATGGGACCTACTACCTACGAATTGATGTTCTGTAAGTTATATTTTACTTTATTATAACTAATTTTCCCATGTAAGAATATATAAAATTATTAATAAGTATTTATGAAGATAAAAAACTATGCCTAATTTTCGGAAAATTGCGAAAACTTCTATCGATGTCATCCAAGAATGAACGACCGTGGTCTAATATGACCTAAAAAAAACAAAAAAGCTTCTCACGAAGCTTTCATTTTGCACTGCAGCCTCAAAGCGTGTAAAATCTAGTTTTGTCAGGACCGTCACTACTATATTCCGTTTTAATTTCATTACGGTACGATTTCTCAACCTTTTTGACATAAGGCAGCTTAAGTAGACTGCGTGTGGTCTCTTCCAATTTGCTGGCATGTATATATAAAACTGCGTAATTCATTTTCTTGGATATGTAATGCAGGGAACCAAATCGCTCTAAATTTCTGGCGGCTTTGATATCGTTCACCCAAATGATTAATCCGCTTCGCTCAATCATCATGATTGCAACCTCTTTTCAATAATCCTAGTATGGAGTGATTTCACAACATGAAGCCATCAGACACTATTGTTCGCGTATGTCGCGGAAACATAACTGAAAGTATACATGGTATCCACCTTGCTGTCGTGGACACCCAGGGAAGCCTCCTGCACCGTGCAGGCGATCCGCACCTGCTCACCTTCGCCCGTTCGACGGCGAAGCTGATTCAAGCACTGCCGGTCATTGAATCCGGCGCCGCTGATCATTTCGGCCTATCAGAGGCCGAAATAGCTTTGTGTTGCGCTTCCCACAACGGGGAAGCTGAGCATGTGAGCACGGCCCGCGGTATCCTGGGCAAGCTTGGTTATCATGCCATGCACCTGCAATGCGGTGCGCATGAACCCTTCCATGCCCCAACCGCACAAGCGATGCGCGAGCGAGGAGAATCCCCCTCAACCTTGCACAACAACTGCTCGGGCAAACATTCGGGTATGCTATCCCTTAGTAGCCATCTGGGCGCTTCGCCAGATACCTACATGAGCCCAGAGCATCCAGTTCAGGTACTAATGTTGGATGCTGTGAGCGCCATGTCAGATGTGCCTAAGGAGCAGATGGAGCTCGGTATCGACGGTTGTGGTGTTCCTGTTTTCGGAATGCCAATCAACCATCTCGCACTCGCCTTTGCCCGATTGGGCAGCCCAGAAGGGCTATCTGCAGAGCGTGCAAACGCTTGCCAGAGAATTGTCGATGCTGTTCGAAAATATCCTCAATTCCTCGCAGGAACCGATCGCTTCGATACGCGATTAATCGAGGTAACAAAGGGTCGCGTCGTAGGTAAAATGGGTGCTGAAGGAATTTTCGCCCTTTCCATCCCAGAACAAGCCATCGGCTTTGTCTTAAAAGTAGCAGACGGAAATGTTCGTGCCTTGTATCCCGCGGTGACTGAAGCACTGAAGCAGCTAGGCTATCTCTCGGAAGATGAGGTCAGCGAGCTTGCAGCTTTCCATAAGCCTGTGGTACAAAACTGGCAAGGAACCGAGGTAGGACGAATCCGCCCCGATTTCTGCCTGTGAGGCCGCTTTTGATCACGAAGTAGTTCATGAAGCGTATTCGACATCGAAGATTGAATTCAGCCGGAAATTCCGGTGCTCACGTAGCTTTCACTACGCTCCGCTCCTCATTTCCTAGCTTCTTTCAATCTTCTCGGTGCTGAAAACCGCTCACCAAGTAATCCTTAAATTAACCGCAATTCCCGCTGCAGCTTCCACCGGAACTGCAGCCTTTGCCCGTTGGCAAGGGATTGTTGCTTGGCACTTTAATTGAATCCGACACCGCGTGAGCAATCGTCGTTGAGACGGTAAACAACAAGTCGTCCAAGCGATCCTCAGCTTCTTTATATTTGCGAACAGCCTCAACGGCTAAGAGTTTCTCTTGCACGTCATTCACAGCCGCAAGCGCATCGTGATAGCTCGGATGGTAATGCCCGAAACGCTCGCATTCCTCAAAGGCATCTTTTTTCCTAGCAAACACATATTGTAAATCTTTAACTTCCTTGCTGTTCTCAACCGCGGTCTTCCAATATAAATAATCTGCAACTTCCGCAGAAGAATTAATCATGTCACCCATGTCGTAAGCTTGCATAAGGATAGCCGACATATCTAGTGTTTCTGTTTCCATTGTTTGTAACATTATGACAACCCCATCCTTCCTAGCGAAAAGTCTATAACACTTCTATCATATCACAGTTCGCCAAGAGTTTCTTCCTTTTCTCACACACATCCATCGTTGATTCCTGGTAATATGAGCTTCATTTCCTTCCAATCCTCGCTTGGCCAAGAAATTTCCTGATATTCTTCCCAGCCCTCCAGAATCCAACCTGTCCGATCTTCTCGCAGCATCCGAGGGATAATGAAGCAGTCGCGCCCTTCTTTCCTCAACTGCAGCACACTTTTCCATTCTATAGCTTTACGAATCATATCTTTCCGTGTTGACGCATGATAGTCGCGGAACTCCTTAATCCAGCTCAAAGGGATTTGTTGTATATCTGGATACAAATCATCTCGATGCGGCAAATGGGGATCAATGTCATAGAGCTGAATCGTGTCTCTGGAGTAACACAAGCCTATGGTTGCCTCATTTATGAGTTCCCTTACGTCATCCACAGGGTTGTTCGGGGTTGAGCATCGGTTGGGATGGAACCCCATCGCTTCCAAGCATTTCGTCACATGTTTAACATGCTCGCAAGAAATAATAAAATTGGATTCTCCAATGCGGTCACCGAGCAAGGTACGGCACTTTTCATTTCGCAGCAAGGCATCCGCAACTTCAACGGATTGACAGCGAAGCAGTGTAACCTCCTCTATATAGAGCTTGTCCTTCTGCTCTTCCCACTGTTGCAAGGTGATTGCCACTTGTTCTGGAACTTCATAATAGGCATTCTCTTGCAAGAGATGAATCACGTCTGCGCTCTTCAGCCCCTGATCTAGCGCGCGCTGAAAGCTTTCTTTGGTCAAACGATAGTTCCGTACTAGATCCGCGTTCTGGAGGTCAGCAAACGCCGCAATCCTCCACTCTAAGTGAAGTGAGGCATCAGGTGGCAGAAGCACTTCGAAATCAGGCTGAACGTAGAGAGAAGGCGGGGGCTTGAGGGACAGATCGTTAGGTGAGTCTGGCCTCACATCATCATGCAACTGAGGATTGATGAGCCATTTGAACCATAACTGCCCCTCTTGATCTTGCCCCAGTTCAATAAAGCGAAAAGCAGTCAACGGCTTCATCCATACGGAGATCATTTCCTGTTTAAGAACGGCCGCGTCCATCGGTTTATGGACAATTGAACAGCAAGAAAAGATGGCTTGAGTCAGCTCATTTAGGTTATACCATTGCAAGGCAGCCGCCCTCTCCATGAAGGCTATACCATGTTCTAGCCAAACTGGCGCGGGAGTTACAGCCTGTCGCCAAATACGATACAGCTGCGCTTGTTGGTGTTCATAAGAGCTTTGAAGCCATGTATGAAGGTGTTGCTGATTGATCAGGAACCTGTCGCCCGCTTCTTTTTTATAAAGAAAGCCCATCCGCAGGGCCATTTCAAGCATCAGCGCGGCAGGTTCCTCATACACGTCAGTGAAAGCGTAAGTTAGTCCAACCTTCGTGATGATAGTTTTGGGCAGGCTCACATGTTCAGTAAGCTTCTGTAGTTGCTTCTTATGTAAGGTTCCTTTATTCGTAAGGGAAAGTGCTGGCTGGCGCGAACAGTTTGCCATAAAATGAAACAATTGCTGCGCTAATCCCCTTGGATTCACTTCAATGCCTTCATCCATTTCTACGTGATGATCGCCAATGTCCCCTGATTCCACTTGAATAAGCTGACTTTCTGACACATTCAAGGGGTTCAGTATAGTAGAAAATAAAATGCGCTGCCAACCCGCAAAAGCATCCTCAGGCAAAATAAATAACTGTTCCCCCCAAGATTTTCGGAAAGCAACAATGACGCCATATCGACGAAGTCCCCATAGCCCCAAGTTTACTTGAGAGCCAGCCATTTGAAGTGCCGCTACTTTCTCCAGCCTCTCACTAGTAAAAGGAAGGCAACCGAATGTTGACATTACAAGACGTAATGTGCGCCTCTCGTCTGAAGAGAGCTCCCTATAGAGATCATTTAGATGATTATGCTGCGTGAGGACCTCTCCTAATGACTCCCTAGGAAGTGCAGAACACCATGGTTGTTGTAAGATGAGCTCCTTTAACGAAAGTGGCATTTTCCGTTCCACCTGTTCGTACTTCATTCTGAACCTCCCTCCTCATCTTGCTGCTTGATGCCAGCTTGTAATCTCATACTGGTAGCCTTGTTCAACGAGAAATAATTGCCGCTTCATCGCAAAATCCTGTTCCTTCGTTTCTGAGCTAACAAGTGAATAAAAGACGGCTGTGTTTTCGCCGTTTCTTTTCGGACGGAGGATACGCCCCAGCCGCTGGGCTTCTTCTTGCCTTGAGCCATAGCTTCCCGAGACCTGAATAGCGATTGCCGCATCTGGAAGATCCACCGCGAAGTTAGCCACCTTAGAAACGATCAGCAGCGGCAGCTGCCCCTTTTTGAATCGCTCATACAGCTCCTCACGACGTTCATGCGGGATGCTGCCGCATATCATGGGTGCACCCGTATGGGCTGCAATCTGCTCCAGTTGATCGATATACTGGCCGATAATTAGCGTGGGCTCATCCGGATGAAGCTTCAATAAATGATCAATAACATCCAGCTTCGCTACATTCTCCCCTGCAATTCGGAACTGATGCCTTGCTTCTGATGCCTGATAACGATCTCGATCCAGCATGGACAGAGGAACGCGCACTTCTTGGCAGGTTACCTTTGCGAGCCACCCCATCGTTTCAAGCTGCTTCCACGCCATGTCATATTTTTTAGGCCCGACCAAGGAGAATACATCACCTTCTAGGCCATCTTCTCTGATCAACGTAGCTGTTAAACCTAATCTGCGTGTAGCTTGTATCTCAGCAGTCGCGCGGAAAACAGGAGCAGGGAGAAGGTGAACCTCATCATAAATGATCAGGCCCCATTCCCTCTCGCTAAACAATCGCAAGTGCGAGAACTCGGCTTCCTTGTTCCCTCGGTGAGTTAGAATTTGATACGTGGCAATGGTGATCGGTCTAATCTCCTTGGTCGTGCCATTATACTCACCTACCTGATCGCTCGTAAGGCCCGTCTTGCTCAGTATTTCGCGCTTCCACTGCTTCACCGAGGTAACATTGGAGGTAAGGATCAGTGTCGCACAGCTTGCTTTCGCCATGGCAGCGATACCAACTACCGTCTTTCCCGCTCCACAAGGAAGCACCAGAACACCGCTCCCTCCATGGCCTACCTGCTGAAAGGCATCTACGGCTTGCTTTTGATAGTCACGAAGCTGGAACGGCTCATCCATCTGGTCATCATCACGCCAGGGAATTTTCAGAAATTCGCCGCTGCGGTACGATGCCAAATCCTCTACCGGATAGCCCAACTTCATCAGTTCCTGCTTCAAAATCCCGCGATAGCTCGGTGATATGGCAATAGCCCGTTCACCACGGGTATCCTTGAGATATTTTTGTAAAGAATCATACGCACAAATTTCTTTGAAAACGACGGTATCCTCACTTACCAAGAAGAGCTCATTCCCCACATGCAACATGCGCAGAATCCCATAGCGCTTCGTATATTTACGAATCGTGTTAAGAACAGCAGACGGGACGCCGAACTTGGCATGTTGCTGCAAGCAAGCTGTCATTTCTTCCAGCCCCATCCCTGCTGCAGCTGCATTCCATAAGGACAACGGGGTAACCCGATAGGTGTGAAGATGTTCCGGGCTTTTAACGAGATCTGCAAAACGAGCCAGCTTGCCCTGGAGCTTTTCAAATTCAGGATGCTTCGTTTCGAGGAGGATAGATAAATCGTTCTGAATGATCAGAGGTCTTGAAGGATCCATAGTCAATCGTGTATTCCCTCCTTTTTCCTTAGTATGAAGGGAAAGTACTTGATTTAAACATGGCCGCCATGCTAACGTATCTCAAAAGAGTTCATAAACCGTGATAAACCCGACAACAAGGACGGCTACTAGTGACACCCAACTTGCAACTACGCCAGGGCGAAGACCTTTTTTCTCCTCTTTGGTGTACCAATGTGCTTTCCTCGAGCGCTCTTCAATATCTTTCACATGAGCCTCGAATTTCTTCTCTATATCGTATAAGTTCCACATGGTAATTCCCCCCATCCTTTGGTTGGAATTGATTTTAACATGGCAGGAAGTACCAGAGTTATCTATGAGAAAACTTCTATCGAGGCCATTCAAAGATGAGCGACCGCGTTTGAAGAGGAGAGACTTTGGTCTTCGACCAAAGATCCCTATATATGGTTTTATCGCCAAATAGAAAGTATAAGTTTTCGGGAACCGAAAACTTATACTTTCTATTGTGGTAATAAATGATCGTTTCGATCGAAAAAAGTGATGATTGAGGGGGCATGCCTATGGATCTTACGTTATACAAAACACTGCTCGAAGTAGCGAAATGGCAAAACTTTACGAAGGCCTCTGAAAAATTAGGCTATGCCCAGTCCAGTGTAACCTCACAGATTCAAAAGCTGGAGCTCGAATACGGGGTCGAAATCTTTGAGCGCATCGATAAAAAGATGAGACCGACGCCTGCGGGGGACATTTTACTCCGGTATGCGGCGAAAATTTTGAAGCTCTATGAGGAATCCAAAATCAATGTGGCCGGACAAACGACAGGAAGCTTCATGATCGGCACGCACGAAACAACTCTCTTTTCGTATATGCTGCCTCCGTTCCTTGGTGCTTTCAAGAAATGCTTTCCGAACATTACGATCACCATCAATGAATTATTGGAAAATGATACGTCACGCGCGCTGAAGGCAGGCGAATGCGATTTAGGGTTCATCGTCGACAAGGAACTCAACGATCCTGATTTAATATTTAGGACGATTCAAGAAGAGGAATTTGTCATTGTGGCAGCACCTGATCATCCCTTAGCAGCAAAATCCGTGATCGTGCCGGAGGATCTCAATGGCTCTGAAATCCTGCCGAAAACGACAGTGACGACAGAAACACAAAACGGGCAGCTAGCGATCTTACCGCTAAACTACCCGAATTTTAAGTTACATGTGCAATTATGCTATCATGCCAAACGGCAATTATCCGTACCGTTAAATAACTTCATCCAACTGATGTGTCAAACTACTCCACACGAACGGCTTTCTCTTGGGCAAGCAAGCACAATTCAGCCGCTTTGAACGTATGCGCTTGTGTCATTGCGTTTTCCGTACGATGAATGCAATCCAAAATCAACTGACCGAAGAAAGGAAAGCCTACTTGTCCATGCAGACTGTAGTGCTTTTCTCCTTGTTGGTTGACCAGGTAAAGCTGATCCCCTTGCGGATTACGAGCAATATCAATATATTTACGCAGCTCGATATACCCCTCGGTTCCAAGAATCAACGTGCGCCCATCTCCCCATGTCCCCAAGCCGTTTGGTGTCAGCCAGTCTACACGGAAATAGTTCGTTGCCCCATTGTCCCCAATAAGTGTCGCATCGCCGAAATCCTCAAGCTCCGGATAATCCTTCGCATGATAGTTCGCTACCTTACTACTAGCCACTGTTGCATCCTTACAACCCGAATAGAAGAGGAATTGCTCGATTTGATGACTGCCGATATCTGTTAGAATACCGCCATACTTATCCTTCTCAAAAAACCAATCCGGACGGCTTGATGCATTCAAACGGTGAGGCCCAAGACCAATGACTTGAACAACGCGCCCAATTGCGCCCTCGTAGATCAATTGACCCGCAAATACGGCACTTTCCACGTGAAGACGCTCACTGAAATAAACCGCATATTTACGTCCTGTTGCGTTGACCACCGCCTTAGCAGCTGCAAGTTGCTCCAAGGAGGTAAATGGTGTTTTATCTGTAAAATAGTCTTTGCCATGCTCCATTGCGCGAATCCCTAACGGACCGCGTTCAGAAGGAATAGCTGCGGAAGCAATTAGCTTCACTTCTGGGTCGTGAAAGATCTCCTCTTCGGAAGCAGCTACCTGAGCCTGAGGGAACTTCGCCACAAATGCGGCTACTTTCGCTGGATCTTGATCGTAAACCCATTTTATCTCTGCGCCTGCTTCTAGAAGTCCGTTGCTCATGCCATAAATATGACCATGATCCAGCGCGATGACCGCGAAGGTAAACTCCCCTTTTTGAACAACAAGGTTCGGTTTCCCTTTTGGCGCATAATTCATGCCATCATTCTTTTGCATTTCGAATTTCCCCCATCATCTTAGACATCAAGTGTTTTAAACGAGCCAGCCTCTTTATTGTTTTTGGAATTTTTGATTTTATCTTGTAAATGTTGCTCGAACAGATCCTCATCGATTGGCAAATCAACCCAGTTGTCTGTGAATGTTGAAAGCATGATCGCATTGGAAATCATCAAACCTTTAATACCTTCTGCTCCTGGTGCAATCAAAGGTGTTCCGTGCAGGATGGCATCAACAAAGTTCTGCGTAATCCCCATATGTCCTGTTTCTGTACCTTCAACCGGAATTTCACATTTCCAGCATTCCGGCCCACCGAAGCCGCCTTTGTACGTTTCATTGAATTCTTTTTCCGATACGCGCAAACGCCAGAACGTCAATTTGCCATCTTCAATCACGATTTTCCCACGGTCACCTGACAATTCGAAACGGTTCGTTCCTGGCGCTTCGCCAGTCGTAGTCACGAACAGACCTGTAGCGCCATTTTCATACTCGACAAACGCTGTTACATCATCTTCAACCTCGATATTACGGTGTTTACCGAAATAACAGAACGCGCGAACACGCTTCGGCATCATATCAATCGTCCACTGCCATAGGTCAAGTTGGTGCGGATCCTGATTAATAAGTACGCCGCCGCCTTCACCAGCCCAAGTTGCACGCCAGCCGCCAGAATCGTAATAACTTTGTGATCTATACCAGTTCGTGATAATCCAATTCGTTCTGCGAATTTCACCAAGCTCGCCAGAAGAAACCAGATCCTTTAGTTTTTTATATAAAGGATTTGTGCGTTGATTGTACATCATGCTGAATACTTTACCTGAAGCTTCTGCCGCTTCATTCATTTGACGCACTTGCTTGGTATACACACCAGCCGGCTTCTCACAAATAACATGCAGGCCTGCTTGGAATGCGCGTACAGCTGTTTCAGGGTGATCATAGTGAGGCGTTGCGATCAAAACCCCATCAATCAAGCCAGAAGCCAAAAAATCGTCAAGATTGTCGAATAATCGAACACCTTCACCTAGATTTTCTTTTGCCCATTCTAGACGATCTGCTCTCGGTTCACAAATAGCGGTAAGTACGCCGCTCTTCACTTCATTTTTCACCAAATATTTGGCATGTCCAGTTCCCATGTTCCCTAGACCTACGATACCAATCCTTACTACTTTATCCACTGTACGTCACCTTTTTCTTATCAGATTCACAATTATTAAGCACGTTTTCACTTTAGCATATTTATGAAGAGGCATCTTGTCGCAGATTGACTACCTTCATGCGAACTTTGACAGTTACATTCCAAAGGACAATATTTACTGTGAAGATGCCGGTAATTGGATATGGACCGTTGTTCCAACCCCAAGCTTACTTTGATAGCGGATCACCCCATGGTGCTCTTCAATAATTGTGAAGCTCACCATCATGCCTAGTCCAGTGCCTTTTTCCTTTGTCGTGTAAAAAGGTTCACCTATGCGCGGCAGCCTTTCCTCCGAGATGCCATGGCCTTGATCCACAAACTGCAATATGACGCCATTAGCTTGATTTTGAACAGTAATGGTTAATGTACCGCCAGAAGGCATCGCTTCAATCGCATTTTTGATGACATTCACAAAAACTTGTTTTAATTGATTTCGCTCACAATTGACCGCCAGAATAATCGAAGTGGCATTAAGTATAATCTCTACATTGTTCATGATCGCTTCCGTATTTAACAACTGAATCACTTCTTCAAGAATTCTTAATGGATCATGAGGCATGTAGGCAACAGCCTGTGGTTTGGCGAGAATGAGAAGCTCACCAAGAATCAGCTCAATACGATTAAATTCTTCTTGCATAATGTGATAATAGCGTATTTTACTTTCTTCATTCGCGTGACACATCAGCTTCACAAAGCCCTTAAGTGCCGTCAACGGATTGCGAATCTCGTGTGCGATGCCGGCCGCTAATTGACCAGCAACATGCAGCTTTTCGGTTTTGCGGAGCAGCTCCTCGGTCTGTTTCTGAAGTGTGATGTCCTGCACAGTACCGAATAGACGCAAGGCTCTTCCCGATTCGTCATAGGAAGTTCTCGCTAAGGTATGTAAAATTCGCACATCCTCACCAATAATGATCCTATAGACGAGATCCAGTGTTCCTGCATGCAAAGCGTCTTTTATCGCCATTTTCGTTTTGTGCATGTCATCAGGATGAATACTTCCAAAGAGCACTTCAATAGACACTTGTTGCACAGGATCTGGACACCCAAATAAGGATGTCAGTTCATCTGAAATATACACGACATTAGTGATTACGTCCCAATCATAATGTCCCAAGCCTGCGATTTCTTGCGCGATTTCCAACTTGGCTTTACTTCGTGTAAGTTCTGCCTCAATCTGCTTATGATCCGTGATATCATGGACAATTCCACGAACAGCTACTTTGCCCTCGTCTAAAAACACACGCTCAATTTGGGAACGTAAATAACGGACATCCCCTTCTTGAACTTCAATTCTGTATTCTATATCTGACATACCATGCAGAACAGCTTGTTTAATAGCTAGTGCTACTTTCCCACGATCATCAGGCAGAATTGGCTCAATCGCTTTATTCAAGTCAATTCCAAAGGTCGGTTCAAGACCATATATCCGAAACATCTCGTCCGACCACGCGATCGATTCCTCTTCAAATATTTGTTCAAAGCTGCCGAATTGCCCCAATCGCTGTGCCTGTATGAACCGTTCTTCAACGATTTTTCGCTCTGATATATCTCGCCATATCCCTAGTTTCTGACAATGTTTCCCCTGTTCGTCCAACAACCACTTGAAATTGTTTTCGAACCATACGTACCATCCCTTTTTGTGAAGGAAACGACATGTTATGATTCCCTGGTCAATTGCCATACACTCATTTTCATTGATAAAGATTTTCTTCAGACCATCGATATCCCCTGGGTGACAAAAAGCCAACACATTTGCTCCGTACATATCCTCAAGTTCATATCCAAGCAGGTTTTTTATCGAGGGCGAAACATAAAACAGAGTACCATCCTCGGCAGTTAATGTGATAAGATCTTGCGCGTAATCTGTATACTTTTGATAAATATCATTTTCAATGGCGAAATGATTCGTGATCATTTCTGTTTTACGAATAATAATATGTAAGTTGTCACCAACTGGATAAGCATTTACATGAATCCATTGATTGGATGGCTTCACATATTCCGTAAAAGCAATTTCTTTACCATTTCTCCGAGCTTGATGGAATTGACTATACGTGGAATGCCGGATCGCAGAGGGAAACTCGGTCCATGCCATTTTACCTAGAAGTTCTTCCGGTGATCGTTTTAAAACACTTGCTCCATAAACGTTTGCATATATAAAATGCCAATTTGAATCTAAAATGATAAAACCAATGGAAGCGCTGTCTTCAAACATGTTCATCTCGAGTATACGGACCCCCTTCACCCATTTCGATCTTATTATCACTTACTCGGACGCACCTCGTAAAGAGAATAAGTAAAAAAAAGCAGCCTTCCCTGAAAAAAATGGGAATAGCTGCTATGATATTCGAAAGGTTAGCTTACTTAATGACTGCCCACAAGCGTGTGTTCTTGAGAAATTTGGCTGAGTGCTTCCCCAGCCTCATCTTCAAAATTACCTCTAATCGCCAAGTCGCCAATAGCGACAATACCAACAAGCTTCCCATTTTCGAGAACGGGTAACCGCCTGATTTGATTTTCCGCCATGATTTTCGCAGCTTCATCAACAGACGTATCGGGATCCACGGTGGTCATATTTGTGGTCATTACGGTTTCGACTGCAGTAGACCCCGAATGCTTTTCCGCATAGCCTCGAATAACAAGATCCCGGTCCGTCACTCCGCCTATGAACTTCTCCCCATCGAGGACCGCAACAAATCCAATATCGTGCTGTTTCATTTTCAAGGCAATCTCGAACACATTATCCAGCAAGGTAACGGTCACACAATCTTTACTCATGATGTCCTTTACTTTTTTGTCAGGCAATTTCATCAGCCTCCTTGGTTTCATGTTGTGCAACAAATTAATGCTACATTAGCATTCACCAAAGCTTCGCGAGCATTCATGCCATATAATCCAAGGCCATCGACAGCAGCAAATTCGCCGCGTTTAGCATGGATCTTTCGTCAATGTCGAACTTCGGATGATGATGAGGGTGTACAATGCCAGCTTCAACATTACCAGCACCTACAAACATGAAACATCCTGGCTTCGCTTGCAAATAATAGGAAAAGTCCTCTCCGGCCATAATAAGAGGAGATTCATGAACGGCCTCTTCACCAAACAAAGCTGAACCTACTTGAAAGAATCTAGCTGCTTCATTGGCATCATTGATTACCGTCGGATAGCCGAGTTTATATTCCAGCTCATACGTTGCTTGAGACATCTCACAAGTCGCCTGCACAATTCTTTCAATTCGTGCTCTCACATCTTGTCTCAACTCAGGATTGAAGGTACGCACGGTTCCATTGAGCACACTTGTTTCTGCAATGACATTGAAGCTAGTGCCTCCATGGAACGAGCCAATGCTAACCACACAAGGTTCTACAGGGTCTACTTGTCGACTTACAATGGATTGCATGTTAACGACTAATTGTGAGGCCACATACACACTATCGATCGTTTGATGCGGCAAACCACCGTGCCCGCCTTTCCCTTGTATCCGGATGGTAAATTCATCTGGCGCGGCCATGAAAGCTCCTGATCGCGTGTAAACATGTCCGACCGGAAACGGTGTCCATAAGTGAACGCCAAACACAGCATCTACGCCATCGAGCGCTCCTGCTTTAATCATCGAGTCAGCGCCGCCAGGAGAAATTTCTTCTGCATGCTGGAAAAGAAAGACCAGATTGCCTTTAAGTTCTGCCCGATGCTGGCTAGCTACCTTGGCAATTCCGAGCAAAGTCGATGTATGTGCATCATGTCCGCAGGCATGCATAATCCCATTCTTTGTTGATGTATAATCACAGCTCTTCTCATCCTGGATCGGAAGAGCGTCCATGTCTGCCCGAAGGGCAACAGTCGGTCCCTCGCCGCTGCCGCGAAGCAAACCGACAACACCGTTCCCGCCTACGCCAGTACGCACTTCAATGTCCCAGCTGAGTAAATGCTTCGCTACAAACTCTGCTGTCTGATATTCATGGTAGGAAAGCTCAGGATTTTGATGTAAATAACGTCTCCAGCCCACCATCTCTTCATATATGGCTTGGAGATCTTCATGAAAATGATTCATAATATACATCCACCTCCTGTTCTCGATCGCTTACTTTAATCTAAAATGAACTGTTGAAACCTATTCTATCAAATATCAACCATGGTTTCATCTCTAAAGTGCCATCAAATATTAGAATTTACACACGATCATCGACTTGCAGAACCCTTAGAAACATACTATCATGAGAAAAGAATGCATATACGTACAATATGGAGGCGTTAAAATTGATTATTGAAGCAACTGGCTTAAAGGGCCTAAAAAGCGATTTGGCTCATTTGGACGAAGTAACAACTAAACTTGGTTTCGTTCGCTGGCAATGGGAATACACCCGTGCTACATACGATTTTAAAATGGAAGATAAAGCAAGCAAGGCTGTCTACTTCCTGCGTGTAAATGCACGTGTAGAAACAGGCAAGCTAGAATCACCCTATGCCGTATTATATCTAGAAGAAGCTTACATAGGCAAAGAAACATTCCCACATGGCTTGGATTACAATTCACCAATCCCTGAGAATGTACTCAAAATTTCCAAACAAAAATTAGATCAACTGCAACAATTATTAGCAGACTAGGCGGGGAATCAGCATGAATCCCCCTCGAAGAGGAACGCCGGATTTTCTGCTGCTCTTATTAACCTTTGTATTGGTCTGTTTTGGCTTGTTGATGGTGTTCAGCGCGAGCTCCATGACAAGTGCCTACCGATGGGATGATCCTTGGTACTTTACAAGAAAGCAGATTGTTGCTGTCGTCATCGGTACGATTTTCATGTTGATTTGTATGAATATCCATTACACGAAGTTAAAGAAGCTCGTTATCCCTGCTTTCTTCATCGTTGTGGTCGGGTTAGTTTTCGTCATCTTCACTAGTAAAGCGAATGGCGCGAGCAGCTGGTACTCGCTTGGCAGATACGGGTTACAGCCCACAGAGTTTGCCAAATTGATTGTCATACTCTATCTTGCTTCTTTGATCAGCAATAAAGAAGAGAAATTCAGGAGTTTTAGCAAAGGATTATTTCCGGCCATCTTAATCGTTAGTTTTGTGTGCGGCTTGATCCTCAAACAGCCTGATTTCGGTTCCTGTATGATTCTCTTCACTTGTTCAGCCATTGTCATCATGGTTGGAGGTTCTAACCTCAAACATATTTTTTATATTGGCGCTATCCTTACGGTTGTTCTTAGTATAGCTGTACTTCTGTACCTCCAATTAGGCGATACAGGCACTGACTTTAGGGTCAAGCGAATAACTTCGTTTATGGATCCTTTCGCAGATCCGCAAGGACCCGGCTGGCAAGTTGTGCAATCCTTGTATGCCTTCGGACACGGTGGATTAACGGGCGCTGGATTCGGACAAGGTATTCAGAAGCTTCACTATTTACCTGAAGCACATAACGATTTCATCTTTGCTATCATTGGTGAAGAGCTTGGATTTATTGGCAGCGCCTTATTCCTGCTCGTCTATCTACTCTTCATTTGGCGAGGTATCCTCATTGCAGTCCGTTGCCCAGACATGTTTGGGATGTTATCTGGTGTCGGTATTATGGTTATGTTCGCCATTCAAGCCTTTGTTAATATCGGCGGTGTTACCAATACCATACCACTTACAGGTGTAACGCTGCCCTTCATCTCAGCAGGGGGCTCCTCGATGATGGTATCCCTCATCAGCATGGGGGTTATCCTTGGGATTTCTCGTGAACAATCGCACAAAGAATTCCCAGCTGCGAAGAAAACGCAGAAAACACATAAAAAAAGACCCTTATCGACATGATATAACGTCGAACGGGTCTTTTTTTTGGCATCATTTGACGCGGAGTTGATCTTCCGTTTCTTCTTCCGTAAATGCGACACCTTCCACTTTCACATTCACTTCTACAACATTTAAGCCTGTCATATTTTCAACAGCTTCCCGTACATTCTCTTGGAGATCCCTGCAAACATCCTGAATTCGAGAGCCATATTTAACGATCACTCGTAAATCGATCGCAGCTTCAACTTGTCCGACCTCTACAGAGACGCCGCGTTGCACATTTTTACCACTTAGACGCTTAGCTAAGCCTTCTGAGATACCACCTGACATGCCCGCGATGCCTGCTGTTTCCAAGGCTGCAAGCCCTGCGATAGTCGATACTACGTCATCTGAAATTCGAATTAAGCCTGTTTGATTGTCTTCGGACATACGGATCACTCCCTAAACTTGGTATAAATCTATTGTAATAAGAACAAAAGCTTAAAGCAAGAACTGCCTGCACTTATCCATTTTAATTTACTTTGGCACACAAAATAGGTATATTAAAAGAAGTTAAAAAGTTCCAATCTATTAGAGTCGGAGGGTTCCCATTGAAAGGAAAATTGTTCTACATAGGGTTGCTAGTCTCTTTCGTAGCAGCCGGCATCACACATTACATGCACCTTAATACAACATTACAATTCGTTATCGCTTGTGTAGCAATCGTATTCGTGGCTGGATTCTTAGGAAAAGCGACCGAAAGTGTTGCTCACTATGCAGGAGATCGCATGGGTGGCTTCCTTAATGCAACCTTCGGGAATGCAGCAGAGCTTATCATTGCTTTCTTCTTAGTCCGAGATGGACTATTCGAAGTTGTCAAAGCCAGTCTTACTGGTGCCATCATCGGGAATTTATTACTCGTTCTTGGACTCAGCCTATTCGCAGGAGGGTTAAAGTTCAAAGAACAATCCTTTAATGTTAAATTGGCTTCTCACAATTCATCACTGATGATTCTTGGTGTTGTAGCCCTCTTCATCCCTGCTATATTCGCCGGCGGTTTGACAACCAATGAAACATCCTCCATGAGTCTGATTGTAGCTATTATCCTAATTGTAGCTTACCTACTCTGGTTATTCTTCTCCATGGTCACTCACAAAAATGTACTTTCCGATGAAGCCATTGAACATGGTGAGGCTGCGTGGTCCAAAGGCACCTCCATTCTTTTCCTCATCGTGGCGACTGCTATGGTTGCCTTTACGAGTGAATGGTTAGTTGGAACATTAGAGGAAGTAAAAGATAAATTTGGGCTATCCGATCTATTTGTCGGTGCATTCCTTATTGCTATTATCGGTAACGCGGCTGAGCATAGCGCTGCTGTCCTGATGGCCATGAAAAATAAAATGGGTGCAGCTGTTGAAATTGCAATCGGAAGCTCCTTACAAATCGCCTTATTCGTCGCACCTGTGCTTATCATTCTGAGTTTCTTCATCAGTGGTACACCAATGAATATTGTCTTTACCACTTATGAGATCGCAGCAATTGGCGTCGCGGTGTTCATCACGAAGTCCATCACACAAGATGGATCTACGAACTGGTATGAAGGACTTCTTCTCCTGTTCGTCTACATCATCCTCGGTGTTGTATTCTTTCTCGTTTAACCGAAAATACCGGAACACCAACAAAAAAAGTAACCCCTCGGGGTTACTTTTTATTGTTCAACGCTTCATACAGCTGCGCAAGATTACGTTCAAGCTTATTGAGAATTTGTTTACCTGGCAATTCGGAGATCAGTCCCGCCCGAATAGCAAAATCAATTTCCCTCGATAGTCCGTACATTTGCGTATCTAATACCTCTTCGTAAAGTGGACATTGACGTGTCGTCAAGTTTTCCATCTGTACTTCGATCAGCTTTTCGATTTTATCTGCATCTTCTTGAAGAAGATTAAGCGCCTTTTGATTCATATCCAGCAATAAATCAGATGAAGACATTCCCAACTTCCCCCTATACGCAAAGTCATCCGTCCTTATATGATCTATATTAAGCGAAATTGCCGTAATATACAAGAGAAGGTACCCTCAGAGATTCTGAGAATACCTTCTCTTGTTTCAAATCTAATCTTGAACGACGTTTACACCCAAATTATGCTTTGTGAATACTTCAGCCATTGCTGCTTTCGCTTCTTCGGCATCCGGACCATGAACATGCAAATCATAGTTACTGGAGCTAAGTAGTGTAGTAAACAAGCCAAGGATACTTTTTACATCGATATACTTATTGTCGTATTGAAGAACGATGGATGATCTGAATTTATTAGCTGTTTGGGAAATCTCAACAATTGCTGCATTATTAGCACTTGGCATATTTCATTCCTCCATTATAGTCGCATATTGAGTTGGTCGTCTTGCTTCCTATATGATAACTTGGAATAGGAAGGGAAAGCAACTAGAAAATTTCCTGCATTCTCCATATAAGGCCGTTATTTCGTCTTCGGCGCAAGTGCTCTCTTCACACTATTTCCAAGCAGCAGTAACAAGACTAATATTCCAAGCAATAACAGTAATCTCCCCTTATATCTCTGAAAGTGAAATAGATCATGAGCGATCATCGATTCCAGAAAAACAATTGGAAGCTTACCAAGTAACGTGCCCCATAGGAAATGTCTAAATTTCATATGTGTTAGGCCCGCGGAGAAGTTAATTGCAGATGACGGTAGAATCGGAATCAGACGTCCCATTAATACATAGAAGAAGCCGTGCCTCTCCATCCGCTTACTAAATTGCGTAACTAACGGAAACCGCTCCAGTTTCTTTTCTACCCAAGCATGTCCATAATAACGTGCAAAATAAAAGGAAGCAATAGCGCCCAAGCACGACATCACGTAGTTTACAAGAAACCCCATTTTAATCCCAAATATTGCAACATTCGTACCCGCTACAAGAACAAACGGAATAAACGGAAAGAATGTTTGGAAGAAAATCAAACTCATTCCAATAATTTTACCAGACCAGCCGATGTCCCTTAGATGTCCAGATAATTGCCGCATGTTACTATGTGCAAGTTTGATGCCTACAGGATTATAGAAGAAAAAATAAAGCAAGCCAACGAGCACAATGAAAATACATATGAGTAGTCCAGTACGTTTACTATATAATACCGACAAAATCCGACCATCCTCCCTTTGACCAAAATCATTGTAACATGTTACAACGGGTTCAGGAAGAGCTTCTCCACTTCACCTAGTCATAAGAATAAAAAAAGTACTTGTCCGAAGACAAGCACTTATATGCGTCAACCGATTTGAATTTGATTACGACCATTATGTTTGGCCTGATAAAGAGCCATATCTGCTCGGTAGAAAAGTGATTCCACACTAATTTTATCTTCTTCCCAATTCCAATCCGATACACCGCAGGATACCATAACTTGTGGATGTGTCTCCTCCATCACACGCCTGCGAATCCGTTCAGCAATCCGAATTGCCTGGTCCTTAGACACTTGAGGCAAATAGACAGCAAGCTCCTCTCCGCCCCATCTAGCCGCGATATCCATGTCTCTAATACTGGACTTAATAATCTGGCTGACATGGATTAGAATCTTATCACCAATTTGATGACCAAAGGTGTCATTTACCTTCTTGAAATTATCTATATCAACAATAATTAGGGACCCGCAAAAATCTTTTTTTTGCATCAAATTAGCCTGTTCATCCAAATAATGCCGAGCATAGAGCCCCGTTAGATTATCCGTAATGACCATTCGCTTCACTTCTGCATGTAAGGAGGCGTTCGTCATTGCCAGTCCAATATGGCTTGAAAGCACCTGTAATAGCTTATAGTTGTCATATGAGAAGAAGTTGGGCAAACGATGCACAATGAGGATGACGCCCTCTACGCTGCCGTTCACAAGGATAGGTGATCCAATGAGTGATCGTGAATTCGTTCGTTGCATCAAGCTTGAGCTTACTTTATCATTACTCCAGTAATCAGAAATAATGATTGGTTCCTTAGATGAATAGATCAGCCCTGAAAATCCTTGATCCAGCGTAAATGTCTCATGAAACATGGCCGGTAAGTTGGTCGCCTGAACAATTAATTGATCAATTTCTTTGGAGCATTGAAGGATACAGCTATAATCAGCACCGAAAATGCTTAAAATTTCACTCGAAGCTGAATTGAAAATCTCATTTAAACGTAAACTTTGATTAAGCTGCTTCGTAATTTCATTAATGAGTCGCAGTTCATTAATCATGAGATTGGATTGTTCGTATAGTTTCGCATTTTCAAATGCCGTGCCAGCTGAGTCAGCCAACAGCGAAATGAATTGCAAATCAGATGAATCGATCAATTCATCCGTAAACTCCATGTACAGAACGCCATAAACGCCCTGCTTTCCTGATAAGGGTGCCGCAATGTTTCCTGAACTCGAAGCGCTTCCTATTGTGGTCGGCTCAAAGATAACTTGACCTTCCATGAATGCTCGTGTTCGAATATCCGACTCTGTCCGTTGGAAATTCAAAGGCTTCACCGATAAATTCGTAGAATCATTATCTTGCGAAAGCAATAAATCAACTCGCGTGTTGGGATATACACGCCCCATACACTCAATGACTTCTGTCAACACAGAATGAACATCATTCTTCGCGAGCAACTTCTTAGAAGCTTCGAAAAGAATAACATGTTTCTTAGATTCCATTTCCTTCAAATGGTGAAGGTTATTTAAGCGATCAAACTTCCTGCGTTCCTCCATAAGGAGAATGGAACTTTGAAAGGAAAGTGCAAGACTGTATAGTAATCGTGCTAACTCTTCCATATTTAGGCGAGATTGGGTGAAAAGCCCTAAATAAAATTGAACCTGGCCATGATTATCCAAAACAGGCGTAACCGCAATCAGATACGCTTTAAACTCTCGCAGATGCCATTCATCACCATTCAGCAATTGTAAATGACCTGAACTTTCACAGCGAGAAAGCGGATTATCAACACGATCTGCAGCTTTCCATGAGAAACCTGGTTCCAGGTAATTGTCAATCGAAGGCGTGTCATTCGAACACGAGTCGATCACAGTTAGATGCTCATTTACGCACAACAGAGCCGTTTGTGGAGGCATCATGTTGTGTCCGAATTGCTGATTCCAGTTCTCAAAGGCATGGTGCAATATTGGGTTTACTTGCAAACCCTCGTAAGAAAAGTTGCCAGAAAGTATAAAGCCTTGCCGAAGAAACACATCAAAGTGTTCTGCTCGACTATGCTTATGTATACTGCGAAGTTCACTCATAGGCTCTCCTTCACTCACTAACAATAGTCCTGAAGTACCAATTTAAAATTGTTTTCTTCTATCATACTATTTTTTTTCATCTATTGCACGATATTTTCCTCTCATTGGGACAGAGATAGACTTGACACTTGCTCCTGTTTTTAATAAAATTAGAAGTCGAGTAACACCATGATTTCGGTGAATGCCATTTGTGATCACCCTCACTGCTTTTGCTCCTGACAAGACAGCGGCTGAACTACTCTTGACAGGGAATCACATTATGATTCGTTAGCAAAATCGGGCACTTGTCTTCACCCTGACATCTAGATGCTATTTACTAAACTAATTGTCATGAGAAGGAGTTTTCCCTAAATGTCACGTTATACAGGACCTAAATTTAAATTAAGCCGTCGTGTTGGTATTTCCTTGAGCGGTAACGGTAAAGACTTGAAACGCCCATTCCCTCCAGGTCAACATGGCCCAGGACAACGTAAAAAAATGAGCGGTTACGGCGTACAATTGAACGAGAAGCAAAAGCTTCGTCACATGTACGGTTTGAACGAAAAACAATTCCGCAACTTGTTCGACAAAGCTTCCAAACTTAAAGGTATTGCCGGTGAGAACTTCATGGTATTGCTTGAAAGCCGCCTAGACAACTTGGTTTACCGTCTTGGTCTTTCTAACTCCCGTGCAGGTGCACGTCAACTCGTTGCTCATGGTCACGTAACTGTGAACGGCAAAAAAGTTGATATCGCTTCTTACCTTGTATCCCTTGGTGATGTGATTTCACTTCGTGAAAGAAGCAAAGGCCTTTCCACAGTGAAAGAAGCTCTTGCTAACCGTAACTACCTTCCAACTTACCTTGAGTTTAACGACGCAAGCGTAGAAGGTAAATACATCCGTCTACCAGAACGTTCCGAGCTTCCACAAGAAATTGACGAAAAACAAATCGTCGAGTTCTACAGCCGTTAATAAAAGCAACCCCCTTAGGGATTTCCCTAAGGGGGTTATTTTTTAAATTATAGATTATGTGAATTTGACTAGGAAATAATTCTTTTTGCCGCGGCGAATGATGAGATACGAATCTCCAAGTCGCCCTAATTGCCTAGTCGTCGCTTCAAGCTCCGTCACTTTAACACCATTCACAGTCACAGCACCGCTTTCAATATCTTGACGTGCCTGACGTTTGGACGGCGCAGCACCTACAGAAATTAGCAGATCAATTAATGCGACGTCATCTTGTTCTAAAGTTGTTGAAGGTACATCCTTGAAAGCTTCTTCAATTTCTGTACGTGATAGAGACTCAATGTCTCCACTGAACAGAGCAGAAGTGATATTAAGCGCACTCTCTAAGGCTTCTCCCCCATGCACTAACTTCGTCACTTCACGAGCTAATACTTTCTGCGCTTCTCTTTTCCCCGGCTCATTCTGTACTTCAGCTTCAAGTCGTTCAATTTCTTCATGGGTTTCAAAGGTGAAATATTTCAAGAAACGAATGACATCATTATCCGCTGTTCCTAACCAGAATTGGTAGAACTGGTATGGTGATGTTTTGTTTGCATCCAGCCAAATCGCTCCGCCTTCTGTTTTACCGAACTTCTGACCATCACTCTTCGTAACTAGCGGTAATGTCACTCCGAATGCGCGTCGATCCGTTGATTTTCCAATGAGCTCAAGTCCTGCCGTAATATTCCCCCATTGATCGCTTCCACCAATTTGTACGGAACAGTTCTTCGTTTCATTTAACTTCAAGAAATCATAGGCTTGCAGAATCATGTAGCTGAATTCGGTAAACGAAATCCCTTTTGTAATACGTGAATCCACGGAATCCTTAGCCAACATGTAGTTCACTGTAAAGTTTTTGCCCACATCACGTAGAAATTCAATCACATTTAGAGAGCCTAACCAATCGTAATTGTTCACCAGCTCAGCACTGTTTTCAGTTTCAGTTGAGAAATCAAGAAAACGAGAAAGCTGATTTTTGATACTTTGCGACCATGCTTCAACAACCTCTGGCCCATTCAAAGTACGTTCATTCGCTTTACCACTCGGATCACCAATTAGACCCGTCCCACCGCCTACTAACGCTAATGGAATATGTCCAGCAAGCTGAAATCGTCTCAAGGTTAAAATAGGCAGCAGACTGCCGATATGCAAGCTATCCGCTGTCGGATCAAAGCCGCAATACAGGACAACGCGCTCATCGTTAAGCTTTTTGTCCAAACCTTCTCGATCCGTAATTTGATGCAGCAACCCACGAAACTCTAAATCCTTCAGAATACTCATGTCAACCATCCTTTGTTATGTAATAAAAACAAAAAAGCCTTCTTATCCCAAAGGGACGAGAAGACTTGACTCGCGGTACCACCCTAATTAAAACAGCACTTACGTACATCTATAACGAAAGTCGTAGGCACGGCATGCTATTTTCACTCAAGAACCGATAACGGGGTTTAATCGGTAAATACTACTTGTGCAGGCACATTCCTGCAGGTTCCCATTTACTGCTCAAGACCGTAATTCACTAACCTGCAGGTACCGGTTCGCACCCTCCACCGGCTCTCTGAAAGCATCCACAAGCTACCTACTGCTGATCCATCAACGCATTTGTTCTTGTTATAACACAGGATTCTGATGCTTGTCAAACCTTGAACTGAACCATTCTGCCATCAACATTACCGCAAAAGGTGCAGTTATGGTATACTATTAGGGTTCATGTAAGGAGGATATTGGAACTTATGCGCAATTTTTTCGCGAAATGGAATCGCCCCTGGGTTAGAACTACACTAAAAGTAACTGGAATTACCTTAAAATGGGCCATTATCTGTGTCTTTTTGGCTGGCCTGCTAGGTGGATCCGCCGCTTTCGGATATGTCAGTGCACTTGTCAAGAAAGATCCGATACGCAGCGAAGAAGCGATTCGCCAACAAATGCAAGAGAATGCGATTACGGGATTCGCCTATTTCAATGATGATGCTGTCATTGGACAATTACGAACAGAAGAAGATCGACGTCTTGCACAGCTTGACGACATCCCGCAATCCCTGCTAAACGCAGTCCTCGCTATTGAGGACAAGGATTTCTACAATCATCGCGGCATCGATTTTCGCGGACTCTACCGTGCGGTCACGCAGAAGCTTCTTAATGAAGATGTGCAAACCGGCGGCAGTACAATCACACAGCAGCTAGCTAGGCGCGTTTTTCTTACACTAGATCGTGATGACGGCCGAAAAGCGAGAGAGTTGCTGCTTGCACTTCGGATGGAACGTATCATGTCGAAGGATGAAATATTACTTGCCTACTTAAACAAAATCCCGTATGGCAACGGAGCAACTGGCTATAATCTGTATGGCATTAAAGCCGCCGCCAAAGGCCTGTTCAACATTGACGATTTGGACAAATTGAACATCGCGCAAGCCGCGTATTTAGCTGGATTACCACAATCCCCTTCGCAATACTCGGCATTTACAAGTAAGCCATCTTTCGATGAAGAAGGCTACAAAAAAGCGGTATCACGACAACAGTTAGTATTGAAGCGGATGATGGAAGAAAACAAAATTACAAGTGATCAATATCAAGATGCCCTGAAATTCGATCTAAAAGCATCGATGCCTTCGGCAGCTCAAAAAGCATACACAACCTACCCTTATCTGATGATCGAAACCGAACAGGAAGCAGCAGAAATCTTATTGAAGATTCAGAATCCTGGGCTTGATCCAAAGACGAACCAAACCGCTTATAATGAAGCACTCAAAAACATACATACACAGCTATTACGCGGCGGGTATCAAATTTACACGACCATTGATAAAACCATTTATGATTCAATGCATGAAATTTCAAGCAATAACAAGAATTTCGCGCCAACGGATGAGAAAAAAGGCGGCATCGAGCAAGTTGGAGCCATCATGATTGACTCTAAAACGGGTGCAATCAAAGGTATGATCGAAGGCCGGGACTTTTTCGATGAGCAGCTGAATCATGCGACCCAAGCTTACAGACAACCTGGATCAACGATGAAGCCAATTGCTGCTTACATTCCAGCTCTAGAAAAAGGTGTCTTGCAACCTGCGAGCATCGTGGATGATATTCCGATTATTCTAAAAGACGGCGTTAAAGGCTTCCATCTTCCGGAGAACTGGGATCATAAGTTCCATGGCCTGATGACCGCTCGCCGCGCATTGAATCAGTCCTACAACATTCCCGCCATCGATGTGTTTCTTAATAAGGTTGGCATTACGCAAGCATGGGACTTTGCTAAGAAGCTCGGAATTACGTCACTTACTAAAGAAGACAATGCAGCGCAAACAGGCGTTATTGGCGGTTTGAGCCGAGGTACCTCTGTCAAGGAAATAGCAGGTGCGTATGCCTCCATTCCGAATAAAGGCGTGTTTAATGCACCATACCTAATTCGTGAAATTAAAGATTCGAATGGCAAAACGATTTATGCACATGAACAAAAACCACAAACGGTGTACTCACCGCAAACTGCTTACCTCATTACAGATATGCTGAAAACTGTCATCAGTAACGCTAGCCAAGGCACAGCTGCTGATCTTATGAAGAAATTTAAATCGTATGGAAAAATTGAAATCTCAGGGAAAACAGGCTCCACACAAGATGATGCTGATGCATGGTTTATGGGCTTTACCCCTGATGTCACGGTAGGTGTGTGGATTGGTTATGATCAACCGATTAATAAACTTTCGTCCAAAACAGGGCAAACCAACCATGCGAAAGATATCTGGGCTCTCATCTTGAACAAAACGATCGAACAAAAACCAGACCTTTTCCCGAACAAAACATTTGCTAAGCCAGATGGGATCGTTTCAGCAACAGTCTCCAATTTATCTGGTATGCTGCCGAGTGAATTAATAACAAGTCCAGATCATCTAGTGACTGACATTTTCAACAAAAAGTACTTACCAACGCAAACAGATAATGTCATGGTAAAGATGAAAATCAGTTCGTTAAATGGGCTCAATTACATAGCTCAAGAGACGACACCTGCTGATTTCGTGCAAGAAAAAGTCGTGATCAAACGACAAAAATCAATCACCCAATTGTTAAAAGAAATCGATGTGGTTATGCAAAAGCTGCCAGAGAAAACCCGAAAGCCAATCGAATTCTATAAGCCAACTGATTATGACGTAGATGCACCAGCCGATGCGGACCCAAGGGTTGATGATGGGAAAGTACCACCAGCACCAAGCAACGTCGTGACAGTCAAGTCAGGTGATACGGCGACAGTTACTTTCCAGCCGAACACAGATGCGGATATCGTTGGCTATCGCATTTATCGTTCGGATAACCAAGGAAAGTTCCAGCTCATGGGCGGAAAAGTCGTGCTTACAGGTGCTGAAGCGAAGTTAGTTGATCAACTTCAAACAGCAGCAATAACAGGGTACTACGTTACAGCAGTAGATGTAGCAGGCAAAGAATCTCTGCCAAGTCGGTCCTCTTATACAGATGGAAGCACCCTAGATTCCTTGATTATTCCAGATGTTGATAGCAATGGCAATCCACTGCCAGATCTTACATCCCCTTCACCAGGGACACCGAATGGCGGAACGGGCGCAAGCGCTGGCAAACCGATTTCAAAGGATGCTCCTGCTGCACCAACTGGCATTAAAGCGAAAGCAGACGGCGCTTCGTTAATCCTCTCTTGGAAAGCGAACGAAGCCAAAGACAAAGTTAAGCAATACATTGTGTATTACAGCGACAAAGAAAAAGGCACCTATACAAAGTTAGGTACCGTTGCGAATGGAACAGAGTATCATTACTTCGCGGCAGCATATAATGGTTATTACAAAATAACAGCCACGAATGATGCCGGCGAGTCTAAGTTCTCTGCTACGATTGCTTATAATAATTAACATATGTTGAGGAAGAACCTGGCAGCTGCCAGGTTCTTTTGTTTTTCCATAATATACAAAAAAGCTTTCTCTACACCTCAAGGGTGCGGAGAAAGCTTTGGGATTACGCCAATTAATCTTCGATTGTTGATAAATCACCTGTCGGCAAGTTAAGCTCCCATGCTTTGAGAACACGGCGCATGATCTTACCACTGCGAGTCTTAGGCAGTTTATCTTTAAATTCAATTTCACGAGGTGCAGCATGGGCAGAAAGCCCTTCCTTCACGAACTTAGAAATTTCTGCTTTCAGTTCATCTGAAGCAACGAAACCTTCACGCAACGCGATAAATGCTTTGATGATTTCTCCACGCATCGGATCTGGTTTCCCAATTACCCCTGCTTCTGCAACGGCTGGATGCTCAACAAGCTTACTCTCTACTTCGAATGGACCTACACGCTCACCTGCCGTGTTAATAACGTCATCAACACGACCTTGGAACCAGAAGTAGCCATCCTCGTCTTGATAAGCGGAATCCCCAGAAACGTACCAGCCTGTCAAACGGAAGTACTCTTCATATTTGGAGGGGTTATTCCAAATTTTACGCATCATCGATGGCCATGGTGTTTTGATTGCAAGGTTCCCCATCCGATTCGGAGGCAGAACATTCCCAGCATCATCAATAATAGCAGCATCAACGCCCGGAATTGGACGCCCCATTGAGCCTGGTTTAATCGTCATCGATGGGTAGTTACAAATCAACTGTCCACCTGTCTCCGTCATCCACCAAGTATCGTGAATACGTTGGTTGTAGACCTTCATTCCCCATCTAACAACTTCTGGATTTAACGGCTCTCCAACGCTCAATACGTGGCGAAGCGCTGACAAATCGTACCCAGCTGAAACATCGTCGCCAGCCCCCATCAACATGCGGAATGCAGTTGGCGCGCTGTACCATACGGTTACTTTATATTTTTGAAGTGTGTTGTACCAATCCTGTGGACTGAAGCGTCCTCCGCGGATTACATTCGTCGCGCCATTTAACCATGGAGCGAAGATCCCATAAGACGTACCAGTTACCCAACCTGGATCAGCCGTACACCAATAGATGTCATCTTCTTTTAAATCCAAAACAATTTGACCTGTATAATAGTGCTGTAGCATCGCATTTTGAACGTGGAATACACCTTTCGGTTTCCCCGTTGATCCGGATGTATAATGAATAATTAATCCATCCTCACGATCCAACCATTCAATTTCAAGCTCTGTAGAAGCGTTTGCCATTTCTTTGTGATAATCAACTTGTCCTTCACCAAGCTCAATGTTCTCCCCAACGAGGATCACATGCTTCAAGTGCGGAAGTTCGTTGTAAGGTACACGCGATAACTGACTAGGTGTCGTAACAATCGCAACAGCTTCACTATCGTCCAAACGGTCTCTTACAGCTGTTTCCATAAATGCTTCAAAAAGCGGACCAACAACCGCGCCTACTTTGAGAGATCCAAGTAAAGAATAATACAATTCAGGTGTCCGCGGCATGAAAATGAAGACTCTTTCGCCTTTTCCTATGCCTAATCCTCTAAGCACATTACCGAACTGATTGGATCTTTCTTTCATTTGTCCAAATGTAATCGCTTCATCACGCGTACTGTCGCTGTAATATAATGCGATTTTATCATTTTTCGCGCCTTCTGCATGGCGGTCAATGGCTTCATATGCCATATTCACTTTACCTGTTTCGTACCAGGAAAAGCTTTTCTCGATGTCTTTCCAATCAAATGTCGCATGTGTTTGTTCGTAATTTTCCATGTTTGGATTAAGGGATACTGATTTAATGAGTTCATCTTTGATTCCATCCATAAACGTAAAACCCTCCTCACGAGATAACCGCTTTCACTTTACTGAAGAATTCGAGCAAAATGTGATCGATTTTTGACATGTTCTATTATAACACACTCATAATATTTCGCCTATGTTTAAGTTTTACTATGATTTCCATCAAAAGTTTGCTATATAAATACTATGAATCTTCGTAAAGTAAACGCCCATCATGCTGTTTTTTAGAAGGAGAGCCAAGGTTATGCAGCATATCAAAATCTACCACTCACAAAGCTTGCGCACTGCTCCCGATCAACCTGAAATTATTATTGAGGGTCCCGTTTCACCTGAAAAACTGCAAGATCTTACGATGCACACGAAGCTCGATGCCTTTCGTAGACCCAAGGAGCAACTCGAAGCACTTATCGAGATTGCGGGGTTACCTGAAGGCCGAATCATCTTAGCTAGGGACGGTTCTACTATTGTAGGATACGTCACTTTCCATTATGCGGACGAAATTGAGCGGTGGTCACAGGGTAATATGAAGGATTTAATTGAGCTCGGCGCCATTGAGGTGGCTGATGATTACAGAGCGATTGGTTTAGGCAAAAAGATGATCCACCTCGCTTTTGAAAGCGATCAAATGGAAAATGTGATTTGCTTCACAACGGAATATTATTGGCATTGGGATTTGGAAACCAGTAAATTAACGGTTTGGGAATATCGTCAAATGATGGAGAAGCTCATGAAAAGCGTCGATATGATCTGGTTCGCAACTGATGATCCCGAGATATGCTCACATCCCGCCAACTGTCTCATGGTGAGAATCGGGAAGCAAGTACCCATCTCGTCGATCGAGCAGTTTGACCGCGTGCGTTTTCAGCAGCGGTTTATGTATTAGCTCCAGGAGATGGAGTCGACAGCAGTACTTCAATCGAAATTGTTAGCCAATTCGGGGGAATTTGGAAAATGAAAATGAAGTCAACGTATCCTGTGTTTATATATGATGATCAAGAAATTCAGTATAAATTTAATGATAATCATCCCTTCAATCAGGATCGCCTTATCATGACGGTGGATCTGCTGCGCAAATCTGATGCACTTCCAGACAGCGCTTTGCTCACTGCTAACTCAGCGACAGATGCAGATCTGCTACGCGTGCATGCAGCCCCTTATATCGAGGCTGTGAAAGCGCTAAGTACACCTGTGCCTGAAGAGCGTTGGGTGCGTGAGGCGACCCGGTTCGGGCTGGACACGGACGACACCCCCTACTTCCCTAGGATGCATGACATCACAGCGAAGGTTGTAGGCGGCTCGATCCTCGCCGTAGACTTAGTTATGTCCGGTCAAGCTCCGCACGCCTTGCATTTAGGCGGCGGTCTCCACCACGCCCTGCAAAGCAAGGGCGCGGGCTTCTGCGTCTACAATGACGCATCTGCAGCCATCGCCTATGCCAAAGAAAAGTATAACGCCAAGGTGTTGTACATCGACACCGATGTGCATCACGGCGATGGCGTGCAATGGAGTTTCTACGCCGATCCGCAGGTCGGCACGCTCTCCATTCATGAGACGGGGAAATATTTATTCCCCGGCACAGGAGCCGTGAACGAACGCGGAGAAGGCGACGCGTTCGGTACTAGCGTGAATATCCCGGTGGAGCCATACACCGAGGACGATTCTTGGCTGGAATGCTTCAGCGAGGTACTGACCGAGCTGATCGCCCGCTTCCAGCCGGACGTCATTATCTCGCAGCATGGGTGTGACGCCCATGCCTTCGACCCGCTCGCGCATGTGCATTGCTCCATGCGCGTGTATAAGGCCATGCCCGAGCTTATCCATCGACTAGCGCACCAGTGGTGCGAAGGTCGGTGGGTCGCGCTCGGGGGCGGCGGGTACGACATCTGGCGTGTCGTACCGCGGGCTTGGAGCCTGCTCTGGCTCGTGATGAGCGAGCAGCCGATCTTGAGTCAGCTGGAGGCGGAGCCCCAGCTGAGGCTGCCCCAGGCGTGGCTAGACGCCTGGCAGGGCAAGAGCCCCGTCCCACTCATGGAGACGTGGCTCGACCCGGCCCACACATGGGCGCCGATTCCAAGGCGCCAGGCGATCACCGAAAAGAATCGGCAGACGAAAGAGCTCGCCATGATGTATTTGAAATAACTTTATCTTGATATGAAAAAAGCTCAGAACCCGCCGAATAGGCGATGCTCTGAGCTTTATTTTTCGTTTCAGCTTTATAGCTGCTTCACCATATCTTCAACCATTTTATACGAATTCTCCGAAGCAATCACCGTAAACTCCGCGAAATTCACATGCGCAGAGCCATCTGCTTTATCGGACATAGAGCGCAATACGACATATGGAATGCCATTCATCGTACAAACCTGAGCGACGGAAGACCCCTCCATCTCGACACATACGCCGTTCAGCTCTTGATGCAGACTAGCCACCACTTCTCTGCTTGCAATGAACTGGTCACCTGACAGTACTCTGCCCTTCTTCACTTTACCCGCGAACAATTTCTCGCCAGAAGCAACGGCTAAATCAACCAGCTTGCTGTCCGCTTCATAAACAGAACTATCTGCATACGGAATCACGCCACGCGGAAAACCTAATGCCGTCACATCCATATCATGCTGTACACATTCCGTGGAAATAACGAGATCGCCAATTTGTAGTTCAGGATCTAACGCCCCTGCTACACCAGTGAAAATAACAGCTTTAACACCGAACTGATCAATCAGGATTTGCGTTGTAACCGCAGCATTTACTTTCCCCACACCCGTACGGCATACTACGACATCTTTACCAAAATAAGTTCCTTCTCGGAAGGTAATGCCGGCTTTTACCGTCTCTCTTATATCTGTCATATGAGCTACAAGCAGCTCAATTTCTTCATTCATTGCCCCAATAAGGGCTATTTTGTTCCACGTCATATTGATTTCCTCTCTCTCTTTTCATACATGAGAAAACCTCTACCGCGTCTCTTCCACAATAGGAATGACACGATTAGAGGTTTATTTTTCACTTAGGCTTTGGCTTTCACCGAATGACGGTTAATGATTTCATGCGGTAAAATAACTTGCATATTATCCGTTGATTCTTTATTCATCAGCTTCGTCAGAAGTCGCATCGACACAGCGCCGATATCATACATCGGTTGAGCTACAGTCGTTAAGGTCGGTCTCACCATGGATGCCATGCGGATATTATCCACACTGATCACGGCGATATCTTCAGGAACACGAAGACCATTGTCTTGAATGGTATGGATAGCGCCAATTGCCATTTCATCTGTTGCAGAGAAAATCGCTGAAGGTTTAGGTGAAAGCTGCAAGAAGTAGTTCACCGCATCCACACTGGACTCATAACGGTAGTTACCAATTCGTACATACTCATCACGCAGTGGAATACCAGCGGTTTCAAGAGCACGCTTATAGCCTTGATATCTGGCGAAACCATTCGCAGGATCCTGAAGTGTTCCCGAAATCATAGCAATGTCACGATGACCTGCTTCAATAAGAACATTCACAGCATCAAATGCTGCCGCTTCATGATCAATGTCAACGGAAGCCATCGCTTGATTCTCATCCTTCGTGCCACACAAGACAACTGGAACGGAAGAAGTACGGAAAGCTTGAATATGTTCTTCCGTTACAACACCACCCATAAAGAGCAACCCGTCTACTTGTTTCTCGAGCAACGTGTTGATAACACGAATTTCTTTCTCTTTCTTCTTGTCCGCATTACACAAAATAATATTGTAATGGTACATATTCGCAATATCCTCAATCCCACGTGCTACTTCAGCAAAAATGGAATTGGATATATCGGGAATGACAACGCCAACAGTCGTCGTCTTTTTACTTGCCAAACCTCTTGCTACCGCATTTGGACGGTAACCCAATCGTTCTATGGCTTCAAAAACCTTCTTACGGGTTTGCGGCTTCACGTTCGGGTTATTGTTAACGACCCGAGATACGGTTGCCATGGAAACGCCTGCTTCTCTCGCTACATCATAAATGGTTACGGTCACGGTTACTCTCTCCATTTTCACAAGTATTCTGCGAACCTAGTATATTATCGTTATGATACGACAAATTAATCCATCTTGCAATGCAAAATGAAAATGCTTTGAAAATAATTTTCATTTTATTTTCAAAAGGTTCACATTAAGAATAAAAACCAACCTCTTAACGAGATTGGCCGTCATTTTTAAGTAGAAATTGCGCTTTGAGTGATTTGTGATAACCGTTTACGAATTTCCTCAGCCCACGGCTCATCCCCTAGTGATTGTGCTAGTAATAGGATGTCCAAAAGCTCATTGATTCGTTCCTCAACAATTTTCTCCATCGAATCATTCATACGCTCTTTTTCTGTAACTTTCAATAGCAGAAAGGCAACCTCCGAAACTTCATGGAAGGAGAATTGCTGCTTCTCTGGCTTACTTCCCAGCCTACCGATCAGACCGGTAAGTTCAGGCTTTACATGAGGTACGACCTCACTTCGTCCACAGGCCTCACAGGAATAGATAGGAACATTCTCAATATCTACTTTACTTTGATAAATAACCGTACGCAGACGAAGGTTCATCGTGCGTCCGCACTTACAATACTTTTGCATACTAACACTCCTTCACTGACAGGCGGCATGTACATAAATTGCTTGTACTAAGTTATTCTACGATACCATCAGATTTCCTTCTGAAATATGCATAGTAGTTTTTGCCACCTCTGGAAGTGAAATGTTACTTTGCCTATTGTTTACTGAACGCGATGACCTCTTCCACAAAACGTTTGGAAAACGCAGGAAGATCTGGCGGTCTGCGCCCAGAAATGATGTTGCGATCAACAACCACTTCTTCATCGACCCAAGTTGCGCCAGCATTTTCGATATCATCGCGAATACCTGGCGTGGACGTCATGGTATAGCCATCAACAATTTTAGCTGAGATTAATACCCAACCTGCATGGCAAATTTGTGCAATAGGCTTCACGTCCGCATGAAACTCCTTAGTGAGTCTTAGAACGTCTGCATAGCGACGAAGTTTATCTGGCGCCCAACCGCCTGGTACGTAGAGGCCAACATAATCAGAAGACTTCACTTCATCGAAAGCATAATCAGTCGTAATGGGAACACCATATTTCCCGTGGTATACCGTTTTGGTTTTAGGCCCTACGATATCAACAATAGCTCCCGCTTCACGCAATCTGTAAACCGGGTACCACATTTCTAAATCTTCAAATTCTTCATCAACAAAGGCAAGAACCTTCAGGCCAGCTAATTCCATACTAATTACCTCCTACAATAGATTCCGTTTGTTCCGTTTGAGCAAGTAGTTCCAAGATTTCATCACTGGTTTTGCAAATTAAAATGCGATCAACTAATGCTTTGCATGTCGCGGCATCACTGCTGAGTAACCGATGCTTGACCTGTAAGAGCGTCTGGACGGATATGCTCAGCTCTTCAATGCCAAGTCCTAGCCAGATCGGCAGCGCCCGAATATCTCCCGCCATTTCCCCGCACACGCCTACAGGAATGCCAACACGTTTACCTGCGTCGATCACGAGTTTAAGTAATCGAATAACGGCCGGATGATATGGATTATATAAATGCGCGATATTCTCGTTCATACGATCCACAGCTAAGACATATTGGACGAGATCATTCGTACCGATACTCATGAAATTCACTTCGCTTGCTAGTACATCCGCAATAATGGCTGCAGCAGGAACTTCAATCGTAAGTCCTACCTCAATATTGGCGTTAAAAGGCACACCAAGACTGCTAAGCTCCATCTTTGCTCTTTCTAAATGCGCTTTCGCTTGACGCACCTCATCTAAGGACGTCACCATGGGATACATGATCTTCACATTGCCATAATGACTAGCTCTCAAGATCGCTCTTAGCTGAGTCATAAATAGATCCGTGCGGTCCAGTGAGATACGTATTGCTCGATAACCCAGGAATGGATTATCTTCTTTGGCTAGCGGCATATAGTCGAGCTTCTTATCCCCGCCAATATCCAGTGTGCGGATCACAATGGGACGCCCTTTGAGTTGGATCGCCGCGTGACGGTAGACCTCGAATTGTTCGTCTTCACTTGGCAATGAATCACGATCCATGTAGAGGTATTCCGTACGGAACAACCCCACACCTGATGCGCCATTTCGCAACACTTGGTCAATCTCCATTACCGAATTGATATTCGCATGCAGATTCACAAAACTCTTATCTAACGTCAGCGGAGCCACATCTGCAATTCCTTGTAAGCTTTCTCTGAACTCCAGCCAGTTTTTCTTACGTGCCTTATACCGTTCAATTGTCGTCTTGTCAGGGTTGATATACAAGGTGCCTTCTTGCCCATCAATAATCAGGAAATCGCCATTTTGAATAGGACGCAGCAACTTCCCTTCAAGACCAAGCACATAAGGAACAGACATCGCTCTGGCCATAATCGAAACGTGTGAGTGAGTGCCTCCCAGAATCGTCAAAAGACCTAGCACATTTGTAGGGTCCAGATGAGCAAGTTGCGATGGTGTTAACTCTTTGGCAACTAGAATGTACGGATGATCAACTGGCGGCACCGTCGTGCTTGTATCCCCTAATAAATGCTTCAAGAGACGATTCCCAACATCCTTAATGTCCAGCGCACGTTCTTTCATGTATTCATCATCAATTAAATTAAACATGCCGACAAATTTATCAATGACTTCTTTCACCGCAACTTCCGCGGCTTTATATTGCAGCTCAATAATGCCTTGAATCTCATTCATGAAAATAGGATCTTCCAAGATCGCTAAATGCGCATCAAAAATATACGCTTGTTCTTGCCCAACAACTTCTTTGATCTCTTGCTTGATTAGTTCTAGCTCATCCTTTGAATGTCGAATGCCATCATACAACCGCTCGAATTCATAAGCTAAATCCGTCACATCAATCATTTTCTCAGGAAAATCCCATTCCCATGTTGGAATAACAAAAGCTTGCCCCATTGCGATTCCCGATGACGCACCTACACCTCTAATCATCCGTTCGTCCCCCCCTCGGATTTGGTTGGCTTAAGGACTACGGACATAACAGAGCCTTGGCCTTTCTTTACTGGCTTAAACGGAGCAAAGCTCCATGATTTCACAATATCTGGATTCGTAATAATCATTGGTGTTGCTAAGGAAGAAGCAAATTTCTTCACTTTGTTAAAATTGAACTTCACTAGGAGCTGACCTGCTTCTACGCGATCGCCTTCCTTCACCACCGCATTAAAGCACTTACCTGGTAAGCTGGACGTATCGATTCCGATGTGCAGCAGAACTTCAAGCCCTTCATCCGTTAAAATCCCTAACGCATGCATAGTCGGGTAAATATGCATGATGGTACCTGCAACAGGGGAAACCAGCTCACCTTTGTCAGGAATAAAAGCAACTCCATTACCGACTAAACGGGAAGCAAAGATACGATCAGGTACTTCTTCAATTGGAATCATACGCCCCTGCATAGGAGAAGTAAACAAGACAACATGAATATCTTTACGCAATACCTTCATAATTTCTTCACGTATAAGCTCTGAAAATGTTCCAAACACGACTTGAACATTGCCTCCTCCAAGACGTATGACGCCTGCTGCTCCTAAGTGTCGTAATGCCGTGATGTCCATCAAACGATCATTAACAAGCGTAAGTCGCAATCGGGTAATACAGGCCTCAATCTTCTTAATATTGTCTTTCCCACCAAGTGCCTGCAAAATTAACGGAGAACGATACGGGATGTCTCCTGCCCACTCTTCTAACGATGAGCCTTCTTCCCTTCCAGGTGTAGGAATTCGAAACTTCTGAATCGCCCATCGGAATAAGAAATAATAAAGTAAACCATAAACCAACCCAATCGGAATCAACAATAAGCCATTGTGCGACAAGTGCAAATTAATAATGTAGTCAATAGCTCCAGCTGAATAGGAGAATCCATGGTGAATATTTAACTCATAGGCTATCCACATTGCAACGCCTGAAAGGATGGCATGGATAATAAACAAATAAGGAGCCACAAAAAGAAATGCAAATTCAATCGGCTCTGTCACGCCAGTTAAAAAGGAAGCCAATGCGGCCGTTAAGAAAGTAGCCTTGATTTTCGGCTTTAAGTCTTCCCTCGCTTCTCCGATGATCGCGAAAGCAATAGCCGGTAAAGCAAACATCATAATCGGGTACAATCCTGCCATATACATACCTGCTGTCGGATCACCTGCGAAAAACCTTGGCAAATCACCGTAGGCATATTGACCAGAAGGTGTCTCGTAAGCCCCAACTTGAAACCAAAAAAAGTTATTCAAAATATGATGCAGGCCAGAAGGTACTAGCAGGCGATGAGCTATGCCATATATGAATGCACCAAAGCCGCCTAACCCAAGTAATCCACTTGTAATTTTACTCATTTCCGTCTCTAAATAAGGACCAATGCCGATCATAATATACGAGACGATAAGCGTTGATAGCCCCATGACGAGCGGTACCATCCGTGGTCCACCGAAAAATTGTATGTACTCCGGGAGTTTAATCCCCTTACAGCGATGATAGATAATCGCGGCAAGTAAGCCAATCAAGATCCCGCCAGAAACGCCTAATTGAAAATGTTGGCCTAGCCCCTGCTCGATAAGTCGGGTAAACATAAAATACCCCAACATGGCAGATAAACCAGCTATTCCGGCACTTTCCGTTAAACCCAAAGCCACACCGACAGCGAAGATAATGGCTATATAATCAAAAATTGTATTTCCAGCCAATGACAGCATTTCCCCAAAGCCTGAAGCATGTATGACATCCCAAGGTAAATCCCCTAGACAAAGCAGCACAGCAGCAATAGGAAGCGCAATGGTAGGCAGCATTAAGGAGCGGCCAAGCTGTTGTAAGTTCCCCATCCAGTTCAAACGAATGCTACCTCCTTAAAGTTTTCGTTAGAAAGAAAACTGACTTCGTAAGCATCTACCTTAGCAAATTCGAAGAGTATCTTCCACATAATCATAAGATTCTCTTATCAAATCGTAAAGCTTGTTCGTCCTTTTGTCAAAAAAAATAAGCGAATCGCATATACGAATAGGGTTTCCATACATAGTAAACGCAAAAGTTGACTAAGTAACTAAAATGCTGTCATACTAAACGTGTACCCCATTTCATGATCCTCGGAGGAGATACTCTTATGTCTTATGATGTTATTATTATTGGTGCAGGTCCTACCGGCGCAAGCGCAGCTCTTTTCACTTCAAAAGCTGGCAAGAAGACGCTCGTGATCGACAACGAACAAAGCGTTACGAAACGCGCGTGGATCGAGAACCATTATGGTGTTGAAGCCATTGGTGGACCTGATTTAGTTGAAATTGGTAAAAAGCAAGCTGCTAAATTTGGAACGGAATTCGTCCAAGGAAAAGCGACTCAGCTCGTCAAAAGCGAGGATGGCTTTCAAGTTTCCACTGAATATGGTACATATGCAGGGAAGCATGTGATTCTAGCTACAGGTTTGTCCGTTGAGCTTGCAGAAGCAGCCGGCATCACGACAAAAGCAGGTACAGAACCGCGAATCAAAGCGATCGTCGACTGCGACGCGCAAGGCAATACGAGTCTGAAGGGTGTATGGGCAGCTGGCACGACAGCTGGCGTCAGTATGCATACGATCATTACGGCTGGCGATGGCGCCAAAGTTGCAATCAACATCATCAGTGAGCTTAATGGTGCGCGCTATGTCGATCACGATGTTTTGAAGGCTTAGTTCCCACTTATGAGAAAACCGCTAATCGATTCCCTGCAAAGGATATCGATTAGCGGTTTTATTTGATTTATGCGGCCTGCATTAATTGTTCCGCGGGTTTAGTATCGCATCTTCCACTTTGATACAACGATCCATAATAACCTCTACGCCTGCTTCACTTGCAATTCGCCCAGCTTCTTCATTCACGATGTCTAATTGCAACCAAAATACCTTCGCACCAATCTTGACCGTTTCTTCGGCCACAGGCACAACTTGATCGGCACGACGAAACACGTTCACGATATCCACGGGCTCAGGGATGTCCGATAAGGATGCATAGCATTTCTCGCCTAGAATTTCATCGGCATTCGGATTGACAGGGATAATTCGGTATCCTCGGCTTTGCATGGCTGCTGAAACCATATAGGAAGTGCGATCTGGTTTATCCGATAAGCCAACTACAGCAATATTCCCTGCTTTGGCAAGCAATTCCTTGATGTGTTCCCTGGACGGATTTTCAAATGTCATGCGGATCGCTCTCCTATTTATTCAAGTAGGTTAGACCTTGTTTGCCCATAGCTGTCCAAGTGTCGACAAATTGGGCTTTGTTTACTTTCACTTGCTTTTTCCCGCTCAAGGGGTCGTTTAAGTAGACATTTGTTTCATCAAATCCAACAAGTACAACGGCATGTTCGGAATAGGTCGTCTTTAGTGGACCGATTGGTGTATCCCAGGTGACCCATTTGTATGGTTGATTATAATCAATCGTCGTCCAAACTATGACCGGGATACCATGCGCAACTTGCTGCTCATACAAATCAAAAGCTTCCCCCGTTATATCAATAGCTTGAGGAATATAGTTCTTCAGAAGAGGAAACAATCCGGCATGATAGATGCCAAAGCCTCTTTTCTGTCGCGAAACGTCACCAACGAAGCCTGTGTTGGGATTTCCCCAATATACGATGTTACCGGAGGAATCAACGGTTGCTGGTGTGGAATCTGTAGGCATTTCGGCAACAAGCTCCATCTTCGTCTTGTTTAGCCCGTAGAATTGCAGCAGCATCGTGAGACTTGTGACCTCACAGCCCGCTGGCAATTCAGGCAGCTGTCCAACGATGGGGACATCCAGCAACGCTGATTTTATTGGTGCATGCGTGGGCGAAGGTGTCGGTTTGACAGTGACATTCGTCGATGCGGCGGGTTTATCACCTGCTAAGACTACTGGACCAGACGCGAATAAAGCTGGCTCTTTCCCCGTTGCCTTCGCATACAGCAATACAGCAAATACACTGCTTGCAAATGTAAGACCTGCTACGAGAAATAATCCAAACGTCACCTTCAATCCTTGCCAAATAATCCTCATGCTGACTCACCCATTCATTGTAATTGAGATTCTAAGACTCGCTCACAAGCTCAACCTGTGCGCCGATCGAGCGCAAGTGATCGAAATATTGTGGATATGACTTGGCCACATGATGAGCATCCCGAATCGTTAAACCCTTTGCAGAGCGAAGACCAACCACAGTTAATGCCATAATAACGCGATGATCGAAGTGCGCATTAATTTCTACGCCGCCTTCAACACCTTGTGGCTTACCATGAACAATAATTTCACTCTGACGCTCTTCTACATCAGCTCCAGCTTTACGAAGCTCATTCAAATAATCTGTGATCCGATCACATTCTTTATACCGCAGGTTCTCAACATTGTAGAAACGCGAAGTCCCTTCCGCAAAAACAGCGGCTGCAACCATAGCTAATACAGCATCTGTAAAATGATCACCATCAAATTCACCGGCAACAAGACGTTGGTTTCCACGAACATGAACAACACCATTGTCATGAGTGAGATTAACGCCCATGGCCTTCAGAACATCTACACAAGCCTTCTCACCTTGCTTGCTGTTCTCCTCCAAACGAAGCACACGCACATCCGAGTTGGTAACTGCAGCGGCAGCAAGAATAGCTGCGGAGCCCGGGTAGTCACCTTGGATGACATATTCTTTGGCTTCATAGGATTGTCTTCCTGGAATACGATAATGCATTAAATCTTCACTTGCATGAACAACGATACCTGCCTGCGCCAATACCTCAAGCGTTTGACCAACGATTATTTTAGATTTCAAATCGTGCAAAACTTCAATTTCACTATCTTCTTCAAGTAAAGGCGTCATAAACAAAAGGGAACTCAAAAACTGTGAGCTTACATTACCGGAAACAGTAATTTTACCACCGCGAGGTTGTCCACCTTTAATCGTTATCGGCAAACGGCCGTTATTATGTTGTACTTCCACACCCATTTGTTGCAAAGTATCAATTAAATCATCATGAGGACGTTTACCCAAAGATTCCGGATACGTATTAACGAATGTCACATCCGGGCAAAAGGCAGCCGTAGACATCAAAAAGCGAAGCACCGCACCTGCATTACCTACATTCAATTCAGACACATGCTTAGGATTCTTACCAAAGCCTGTGATCACAATTTTTTCATCATCTTCTTCAATAATGGCGCCAAGATCTCGCACACAGCGTCTCATGGCATCACTATCTTCACTATGAGCTGGATAATAGATTGTGCTAGTCCCATTCGCTAGTGCACCGATTAGCAAGTAGCGAGTTGTGTAGTTTTTGGAGGATAAAGCATTAATTTCCCCCTGAAGTTGGGCGGTTGGTTTTACGATGGCTTTCATGTCGTTTGATAACTCCTTCGCAAGTAGTTTTTATGTAGTATCCGGCCTGATGAACGTCAGAAAACAATTATCAGTGGGATGATAGAGATCCTAAGATTTATTGACAGTGTACCATACGAAAACTAACTTGGAAACCTACTTCCCTTGTAAACCAAGCGAAGAAAAGCTAGATTAAGTAACGCTACGTTTGACATCCGGTCGTTATATTTCTATCATACTAAGTAAGGAGAATTCTTCCGAAATCACAAACATGGAGGCATCATCATGGATACGATTCTACCATCCGAGATCAAAGCAAGACTTGCTCAAGGAGAGCAATTAACGCTCGTCGACGTTCGCGAAGATGAGGAAGTAGCCGAAGGCATGATACAAGGCGCTATCCATATCCCATTAGGACAATTACCAGACCGTCTGAGCGAGATCCCTCAAGTCGAAGAAGTCATCTTAGTCTGCCGCAGTGGTAATCGCAGCGGACGTGCACTAAGCTATTTAGAAGCCACTGGCATCAAGGGACTCAAAAATATGTCCGGCGGCATGCTAGAGTGGGAGGACTAAGCTGAATAGCTTGTCTTCTCGGTCTAATGAAGCCCAGCTTGCTGAATGATAAGATCCGCAATTTGATCCTCAGTCAGTTCAGTCGTGTCTATAGAGATATGTGCGAAATCATAGGCATGCTTTCTTTGTTCCATAAGTGTATGTACGCGTTCTTCCAAATTACCTTGCAGTAACGGACGATTGGTATCTGCGCTAACTCTTTGGATAATCGTTTCTGCTGTTGCGTTCAAAGCGACGACAAAGCCATGCTGCAGCATGCATGATCGGTTGGTCTCTGCAAGTACCGCGCCGCCGCCCGTTGCTACAATTTGCCCTTCACTATCTAATATATGAGCCAACGTCTCTGTTTCCAAAGCGCGAAAATGAGCTTCACCCTGATTCCGAAATAACTCGGAAATACTTGTCTGTTGCACTTCTTCTAGTACAGCATCAGAGTCACAAAAACTCCACCCTAAACGCTCTGCAAGCTTCCTGCCTACGGTTGATTTTCCAGTACCCATGAATCCTACAAGGACTATATTTCTTACTGTCACACAAATCCCCTTTTCTCATATGCTAGTCATACAAACTTTCCCAACATCATACCATAGCCCTTCCAACATGAATACAATCCACCCAAAAATCATATAGTAGTGTGAATAAATTCTAGCACAAACAGTAAAGATTTTAGAGAGACCACGCCGATAAGGAGAGATGGAGCTTTGAACCCTTCTGTTTTGAACCAAACTGTCGCCTTTACTAATCGCACTCAACGCAAACTGGAGCAGATTTTGCACCCAAGCTATACGCTATGCAAAGAGGATGTCGTCTGGATTCTTGAATTTATTAAGAAAAAAGTGGCTGAAGAAGACCCGTTGATGCAAGGTCTCACTCAACCACGATTATTAAGAAATTTTCGTTATTTTGCCGAAGTCTCTCTCATGCTCATCCATCGTCGTAATGGCTTCGATCAAGAAGCTGACCGACTCAAGATGTGGTTAAGAGAAGCCGCCTATGGCCTGCAGGAAGAGGCTTAACGCCTATTCCTATTCATTACCCATCCAGTTATAGTGGAAGGATCCTTCTTTGTCCACACGTTGGAACGTATGGGCACCGAAGTAATCACGTTGCGCTTGCAACAGGTTAGCCGGCAATCTTTCTGTACGGTAGCTGTCATAGTAAGCAAGTGCGGATGCGAAGGATGGTACTGCGATACCGCGAGTAACAGCTTCTGCAATGACTTGTCTCCATGATTGTTGGTAGTTATCAACTACACCTGTGAAGTAGGAATCCAGCAACAAGTTTTTCAATTCAGGATTGCGGTCATACGCATCCTTGATATTTTGAAGGAAACGAGCACGAATGATACAGCCGCCGCGGAAAATCATGGCGATGCTGCCGTATTTCAGATCCCATTTGTATTCTTCGGAAGCTGCTCTCATTTGAGCAAAGCCTTGCGCATAAGAACAAATTTTGCTGGCATAGAGAGCTTGACGAACAGCCTCAATAAACGCTTTGCGATCCCCTGTAAATGCTGGAGCATCAGGTCCTTTGAGTACTTTGCTTGCTGCTACGCGTTCTTCCTTCATCGCGGAGATGAAACGGGAGAATACGGATTCTGTGATGATGGAAAGCGGCACGCCAAGGTCCAGAGCACTTTGACTGGTCCATTTTCCTGTTCCCTTTTGTCCTGCGGAATCCAAGATCACGTCAACCATTGGTTTACCTGTTTCAGCATCATATTTCGTGAAGATATCACGTGTGATTTCGATTAGGTAGCTATCAAGCTCCCCGTTGTTCCACTCTGTGAAAATCTCATGAAGCTCTTCTGTGCTTACGTTAAGAACATCCTTCAGCAATTGGTAAGCTTCGCAAATCAGCTGCATGTCTCCATACTCAATGCCGTTATGCACCATTTTTACATAGTGGCCAGCACCGTCAGGTCCGATATACGTACAACAAGCATCTTCGCCAACTTTAGCAGAAATAGCTGTTAGAATAGGCTCTACTAATTTATAAGCGTCTTCTTGCCCGCCTGGCATGATCGCAGGTCCTTTAAGCGCGCCTTCTTCACCGCCGGAAACACCTGTTCCAACGAAACGAATACCGTGTGCTTCAAGCTCTTTGTTACGACGTTGTGTATCTGGGAAGAATGCATTTCCTCCATCGATCAAAATATCGCCTTTATCCAAATGCGGAAGCAATTGGTTGATTGTATCATCGGTTGGACCGCCAGCTTTGACCATGATCAAAATTTTGCGCGGAACTTCAAGGGATTGAACAAATTCTTCAACGGTGTATGTACCTACAAGTTGTTTACCTGGTGCTTCTTGAAGAAGCTCCTTCGTTTTCTCAGCAGAACGGTTGAATACGGATACCGTAAAGCCTCTGCTTTCAATGTTTAATGCTAAGTTTTTCCCCATTACTGCTAAACCTACAACACCTATTTGTTGCTTAGACATGTCTCTCATACACCCTTCCGATATATAAATAGTTTAAATCGTCATCGCGCCAAAACCGCCGTCTACTCTCAAAACTGTTCCTGTCACAAAGCTCGAAGCTTTCTCTGAAGCCAGGTACACCGCAGCACCTTGAAGCTCTGCAGCTTCACCAAATCGATTCATTGGCGTATGACGCATAATGGATTCGATCCGGTCAGGCGACAAAATCTTACGATTCTGCTCTGCTGGGAAAAAACCAGGAATAATCGCATTCACACGAACGCGACTCGGAGCGAACTCACGAGCTAGGTTCTGTGTGATATTATTCACAGCAGCTTTGGAAGCGGAGTAAGTGAACACACGAGAAAGTGGTGGATCAGAAGAAACGGATGAAATATTAATAATGCTTCCGCCTTCACCACGTTCAACCATGTATTTCCCGAACACTTGGCAGGCTAGCACGACGCTTTTCAAATTGACCTCCATAATAGAATCCCATTCTTCCATGGAAATGTCAAAGAAAGGTGTCGCACTATTTTTACCTGGACAATTCATTAGAATATCCGCACTGCCCGACCAAGCGATAACATCCTGGAGAACTTGTTCTATATCCTCACGTTTCGTTGCATCCGCTTGGAAGGTCTGAGCTTCGCCGCCAATAGCAGCAATGCTCTCGCGAACCTGCTCGCTTTTCTCTTGATTACGCCCAACAATAGCGACTTTAGCGCCATGTCCAGCCAAGGCTAATGCCATGGAGCCACCAAGTGTACTATTCCCGCCAATAATTACTGCTGTTTTCCCAGAAAGATCGAATAAGTTCATTGTCGTCATCCTCTCGATTGTTGTTGCTTGGCAAACACTGAATTATGATTGAGGACTCCGAAGGTGCTGACCTTGAAAAGCGGTGATCGCGTCGAATTGATCTTTTAACTGATGATATACGCTCGTATAAATAGATGTCAATTGTTGATAGACGCGATAATCGTTTTCATTCACCTCGTGAGCCTTGCCTACCCCAATCCATTTGTGTGCATGTGATAAGTCTTCGATCTCGCCCATCGCGAGTAAACCAAGCAAAGCTGCACCAATTCCTGAGCTCTCTATGGAGTCTGGAACGGTAACTGCCGTACCCAGCATATCGGTCATCATCTGACGCCAGAACTCCGAGCGAGCGAAGCCGCCGGATGCGCGGATAACTGTAGCTGGTCCCATCATCCGCTCCAACGATGTGGCCACGGCTTGAATGGAAAACATGACACCTTCTAGGGCAGCACGGATCATATGCTTTTTCTGGTGACTGAGCGAAAGTCCGAAGTAGACACCGCGTGCATTGGCATTCCAATACGGAGCTCGTTCACCAGAAAGCAATGGCAAGAAGAGCAATCCATCGGAGCCTGCTGCCACTTCAGCAGCAAGAGCAGTCAGATGATCGTAAGGATCCATGCCCATCCGTCTAGCTTCTTCAGCCTCCGCAGTCGCAATCTGATCTCTCACCCAACGGAATACGATGCCTCCGTTGTTAATCGGTCCACCAACGACCCAGAAGTTTTCGGTTAACGCGTAACAGAATAACTTCCCTTCGGGGTCCGTTTGCGGCTTGTTCACAACGCTGCGCACAGCGCCGCTCGTGCCGATCGTAACGGCGACAACCCCAGGTTCGAAGGCACCTACGCCGAGATTGGCAAGAACGCCGTCCGAAGCGCCGACAATAAACGGCGTGTCCGTGGACAAGCCCATCGTCGCAGCATAAGTAGGGCTTAATCCTTCAACGCGATGCGTCGTTGGTACTAATGTGGACAGCTGCTTCGGTGTAACCCCTGCATAATCAAGTGCTCCCGCGTCCCAATCCAGCTGCTCCAGATTGAAAAGTCCTGTCGCACTCGCCAGTGAATGGTCGATGAGATACTGACCGAACAGCTTGGCAAACACATACTCTTTAATCCCAATAAATTTATAGGTATTTCGAACAAGCGCTGGTTCATGCTCGCCGAACCACTTCAGTTTCAGAAGCGGTGACATGGGATGAATCGGTGTGCCTGTTCTCGCATAAAGCTGTTGTCCAAGCCCGCTGAGCTTCAAATCCTCTGCATACTGCGCGCTTCGATTGTCTGCCCAAGTAATACATTGGGTTAGCGGATTCGTATGCTCGTCCACAGCGATTAGGCTGTGCATCGCTGAGCTGAAGGACACGCAAAGAACTTGCTCCGGAGTAATACCTTGTTTGCGTACAACGGCACCAATTCCCTCTACGACAGCAGCGTAGATTTGATTTGGATCCTGTTCTGCACGATCCGCAGCAGGTGTGAATAACGGATACTCAATGGAATGGGAAGCAAGCACGTGTCCGTCCCGATCAATGACAAGCGTTTTGGTGCTTGTAGTTCCAATATCGGCTGCGATGATATATGGCTTCTGACTTTCCGTCATTTGCAAATATTCCCCTCTGCATCGAATGAGAGCTCAAATGGCTCTGATAAAATCTCAATATCCGGATGCTGACGAGCAGCGTCAAGGAGGTTCACTGAGATTTCAATTTCACCAAGGTGAAGTGTGTCTTGAATACGAACTAGCTTACAGGTTGTGTAATCTAAGATATTACAAGTCTTCACTGCTGCTTTGATGGCATAGAAGTCATTCTCTAAGGTAGTAGCAATCTTCGTAGGTGCACATACCGTTGACGTTAACCCGTTGGCATAAGTGAATTCCAAGTTTGTTTTATCAACAAGTCGTTGTGTCGTAAAATCAGCCGTACCCACACCATTTGCATTACCTTTGGTTTCATGTGTCAAATCGAGAACAACCATCTTCGAAACTTCTGGCCCGCCATGTGCATAAGGCGTTGGATAACGTCCCGTCACGTTGGGATCCATACCATCGCCGCTAATATTTTTACCAATATAATCAATCACGAGCACATCGATTTCATCAAATAAAATTTTCGGCAAACGTGACTTTGCTTCTATTAGTAAAACTTCCTCGCGCGCTTCAATTTCCGCGGCAGGCAGTACCTCAACCTGACAGGTCTCATCGTAGGCATTCTCAACGAGGGCTACACCGAATACGATCGGCAGCTTCTCAATCATCAAATTCGCCATCGCAGGCACATTCTCAGCCATGTATTTAAAACCTAGCTGATGACAAGCTTCTGCGCCTTTTTGCTTGCCGAGACCAATTGCGATCATTTTCATGATGCCGCTCTCAATACGTCCCCGGAATGCCGTATGCGGCTTCACGCGGTTGATCACGACAATGGCATCCGCTTCTGATGCGATGCGATCCACATAAACCGGCAAACCATTCGGCAATTGATCGATTTTAACCACGTCCATCGAAGAACGAATTGGTGCGCCCATTGCTTCTTCCGTAATGCCGAAATGCTGGAGCACTTCAGTCTGGCCTTCAGCCGTTGCACCGCCATGGCTTCCCATACACGGGACAATGAAAGGATGAGCTCCTCTAGCTTTGATCGCATCCAAGGTTGTTTTCGTGAAGCCCGCGATATTGGCAATCCCTCTACTCCCAACTGCAACTGCGACTTGCTGTCCTGGCAAGATACTGGGCATAACGCCGCTGCTTTCAAGCTTATCGGCGAGCTCTTGCAAGGGATTTTCCAGAATGGAACGGTCAAACTTCTGGCGAATTTTGACCATTTGCGGAATCGGAATATCATGTAACAACTCTCTTAGAATACTCATCGACTTCTCCCACTTCCTTATGCTTGTAATGGTTGCACAGATTCACGAACAATTAGTTCAGTTCGCAAGAGCAACTGCTCAGTTTCACTCAATTTATTTTCTATATTACCTAGGAGACGCAGGGCGCCTTCTTTGCTAATTTGTTCAATGGGTCTCCGTACGGTCGTTAACGATGGCGTCACATACGCTGCGAAAACCGTATCGTCAAAGCCGACGACAGATATGTCTTTAGGGACTTGTAAACCCGCTTCAAACACCGCTTTAATAGCTCCTAATGCCATCTCATCATTGCAGCAAAAAACAGCTGTTGGTTTCTCTTCAAGACCCAAAAATTGTTGCATCGCCTTATGACCGCTTTCCAAATCATACAGTCCTGGCATGCGATACGCAGGTGGAATCGAGATCCCGTAATGCCCCATAGCTCGTTCAAAGCCATCCTTACGATTCTGTGCGGATTTAAAGCCTTTACGACCTTCGATTAGGGCGATCTTCTTATGGCCTTGATTCACTAGGAAGGCACCTGCAAGAAATGCACCTTGCTCCTCATCTGAAAGCACATTCAGTACACCAGCGGTGTCCACGGGCCGATTCAATACGACGAGCGGAATCCCTTTGCCTGCAATGTGCTCAATGATCGGTTGATCATCATCGCTCTGGCTGACAATGATGATGCCATCAAAGCTTTTCTTCGTGATGGAATGAAAGCTTGTGTAATCATCAATCCCTTTGACAATCAGCTGGTAGCGATCTCTGATCACCGAGTTGACCCCTCGAATTGCTTCGTAAAAGAAGCCTGCGGAAGTTCCATTGCTTAGTGTGGTAAAGAATAGCCCCAAGTTATACGAACGATCCAATACTAGACTCTTCGCATTATAATTCGGCGTATAATCCAGCTGTTCAGCGATGATGCGAATACGCTCCTTGGTCTCCTCTTGGATGAGCGGACTGTTGTTCAACGCTCTGGAAACCGTTGTGTGCGATACACCCGCGAGCTTCGCAATATCCTTAATGGTTGCGCTCATGCCTTCACCTCTATTTGAAGCATATCACATCTATGCACACGTTAACAATAGTATTTTTACCATGCAAAAAAACTCCCTTCTCAGGGAGTTCCTCACGTATTATTCTTTGAAAAAGGCAGGTAAATACCGACGATTTTGCTCTAGCATCTCATCCATCAATGTCTTGGCAACGGAAACAGAAGGTACTAGAGGATGATGAACGAGTGCCTGAAGGACGAGGTCACGACTTCCCGTGACAGCCGCTTCAATCGTTAATTGCTCATAGATTTTAACCGCATGGATAAGTCCCTTCACATGCTCAGGAACCTTCGTTAACCCCATGGGTACGGGTCCTTGACCTGTGACGACGCAATTGACTTCAATGCAGGCATCGTTTGGCAAGAAATCAATGATCCCATTGTTACTCACATTTAGCGTCTGAATGTCCCGTCTGTCATTATAGAGCGAGATCATTAGGTTCACTGCTGCCTCCGAATAATAAGCGCCACCGCGCTGTTCTAATTGTTTCGGTTTCTCCTGTAAATTAGGATCCTTATACAGCTCGAATAGTTCGTCTTCTACGCGTTTGACAACTTCTGCTCGCGTGCCGTTCTCCTCCATCGAAGCCAGCTGTTCCTGAAGCATCACGTCTTTCAAATAGAAATACTTCAGATAGTAAGAAGGCAGCGCTTCAAGTGAGCGCAGGAAATCGGCATCCCACTCGGTTGCGGGAACATTCTTACCGCTGTAATCTTCTCTTTTATCCAGAAGTTCACTCAGTTTATCTTCGCCGTTAATCTCAGCACGAGTCACCCAGTGAAGATGATTTAAACCGACGAACTCGGTATAGATCTGCTCTGGTGCAGCGTCATATTTCTTCATCAACCATTTGTGCAAACCGATTGGGGCATTACACAGGCCTATGCTTTTCACCTTCGAATGCTTATGAATCGCCTCTGTTACCATCCCTGCTGGGTTCGTAAAATTCAAAAGCCATGCATTCGGACTTAGCTCCTCAATATCCTTGCAAATATCTAAAAGCACAGGAATCGTTCTGAGCGCTTTCATCATCCCACCTGGCCCCGTCGTTTCCTGACCAATCACACCGTATTTATTCGGGATATGCTCATCCCATTTGCGAGCTTCTAATAAGCCAACACGCATTTGTGTACTTACGAAGTCTGCATCTTTAATCGCTTCTCGGCGATCTAAGGTTAAATATACATCGATTGGCAAGCCTGACTTTTCGATCATTCTTTTCGCCAGATTACCGACGATTTCCAGCTTATGTTTACCCGTTTCAACGTCAACAAACCAAAGCTCTTTGACAGGCAGCTGCTCGTAGTTCTTAATGAAACCTTCCACAATTTCCGGCGTATAGGATGAACCTCCACCAATAATTGCTATTTTCAAGGCACCTTTCATTCCTCTCACGTCCCATCTCTAGTTTATAAGTATGTCCTCATAATTTGAAATTGATTTAAGATTCGCGTAGGCTTCCTGACTTAGGGCATGTCCCTCTGCTTCCATCGCAAGCCAAACAGCGCCTACAACAGGTTCAACGCTTAATTTCACAACAGTAGCCTTTGGAGCAACAGCAAGAACTGCTTGTTCAATATATGGATGAATAAAGTTACCTTCACCTCTGGTCACTACACTCCCAGCAAGGACAACATCGAATTGTTCATCTTGCATGCGAAGTCGCTGAATTACCGCAGTCGCAGAATTGCCCAACTCTTCCCCTTGAATGCGTAGAATGCGCAGCGCCACTTCATCATCTAGCTTAGCGGCTTCAAATAATAGCTTGGTTACATGCAGTGGAATCGGCTTCTCATGATCCATGAAATCATCAAACATGTCATCAACCGCAGCATATCCTAGCCGCTTAAGTACGAGATCCGTTAACAAGGTAGGGCGTTCGCGTCCGTCCCATGCTCGAATAACCGAACGAAACGCTTCAACAGCCAATGTCCCTCCTCCGCCAAAATCGCCGAACGCATAGGTAAAGCCTCCGCATTGATAAAAGTCCCCTGAACGATTTTTACCAGCGCTATTCGTGCCGCTGCCACATATCAATACAACGCCGAATGGCTGTGAAGTGCCTGCACGCATCGCAATCATCGTATCGCAATCGATCGCATACTTGGCAAATCCAAGCTCCTTGATCAAGGGACGAAGCACCTCATAATCGATAGGCCGGTCAGCGCCTGCTAATCCGAAAAAAGCAAAGGATATGTCATCGCGAGTTAAATTTGCCGCTTGTAAGGCCATCTCGACTGAGCTGGTAATGTTGCTTCGCGCCCGATCAACACCTAGTTGGTGATTGCCATTGCCACTATGCCCTTTGCCAAAAACCTGTCCCTTCTCATTCGTTACAAGGGTATATGTTTTGCTGCCTCCTGCGTCTACGCCCAAATAGTACGTCATCTATGCTGTCTCCTTGCCGTAGTTTGTCTTACCACTAACTCTGGCATCAACTTTATCGTTTGATGTGTTTCTGTTACACCGTCAATCCAACGCAATAATTCTTCTATAGCTGAACGCCCAAGCTCGTTAGCAGGCTGACGCACTGTTGTTAAATGCGGGCGAAATTCGCAAGCGAATAATTGATCATCAAATCCTACGATCGAAATATCATGCGGGATTTGGTAGCCTACTGTTTTACATGCATCCATAAAGCCAAGTGCGATGTAATCATCAGCTGCGAACACCGCGGTTGGCATTTTCTCATTACGGATCCAAGTATCTGCAATTTCGTAACCAGAGGATATGCTAAACTCCCCTTGTTGAATCCACAAATTGTTCAAACCCGCTTCTTGCATGGCGCTAATGTATCCTCGTTCCCGTTCCGCACTACTCAAAAACGGTTGAGATCCTCGAATATGAGCGATTTCCGTATGCCCAAGCTCAATCAAGTGCTTGGTCGCCTCATAGCCACCCTTGAAATTATCTACAATGACGGAGGATACGGATTCATGTGTTTGCTGATTATCCAGGAGAACAAATGGGATTTTCTTTTTGCGCAATTCAGCAACATAGGCGTCTTCATTCGTTGGAGATACGACAATGAGTCCATCCACTCGATCCTCTTGAAATAATGAATTCTCGAAGGATGTAAATACGTCACTCGAGATCGATAAGGCAAGGAAGTAACCTCGCTCTGCCAAGCGATCATTCATTTCCTTAACTACGGCATCAAAGAAAGAATCATTGAGATTGGAGATTGCTACACCGATAATGCCAGTCTTTCCTCTTGCTAAACTGCGGGCAGCTGCATTAGGTTGGTAATCCAATTCTTTCATTGCCTGCAGGACCTTCTGTCTGTTTCCTTCGCGCACCGTACCAGCTTGATTAATAACACGAGAAACAGTGACCACAGATAGACCACTCTTCTTCGCTACATCGAATATACTTACTTTCATGTATTCAGCTCCTGTGATTCTCGCGAAAGTTTAAGCGCTTTAACTTTTATAAAATAATTATAAACGAAGCTTTTCAAATAAACAATACACGATTTACCATGCCCTAAAAACACACAAAAGAGAGTCCCGTATACGTTCATACAGGCTCTCTTTTATCCCAGCACACTATTCATTCTCACATCTCCAATAGAAGCATTTCTTGTCTCATTTCAATCAATTTGACTTTACTTTCCATCGCAGCCTTAGTATCCCCGGATGAGATGGCATCTTGCAGCGTAGCTAGTTCATAGTCAATCTCCATTCGCAAAATAGGGATGCGTTCATCCGTCCTCTTCGATCTTAGTGCTTGCATGACTTCTTCTACGGTCACAGCAGGCTCCTTCTGATACAGCACCTTATGCTCGATTCCGCTAATCTCCACCATACGGATAATTTCTCCGAACATAATATTCTCAATGAGAATTTGCCGATCCTTAAATCTTTTAACAACAGCATGACCGCGTGTATCTCCGATCAGCTTCTCCATCATTTCAGCAAGCTTCTCATCCTTAAATGAATAATTGCCAACAATTTTATACTTCTCGCCAATTCGTTCGAATTTCAGCTTAATCAGCTTGCGACCAGTTCGAATAGAAATGATAAACTGAAGTTCACTTTCATTCCAGTACAGCGAATATCCTTCTTGAATGAGTGCTTTGATGAAGTTCCGGATTAGCCGGCGATCAAATCGTAACTCTAGGTTGCAATACTCCACTTCATGACTCTTACTCACGGCAATCCCCTCCATAATTGGCGCAACACCATTTATTTAAATATTCAGACAACTTGTGTTCTTACAGTTATCTTATTATGAATTCTATGTTTTAGCAACTTGGATTATGGATATTTTTTTAAAAGAAAGCGCACAAAAAAGCCGATGCCTGTTTGCCATCAGCTACAGCCCATGTTTAGTCAAAACTATGATTAGTGCCAGCCCCAGAAAAAACCATCGCGTTCCCATGCGGCTTTACCGCCATGTAATTTTTTGAAGATTTTCTTAACCTCTTTGGAAATCGCTTGATTTCCATTGTCATTGACATAAATAAATGATTCCCCAAAATGCTTAAGAATATAGTCAACAGCGTCCTTCTGATACAAAATTCCCGCCGATTTCAGTTCATTAAGCATCCACTCTGCAACCTCGTTTGCTGTCATCCTTTAACCAAGCTCCCTTCAATGTCCATTCGATCATTATACCACATATCCTGGCAAAATCCGCACCTGACTAGGGACACGAGCACAATCACGTGAGATGTCGTCAAAGGCCCATTCCATCCCGTACATAAATCCATATGCTATTTCGAAAGTGGATGAACAGGTCTAAGAAAGAGAGGGTGAATCAAATGGGTTATGGCGTAGCAGGTGTTGGCGGTGCTTGTGGCGGCGGTTATGGGTCTTCTGCAGCAATCTTAGTTCTTTTCATCTTATTGGTTATTATCACTAGCGCGTTCGTTATTTAATACTCATCCGATACGAAAGGGCAGCCCCTCCCTTCAGGAGCTGCCCTTTTAGTTGTTTACCTCGTTCACTTTCCAGCCTCGATGTCTTCTTTCGAAGAACTTCCAATCGAATAATCGAAAGTATTATCCGATCTTACAATTTGATTCAAATTGATTGTTGTTCGAAAGAAGTGACCATTGTCCATTAGTAAGTAACTGTATGAATTTTCGGTCGTCAGCTTATCGATGATGATGGGATTCCACGAATAAGTCACGTCATTGATCTGGAAATAACGATATCCATCAACAAATCCCTTCAAGACCTTTAGTTTGGTTGGATCCTTTTCTCCCGTTACGACAATTGATTCGTAATTTGAGTAGGATATTTGCGGTGGTTCGTTCCCCCATACATTTCTCAATTCAGTCTCGCTCACGAACAATTGACCTGTAAATTTCTCCTTCGCCTTGCGCAAGCCATCGGTTCGAATCCCCATTCGCTCAATATCGCTTAACCGATAATAAGCTTGATCCGTGTTGTTAATCAACACGGGATAGGTTGCCCCACGATAATCTAAATACTGCGAATAAGCATATTGCAGCACAATTTCGGCATAATTCGTTTGATTGCCCTCTGTTGGCTGATTCGGATTCACCCGCGAATTCACATAAATCGTCTTCGTGCTCTCCGTCCAATTGACAACAGCACCCAGATAGCCAGCTAATTCCTTCACTGGCAAATAACTCGAATTATTATAAATCAACGGCGGGTTTGCAAGCTGTACGGCTTGGCCATTGACGACAACCTTATAATCACTTCTCAGATACGCATCGACACGTTGAAGCACATCCTGTGCATAAACGCCTGCCCCGAAGCATGTACCCATAAGTGTTCCGATGATTGCAACTTTTGACCATTTTGGCATCTTCTTCATAACCATTCCTCCTGTACCTTTCCAAAGCTCGTTGACTTTAGAATTCGACAAATTCCTGAATTTCCCTGCTTGATTCGACAATATCGATCTTTTGACCTATGTAAACCTAATACGAAACTCCCCCATGCATTGCGGGAAGGGTTCATTTGCTTTAGAATAGTTGGAAACATGAATGTGAAATGAGGATCTATTTACTATGAGTTTTACAGGATTTACACAACACGATTTCGATACCTTCGCTATTGAAGGCTTAGACGGGCGTATGGCTGCCATTCGCGAGCGAATTCAACCTAAATTTAAATCGCTAGGTGATCTTTTAACAGCAGAATTATCCGTGCAATCTGGCACAGAAATGTTCCTGCATATTGCCAAGCATTTACGTCGTAAAATCAATCCCCCTGTTGATACCTGGATGGCCATATGTCCGAATAAGCGCGGCTACAAGCAGGTTCCTCACTTCCAAGTTGGACTCTTCGATGATCGTGTTTTTATCTGGCTTGCACTTATCTATGAGCTTCCGAACAAGGGTAATATCGCAAAGACGTACATGAACAATTTAAAGCAGATTCGCGATGAGATTCCTGCTGATTTCCTACTATCCTTTGATCATATGAAAAAAGATGCAACACCCGTGTCTAAGCTCGACACTAAGGGCTGGAATGAAGCGCTTATTCGTTTCCGCGATGTCAAAAAAGCCGAGCTGCTCATCGGTAGAAACCTCAGCTTCGATGACCCCGTGTTAGCTAATCCCGCTGAACTCGAGCGCTTGATCGAACAAACCTTCGAGAAACTGCTACCTTTGTACAAGCTTGCAGTGGACACGCCATCACTCTAATTTCAGCAAAAATTTATGTTAAATTAAGGTTAAATTCAACTAAAACGAGGCTTTCCTGCGCAGACTAAGTCCTGTAATTCCTAATAAACAGGAAAGGAGGCCTCGCACACATTGGAAAACATCAACATGAGAAAGCTGCTAATCAGCTCGATCGCACTCACCTGTATCTTAGGGGGGAGCCTTACGGCTGTCGCACAAAACCCTGATTCTGACGAGCAGCCAACCGCTAGGTGGCAACAAGCTGATGAGCATGGTCAAGGCGGACATCATAAACGGAAGTGGCCTATTATTGAAGAATCCGCCACGGTTATCGGTGTCGACAAAGAAGTCCTCTTCAAATCGCTAAAGAGCGGTAAAAGCATTGTTGAATTCGCCGCAGAAAAAGGAATTTCGGAAGCTGATTTAACCGCGAAGCTCCAACAAATGCGGACGACGAAGATTGAAGCGGCCGTGAAAGATGGCAAGTTAACGACGGATCAAGGCGATCACATGAAGCAAAAGCTCGGGGAGCACCTCAAGTTCATTCTCAATGAGAAGAACCTGTTAGCGCATCATCCCGGACACGGCAAGCACAAATTCGGATTAAAACCCGATACGGAGAAGCTCGCCAAATCGCTAGGCATGACGAAGGACGAGCTCCGAACACAGTTGCATGCAGGTAAGTCTTTGGCTGAGATTGCGCAAGCGAAGGGTATTTCCAAAGACAAGCTAGTGGTATCCATCAAGGATCAATTAACACCATCCATTGAGAAGTGGGTTGATCACAAAATGGAACCAAAGGCGAAATAGTAAGTTTCATGAGAATAACAAGAGGGGCATTCTACGGAATGCCTCTCTTTTGGTATCCTATTTTCGGATAATGAGTGATTACTCACTTCTCAACGGCATACATTTGTCGTATGATGAAGGTAGATCGAAAAATGAGTGATTACTCACTTTACTATTATTCGAAAGAGGTGCAGGCTATGACGTCGGCCACATCGATTCAAGTGCAAGGGGTCAGCAAACAATTTGGTGAGAAAACGGTGTTGAAAGACATTACACTTGCGGTACCTAGTGCGCGAATTTTTGGACTCCTGGGTCCTTCCGGATCTGGTAAAACAACGCTTGTGCGCATGATCGCAGGTATTGACACCCCTACAACCGGTCAGGTTAACGTGCTCGGCCAGAAGATGCCACAGCTAGCGATGCTCTCGCAAATCGGCTATATGGCACAATCAGATGCCTTATACACCGAATTAACCGCACAGGAGAACCTGGCGTTCTTCGCTGCCTTATATGGACTGGGCAGAGCCAAAAGTAAGCAGCGTATTCAAGCTGTTATGGAGCTTGTTGATTTAAGCGATCATTTGAAGAAGCAAGTCAGCAACTATTCGGGTGGAATGAAGCGACGCTTATCACTTGCCATTTCCTTGCTTCATGAGCCAAGCATACTCATTCTCGATGAGCCGACGGTAGGGATTGACCCTGTCTTGCGAAAATCGATATGGCAGGAGCTAACGAATCTGAGCCTGAAGGGAACTACCATTCTTTTAACCACACATGTCATGGATGAAGCCGATAAATGCCATCAGCTGGGCATGATTCGTGACGGAAGTCTCACTGCTGTAGGGACGCCAGAGGAGTTAAAGAAAGCTACCTCCTCCTCCACTATTGAAGAAGCATTCCTAGTCTATGGAGGTGCTCAGGCATGAGAATTCGGGCCATTGTTATTCGCATCCTTCGCCAATTTTTCCATGATAAACGTACACTCATGATGATGCTGGTTGCCCCCATGCTCATCTTGTTCATGATGTCTTTAGTCTTCAATGGCAACACGTACGCCCCTAAACTTGGAGCCGTGAATGTCCCTGCCCCACTTATTCAGAAGCTGCAGGATTTGAACGCGGAGGTTACCGTCTATACGGCAGAGGATGCCCAATCGGAATTGAGGAATGTCAACTTAGATGCGGTGCTTGCCATGAATGGAACTACGCCGCAACTGACACTGGAAGGCAGTGATCCATCCAAGAATAAAGCTGTACTCTTCTTGTTGCAAAAGGCATTACAGAGCGCAGCCCCAGCTGGCAACGCAACAGCTCTAACGCCTACAATTACGTATTTACACGGCGCAGCTGATATGGCTGCTTTTGATAATTTCGGACCCGTACTTATCGGATTCTTTGTCTTCTTTTTCGTATTCCTGCTATCAGGTGTGTCGTTCCTGAGAGAACGTACGGGTGGAACCTTGGAGCGATTACTCGCTACCCCTTTGCGCCGATGGGAGATCGTCATCGGGTACATCCTCGGCTTTGGGATCTTCACCACCTTGCAAGCTACACTCATTGCTTGGTTTGCAACCAGTGTACTCGGCCTTATGTTAGTAGGATCCTTCTGGTATGTCCTACTCATTACCCTGTTGCTAGCCCTTTCTGCGCTATCTTTGGGGACGCTGATTTCTGCCTTCGCCAACAATGAGTTTCAAATGATTCAGTTCATTCCACTCATCATTGTGCCTCAGGTATTCTTCTCCGGATTGTTTAGCTTGGATACAATGTCCGTATACCTTCGTTGGATCGGTCATTTGATGCCGTTATATTACGGTGCTGACGCCCTGCGGAATATTATGATTCGCGGCGCAGGCTGGGATCGCATATGGCTCGATGTGCTCGTACTTGCATCATTTACTCTCGTCTTTATGATCTTGAATATTGTGGCATTGAAGAAGCATCGTAAGATATAATGGATGGATGTCTATGAACAGAAAAAGAGGTGAATGCAATGTCCGATATCGAGCCGTGGTTAACTGAACTGCTGCGTCTGAACGACGAAGAAGAGAAAATGACCGATAAACAGATTAAGATTGTTCAAGCCGCCGTGGAGATTTTCTCTGAGAAAGGTTTTGCAGGCTCCTCTACGAGCGAGATTGCCCAGAAGGCTGGCGTTGCGGAAGGTACGATCTTTCGTCATTACAAAACGAAAAAAGAGCTGCTTCTCTCGATCGTGGCACCTATGATGACCAAACTCATTGCTCCGTTCGCGGTTAAAGATTTCACCAAAGTCTTGGAAGCTGATTATCCAAGCGTTGAATCCTTCTTACGCGCGATTACCGTGAATCGCTTAGAATTTGCCCGCAAACATTTTCCTGTGATCAAAATCTTCATGCATGAAATTCCGTTCCACAACGAGCTTCGCGAACAATTTAAAGACATGGTAGCTGTTCAAGTATTGGAGAAGGCCTATAAAGCGATACGACATTTCCAGAAGCAAGGTCAAATCATTGACCTCCCAACACCCACTACGATGCGGCTGATTGTTTCCACGATTATCGGGTTTCTCATTGCACGGTTTCTCCTAGTTCCCGATGCCGAGTGGGATGAAGAGAAAGAAATCGACTATACCGTCAATTTCATTATGTACGGCTTATCTCCGCGGTAACATGCCGAAATGGTCAGTTATTACTGTTGTAAACAAAAATCTGCACATCCCTCTCCTTCAGGAGAAATGAATGTGCAGATTTTTGTTAACGTGCTATACCGCTCGTTGCGTGGTAGTTTGGCGATCAACCAGAATGAAGCGCTGCAGCAGCAAGATCGCAGCTAAGCAGAGCACGCCGCCGATGATGAACGGCAGCGAATGCGCGATCGCGAACGCCGCTCCGCCAAGGAGTGGGCCTGCAATGCGGCCCAGGCTGTCCATGGAGGAGCTGAGGCCTGTCGCGACGCCTTGTCCAACCTTCGTGCGCTGTGTAATCAGCGACGTCACACACGGTCTGATCAGCGCATTCCCTGCGCCGAAGACCGATAAGTAAATCGCAGCGGTTACGACGCTGCTAGAGTACAGCAGCAGGAAGAAGCCTGCTGCTGAGAGCAATAAACCGATGCCGATGACGTACTGCTCGGCCCCTTGCTTCACCAGACGGCGTACAACGCCGCCCTGGATCAAGGCACCGACGATGCCGCTCGCTAGGAACATCATCCCAATGTCAAAAGGCGTGGCGCCGATTTTGGACATTTGATAATACTGCAGCGTGGCTTCAAGTCCCGCCAAAGTGAACGAAACGAAAAACGATAACACATACAGATACTTAGATGCACCATCGAATGCGGTCCAGCGAGATGGAGCTTTTTCCTTCGAGGATCTGCGCTTGTCCACCGTCAAGGATTCTTTTAGAATCGCTGCAGCAAATAAGAATGATGCAAAAGATAGTACGGCAGCCACGAAGAAAGGTGTGTAGGGTCCCCATTTGCTGACAATCCCGCCAATCGCAGGTCCGAAGATAAAGCCTAGGCCAATCGACATCCCAACCATACCCATTCCCTTGGTCCGATTCTCTGCCGTTGTAATATCCGCTACATAAGCTACAGCACATGCCGTTGCTGCGCCTGAGAATAAGCCGCCTAGAATACGGGATACATACATGATCCATAGCTGATCATTCGCAAAGCCGAAAATCAAGAAGCTCACACTAAAGCCTAATAATCCGATTAGGATAATCGGTCTACGTCCGATACGATCTGATAAACCTCCCCAGATAGGAGACATCAAGAAGGAAGCCGCAGAATACACCGATAAGAGTAATGCGTTATGGAACTTCGCTCCTGCTTCATTCACGACTTCCGGCAGCACAGGAATGATAATTCCGAATCCGATAAAGATCGTCATCAGCAACAACATGATGACTCCAATCTGTTTATTCATGATGCGTTAAGCCTCCAAACCAATTCATTTTCCTTATCGTACCATACCTTTTTTGGGGATGGAAATGAACATTTGAAGAACAAGCAGTATAGCGAGTACCAATCCACTCGTGAGGAAAGGCGCGTGATACCCATATTCGTCCCATAGCTTCCCAGAGACGATAGGGCCTACGATCATCCCAAGCCCTTCAATCGTAAGGAAAAACCCCCAAACCGCCCCTCTTTTCTCCGGTGGAATAGCGGAAGCAATCAATGCATTCCATGATGGAATAATGAACGCATAGCCTGCGCCAAGTACCGCCACCAAAGCGTACAGCATACCCATCGATTTCACGAAAGTAAAAAGCAGCAGTGCAGCCGAGCTAAGCGTAAATCCAATGAGTAAAAAAGGGCGAATCCCCAAACGGTCTACCATTTTGCCCATTGGAATCAGAAAAATGACCGTTACCGCACCGCCAGCGATCAAGAACATGCTGTATTGAAAGGAACTAAGCTGTAATACATCTTTCGCATAAAGCGTTAAAATGGGTGTTAGAATCCCTAGAGCGAACGTCTGCGCAAACATAGCGGGAAACATCAACGGACTTACCGACATTGATTTGCGTACTTCGCTTAAATAGGTAGACACACTATTCAACCAGCGATGTCCTTTTACTTGCCCCGACATTGTAGTGACCTTCTTCTCTTCAAGACTACCACTCACTACGTTAACGGACTGCTTACGCGGAAGCATGAGAGCGACAAGGACGACCAACGTCATACAGCCAATGAGCAGCTTGAATGCAAAAGCATAGTTATTTTCACCAACGAAGAAATTAATCGCCACAGGACCTAGTCCCACACCTGTGAGCCATGCCATATAAACCACACTCATGATCGTTGCTTTACTATCATCCCCTGCCACCTCTGTCGTTCCCGTGATTACACAGGGCCATAAAGGTGCCGTCCCGAACCCAAGGAGCGCACAACCGATAATCATCCAGCTATACTGGGTTGTGATTGCCATAATGATAACCGACAGGAATGTCAATAAAACACCTGTTAGCATCGTTACACGATATCCAAGCCTATCAATGATCCACCCAACGGGTGTACGTAATACATTATCACCAATATATTGGGCGGCAAGCGTCCATCCGATGATAAAAGCAGAAGCACCAAGCGTCGTTTTCATATAAACTGGTAAAATGGTTAAAAGTAAAGCGCCCTTTACAAATTCGACGACAAACATAATAATTAACAATTCCATCACAAATGGGGAAAATAACCGATTTTTCCGCCATTTTTGCATCCAAACCATCCGATTTCTCCTTTAAATTGCCTATTTACACATCTTACTGTTAGTTTGACCCCGTTTGGAGCAAACTATTTTGAAAAAATTAACTTGCATGAAATCTCTAGTTTGATATACTCATTTTGTTTGTTGCTTTCTTTAGGACAAGCAATCCACGATAGAAGGGAAGCGATAATCAGGTGGATCATACCCGTACACCCCTGTTCTCTGCATTGCTTGCGCATGCGGAAAGAAATCCAATTCAGTTTCACATTCCTGGCCATAAAAAAGGAGTCGGCATGGACCCGGAGTTTCGTGCTTTCATTGGCGACAACGCCCTGTCCATCGATCTTATCAATATAGCACCCCTAGATGATCTCCACCAACCGATGGGAGTCATTGAAGAAGCTCAGAAGCTGGCTGCACATGCGTTTGGCGCGGATCACACGTTTTTCTCCGTGCAAGGTACAAGCGGCGCGATTATGACGATGATTATGACGGTCTGTTCCGAAGGCGATAAAATTATCGTGCCACGGAATGTCCATAAATCCGTACTAGCCGCAATTATTTTCATTGGAGCTAAGCCCGTCTTTATCCAACCTGCTCGCGACAAAAACTTAGGTATTGATCATGGCATACCGACTCGCTCCGTCCGCCGTGCACTCGAGAAACATCCAGACGCGAAAGCCGTGCTTGTCATCAATCCAACTTATTATGGCGTATGTACGAACCTCAAAGAGATCGTTGATCTGGTTCACAGCTATAACATCCCAGTTCTTGTTGATGAAGCGCATGGTGTGCTCACTCATTTCCACGAAAAGCTGCCGATGTCCGCGATGGAAGCTGGAGCTGATATGGCTGCAACGAGTGTACATAAGCTTGGCGGTTCCATGACGCAAAGCTCAGTTCTCAATGTCAAAGGAAATCGTGTGAATCCGAAACGAATCCAGACGATTATCTCGATGCTGACAACGACATCAACTTCGTATATTTTACTCGCTTCATTAGATACATCTCGCCGACATCTTGCTATTAACGGACGCGAAATGGCAGAACGCACAATCGAGCTTGCTCACTATGCGAGAAAACAAATCAACGAGATTCCTAACCTCTATTGCTTCGGGGAAGAAATTCTCGGCGATGAGGCCACTTACGCCTATGATCCTACCAAAATCTGTGTACATGTCCGTAAGCTAGGTGTAACTGGATTTGAAGTCGAGAACTGGCTGCGTGAACACTACAATATCGAAGTCGAGATGAGTGACATGTACAACATCCTCTGTCTCTTCACTCCCGGAGATACGCAAGAGAATGTCGACATCTTACTCACGGCCTTAAGAGAACTGTCACATATCAATGATGATGTTGTAGAAGTGAAAGAAGTTGTCATCAAGGTTCCTGCTATCCCGCAACTAACCCTAACGCCGCGCGATGCTTTCTATGGCGAAACTGAAATACTGCCATTCAAAGACTCGGCTGATCGTATCATTGCAGAGTTCATTTATGTATACCCGCCAGGCATCCCCATTTTGCTTCCAGGTGAAGTCATTACGCAAGAGTTGATTGACTACATTGTTGAGCATGTGGAAGTCGGATTACCTGTCAAAGGGCCTGAGGATCGCAGTGTTCAACAGGTAAAAGTTATCGTAGAAACACAAGCGATCTTCTAATCTCTCTACCACGAGGGATATATTGTAAAACCGTTTACATGATGCTATGATATGGGTGATGTTTTGCGAATGAGGTGATCAAGGAATGGCTCAAAGCGCTTATATTAAATTCGTAACAGGATCTACTGTCTCCGCACTCACCTTGGATGAACTCAAGGAAAAGCTTCTGCATTATCGCGATCAACTCAGTCTTACTGCCAAGCAGCTCGGTTGGGAGTATGACGAAGCCGGATTCCCTTATACGATTGAGACGAAACCGGAAGGCGAGGGCAAATGGTTTTATCTGAAGGGTATCAATCCCTTATACCATGCGATTGTGGTTGGAGTCGGTTCTGAACAAAACCAGGAGCAGGAGCGCCAGTACGTGCAATTCGTATTACCCGACAATGCCACACATGGTGACAAGAGCAAGGGTAATGAATTCTGCAAATATCTGGGCAAACTTCTGAAAGCTGAACTTCATCTATTTAACGGTAGAATTATGTATTTCAATCCTAGAAAATGAATTGTTACAAACAGAAACCCCCTAACAGATCACTCTGCTAGGGGGTTCTTATGTATAGCTCTTATTCTTCGCCTTCTTGAGCCACGATTTCATTGTAAATCGTTACCACACGTTCCCACTCTGCTTCATCTTCAATGTTGACGAGGAAAGCATCTTCGTCCTCTTCTTCAACGCGGAAAATGACGCCGTCTGCTTCAGGATCATTACGATCGAGTAAAACAGCATACGCTTGCTCCTGAGATTGGAAGGTATATACCATGACCATTTCATGTTCTACACCGTTCTCGTCCGTTACGATAAAAACATCTTCCCCTTGCTCGTCGTGATCGTGGTCACAGTCCGGGCCGTGCACATGATCATGCTTCTCATCGCTCACAGGCAGAACCTCATTTCATAAAGTAATAAGTTACTTAAATATCCTAACATTTTCATAATAAGAGGTCAAACCAGTTTATGCCCACTTGCTTTACTCGGATTGAATTTGCTTTTCTGAAACGACCGAATACTCGCCGCTTCCACTTTGCTGCATAGCAAATTTAACAACATACGTGCCCGCTTCATCAAAGGAAACGCCATATAAAGGAACTTTCAACCAAAACGACGCTTTGGAATCTGAAATTGATTTCTCTACAGGGGCAATTACATTACTTCCACTAGGAGAAACAATAGAAACGCGAACAGAATTAATGCTCGTTTTCAAGTTATCCACTTGCGTGAATACAGTGAAGTTCACATCATCTCCTCGAGCTACAACGCTGAAAGGAACGATAGACGAATCTTTACGAACTTCCGATGTAAAGAACATATGTACATTCGGTTTGAACAAGTAGGCCGTTTTACTTGAATCTTCCCACTTTAACAAAGCTTGTAGTGCATCGCTCATTGCACGTAAAGGCAGCACTGTCTTGCCGTCCACAATGAGGGGCGGAACATCAGAATCTCCGAATTCCTTCGTTTCATTGTTAATGACTAGCCTGGCGATATTATATCCTTTATATTCCCCCCATATCGACGAGGCTACCACCGCAGCCGTACTTAAAACAAAGAACACAACCATCAACGTAAAAATGCGCTGAACTTTCATCTCTTTTTAACCTCCAACCTCGTTAGTCATCTGTCTGTCTGCATCTTTATACGCCGATGGTTATGAAGAGTTGCGATGATTTTATAATTTTGCTATAAAATTCAGAACACGCGCAATATACGCTTCTGTTTCCAGCTGAAAGGAGCCTACGTGCCCCGCTTTTTGTGTGAGCCATAGCTCAAACTCTTCAGGATGTCGCATATACATCTGGACACTATTCTCAAAAGGAATAGCAGGGTCGTCCTGACTATGAATGAATAACACAGGCCTTGGCGAAATTCGATCGACTGCAGCTAATGCATCAACGGCATGTGGGTTTACACCGATCAACTTCGGCAGAATAAATAAAATCAGTGGTGTAAAAGGGATTCGCGGGAGCTTAGACCACACAGGTAGATTTTCTTTTAGGTAAGGACTTAATTGACTAAAAGCACTATCCGTAATGACACCTGATACGGCTTTCTCTTCCGCTGCAGCCATTAAGGATGAAGTGCCGCCCATGGAAAAACCAAGTAAAGTAATTTTCGTTGGGATGCTAGCTTGCGTTTTCACCCAATCTATCGCGCCGAGGATATCTTCCTTTTCTAACAAACCTATCGTTGTTGTCTTCCCTTCAGAAAGTCCTGAATTCCGAAAATCAAACATGAGTACATGATGACCTGCGCTCACAAGCGCTTGAGCTAACGATAAGGCAGGGAGTCCCTTCTCCAGTCGTGTTCCCGCATAGCCGTGAGACATGATGACAGTCATGGCAGTAGAGGCTGATGGCGCGTTAGGGGACTTCAGGTACCAGCCGTCTAACATGACACCTGGCGTTCGGCTCAGAAATTTAACATCGATTCGCTGCATGAAATAATTTTCGGGTGTATCATCTACCGGCTTCCGCTCTGGGTGGGTTAACTGCCATCCTACATACGTTGATAGTCCAACTAAACCTAACAGGATGAGCAAAAAAATAAGGGATATAAGCATCCAATTCATTGAGAAATCAACACCTTCTATTCGAGTACTTTAGCTATACGGTTTTTGTAATTCCATATATATAGGTTGAAAGTCTGCAACCTCCCATGTTACATTAGAAAAAGATGGGTTTTTGTCGAAAATTGGAGGCTGCTGAATGAGTTTGCAAATTCAAATGTTGGGAACCGGCAGTGCCTTTTCCAAAATGTATTACAATACGAGTGCATTAATCAAATCATCGAACACCAATACGCTCATTGATTGTGGTTCTACTATACCTAAATCACTTTATGAAATTGGTATAGCACTGGACCAAATAGATGGTATTCTCATTTCGCATATACACGCTGATCATATTGGCGGCCTTGAAGAAGTGGCCTTCCGTTTGTTCTATCAATATAACCGGAAGCGAACGAAGCTTTACTTAACCGAGGAATTAGCACATATGCTTTGGGAGAATTCCTTGAAAGGCGGTCTACATAATCCCGCGGAAGGCTTCAACCAGCTCCAAGATTATTTCGAGCTTGTCTTTCTGCATGAGAATATACCATTTGAAATCTCGCCTGAGCTTACCCTTGAAATCATACCCACACTTCATATTGCCCAAAAACTGAACTATTCGATCTTTATCAATCATCGAACTTTCTATAGCGCGGACATGCAATTTAATAAGGAATTTCTTATTAATGAGGTTATACATACAAGAAATTGTCACACCATTTTTCACGATTGTCAATTAAGTGGACCTGGTTATGTTCACACAACATTAGACGAACTTCTTACCCTTCCAGAAGAAATTCAGAAACTCGTCTATCTGATGCACTATGACGATCACATGCCGAACTACATCGGTCACACAGGTCACATGACCTTTATCCACAAACATGACATCATCGAAATCTTCGATTAATCTAAATTTTCGCCCCAAGCCTTGAGAATATTTATTCTCAAGGCTTTTTTCGATAAATTCCCCTTTTTTTCTCATTTTTTTTCATTTTTTTTTCGAGAACAGCAGGGATTTTATGACTAGTATAGAACATGTCACAAGAGTGAGTGAACGGCGGATATTTCGATTTGGGAGATGATACGGTGATTATCAATGGGGTTTATTATGCTTATGTCATACTCTATGGCCTATATACTATATATCTACAATCAGTGCTAAACATCCCTTTACTACTTATAGCTGTTTGTCTATATGTCCTATCTGTTCGTTTTCAATCTTCACATCCTGCCATGTCATGGATTCAACTCCTCATCATCGGATCGCTTCATGCAATTGGTCAATCTAATTTATGCTATCCCCTATATTTAATAACACTGGCACGCCATACTTATAAAGAAGAAAACCTACAGAAAGCGTGGTTTCTTTCAGCAGGTTTTATGATAATGTATTTATCCATAGTCAATTTCATAACACATTCTGCGACAAAAGAATCCATGTTCGGATTAACAAGTATCCTTGACTTCACAGCAGTTACCTTGTTAACACGAGCTGCTTTCTTACGAAGCGGAAAAACAGAACGCATTCGCAATGAACGCCATTTAATAACGCAAAAAGACTCGCTAACCGGTCTTTATAACTATGAAGAATGCCACAGGAGACTTGAGCAACAAATCAAGCTTCATCAGCCACTTGTGCTTTTTCTTATCGATTGTACAGATCTGAAAGCCATGAATACTTCTGGAGGCTTTCAGGCAGGTAACTTTGTTCTGAAGCAAATGGCTGATCTTCTGCAAATATTATTCAAAGATGCACTCTATATTGCACGATATGGTGGAGATGAATTCGCTGTGGTCATGCCGCTTCATAAGGATTTTCTAACAACTGCTTCTTTTCAACAGAAGTTGGATTCTGAGCTTCCTAAGCTTACAGGCATTCAAAATACATATGGGTTTGCTATTTTTCCGCAAGATGCCTTGACGAAAGATGATCTTATTTTGCACGCTGAGCATAATCTATTTATGAAGAAACGTGAATCTTGGTTAAAACGTGAAGAACAACTGCAACGGTCAGAAAAACTGCGTGTCGTCGGAGAACTAGCTTCGGGAATGGCTCATGAGATTCGAAATCCCCTGACAACGGTCAAAGGTTTTTTGCAATTATCAAAAGCAAACGATTACAATATTAAAAGTTGGTATAGATTGATCATGGAAGAGATCGATCGGATGAGCGATTTGACCGGCGAGTTCTTGCAATTTTCCAAGCCGCACCAAACCATCTTTCAAACCCATTCGCTGAACGAATGTGTCTTGAAAGTTATTTCGCTTATTGAATCCGAAGCTACCAGTTCTGGACATGAAATACATTTTCATGATTCGTCCTATGCCGTTCTCATGCTTATGGATAAAGATAAAATGATACAGCTTATTTTAAACATGATGAAAAATGCTTGTGAAGCGATGGAAGCAAATGGCTCTATCCACATGAAATTAAGCCGCGATCAGAAGAACGCGACTTTAATCATTGCGGATAACGGACCTGGCATTCCGAGTGATCAGCTAGAGAAAATTTTCCATCCCTTCTTCACTACCAAAGAAACAGGCACCGGTCTAGGTTTATCCATTTGTTATAAAATTGTACAGGATCATCATGGTACATTGGAAGTGGAAAGCGAGCTCGGTATAGGCACACGATTTATTCTTACCTTTCCACTTGCCGTGAGTATGACATCCGGGAATGACAATGCAGCTGTAAGTTAAAGTGTTTTCTTCATTCTGACATGTAGAATGCCTGCATCATAGAAAGGCTCATCTGAGATTACTTGATAGCCCAACTGGCTGTAAAAGCCTTCTGCTTGGCATTGCGCATCGAGAATCGCATATTTGCAACCTAACTCAAGAGCCTGTTGTTCCATAGCAAGGATTAGTTGTTTCCCCAGAGATCGCCCTCTATAGTCCTTTAAGACGGCAACACGCTGTAATTTGGCTGTTGCCTCTTGATATTCATACCATCTGGATGTGGCAATTGGGACTTCTCCATCTACAATGAGAAAATGATGACACGCTTCCGGCGATCCATCCTTCTCATCCATCTCAAGGTGAGCCGGTACTTGCTGTTCATCGACAAACACATTAAATCGGACAGCAAAGCAAGCTTTCAGTTGCTCCATTGTCGTAACACGAGTAGTTTCCATGTGGGTTTCTTCCTCTCTAAGATCGTTTCTTGATCTTATCCCATTCCGGAAATGTTGTCCACATGTACACGGATCACGACTTTATTTTCGGTCCAATAAATAGCTGCAAGCTCCAATGGCAAACCCTAAGAGAGCGCCAACGGCTACCTCCCGCGGTAAATGCCCTAATCGTTCCTTCAAAGCTTTGCGCCTTCTCGCATGATACAACCCAGGATGCTGCCGGGCAATTCGTTCCACTTGCTCGTCTAGATCATTCACTTCAACCGCTATCTCGCCAGCCGATCTGCGGATGCCCATCGCATCATACATGACAACAGCCCCGAATACGGAGCATACCGCAAAATCTATGGCAGAAACGCCTCTTTTCATCCCGATATATGTGGCCAATGCCGTAACACCTGAAGAATGTGAACTCGGCATCCCACCCGTTTGAACCAATTGTGACCAATCCCATTTTTTACTGAACACATACGTTAAAGGTACTTTGATGGCTTGAGCGGCACCAATACCGATCACAGCTGTAGTCAATGCTCGATTCATTTCCGTTCACCTCACTACTAGCATCCATCACAGGTTTAGATTCTATGCGCAAAGTTTGATATACTAGACACATTGATTCTTATGTAAGGAGTGTGCCTGATGAATATCGCCTTTTTCCTATTACCTAAATCCGAAGTCATTACCACGACTCCACAAGCAACCCTTCGACAAACGTTGGAGCGCATGGAGTATCATCGATATACCGCTGTCCCGATTCTGTCCGATGATGGTCATTATGTAGGAACCATTACGGAAGGGGATTTACTTTGGTTTCTCAAAAATTCAGAGCATATCGGTTTTGAGAATGCTCACCGGCATGTGCTTGAAGAAGTTCCTTTGCGAGTTAAAAATAAACCGGTTCATATTCATGCAGACATGGTGGATCTGATTGATCTGGCTAAAGTACAAAACTTCGTACCTGTCGTTGATGATTCCGATAAATTCATTGGGATCGTTCGGCGGAGTGAGATTATTGAGTATTGTGCAAAGCAGATGAACTTTAAAACCAAAGCCATACAGCCCTAATTTAATTAATTACTTATAAAAAAAAGTAAAAAGGCTGAATTCACTCAGCCTTTTTACTTTTTTTTCAAACCATTCCGTTATTGAATCTTGCCATTGGAGGAAGCTTTGGATGATACGAATTCACTCGCCCAGTCTACCATGCCATTCATTAGCGTCAGAATGAGATTAACCGCATCTTTCTCGGTCAGCGAGCCATTTGACTGACTGCTGACGTAGTGCGATGTTTTTTGTTCAAGCTTCACAACTAAATCTTTAATTTTCAAAAGTTCATTCGCTAAATCAGTTACTTGCTGATTATTCGAATCACTTTGGCCTGATTTCATATTCTGACTTTGGCTATGGCTCTGACTTTCGTCTTGACCCTGGCTTTGATCTTGGTTTTGACTTTGAGAGGTGCTCTTCGCCGCTGATTCATCTTGCGCGGAATCACTGCTGCCAGAGGAAGCCTGCTGCCCTTGGCTGTCTTGAGCTTGAGCTTGGGAGCCTTGAGAGCCTTGAGCACTTAAGATCAACATTTTTTTGACCTGCTCTAGTTCAATCAGAACCATATCATTTTGTTTTGTCAATTCATCCATTTGCAGCTTGAGATCCTGTGTTTTAATCATGTTGTCGAAACCCTTCCTTCCCTTATTTCACAGCACCGCAAGCAATCCGCTTACCCGAGTTGCCGGATGGATCCGTCTTCAAATCATCTGCCTTCTCATGAACAACCAAACTAGATCCTTCCGTTTTTATAAGCGAATTTGGCTTGTCCTTTTCCAATACGACCGCCTTTGTTACAGCGCTGAACTTCCCATTGCCTTGTGCATCTACAATGAGATTAGGCAGATCCCCCGCGTGAGCCCCTTTGGGATTCAAGAAGCCATGTTCTTTCATCTGTGGATTGAAATGTCCACCTGCCGAATCAAATGTTGGCGCTTCACACATCGCTTTCTCATGGATGTGTAAGCCATGTACACCAGGAGGAAGCCCGCTAACCTGTACATCCAGCTGCACACCATCTTTGACAGCGGTTAATTGCGCCGACCCTACCGATTGATTGTTCGCTCCAATGAGCGCAACACTGATCGATTCTGGAGTCGGAGACGCCTCAGATACAGAGGTGCTTCTGGCAGCTTGACAACCTGTCAATAGAAGGAAACCTAGGCTAGCTGTCACCATGATTTGAACTGATTTCATATTGTACAATCCTCCTGTAACACCACACATTGGTATATTCTACCCTTAGGATGCACAACTGCCCTGCACGGTAACCCCCTTTTTACCATAAAATTTTTAAAAACTTCCGATACCAAAATAAAAAAACCTGCAATCTTTCGATCACAGGCCCCTTCTTCATTGTTCAACTTCTTGGAAAATTATAAAATGGTCATGAGCTTGGCGATGATTTGAAGATTTTCTAATTTCCGTTTGTAGAAGTGAAACTCAACCTTCGTATGTTCAACCGCATCTTCCATCTGTAGAACCTGCTTCTGTAAATCTTTCGTGTACGGCCATAATTCCGCTTGTCGTTGCAATTCATTTTTCCCTGTAACAATCCCTTCACCTATCACTTCATACTCCTTGGTAAGAAGCATATGCTTAGCCCAGTTCAATTCAGATACGGCATCGACATAAATGGCTTCTGCTTGTTTCAATAATTCTGGTACAAGTTGTAACTCTAAAATAACATCCGACCGATTCATTCGGATTCCTCCTAAGCGGTTTTCATAGAAACTCAGCATAGTAAATCATGAAATATTGTTGTATAACCTTATTTATATTCATAGAAAAACAAAACATGCACAATCGCTGAAACCCGCGAAAATAGCGGGTTTTCTCTGCTTATTCGACCTATTCCGCATCGATTATTCCCTAAAGTATGACAAATCAATCAAGATTACATTAAATCTGCTAGATTGGCTTCCAACCTACTTGTATAACCTAGTAGAACTGATACAATGTTACTATACGTATCAGAGGAGGTGACAAAAAATGAGCCAAGAGGAAGAAGTAGTACAACAAAATGAGCAAGAAGAAATCTCTGCTGAATCCACTGAAGAAGTGGTGAGTCAAGAGGCTGAAGAAGAAATCGCTGAAGCGATTGAAGAAGCAGCTGCTGCAGAGGAAGAAAGCGAACAATCCGAAGAAGAATAATGTAACCGTTATCATAATGTATCAAATATCCCCCTCAACTTAACCGTTGGGGGTTTATTGATTTTACATAAAAATTTTTTTGAAATTTTATTGATTACCGCGAATAAATATTCTGAACATTCAAATAATACTGGTGTACCAAAAAAAAGGAGATGATTTTGAATGGCTAAAACTTTAGTCGTACAACAAGCAAAGGCAGCACTTGATCAAATGAAGTATGAAGTCGCTCAGGAAATTGGTGTCCCTCTCTCCCCTTCTGGTTACAACGGTAATTTATCAACACGTGATGCTGGCTCAATCGGTGGCACCATCACAAAAAGATTAGTGCAAATGGCTGAACAATCTCTAGGCGGCTACAAACGCTAATCCTTTGATGTAGGAGCAAGCTCAAAAAGACTGAATCACTCGATCCTCCTTAGAGTGACTTCAGTCTTTTTCTTTTTTTTAAATATCCTCCGATTTCCCTACAATTTCCTCACCAGTTTCCCCAAACCTCTATAAATAATTACCAAGTTTTAGTATGATTACCTTGCCTCTATCCCCGAAAAAGGAGTGTTGAACCAATGGAACCAATGACCACGCAATATGAAATTTTCCGTGATCCCTACCGCATGCTAATTCTATTGGCCACACTAGTTAGCGAAAAACAAAACGAATCTGCCCTTGAATTTGACAAAGTACCTTTTTTCGAAAATGATACCTTCCTTATTCAAAACGGAAAGTTTGTCTACAAAAAAGATAAAACAGAAATTACCTGGTTTCAATTTTTAGGAAGAGATATCGCTTGCAGTAAAGATCTTTCCCGCGAAGAATATAACAAAATGTTTGTTGATAGCCTTGCGTCCTTATACAATATTACATAAAAATGAAAGAGCTAATCATTAGATCAGCTCTTTCGCTTATTTCAACTACTTCTTCTTAACTTCTTCAACGAAAACATCACTTGCATCACGTGTACTACCGAGCTCAAGAATCGTATATTTTTTTTCGCCGATCATGATCACATCTTCCACTTCAGGTAGCGGATCGCCTAGATACACAGTGCCTAAATACACATTACTACTCTTCAAACGTAAATTCCAACGATGCTGTTGTTTCGTCATAACCTTTTTCCTCCCAAACTCTAATGATCTCAAGTTACCATAAATTCACGAAAGATGAAAGCTATACTAGGAAACATCGCATGGATATGATACATTAACTTCACATTCATTACCAGAGAGGCTGACAATTTGCGATGACATCACAGGGTATATCGAACGAAGAGCGCTCCATTCTATTCCCGAAAACATCAGATTCAACACTTACAGAAGATCAACCCACTTCCTATATTCCGCGGTCCAAAAAGAAGCGAAAGCCCTTTACTTTCCTGCATAAACTGATCTTTTTCTGGCAGAAATAACACCGCCCTTCAATTGACAATCTCTCGAATTCTTGGTATATTACTAACTGTATCCATAAACGACTTGTTAGCTCAGCTGGGAGAGCACTATCTTGACAGGGTAGGGGTCAGTGGTTCGAGCCCACTACAGGTCATACGAAGAGAAGCCCGTGAAGCCTTGCGCTTTGCGGGTTTTCTGATTTGAAACAGTAGTTAAAATACAATTATAACAGATGATTATTTAAGTGTTTTGGGTACGAGATGGGTACCAAATCAATATACTATTTGTTCAATTTGAATTGATCTTCCCCATAATGCAATACCACTTCCCTTTCCAGCCTATCTTCAGGTTTTGTGCAGCTGAGATCGCTTCTCCTCTTCCGTTTTCTTAACTGGATCGTAGGTCGTGTATACTAAACTAGAATTAAAAAAAACTCTCCAAAAGTAGATTCATCTACTTCCGGAAAGCCCATTTGATACCCCTATTACAACTCCAACATCCCCCGTATCGCTCGTTTCGTTTCGACAATTGCCTCTCTCAAAGGCTGTGTCTCACCCTGAAAAGGATGAACACTACCAAAGGTATGATTCCCCCCAGGAATCCTCACCCACTGAATATTAGCATTGTTAGCCACCAAATTCTCTGAACCCCGAATCCCCCGTTCACCATCCGCTGTTCCTTGAATAAGTGTAATTGGAAAAGTGGCTCCACTGACCCTACCAATAATATCAAATCTCTCTTGATTTCGTTCCATATCTTCTAGAATCTCGAGATCGAGCGGCATCATCTGTTTCGTTCGCCCATTCAAGGTATAGGAGCGGCCTGTGGCCCTCATCTCTGATTTATTCTCAGGTGTGAACAAATCCACATGGGCAATGCCATTCCAACTGATGACTCCCGTAATATCCTCGGGATGATCTAACGCGTAGATCAAGCTCACAGCAGCCCCTCTGCTATGACCTAGCAACAAGATCGGTTTCACCGTCACCTCATTCTTGTGAATATCAGAAATGACAACTTGTAAGTCCTCAAGATCCCTGGAGTAGGTATCACGGGCGAACTTCTCAAGCTCCGTAAAATCCATCAAGTTTTCACCCATACCATTATGGGAAAAATTCAGCGCAACGACATCCACAACTTCAGCTAATTCGTTAGCCACATGCGGGAACATCCCCCAATTTTTGAAGCCTTTATAGCCGTGACATAATAGTAGTGTCCCTTTACTTGGTGCGGTTTTGGCTTTGTAAACATCGCCTCGCACGACCCGCTGGTCGGTGATATGTAATTCAAAAGGTATCCCTGTAGGTTCTTCCATGTGAAATTCCTTCCTTTCATTCCAAATTATTCGGTCACTCGTATTCTTTTGTTATTTTATCACAATCGAACTCGAACAAGGAGTACTCCACTCCACGATCTACAATATGCTTTTATAAATTCATGCAAAAAAGCAAACACTTAGCATAGCTATGACAATATACCTAACCGAAAAAGGAGGAAGCCCTCACGTGTCTTCAGTCCGATCTCTTATCAGGCAGCGACAACTACTTGTCACATTCCTTCTTACGCTCCTTTTGAGTCAAGGGTTAGCTGCTAGCACCCAGGCTGAAAGTATCCTGCCGCTGCATCGGGAAGTATCTGCTGATTCCGACTCGATTCAATTGCTTGTTAAATCATCTCCTCGAGCTGTCTATCAAACAGAGTTGACTTTTGTAGATAAATCATTACAACGAGCGATAGAAGCGGGCACAATGGGAGATCCCTATTTAGAACCTCTACTGCCAGACACCACACTCCGATATATCAAAAACGATCAATCCATGCTCTTGGGTCTGACCCCAACTGGCGAGGTCATCGATTTGGCCGCGAAGCAAATCATCAAGCTCTCGAGCAAAGCGCAGGAGACGCTTCAGTCACAGGTTCAAGCAATCCGTGCCAAGCATTATGGCGAGCTGCTCACCTGGGAGGAAGCAAGCCTCGTGCTTCCCAAATATAGTTCTTTCACCGTCCTCGATGTAGAGAGTGGCCTTAGCTTCGAAGGGCAGCGTCGCGCTGGCTCCCATCATGCGGATGTGCAGCCGCTCACCAAAACCGACTCTGCGACGCTCAAAAGCATTTATGGCGGCAAATGGAGCTGGGACCGCCGCGCGGTCCTTGTCAAGCTGAATGGCCGCACACTCGCCGCCTCCATGCACGGCATGCCGCACGGCGGTGATGGAATACCTGGAAATGACTTCAACGGTCATTTCTGTATTCACTTCCTCGGGAGCGTGACCCACGGCTCCCGCTCCATGGATCCGGCGCACCAGGTCATGGTGCACCGAGCCGCAGGCTTGCTGCTGGACTACGTCAGCAAGCTCTCACCCTGGGAGCTGATCGACGTGTGGATCAGCGCAGCACATCAAGGTGACCTGCAGCTGCTGCAGGTCACCACAGGGCAAGAACAGGCGATGCATGTGCGAAGCATGCGCCGCCTGTCCAAGTTCCCGGAGCAGGATGCATCCCAGCTCCTGCAGCTCGACACCGCAGTCAACGTGACGATGACTGCGGCTAGAGCTTCCGCGGTGTCTAGTCGGCGGGTGCTTTTCCATCTAGAACGCGCCTCCCTGCAAGATCGGTGGTACATACGCAGCGCGGTTATTCAATGAATAAAGCCCGGCCACTTTGGATTCATCCAGAGCAGCCGGGCTTTATTCATATTTTCCTATTCCCACAATTATTGCAAGGATTGTCCAGACATCTTACGTAATTCATTGGCAAGTCGATGAAATTCTTCTTGTGCAGCGATTGAGGACGTTGCTGAATATCCGGCTGAGAGGAAAGGGATGATCGCATTGGCATCATGAATAGAAAGCGGATAACTAGGTGGTTCCGGAATTACAAGTGAATTCCACCAGCCTTCATTCCCATAAGATTCATCATAATCAATCGCAATACCATTCACCATCACATCATTTAAATATTGATAGATCTGGATGAACGTCGATTTCTTCCCTGCGCTCCATGCATATGTTTGCCAGAAATGAGAACAGGCACCTGCGGCATGCACAGCCTCCATTACAGCATATGAACCATATACTCCCGTTGTAAATGCAGGCGTAGCTTCACTTGCTGCTTGAATATAGGCAATGACCGTTGGCATTTGGGCAGTAGATACATCAAAATCAACAGCAAAATAGATACAGCTTCCCTCCGGCTGGCCTACTTGCGCTGCAACTTGTAAGGCAGTTGCTCCGTCTGCCAATCCAGCATTTCTTCCTCCAAGTGCACGACTCGCAGTTGTCTCAAAAACAGAGACCAGCTGTAAGCCAGCTCCACTAATGGCGTCAGCCTCCGATTTCGTTAATGCCTTTGCACCACTTGGCACCAAATATCTGGCGACAAATGTATAACCTTGTCCGACGAAAGCAGCCGCTTTTTGTGCCGTAAGCGGTGTTGAACAATCAAACCCTTTCGTCACTTGCACTCACCTACTTTCGAGTTCGTAATCTAACATATGCAGAACTAGACTCACGCGACACTAGCTAGAATCTAGAGTCGCGAACTCGGGCACGAAAAAAGGCTTCTCTCCGAAGAGAAAAGCCAATTCTTTCTATCTATTAAACTTCTTTCGTACCAAAACGGATCGCATTTCGTTCCTTGGCGCGCTGCGCTTCTACCTCACGATTGCGAGGCTCTGCATGGGTTACCAAGGCATCCATTAACTTTTGAGCTACCGCAGCTACATCATGAACAGCCTGCTGGAATGCAGCTTCATTCACTTTGGAAGGCTCCGTAAACCCGGAGATCTTGCGCACAAATTGCAGCGACGCCGCCCGAATCTCATCTTCCGTTACTGTCGGTTCATAGTTGAAAAGCGGCTTAATATTTCGGCACATCGTGTACTCCTTCGGGCTATACACAGCCCATAGAATAAATAAAAACTTGTTCCACTATTATACCTTAAATCTATTAACCACTTCCTGCAAGCTTGTCATCTGATCGTGAAGCTCTACCGTTTCTTTTTGAACACGATTAAACATCTGTCCCAACGTCTCTACGCTAGCCAATACTTCCTCGGAACTTGCTGCCGTTTCTTCGGAACTCGCGGAGGAAAGCTCGATAAAGCCAACAATTTTGTTTTTACGGTTATCTACATGTTCCATATCTGCCGTGATCTTTTCAATCGATTCATGGATTTGCTGCAAAGAGGTATGAATGAAATCAAATGTATCCGACGTCTCTCCTGCGTTCTCTTCCTGCGAACTTACGATGTGAAGCGACTGCTCCATCGCAGCAGATGTTTGCTGTGCAGAATGCAAAACATTTTCAATCAACGTCTGAATATGCTCAGATGCCTCTCCCGCTTGAACAGAAAGAGTTCTCACTTCAGCAGCGACTACAGCGAATCCACGGCCGTTTTCGCCTGCCCGGGCTGCCTCAATCGAAGCATTAAGCGCAAGTAAATTCGTTTGTCGCGAGATGGAATGAATCGTGGTGACCATCTCTTTGATGGCATCAATATCCTGCATAAGTTTGCTTACGCTGGACTCTACGTTTTTGGTCACGGTAACATTATTGCGGATCAAATCGATCATCGCTCGCATCGATTCAGCGCCGCGCTCTTCCTTCTCGCGAATAATCGCACTATTATTCTGTAGAATTTGAACATGTTCTTTGGTGTCATCAATCAATTCCGCCAATTCGTGTACGCCCTTCATCCCATCCTCCACGACTTCCGCTTGACTCGCAGCGGCCGTTGCCAATTCGTGGATGGTTGTATTGATTTCATATGAAATCGTATTTGTTTGATTCATCGAATCTTTGATATGATCGGCATTACCTTTGCTCAAACTCGCAGATAGTTTAACATCCTTGACGATCGTATGTATTTTCTCAATAAATTGATTTGTCGCAGTCGACAATCTGCCGATTTCGTCCATCGAAGTATCGGGAAGCCTTCTCGTTAAATCTCCGTCCCCCTGAGCAATCGCAACCATGGCAGATTGCAGTCTCTCCAGCCTTTTGAACTGGCGACTGACGATGTAAAACAATACAGCCCATGCAATCAGTAAGCCTGCCAATGTGGCAATACATGTGGAGTAAAAGAAGTTGGTCAAAACCTGCTCCGACAGTGCCAGTACAAGCACTTGCCCCGTCGACAACGCTCTAAAGTAATACTTGGCTTTTGTTCCATTATGCGACATTGTCTCGTACGCTTTGTGCTCTGCTGTAAGACTCACGTTTAGAGAGTCAAGCAGCCCCGCGTCTAATTGCGTAATGGCATCATCAGATGAAGCAACGAGCTTACCCGTGGAATCAACGACGCCCGCGAATAGCACATCTCCGCCAAGCTCCGACTTTAATTGAGTCAGGACCGGCTTCGCTCCTATTTTGTTATCGAGTTCCGTTAGTGCGGCGCCATCTCTTCCTGTTTGTACAATGCGTGGAGATGACCAACCGGAAACTCCGACATATTTATACACCTTAGGATCGATGCTTCGCTTCTGAGCTGGCTGTGTGACTATTTTCTGCTTACCCGTTATTAAATCCATAAACTCATAGGCTTGATTCTTAGGATCAGCACCGAAATTGAAATCTATCTTTTCGCCGGCATTCGTCATCACCAACTGTCCCTGTGCATTGGTAATCCAAAACTCATCTATACCGGAGCGCTCAGCTAATTCGACAGCTTGCTTATAGGTCATAGGAGTTTTATCGTACATATACGACAGAAGGGCCGCTTGTCCAACCATTTCCTTCTCCATCACACTTTCCGTTGTTTTCCTCGCGATTAAAGCGTTTTCGATTCCGATTCGAGCCGTTTCTAGCGTCGTAAAACCTTTTTGATGAAGACTTTCAGCCGTCTGTTGATACGTAATTGTCGCTGTCCCAACGAACACTGCTAACAACACAATCATTAAAGGCCAAATAATTTTGTGCTTGATTGATTTAAATGCCATGTTGTTCTCCCTTTTCTGTGAAATCAGTGATTTCTGCTATTTTCCATCTTATATTTCGCCATTTTCCGTAAAATCCCTGCATAAAAAGCTACCATTCGACGTAATAATTTGATAGGTGATTTTTGGTCAAAAAAATAAGCTCTCCAGAAGTAGGATGATCTACCTCCAGAAAGCCCCTTGCGCGCCAATTTTGCAGATTCAGGACGCTTCGTATGGCACGTTTAGTTTGGCTGCTTGTTTCTAATTGAAAGCCGAACTGCTGACATACCCTTTCACCTCACCACTTCTGATGATAAACCTATTTACGTCTGAAGCTTTTATAGCGAATCCCATGTAATCAGTATCTTTAGCTCCTTTGGCCACAACACCAATCACTTTGCCATTAAGATTAGCCAACACACCACCCGATGATCCAAAAGTAACCTTCGCATCAAACTGGATCATGTCCCATCTTAGACTGCTCACAATGCCTTTCGACAGCGTGAATGGAAATTCTCTAGGATTGCCAAAGGCTAACACGGTTTGCCCTTCCGTTACGTCCGAGCTAAGTGACAACACAGTATCACTGGTGCATGCTGTATGGATGATTGCTAGATCCAGTTTTTCCTCCCGATAACCGACAGTCCCCGTGCAAGTTTGTCCAGCTTTGTTGCTAAATTTAACCGTAGATGTTGGCAGTTCATGTACCACATGTGCATTCGTAATGATCGTGTCAGGTGAAATGTAAAAACCACTTCCCGATGTAAACAGCTCTGCGTTAATCATCACGGATGCTTTGATTAGTTTTTGAGCAGCGGAGATAGCCTTATCCTCATCCGTCTGTATATCAGCATGTATCGGCTGGTTGAATAATAGAAACACTACGAGGAGTAACCCTGCGTAGTAATTCATTTTACTAGCACGGTACTCAAATAGTTTGAAAGATTGCGGTTCACTTGTTAGCGAGTTGAGCTTTAGACGGTGATAGTGAAACAAGATTATCCGATATAGCTTCATTGTTCACCTCTTGTATGTAAAGATCCTCACTCCTATTTGGGGGGCGCCATCCCATCGAACTATACTAATTGTATCACGTTTTAAGATTTATTGATACGTATTGTATCTGTAATTTGCAACAGTCTTCCAATTGTACAGTGAAAATAAAGTGTTAAACTGAAAAATAAATTATTAGTATTAGACTACATGGCGTTTCGGCATTTACTGACACAAGCACATAAAACCCTGTAATTATGTTGCATAATTACAGGGATTTTTTTATTTTGGAGCTGATATAACAATGGAGCTATAAGAAAAAGTAAGTATATAAGAAAGACCAGAACTGAATCAGAAAGAGTTTGCGGATTGAATCGTTGTGTCACAAGGAACGCTAAGTATTTCTTGCCACCTCCCAAAATGTTTTTGAATTTGCATCTATTTTCGTCTGGACGCGCAGGTCATCTCCCCATCCTCCGCACCCTCCCTCACGGACAGAGCACTATGGGTCAACTATGTACTTCCGCCATCTCACGGTGTACTTGGGACTTCCACCCCTTAGCACGATGCGCTGCCAAACGCACACATGACAAAAAACACGGAATGTTTCTCCGTGTTTTTTGCTCGCTATTCAATGCCAACTTCGAACACGTCTTCAACTTGCCTTAACTCGTCTGTCACTGGAAGCAGGACATCTGCACGTGGCATTTTGACTGACAAAATGATCGATATGAGCTCCTGCTCACCTTTTCGTCGATCTTCAATAGTAACTTTACGAATATCGATTGCTCTGCGAGCCAAAACTGCCGAAACCGCAGCCAAAGCGCCCGTACGGTCGGGCATCTCAATTCGGATCACGTGGGTCCGCTTTGAGCTGCGGAGCCATTTTTTCTCCACTTTATTGAGAATGTACAAGCTGATAAACATAACAACGGTTACCAAAATGGCCGGATATAAAAATCCTGCGCCTACCGCTAAACCAATACCAGCAACAACCCATAAGGAAGCCGCCGTCGTCAGACCAGAAATCGATGCTCCATTGAATACGATTGTACCTGCGCCAAGAAAACCGATTCCCGTAATAACGTTAGCTGCAAGACGTGCAGGGTCAATCCGAACATTCGGTTCGTTCACAAACGCGTTGAAGCCGTACATGGATAATAACATGATGAGTGCAGAACCTACGCAGACGAGAATATGCGTTCGCAAACCTGCTGCGTGGTTGTTCTGTTCGCGCTCGAGGCCGATTAATCCGCCCAGCGCTAATGAAATGAGCACTCTTATTGTTAATTGCCAATTATCAATATACCAAGGACTAATATGTAGAATGTCATCCATACTTATCCTCCCCTAGAGTGAGTAACGTTCGGAGAATTGTTTGGATAATCGGCGGAACTTCTCCACTTCCAGTCGATTCGTCGCTGTGAATTCCTCATGGTTTCTGGAGCGACAGCGGTAATTAGAAGTAATACCTTCCAGCATCTGATAATACTTAGCATTAACGGGATAGAGCTGCTTCTCGATAAATGAGGCTACACTTAATAAATCACTTAGCTGACTCGCCTTTTCCGGATGATCCTTCCAATTTTTGCAAAGCCAAACGTACAAGTCGGAGTGGAAATTCGCCATAATCCCGCTAAAGCCTGCAATCCCCAGCTTTAAGGTTTCTAGCAGCGTTGCGGTATTGGCATTATAAAGCTTCAATGAAGTGCCTTCGAGCGCTTTTTTCTTCTGTCTAATATTTTCAAGATCGCAGCTAGTGTCCTTAAAGAAGAAAAACCTTCCCGTATCTGCGCACCATTTCAACAAGGACGGTGAAAGGATCCGCTTATAGGGAACAGGACATTCATAAAGGCCGAGCGGAATACTTTCCGGCAGCTTTGATAACAGTTCCAGCATATTGGCTTTCCATGCCTCTTCCGTTTCATCCTTACCCGCTAACTTGTTTGTAATGAGGAATACAGCATCAACCCCCGTCTTTGCCACCGCCGCTATTTCTCGAACCTGATCATCCAATGAATCAGAAATGTGCCCCGAAGCTATAACCGGAACCCGCCCAGAGGCCTTTGATTTTACGAAAGCGGCAAGCTTGACTCGTTCTTCGAGACTTAGATAAAACATCTCACTTGATTGGCATACGGCAAACAACCCATCCACCTTGTTTTGAATGAACCACTCAATCAAACGCTCTAGCGAAGCGTAATCGATTTCACCAGATTCCGTAAAAGGAGTAATCATCGTAGGCCATACGCCGTCCATATTGTTTACTTGCATATCAAGTTCCTCCATTGTGTATTAGTTGGAAATCAGGTTAAACGAATGCGAAATGTTTTCAACTCGTAAGGTTTGAAGAAGGCCGCAAATCTATTGTCGTTATGCTCCATCAGCTGCTCCTCGCGCTCCATCAAGTTTACTTCTTCTACAACCGCGATCGGAAAATGCGTTGTGAACTCCGCTGTCCCTCGTTGTCCGGCATATTCATAGCAGCGTACAATCCAATGGTCAGAATCCTCTGCACGCTTGATAGTATCGACTGCAATATGATCTGCGTCGCAGTTGAAGAAGCTCAGCGTGGCGGGCAGCTTATTCTTCGAACCCGCACATCCGGCAGGCAGTTCCATCGAAGATAGGGGTATGTTTAACTTGTTAGCCTCCACCGTTGTACCCGCGTTAAACCAGTCTCCGTTGTGCGGCAGCAGCGAATACGTAAATTCATGCTCTCCGAGGTCGGCCGTCGGGTCTGGCCTGATCGCCGACTTGATTAAAGTCAAGCGAAGTACGTTGTCCCGCACGTCATGCCCATATTTGCAGTCGTTCAGCAGGCTTACACCGAACCCTCTCTCCGATAGGTCCACCCAACGGTGTGCGCACGTTTCGAATCGTGCAAAATCCCAACTCGTATTCCAATGCGTTGGACGCTGTACGTTGCCAAACTGGATCTCAAAAGTTGCAGCCGTGGCACGTACGTCGACTGGGAAGGCCACCTTCAGCAGTTGCTGCCTTTCCTGCCAGTTTACACGCGTAACGAAGTCGATCCGCGGATTATCCGTATACAGCACCATATCCTGTTCCAACTGTGACTTTTCATACGTCCAAATAAAGCGAATGATTGTACGTAGACAGCCTTGTTCAATAACTTCAACGGAAGTCAAATCTGTTATGTACCGTACTTTCTCGAGATAAAAAATATCGATGTCCCATGCGTCCCAGTTGACCGGCTTATCCTCATGTACGTCGAAACGGTTACCCGTCTCCCCGGCTGCTAGCACTTCCCTCTTAGAACCTTTGTCAAAAACTCGGCTTAATTGTCCCTGCTCGTTCCACTCCATTTCATAGAATGGCGTCGATGCGGAACGGTTCGTTGCGATAATCCGACTCATTGCTGGTGAATCGGCGGCGGCGGCGTTCTCACAGCTGATCGTTGTGTAACCGAGCGCCGGAATCCCATCAACCTGTAGCAGCAGAGCGCTGCCTTGCTGCGCATTCTCTACCCTTTGCGCCAAGAGAATTTGTTTGTTAGTGTCGTACCAAACTTTCCCCTCAAACCGGTCCTCCCACGGCAAGCTGACTAGATCGCCCCGTTTCCACGGAAGCGTATTCACGACAATCCAGCTTGGTGAATCCCCGGTGCGAACGAGCCCAGCAAGTCCCTGCAGACTTCCCATCTTGGCCTCTGCTGCCAACGCTTCCGCTTCGGCATATTCTACATGACAATCCTGGTACACTTCTGCGATCGAAGAGCCAGGTAAAATATCGTGGAATTGATTGCGCAGAACGATCTTCCAACAGTCATTCAGCTGCTTCTGTGGATAATGGGAGAAGCTCGCCAATGAACCGAAAAAGGTGGACACCATCTCGGCATCGCGCAGCAGATTTTCCATCTTCCTGTTCATTTTCTTGTTGTATCCCTGGGAAGTATACGTACCGCGGTGCAGCTCTAGATAGAGCTCGCCATCCCATTTATGAACGTAGCGGTCCGTCTCATTCACTTTCGCTTCGAGTTTGTTGAAATATTCGTCCGCACGGCCAATCGTCACATTCGGCAGACCCGGCATTTGATCCAGCCTTCTTCTCATTTCCAGCATCGCCCGAGTCGGACCACCGCCGCCATCTCCATATCCGAAGGACAAAAGCAGCTCATCGTTGATTTCTTTGTCACGGTAATTATCCCAAATTCCGGTTACCGTCTCGGGGAGAATATGGCCGTTGTAAGTATAGTATTTATTATTGCTGTCCGGACTGCGGTTCGCTTCAGGCGTCGTAATGTAATGAGTCAGAATATCGCTGCCATCGATGCCCCGCCAGATGAACGTATCATGGGGGAACCGGTTGTAAAGGCTCCAACTAATCTTCGTCGTCATGAAGTAACGCAGGCCAGCCTTAATCAGGATTTGTGGCAGGGCCCAACTGTAGCCGAATACATCAGGAAGCCATAAATATTCACATTTGGCTCCGAATTTTTGTTCAAAGAAGCGCATTCCGTACATGAGCTGACGCACGATTGATTCCCCCGACGGAACATTGCAGTCCGACTCCAGCCACATCGCACCCCCTGCTTCCCAGCGACCTTCACTAACCCGATCCACAATTTGTCCGTACAGCTCAGGGTAATCCTTTTCGATATCGTCGTACAGCTGCGGTTGTGTCTGTAGAAATCTGTACTCGGGGAATTGCTCCATTAAACGGAGCACAGTTGAGAACGAACGCGCCGATTTTTCCCTGGTGTGCTTCAGGCGCCACAGCCAAGCTACATCGATATGCGTATGGCCGATACAGCGAACTGTAACCTCGCTGTTTTTCGGAATAGCCGCTAACTCATTCTTCAACTTCGCGTTCGCTTCTTTCACACTCGCGTAAAAATTGGCATCGCCCGGAACTCGCCAGTCGATAAACCGAAATGCGCGATCTAACGCCTTAAGCAGGCTTTGATATTCCCAGCTGTTGTCGTTTAGTACCCGGATGGTTCTCAACATCGCATAAGCGGTGTAATACAGATCGTCCGTTTCCTCCTCCAGTAAAGACAGCGAAGAAACGCTGATTTGATGCTCCAGTTCACTTTTGACGCCAATACTTCCATTCAGACCTGTCCATACCTTAAACAACAGCTCGACCTTCTGACCGACAAGCTCTTCCGGCAAAAACACTTCAGGATGATTGCTTCCGACCCCCTGGAACGGTTTTCCGTTCAGAAATAGCAAGGATTCAAAACCCGAATTATGACCGCTCCCTGTTTTTCCAAAGTCGAACAGACCGAGCGCCTTCTTCCCCCTCCACTCCGCCGGCACGGTGACTTCCGTCTTCAGCCAAGCCGTCAAATCCCAGCCCCGCCAGCGTTCGCCAATCGATATTGTCCCCCAGTCCGCATTGTCTGGAGGCATGGCACCTACCTCAGCTTGACGATCCACCCAGAATTGATAGCTCGGAATCAAATGCTGATCGATATAACGATACTTTTCTAACTCTATTATGCGTTTCTCAATCTTCTGATCTGCCAAGTGCATACTTTTCTGAAGCATCTTCAGACCTCCGTTTAGTAAATAAGTTATTGTTTCATAGTCGTATGGCGTCCAGAAAACGAAGAACGCCGCTTGACCGAAGGGCTCGGCAATTGGCGTTCTCGCTTTTCATCTTCTCAGGAGCGCAGGTTCCTAGTAGTTTTATTCGGTTTTAGTGATCATTTTAGTCTGGTAATTAACGAATAGACAATTGAGAGTTTATACGATTTGCACAATTCGAACGCAACCTTCATAACCTGGTTCTGTAACAAATTGCTTCAGCTCTCCGGATACATGTTCTTCGTAATCAAAGTGAACATGACCACTGAAAATCCCATGCAGCGATTTGCTTTCATTGGCCAAAATCAAATCATAAAACTCTTGTGTGAACATATTGGTATTTTGCACTTGCCATTTCTTCAAGTTTTCTTCGCTCCAGCCATCTGCAGCCATAAGAATTGGAGCATTCCATTTAGCAATGGTTTTCTGCACCAGACCGGGAAGGTAGATGGGAATGTGCATGAAAAGTAAGCATGGAACAGGCGATGCTAATAGACCTTTGATCTCGTTCAATTGTTCTTGATTAATCTGATAATTGCTATTGTCGACCGCAATAAATCGCATCCCAGCAATTTCTCGAACCTGTATAGAAGGCTGGCCATGCGTGAACTCTTTAAAACAGTGATAGTGTTCTGATCGTGTTTGATCATTCCATGGCAGATGAAAAAAATGCCAGTCATGATTCCCTACGGTATACAAATAAGGAGCACGAAGATTTTTCAATCCGTCGGCCAATATATCCAGATTGGCCGCGCTTGGATAGTGAATAATATCGCCCGTGAATATCACAGCATCGACATTACGATTGTTTGCAAGTTGTACAATCTGATCCAAATAAATCTTTCGCGAGACCGGATACGGTGAATCCTTCGGGAGATATTCATCGAACAAATTGCGAAATCTATCCAAATATTTCAGCGCTTCCGGATCGCGCTCGTCAACTTCTGTCAGATGTAAATCGGTCACATGAAGGAATGTAAGCTTTCGGTTAAAACCAGGGACGGCGACGACGGTTTCGGTTGGATGAAGAACATTATTGTCATTCATAGATTTTAAAGGACAATTCGCATCCAGGATCGGTTTCGTACTTGTTTGTCATTGGATTAACTACTTGTAGCTTGAGTGTATTTTCATTCATATCATAAGTCACCACTCGGATGCGGCCCTCCCCTCCATTTTCCTTGCTCTGCCAGTTTTGAAAACATTGAACAACCGTATTGCCATGAACACCCTTATCCGTTCGATAGCTTAAATTTTCAGGTATATGATGGCCGGAATATACAGCTGTTACGTTCCTATGATGCCGCAAATACTTCTGCCACATATCTTCCCCGTCATTGGCGTCAGAAATAGCCGCATATATTTTCGGATTATGTTCGTCGCCTGGTTTAGTCCTTTCTTCATACATGTACATGTATGAATGTGTAATAATGATGGCCTTACGATCCTCATGGTTTCGTAAAACTTCGCAGGCCCACTCCATAACTGTATCTCTTGGACCATACTCCAAGATTAAGATGATGAAGGACATACCATCCACATCGAACATAGCATATGTATTCTCTGCCTTCCCCTCCTCATACAAACCACCAAACCAGGGTTTATGTTGAAACCTGTGAACGCCAACGTATTTATTGAACATGCTTAGGCTTCTGGTTGGATCGACAGGAAGAGTTGCCAGTACGGATATTCTCATATCATAATCATGATTGCCTGGCGCTACCAACAGCGGAATATCGGCGTCATAAATGAGTTGCAGCGCGCGTAGCGCGTTTTCATATTCGTACTCGTATTCAGCGCCACGGTCGACTAAGTCACCTACATGCGCGATAAACTTAATGTTAAGCTCATTCGCATGGTCAACGATCCAGCGTGTCAGATTGGTAAAAATCTCTGGATATGATTTAGCTAATGACTGAGTGTCCGGAATTATGATAAGGCTAAACGAAGAAGACTCTGATACCTTAGTTTCCATTATGTAAACATCTCCATTATTGTGGTCTGATAACATTTATTATGAACACGCCGCACAGTTACACTGATTGTCGAGATACCCTTGAAGAGCGGCGTGTTCATAATTTGATATGTTCTAAGTATTTATTCTTCGATTATTTCTTACCTTTCTTTGCGTCGTAAGCAGCCTGGTTGATTTCAATATACTTCTTCAAATTCATCTTATTTAGAGTGTCTAGGTAAGTGTTCCAATCCGTGTCAATGTTTGCTTTGTCGGTTACGAACTTGGCGATCATGGAATAGACATAATCATTGATGGTTTTGTCAAGATCGGCAATTTGTGTACTTTGATCCAACGATAAATACAATTTCGGTACGACATGATCATTACTTTCATGGAACTTCTCGTAATTATTTTTGGTGGCGTTGTATAGGATTACTTCTTGATTGGTTTCCGGTTTCGCTGCTGATTCACTATAGCGTTGCTTCAATGACACCCAGTAGGTACCGCTGTTTGCCCAATGGTCATTCTGAACATTGTTCGTCTTCAGTCTCTTCCACTGTGCAGGTTCTCCGAGTACATTGAGCTCATTAGGATCAGCTTTAGCCCAACCGATACCTTCAGTGCCATAAACAGATCGGAAGAGAACCTCAGAACTATAGAAAGCGTCAAGCCATCTGAAAGCGGCTGCAGGATTTTTAGCTGCACTAGTAATAACGGCAGCTCCAGAAACGAGCGTACCAAGCGGCGCATAAGGAGTGGTCTGCACGCCAGACGGACCTTTTAATGGAGCAATTGCAACATAATCCAACCAACGCTTGCCTGTCTCTCCAGTTTGTCCAGGATTTGTCAAGCCTGGAACGGCACCAACTAATGCAGCATTCGGGTTATCAACCAAAAGTTTCAATTGGTTAACATCCTGCGTAAACGATTCCGGAGCAAGTAAACCTTCTTTGTACAGCTTGTTTAAGTACTGCAATCCTTCTTTGAATTGCGGTTTATTGAAGACGACATCAACTTTCCCGTTTTTCAATTCCAGGTATTTATTTTCCCTATCCGCATAAAGAAAAGAATTCATAAGAAAGATTTCGATGTTAAAAGGCGCTTCGCCATTAAAACTCACAAGTGGAATCTCATCCGCTTTACCGTTTCCATTAGGATCTTGCGTTTTGAATGCTTTAAGCATTTGATAAAACTCTTCTGTTGTAGTCGGCGTTTTCAAGTTGAGCTTATCTAACCACGGTTTGTATATCCACATTTTATTTTTTTCTTCACAGTGATAACATGTGCCCCCACGTGGCATCGAGTAAATTTTTCCGTTAGGAGCGGTTAGTGCATCCTTAACAATTGGCGAGTCTTTGAACAATTGCTTCGTGTTTACACCGTACTTGTCAATGTAATCATTGAGGGGGAGGAATATGCCTTGTTCCCCATAAACGATTTGCTGTGCCTCGTTGATATTAAAGTTTAAGATGATATCCGGATATTCACCACTGCTTAGCACCAAATTCAACTTGGCGTCCTTTCCAGCTACAGGCACAACCTCAAATTCGACATGCAGATTTGTCTTCTCTTCCATAAACTTAGTAAATGTATTGGTATCGTAATTTTCGACTCGCGGACTTGCCAGCATAAGAACTTTTAATGTTTCTTTGTCTTTGACAATCGGGTATGTTCCTGCTTCTGTCAGATTTTTTGAAACAGGGGGTTCTTTTCCAGAATTCGACGAATTCGACGAACATGCCTGCAGGATGAGCATCATACAAACAACCATTAAGGACATAATCTTCACATTTTTTCTCATGTTTGTTACCTCCCTTTATGTTTAAAAAGCATTTATTACTAATTTCAATTACCCTTTTAACGACCCCACCATAACCCCCTTAACAAAATATTTCTGAGCAAATGGATATAATATAAGCATTGGCAAACTGGAGACGACGATTAGGGAATATTTCAGCAATTCACTCAACCCCTGCCTAAGCTCCATTTCCTCTGCATCCATCATCATAGTCAAATCTATCTGATTCGTTATTAAAATATCACGCAATACGATTTGCAGCGGGTATAGTGAGCTCTTATTTAAATAAATAAGTGCGTTAAAATATTGATTCCAATGACCTACCGCATAAAACAAACCTATAGCTGCCAATACAGGAAATGATAACGGTAGTACAATCCTAATTAAAAATCGAATATCTCCACAACCATCCATCTGGGAAGCTTCCAACATTTCGTGTGGTATGGTCATTTGGAAATAAGTACGCATAACAATCATGTTCCACACGGAGAGAGCACCTGGAAGCAGCATGGCCCATGGTGTATTGAGTATATCAATATCTTTGAGTAGCAGGTAAGTCGGAATGAGTCCGCCAGAAATCAGCATCGTGAATACAAACAGAAACATAATGAAATTTTTTCCATGAAATTTGTTTCTGGACAATGGATATGCCGCCATAACAGTTATAATTAAATTAATGAGGGTACCCACAATCGTATAGAAAAAAGAATTACGAAATCCGATCAGAATCGAATTGGAATTAAATACGGCTTTATATCCTTCCAGCCCTATATCTACCGGCCAAAGCCAAACCTTTCCTGAAAGCACCGCAGCCGGAGAACTAAAGGAAGCGCTAAGAATGTATATAACCGGATACAATACCGTAAGAAAAAATAGAATTACAACGGTGTAATTCACTATCGTAAAGATTTTGTCTCCTTTTGTGTCCTTATAAACACCCTGTTCCATTTTGATCTCCCCTTACCATAGACTGGTTTGCTTCAATTTTCTCGCCGTATGATTCACGATCAGCAGCAATAGCATGTTTAGAAGATTTTTGAAAAGTCCTACTGCTGACGCGTAAGAATAATTAGGAATTTTCGAAGTCAAACCCACTTTATACACATACGTATCAATGACCTCTGATTTATCTAAATTGAGAGGATTTTGCATCAAAATGACTTTCTCGAAACCAAGATCAAGTAAATGCCCAGTATTCAAAATCAGCATGATGATAACAATGGGCAGGATACCAGGAATATCGATGTTCCATATTCGCTGTAATTTAGATGCTCCGTCGACAACTGCTGACTCATGTAGGTGCGGATCTATTCCGGAAAGCGCTGCCAGATAAATGATGCAAGCGAAGCCCATATTCTGCCAAACCCCTGACCATACATAGATGGACTGAAAATAATTCGGGTTCCCCATAAAATCAAGTTTCTGCATGCCGAACATCTGCATCAAATTATTAACAATCCCAGTATGAGGAGACATAAATTGGATGATAATTCCAACCATTACTACCATTGAAATGAAATACGGTGCATAACTAACCATCTGAACGGTTTTCTTAAATAATACATTTTGAATATAATTCAAGTTCAAAGCAAATATAATTGGAAGAAAAAATCCGGCAATAAGTGCATACAGACTAAGCGATACTGTGTTTTTCATAACAGCCCAGAATTCATATGAATTCCAGAAACGCTCGAAATGCTTCAATCCGACCCAGGGACTGCCCCAAATTCCTTTGAATGCAACAAAATCCTTGAAGGCGATGATAGAACCATACATGGGTATATACTTAAAAATGAGCAGATATAATAATGGAATTGATACGAGAAGATATAATTGATAATCCTTAGCCATTTCACTAAGTACCACCTTATTGAACTTTAGGTATTTCAATCTCGCTCCCCCCAAACTGAAATCATCAAAAACTATTGCGTGTTTTTATAAAGATTTAAAAATTCATCCATCGAATCAACGATCATATTAGGCCTTGGAGTGGTTAGGTCGCTGTCAGATAGAGTTTGATTCATACCTGCCCCTCGAATCCAAATGGTCCTCATACCGGCTTGACTACCACCAGCAATATCTGTGTACAAGTTATCTCCTACCATGATGCATTGATGTGACTCAACCCCATAAAGACGCATTCCAAAATCAAACATATTCGTGGATGGCTTACCCACATACTCCAGACGCTTATCTATGATTACCTCGACAGCAGCGGCTAAAGCCCCCGTTTCAGGTACTCTCCTCCCCATCTGACCGGGATGAAAATAATCGGGGTTTACCGCCAACACACGAGCACCCATACCTTCGAATTCTACAATCTGTTGGAGCTTATCGAATGTAAATTCAATATCTCTTCCAATTACAATGACATCCACATCATCTGAAGAGGCAATGTCAACAACCCTATGTCCCCATTGTTCGATTGAACGCGCCAGACCATTCGATCCGACTACCTTCACGGTTTGAATACCGTATCGTTCTTTTAGGTAGTAACCCGTAACATCCGTTGCGGTTATAATCTCCTCCGGTTTAATTTCAAATCCCATCTTCAACAATTTCTCCGCTATATCAAAAGCCATTTCCCGAGAGTTATTAGTAATAAATCCCACTCTCTTTCCATCGCAACGGAGCTGCTCTAACAATTCCTTTGCACCGGAAGCTGGACGATCCGTATGATAAACGCAGCCATCAAGGTCAAAAAAATATACATCCGCCATCCTGAGAAACTTATAATCTAATGTTTGCATATGTTTATCAGAACCTTTCTACTAGTCATATGGTTTCCATTCTTCAGAGCTTTTGCTTATACTCCCTTAATTGCCAAGTACTCATTGATTTCGAAGATAAGTACTTTCTATTACATTTGGATGTTCCTCCCCATTCGTGACCTTTGAATGTATCAATATATAGAAAAAAGAAAGCCGCATAAACAATAAACCTAAAGAACCTAAGTTCTTAGTTCATTGTTTAGAGCTTTCTCTCGTCCTTCACTCCAAACTAGATATTATGAAATTATATTTGTTTTAAAATAGATCTTCAAAAGAAAGATTCCAAAAAGCTTTATCACTTACAGACAGGCAAGTCGCACCCGCATTCAGGCTTTCCTTAACTTCTTCCTTCGAATCAATTAATCCACTTGCAATTACAGGAATGTCGGTAAGTGTCTCGGAAAAAGTATGGATAATCTTCGAGATAACACCTGGCATAAGCTCGACACCATCTGGCCGTACGTTTTGAGAAACATTCAACCCGTTCATCAATGCAGATGAGTCTAGTATAAACAGGTGAAGAATTCCGAATAAGCCGACCCGTTTCGCTTCCTTAATCAAGTGACTTTTAGTTGTCACAATTCCATCTGCACCGACGTAATCGGAGATGAAATCCACACTTTCCTTATCCGTGCTCGATAAACCTCGAATTAAATCTAAATGAATAAAAGCACTTTTCTTACTTTCCTTCGTAAGCCTTACGGCATGGATGATTTCTTTCACATTTCCACCCATGAAGAATAGATTCTCTACTCGGCTATCAAGTGCACTTTCAACATCTTCAACCTTTCGAACAGCGGCAATTATCGGATTGTTCCCAATCTTATGAAGCAGTGACATTAAGTAAGGTTCCTTCCTTGAGTTACTTCACATTGCAAGCTTAGCATCTCTATGTAACCGCTGTCAAGATAGCGCTTACATATTATTGCCAAAATATTTTCTGAGTTGGGATAAAATATTTATCTATACGAAATGCTTGGATTCCAGACAAAGAATTCTACTGCATTTTCAACTAATTTCGAGGTTTCTTTCATCCCCCAAAAATAAATAAAAACCCTTTTACAAAGGGTTTTCGTGCTATGGGCCCAGAGGGACTCGAACCCCCGACCAATCGGTTATGAGCCGACCGCTCTAACCAACTGAGCTATAGGCCCTAATGAAACTTGGTTGCGGGGGCAGGATTTGAACCTGCGGCCTTCGGGTTATGAGCCCGACGAGCTACCGAGCTGCTCCACCCCGCGTCATGAGTGCCGCTCAACAGCGACAAAAATAAATATACACTAACGGTGATGGATTAGTCAAGCGTTAATTTTATGCATTGTCCATTCAATTACGTGTTATACCGCACGCCGAAACGACCCTTTTTCGACTTATAAACTTCAACTTCCTGCGGGCACTCATACCCATAGATCCACCAATCTTCTTCCATTCGCTTGGCTAAACAACCAGCTTGAAACTTTGAATCGTACAATTTCGCCCAATAAATCCAGTTCATGTTCATCACTCCATTATATTCAGATCGTTACCTTTAGCTTATCCATATTAAGGTTCTCTTATTAGTAACCCAACACTCTGCGTTGCTTCTTAACGGAGTGACTACATTTTTTGACCACATGACAATAAAATTGTGACGGTTTAAATGAATAGCAGGAATTTCCCTGCTTTTGGGGAAGTTAAGTGATGTAGACTAATTGGCAGCAGAAAAAGGAGATTACAGCCATGATTGAAACGATCAAAAGCTACTTACAAACACATAAGGTTGAACACATAGAGGAACTCTTGGCGTTTTTGCGGATACCAAGCATTAGTGCCGTAGCTCAGCACCAGCCGGATATGCTGAGATGTGCCGAGTGGACTGCTCAGTCTTTGAAAAAGGCCGGACTTGAAAACATCGAAATTATGCCAACAAATGGGCATCCCGTGGTTTATGCAGATTGGCTACACGCGCCAGGCAAACCGACGGTTCTGATTTATGGTCATTATGATGTGCAGCCTGCAGAACCATTAGAGCTGTGGGAAACGCCTCCTTTTGAGCCGATCATCCGTGATAATAAGCTGTTCGGACGTGGAAGTACAGATGACAAAGGCCAGCTCCTGCTTTATGTGAAGGTTGTTGAAGCTTTTCTACAAACACATGGGAGGCTTCCGGTTAACGTGAAATTCTGCATTGAAGGAGAGGAAGAAATTGCGAGTAAGAACCTCCCTGCATTTGTTGAAGCTCATGCCGCTAAATTGCAAGCTGATTCCATCGTGTTATCCGATACGCAAATGCACGGTCCTGGCAAGCCAGCGCTTATGTATGGGCTTCGCGGCTTAGCAGGATTCGAAATCACCATCGATGGTGCCAATAGTGACCTGCATTCGGGCCTTTTCGGCGGTGCGGTTCAGAATCCGATTCACGCTTTATCCAAGCTGCTAAGCTCCTTCCATGATGAGGACGGTCGTGTAGCTGTTAGAGGCTTTTATGACCGTGTCATTGAACTTTCGGGCAAAGAACGCGAAGCATTCAAGCAAGTGGAACCCGATGAGAACAAGGTTCGCACGAATTTAAATGTTACCGATCTTTATGGAGAGAAAGGCTTCTCCTTCTACGAGCAGACGACTTCTAGGCCTACACTTGAAATCACATCCGTTAGCGGCGGCTTCCAGGGTGAGGGGATCAAACCGATCATTCCGAATCGTGCTACGGCTAAAATCGCATGCCGCCTAGTCGCTGCGCAGGTACCTGAGGAAATCATGGATTTGGTCGAAGCCCATATTCATGCACAAGTTCTTCCAGGCGTGACCATTTCGTTGGACCGTCAATTGCGCGGCAACCCTTTCATCACACCGATAGATGAACCTGTTATGGTAGCTGCAGCAGAAGCTTACGAGGAAACCTTTGGTGAATGGCCGGTTTACACGCGTAGTGGTGGGTCTATTCCGATTGTTGAGGTTTTAGGACGCGTATTGGAAGCGCCTGTTGTCCTTATGGGGTTTGGATTGCCTGGTGAGAATCTTCATGCACCGAATGAGCATTTCCATTTGATGAATTGGGACAATGGTACGGAGACGATCAGCCGATACTGGTTGAAGCTTGCTGCGCTGTCTGAGAGTAACACTACTACTAACTAAGCTAGAGCAAAAGGAGTAACTTCAATGGGGAAGCAATTACATATCCGCGATGCGCAATTGGAAGATTTAGCTGAAATCGTACGCATCTACAACTCAACGATCGCAGGACGCATGGTTACAGCAGACACAGAGCCAGTCACAACAGCCAGCCGCGAGCGCTGGTTTCATGAGCATTCCACCGATTTCCGCCCTTTATGGGTGCTTGAAAATGAGAGCGGCATTTGTGGTTGGCTGAGCTTCCAGTCCTTTTATGGGCGACCTGCCTATAACGCAACTGCGGAAGTCAGTATCTATGTGGATGAAGCCTATCGTGGCCAAGGCATCGGTCGATTCTTGATGGAACAAGCGCTTGAAGCAAGTCCCAAGCTTGGACTGAAATCGTTGTTAGGCTTTATTTTCGGGCACAACGAGCCGAGTCTGCAGCTTTTCCGCAAATTTGGCTTCACCAATTGGGCGCATTTGCCCGGGGTCGCCGAGTTAGACGGCGTTGAGCGTGATTTGATTATTTTAGGTAAACGCGTGGGTTAGTGGACTTCTTCACTTGCTAAATCAAAAGTAAAAAGCGCTACTCCTCTTCAGCCAGCAATATTGACATCGCTGTGATTGGGGATGTAGCGCTTTTAGTTCATGAACTGAGGTAATCGCGGACTAACTGGTGGATGTGAGTGAACTTCACTTAACTGTAAAAAACGAAATTCCATTTAAATTTATCATAGTCACTGATTATCCTTCTATCCCTTCACCACTTACAACTCACGCTGCGCCACAACCGCCTCCACCTCAATCTCAATCAGTAATTGCGGGTCAATCAGAGCCTTCACTTCAACCATCGTCGCCACAGGCTGCACATCTCGGAAATACTCCCCATGCGCCCGACCGAACTCTTCCCACAACGAAATATCCGTCACGAACATTCGAGTTCGAATCACATCGGATAGCTGTGCACCAAGCTCTTGAAGCGCCTGTTCAATCGTTTGAAGAATGAATCGTGCTTGCTCATAGGCATTGCCTACACCAACTACCTCGCCATCCTTCATCGCGGTTGTACCTGCAACCTCAATCCGGTCCCCGACACGTATGGCTCGGCAGTAACCAACCACAGGTTCCCATGGTGAACCCGTAAATACTCTCGTTCTTTCCATTTCGCGTAGCAACTCCTTGCATTTATGAATAGGCAGCTAATCTCTTTTGTAAGCCCTCTGTCACAGGTAAAAGTGGTAACCGTAATGCACCTGAGTCAATGATGCCTTGTTGGTGCAGCAGCCATTTGATCGGAGCTGGATTAGGCTCTTGGAAAAGCAGACGAATCAGAGGAAGCAACTCCTCGAATTGTTCCCGGCTCTCCTCATAGGCCCCCTGTGCATAACTTCGGATAAATGAAACAAATCGCTCCGTCTCCACATTCGCTGAAGCACTCATCACACCTTTGGCACCTGCTTGCAGCGCTGCATACAGTAACGTGTCTTCACCGCAGAGAACAGGTTTAGAGCCCACTCTCGTCAGCTCTGTGACCAGCCCAATGTTAGGCGTACTATCTTTCATGCCAATGACTCCATCCATGTCGAGAATGGTACGCACCGTATCTAGCTCTAACGTCACACCTGTGCGATGCGGAACATCATACAATATCACCGGCAAGCCAACTCTTGCTACCCGACGAAAATGCGCAATGATCCCCTGCTGACTTGGCTTATTGTAATAAGGAACAACAACTAACGCTGCCTCTGCTCCTAGTTTGCCAGCTTCCTCTGTTTTTCTAACCGTTGATAATGTATCATTCGTTCCTGTTCCTACGATAAGAGGCAACTGAACATGAGCTGCGTTACGAGCTGCTTGAGCTGTAGCGAACAGTACACCAAGCTCGTCTTTCGTAATCGTAGGTGATTCCCCTGTTGTCCCATTGACAACTAATCCATCTATTTCATCTTGAAACAAATTATAAGCTTGATTGTAAAAGGATGCTGCATCCACTTCATGTTCTTCATCAAAAGGAGTGATGATGGGTACATAAATCCCCTGTAGGTCTTTTACTTTTAGCAAAATAACCATCTCCCTGCCTCGTTTATTTGTACATTTACTTTAGCATGGAAGTCTCCATCACAGTTAGCTATAATAAATGATAGAACTCATCAAAAATATTGATAATAAAGCGAGGCCTTACATGGATCTGACGTATTTCCGCACCTTTCGGGAAGTTGCCCGCAGGAAAAGCTTCACACGTGCTGCAGAAGAATTGGGCTATGCGCAATCAAGCATAACTATGCAAATTCAAAAGCTAGAACGTGAATATGGTGTCCCCTTAATTGAACGATATGGGCGACAGTTACGCCTCACGCTACCAGGAGAAAGCTTACTCGTGCTAACGCAGCAAATGTTGGAGATTTTTGATCAATCCAAAGAAATGATAGCGAATCAAGTGAGCGGAACTTTAATAATCGGGACCATTAACTCACTGGCAGCCTACTATTTACCTCCTTTTCTCCATGAATTAAAGCAACTTTATCCCGGACTAAATATCCAACTTTTCCCTGACAGCGAAGTCTCAATCCTCACCAAGGTAAAAGAAGGGGATTATGATATTGGACTCCTTTTAGATCAATATCCAGCAGATCCTACACTCGCATGTACAAGTGTAAGAGAAGAACAGCTCGTTTTCATTGCTCCACTGGGGCACCCTTTAGCGCAGCAATCGCATATTCAACTTGCCGACCTCGGGAACACGGAATTTATCGTCACGGAGGAAGGCTGTATCTATCGAGGGAAGTTTGAAAGGCTGCTGAAAGATAATGCGGTCGCCCTGCAAATCGGCTTCGAGTTAGGCAATGTAGAAACGATTAAACATTGTGTTATGAGCGGGTTAGGGATCGCCTTGTTGCCACGGATCACGGTAGCTAGTGAACTTGCCCAAGGCAAGCTCGTACAGCTCCCATTTACGCATACGCAGCTATCTATGGACTTACAGCTCGTGCTTCATCCGAAAAAGTGGATGTCCCAGCCCCTCCAAGCGTTCATTCACTTGTTGACTAAGCAGCCTCCATCAAATTGAACAAAAAAAAGAAGCTCACCTTTGCAAAAAGGTAGAGCTTCTTCTGATTAAACGCGAATGTCAAGATTAGCTCCCAAATGCGGCGCCGCTGGAGCGGTAACCTTCGCTTGGTTCTTCGCGAAATCTTGTATTAATGTAGTAGCTAAGCTTGCCTGCATGTCGCTCGTTTTGCTTAACAACTGAATGCCGACAGCTTGCACTCTTTTAGTATAGAGGAATCCTACACATTTCGTCAATTCTCGCCAATCTGGCAACAAATTATACGCCGTATGCAGAAGGATTGACTCCCCATGAACGCAGAAGTTCCATATCAGCCTGCTGGATCTTCCCTTTTTCCAATGCAACCTCCAGCAAGGTCGAATAGTTAGAGAGTGTGTGTAAAGGCATGTCTGCCGCCGCGAACGCATCCGTTGCTTTATCCAGTTGATAGGAGAAAATCGCTAGTACACCTAGTGCTACAGCGCCCGCATCTTTCACGGCAACCGCCGCTTTCAGCGAGCTTCCACCCGTGGAAATCAAATCTTCGATGACGATAACTTTTTGACCTGGCTTCACAGAACCTTCAATCAGGTTCTCTTTGCCATGCCCTTTCGCTTTATCGCGAATGTAGATCATCGGCAAACCTAGTTTTTGAGCTACCCAAGCTGCATGCGGAATGCCAGCAGTAGCTGTTCCTGCAACAACCTCAGCTTCAGGGAATTTCTCCTTGATCAATGCGACGAAACCATCGGCAATCGCATCACGGATCGCAGGGTGTGACATCGTCAAACGATTATCGCAATAGATGGGAGATTTCAGTCCCGATGTCCATGTAAAAGGTTGTTGCGGACGAAGAGCCACCGCTTCAATATCTAATAACGACGCTGCAATATGCTGCGCGATTGTTTCTAGCTTACTCATACCTCACCGTTCCTTTCAAAGTTAGATCGGACAGCCCTTGAAAACTACACGATTGAATCGATAATCGCTTCAATCGCTGCTCTTGGGTCCGCTGCGCCTGTGATCGGACGCCCGATCACGACGTAGTCCGTCCCCTGCGCGAACGCCTCAGCCGGCGTCATGATGCGCGACTGGTCGCCCACGTCGGCCCCCGCCGGGCGGATGCCTGGCGTCACGGTGACGAAGCCGTCACCGCACGCCGCCTTAATCGCCGTCACCTCAAGCGGTGACGCAACGACTCCGTTAAGCCCCGCGGCTTGCGCCAAGCGGGCGTACCGAATGACGGCCTGCTCGGTCGTACCGGCCAGGCCGATCTCGTCATTCAGCACCTGCTGCGAGGTGCTGGTCAACTGCGTCACGCCGATCACGATCGGGCGTGCTGCCCCTAAAGCCAGCCCCTTGTCGATACCCTCCAAGGCGGCTTCCATCATGTGCTTGCCTCCGGCAGCATGCACATTGAACACATCAACCCCAAGGCGCGTCACGCTCTCCGCGCCGCACTTGACCGTGTTCGGAATGTCATGCATTTTCACATCGAGGAAAACCTTATAGCCGCGATCCTTCAGACTCGCGACAAAGGTAGGACCTGCAGCATAAAACAGCTGCATTCCTACCTTTACATAACAGGGGATGCCTTCGAGCTGCTTAAGCAGCTCTTCAGCACCTTCTGCGTTCGCGTAATCCAAGGCGACCATAATGCGTCCAGTAACATCTGTGCGTGTTAATGTACTCAAGTTTGGCACCATCCCTTAGACATGAATTGGCATTGCACGTGAGGAGAAGTTAATTGTTTCAAGCATATTGACTAGCGCTCTAACCGTATCGAGGGATGTCATACAAACGACACCATTCTCTACCGCTTCACGACGAATTCGGAAGCCGTCACGCTCAGGCGTTTTACCCTTAGTCAATGTGTTCACTACGAACTGAGCTTCACCGCTGCGGATGAGGTCAAGAATGTTAGGTGAGCCTTCGCTAAGCTTATTAACCGTCGTGACTGGAAGACCTGCTTGTTCGATCGCGATAGCTGTTCCGCCAGTTGCAATGATTTTGTAGCCTAGACGGTAGAAGCCTTTCAAGATTTCAATCGCTTCATCTTTATCTTTATCCGCAACAGTGACCACAACAGATCCTGCAGCTGGAATTTTCATACCTGCACCAATCAAACCTTTGTATAAGGCTTTTGCGAAATTGATATCGCGCCCCATAACTTCACCCGTGGACTTCATTTCAGGCCCGAGTGTTGTATCTACACGGCGAAGCTTCGCGAAGGAGAATACCGGCACTTTAACAGATACGTAATTATCTTCTGGCCATAAGCCACCTTGGTAGCCCATGTCTGCAAGTGTTTGACCCATGATGACGCGTGTTGCCACATTCGCCATCGGGATGTTCGTCACTTTGCTTAAGAAAGGTACGGTTCTGGAAGAACGCGGGTTAACCTCGATTACATACACTTGATCGTTATGAATAACGAACTGGATGTTCACTAGACCAACTACATTCAGCTCTAGGCCGATTTTCGTCGTGATTTCGATAATTTGTTGCTTGATCTCGTCAGAGATGGATTGTGGTGGATATACCGCGATTGAGTCACCGGAGTGAACCCCAGCACGCTCAACGTGTTCCATAATCCCAGGGATTAGAACCGTTTCTCTATCACAAATGGCGTCAACCTCTACCTCTTTACCAAGCATGTAACGGTCGATTAGAACCGGATGCTCAGGGTTGATTTTCACCGCATACTCCATATAGCTAAGTAGCTCTTCATCGGAGTAGACGATTTCCATCGCACGTCCACCTAGTACGTAGGAAGGACGAACGATAACTGGATAACCGAACTTCGCTGCAGTACCAACCGCTTGATCGACAGATGTTACTGTGCCGCCTGGAGGTTGTGCAACCGAAATTTTGCTAAGCAACGCTTCGAATTTCTTACGATCTTCAGCTGTATCGATACTTTCTAGATCAGATCCTAGAATGCGAACGCCTGCTTTGTGCAAAGGTGCTGCCAAGTTAATCGCCGTTTGTCCACCGAATTGAACGATAACGCCGATTGGCTGTTCGCGTTCGATCACGTTCATCACGTCTTCGAAGAACAATGGCTCAAAGTACAAGCGATCTGAGGTATTGAAGTCTGTAGATACGGTTTCAGGGTTGTTATTGATAATAACCGCTTCATAGCCAGCTGCTTGAATCGCCCATACCGCATGAACCGTGGAGTAATCGAACTCGATCCCTTGACCGATACGAATTGGACCCGATCCTAGAACAACAACCTTCTCTTTCGTTGTTTCTGTTACTTCATCTTCTTGCTCATATGTGGAGTAGTAGTAAGGCGTCGAAGCTTCGAACTCAGCCGCACACGTATCTACCATTTTGTAAACTGGTTTAATGTTTTGTTGCAAACGGAATGTTCTTACGTCCGCTTCTTTCGTGAAAGTCGAGCAGCCTGCTAATGTACGGATTTCCGCAATAGCACGGTCTGTAAAGCCTTTACGCTTGATTTCGAAAATTAGCTCAGCCGTCAAATCTTTCGCTGCAATTTCAGCTTCATAGATGATGAGTGCACTTATTTTGTTCAGGAACCACCAGTCAATTTTCGTCAAATTTTGCAGTTGCTCCACGGTATATCCTCTGCGGAACGCTTCTGCTAATAAGAACAGTCGCTCATCATCTGGTTTTACTAAACGTAATTCTAATGTTTCTTTATCTAATAGATCCGTTTCTTTCAGGAACAAGCGGTGAACACCGATTTCTAGGGAACGGATTGCTTTATGAATGGACTCTTCAAAAGTACGACCAATCGCCATAACTTCGCCAGTCGCTTTCATTTGTGTTCCTAACTTACGGTTAGCTGCTGTAAATTTATCGAACGGCCAGCGTGGAATTTTGGAAACGATGTAATCCAGTGCCGGCTCGAAGCATGCATACGTTTGGCCCGTAACTGGGTTAACTAGCTCATCAAGTGTGTAGCCAATCGCAATTTTCGCTGCCATTTTCGCAATTGGATAGCCAGTTGCTTTGGAAGCAAGCGCAGAAGAGCGACTTACACGCGGGTTAACCTCGATCACGTAATATTGGAAGCTATGTGGATCAAGTGCGTATTGTACGTTACAACCACCCTCGATGTTCAGGGCGCGAATGATTTTCAGGGAAGCGGAACGCAGCATTTGGTACTCGCGGTCCGACAATGTTTGGCTTGGCGCTACAACGATACTGTCACCTGTATGTACGCCTACTGGATCGAAGTTCTCCATGTTACATACGACGATACAGTTATCATTCGCATCACGCATAACTTCATACTCGACTTCTTTCATACCCGCGATACTGCGCTCTACGAGACACTGTCCGATTGGGCTGTAACGAATCCCGGAAGCAACGATTTCCGTCAACTCTTCCATCGTGTTACAGATACCGCCGCCTGTTCCACCCAATGTGTAAGCAGGACGAATGATGATTGGGAAGCCGATTTCATTAGCAAAATCAACGGCTTGAGCCACTGTTGTTACGATAACGCTATCTGGTACAGGTTGCTCTAGCTCTCTCATCAAGTCTCTGAAAAGATCACGATCTTCCGCTTTCTCAATCGCCGTCAATTGTGTCCCGAGAAGCTTAACGTTCTCGCTCTCTAGCACGCCTGCACGAGCAAGTTCAACCGCCATGTTAAGACCCGTTTGTCCACCAAGTGTTGGAAGCAAGCCATCCGGACGTTCTTGACGAATGATTTGCGTTACGAACTCAAGAGTAATCGGCTCGATGTATACTTTATCAGCCATGTTCGTATCTGTCATGATCGTAGCAGGATTGCTGTTGATCAAGATTACTTCCATGCCCTCTTCTTTCAATGCTTGACAAGCTTGCGTACCAGCGTAATCGAACTCCGCCGCTTGACCAATTACGATCGGACCGGAACCGATAACGAGAATCTTTTTGAGTGTATTATTTTTTGGCATATTGCAGTTCCTCCTTCACAGATGTCGATGCCGTGGAAGCATTCCACTGAGCAAGCATTTGCGCTTGGCGCGGCTGCTGTGGGTTATCTAGCTTATGCTGACGAATCAGCGAGATGAAATCATCGAACAGGTAGCTGGAGTCAAATGGTCCAGGTGCTGCCTCTGGGTGATATTGTACCGAGAATGCTGGGTATTGCTTATGGCGTAACCCTTCGATTGTGCGATCGTTATTGTTAATGTGCGTTACTTCAAGGTTCGTTCCTTGAATGGAATCTTCCTTGACCGTGTAACCATGGTTTTGCGATGTAATGTAACAACGACCGGAGATCAGATCCTTAACCGGGTGGTTCCCGCCGCGATGACCGAATTTCAATTTATCTGTATCTGCGCCACAAGCGAGTGCAAACAATTGGTGACCCAAGCAAATTCCGAATAGCGGAATGTCGCCAAGCAAGCCTTTAATCATTTCAACTGCATGAGGAACATCTTTGGGATCCCCAGGGCCGTTTGAAAGCAATACGCCGTCCGGTGCTAAGCGACGAATTTGTTCAGCTGTTGCGTTCTGAGGAACGACAACGACATCGCAATCACGCTTGCTAAGATCGCGGATAATCCCGCTTTTTGCGCCGAAATCTACAAGAACTACGCGTTCTTTGTGCCCAGGAGCACCGAATACGCTTTTCGTAGATACGCGAGCAACTTGATCCGTCATGAGCGGCGTGCTTTTCAGCGTGGCCATCAATTCCTGGGCGGATTTATTGGAAGTTGTGATGATGCTTTTCATAACGCCATAGTGACGAATTTTACGAGTCAACATGCGTGTGTCGATACCGCTGATGCCAACGATGCCGTATTCTTTCAACAGGCTGCCTAGTGTGTACTGAGCTCTCCAGTTACTTGGGATTTCTTCATGCTCACGCACAACGAAACCGTGAATGAATGGACGTACGGACTCGAAATCATCACGAATCACACCGTAATTCCCTTGTAGTGGATAGGTCATCGTAACGATTTGTCCACAGTAAGAAGGATCCGAAAGCACCTCTTGGTAACCCGTAATACCTGTATTAAAAACGACTTCGCCGACGGATTCACCTTCACTACCGAACGATTTTCCTGTAAAAAGAGTGCCGTCTTCCAGCAACAATCTTGCCTGCATGTTCTTTCAACTCCTTCGCTATTGTCAGGCGGCTCTCTCGAACCGCGGATGTCATGCTTACGATTTCACGCTTCACGGACTTGCATAAAGATTAATCTTTCTGTATAAATATACACGATTTTTCATTGATCGTATAGATGCTTCAAGTGTTTTAGGCATTAAATACAGCGTTATTTCGAACTTTTTATGACCAAACGACCTTGCCCGAAGCAATCGTCACAACCGGCCAGCCTTGCAGCTCCCAACCGATGAACGGGGTGTTCTTACTGCGTGATACGATCTCTTCTTTCACAACCGCGCGAGTTGTATCCAAGTCAACGATCGTTATGTCTGCCGCGCTGCCTACTTCCAATGTTCCGTATGGAAGACCGAATACATCAGCTGGCTTCTTGGTCATGCGATCCACGAGGAAGCCAAGCGTCCATTTACCAGTAAGCACAAATTTCGTATACAGCAAGGAGAAGGCTGTTTCGAATCCGAGAATACCGAATGGCGCGAGCATCATGCCCTTCGCTTTCTCTTCTTCCGTATGCGGCGCATGGTCCGTCACGATGATGTCGATTGTGCCATCTTCTAATCCTTCGATGACAGCCTGTACATCACGCGGCGTACGAAGCGGCGGGTTCATCTTCCAGTTCGCGTCCATTCCTGGAATGTCTTCTTCCGAAAGCACTAGATGATGTGGACAAACCTCAGCAGTAACCTTGATGCCGAACTGCTTCGCATGTCGGATCAAGCGAACCGATTGCTCCGTGCTGACGTGGCATACGTGATAATGAACGCCAGTCGCTTCAGCTAGCAGCACATCGCGTCCTACATGAATCGCTTCGGATTCGTTCGGGATGCCTTTCAAGCCATGCTTTGTAGCAAATGTCCCCTCGCTCACTGGCGCTCCAACAACCAACGTATCGTCTTCGCAGTGTGCGATGATTGGCATGCCTAGTGATGCAGCAAGTGCCATCGCATCCTTCATCATTTGCGCGCTTTGAACGCCAACACCATCGTCTGTGTAACCGATAACGCCCGCTTCTTTCAAAGCTGCGAAATCTGTCAGCTCACGGCCAAGTTCATTCTTCGTGATCGTTCCGTAAGGAATGACGCGTACGACGCCTTCAGTTGCTGCTTTATCTAATATGTAATTTACCGTATTTACCGTATCAATAACCGGTCTTGTATTTGGCATACAAGCAATCGTAGTAAAGCCACCTCTTGCTGCGGAACGTGTTCCTGTCGCAATGTTCTCTTTATGTTCAAAGCCAGGCTCTCTCAAGTGAACATGCATATCGATGAAGCCAGGCGATACAAGCTTGCCCGCTGCGTCAATGACTTCATGACCTGCAGTTTGAGGTATTTCACCATTCGTGGATTCTACAACCTGTGCGATCTTATCATTTTCCACCAAAATGTGTTTCTTTGTTTGAACATTATTTACATCAACGGTTAGCCCGTTTAGAATCCAAATTCCCATGCTGTGAAATCCTCCTCAATTTATGATAAAGCTCGTTCGATGACCGCCATACGAATCGGTACGCCGTGAGCGATTTGGGTGAAAATTCGGGACTTCTCATGCTCGACCAGTTCATCATCTAGCTCAACATTACGATTGACTGGAGCCGGATGCATGATGATCGCATGAGGCGCCATTCGGCTAGCACGTTCTACGGTTAAACCGTATTGCTCGCGGTATTCTTCAGCAGATTTGATTAGCCCTGTGTCGTGTCGCTCCAGTTGCACACGCAACATCATGACGACATCGGCTTTCAAAGCCTCTTCGAAGGACACGTACGGTGCGAATGCAGCAAGCTCTGGAGCCTGCATACTAGCTGGAGCACAGAACTGAACTTTCGCACCTAGGGCGATTAGGCCCCAGAGGTTGGAACGAGCAACACGGCTGTGTAGAATGTCTCCGATGATGGAGACGGTCAAACCTTTGATGGCGCCGAATTGCTTTCGCATCGTATAAAAATCAAGCAACGCTTGCGTTGGGTGCTCGTTATTGCCGTCTCCCGCGTTGATGAGCGGGATTTTGATTTTCTCTGCCAGCTCTTGCAGCACACCGTTCGGCTTCAATCGAATTACGCCTGCATCGATACCCATGGATTCTAGGGTACGAACTGTATCGTAGATGGACTCACCTTTTTGTACGCTGGATTCAGCTGACGAGAAGTTCAGCACATCTGCTCCTAGACGTTTTTGTGCGAGTTCGAATGAGAAACGGGTTCTTGTACTATTTTCAAAAAATAAGTTTGATACGAATTTCCCTTGAAATTGGTTGTTTACTTTGCTAGGGCTTTGTTCCCAATAGGCTGCACGATCAAGAATGCTTGTGATCTCCTCTGCACTTACGCCTTTCAGTCCCAAGAAATGTCTAGATGTATATGTACTCACGCTACTCACTCCTGTTTCCCCCTCAGTATAATGACTTCATCTTTATCATCAATTTCCGTTAGTAACACTTCAATACTTTCACTCTTCGATGTAGGCACGTTCTTTCCTACGTAGTCAGGCCTGATGGGCAACTCGCGATGCCCTCTGTCCACTAGTACTGCCAACTGGATCATTTGCGGTCTTCCCAAATCAATCAGAGCATCCATCGCTGCCCTCACTGTTCTTCCGGTGTAAAGCACATCATCGAAAAGGATGATTTTGCGATCCTGAATTTGCAACTTGCCGCCTTCTTGCACATTCTCAACCGATTTTACCTTCACGCGATCATCCCGATAAGATGTGATATCAACCTCACCTACAGGAATCGGTACGCCTTCGATTTCTAGTATCAGTTCTGCTACTCGCTTCGCTAAGTAAATGCCTCTTGTCCGAATTCCAATCAAGGTACAGTTCTCTACACCTTTATTCTTTTCCAGTATCTCGTGTGCAATCCGCGTAAGTGCTCTACGAATTCCCATTTCATCAATAATGGTGTGTTCGGCGGTCTCATTCATCGTTTTCGCCTCCTGGCAAAACTATCTTAGTCAGCATTCACCCGCGTTTTCTGGTGTGAAAACCAAAAAACTCCTTGCCCAATTCATGGCAAGGAGTTCACGAGTGCATAAAGAGATAGAGCGGGGCTGCAGGATGCGCACATCCTCAAGCTTACTGAATCCGCGACTCAGTATTACCCGACTTTTCTTATCGTTTTACCTTGCCAGCCTCTCTGGACTGTTTTTAAAGGCACATATGTAATTAAAAGAATTATGCCACTTTCGACATGATAAGTCAATATAAATATAAGGGATCCATTTGTTTTCGCTAGTCAGCGGCACGAATAGCTTCACTTGGTGAAAGTTGTAGGATCCGATTAGATGGTGCGATATTCAGCAGAAATGTTAAAAGCATAAGTGTTCCCGCTACTGGCGTGATTATCTCCCAAGGATAATGAAATGAAAGTGCAAGATCTGTTGGTTTTTTACTAGCTTCTAGTAATTTTATCATGATGTATCCACCAATAGAACCGAACAAGCAACCATTTAAGAGCCCAAGCCATCCAATAGCTGTTCCTTCGACGAGCAGCATTTGACGTATATGGCGTGTACTGAGTCCTATGCATCGCAACATCGCAAGTGTTTTGGATCGTTCTTGGATGGCGCGAAACTGAAGGATCGCTAAGCCTATAAAGCCAATACCTAATGCCAGCACCATGAAGCTATTAAATATCCAAAGTACGCTAATCGTGCCAAGATCCTCTGAAACTTGAGAAATTCCTGGGGCAGAAAATCCATTGACATTTAATGAGACGAGATGGTCTTCTATCTGGCGTAGATATGTAGCGTTTTTCGAAGGCAGAGGGAGCATGATATACCCTTTTTCGGGCATATATCCCCAACGAAACCCCTGATCTTTCAACTCATCATAGATGTGGGAATTGACGAACATAACATTATAAAATTCCATGCCTGTTGGTGTATCAGCAAAACCAATAACTTCAACTTCTAATGTATTCACGATAGATGGTTCCTTACCAAAACCAGGGGTATTGGGACCCGCAGGCTTTTCGTATATACCCAATCTCAAATTATCTCCCACATTTATTTTTGTATATTTTTTTTCCACTCTGTAAATTGCGGCCCATTTTTCTGGTGCATAACTATATTTGTTATCCAAAATGACAAATCGCGGATTGTTCTTTACCGCCTCCCACGTCTCCTTATCTGAAGCAAAATCAGATCTTCGCTCCGACAAACTAGATAGGCCATTGTGTATAAAAGCATCACTTGGAACCGTTACATTCAACTGGCTTTTAGGAGCTAAAACACCTTCCGAAACAGTTTGGATCATATATGGTTCCATAACGGGAGCATTCTTAACGACACTCCCCATTTCCAGATCCTGATTAATAATAGATAACACACGCGTTTTTTCATAATCGCTATCATACTTGATGTATGCTGGATATCCAAGAACCGTATAAGGCTTCTGATTCATATCTCGGTAGAAGTGCTGAGTGATGTTGACTACAAGAGTTAACAACATAAAACAACAACTGAATAGCAAGGTGACAACAAATGTGCGTCGATAGTTTCCTGCTGGATAACGAAAAGCAAGGATTTGTGCCACTTCTCCAATGCCAAATCTCCGCAATACAGGTTTTACTAGTCGTTGAGCAAATGGAAGCCATTGTATGATTATATACAGTGAAGATAGAGAGGAAACAAACCACAACGCTAATACAGACATAAATTTCATTGAGGGATTATCCATCTCCGAAATAAGGATTGCCACACCGTTCCCAGAAACTATCTGCACGCTAAATACACCTAAGCAAATGAGTGAACCCACAATTAAACCTATGCGAATTATCACATGCTTGTATCCTCTGCGCGGCTCGTTTGGATTACCCTCACCTCGTAAAGCAGGTATTATTCGCAACCTACCCAGAAAATAACAAGAAATGACCGAAGTAACTGATAATAAGCAAAGTACGATAATTCCAACAAACAGGATACCGTCTAAAGAGATATACGGTAGGATTGGAACGCTATGAGCGCTTGAAGTAAAAACTAAATCTCGATTAAGCCAACCAAACAAACCGATGACACCCATACCGAGTGGAATCCCCGCAAAAATTCCCGCACCTGTGCTAAGTAAGTTGATTAAGAAAGTTTCGATAAAAAAAATCACTTGTGTCTGCCTTCGTTGAAAACCAAGCGCTCGCAAAAGTGCCATTGTTTCTTTACGAGCATCCGCTAGCATCAGCAGTATTTGCATCATAAGCAAAGATCCAGCAAAAATAGCTGTTATACTGCACAAAACAAACGTAACCCCATGTTGTTTTTTTAATTGTTGCACTTGTTCAAAATCCGTTTGTTTTTGTTGTTTCTCCTCAAATAAAGGCATTGGAATCGGAAAGTGTGTAGGGGTAGCATTTCTCAAAAATGCGTTCGTATTTTTAGTGAAAATGGAGGTATATGTTTTCTCTGGAATTTCATTTAAAATTCTTGCACTGGACAAATCCATTATTAACGTACCTTCTACAGAGCCGCTTCCTCGATAGCCAGTAATCCCTTGTTCCTTAATAATTCTCTTCACATGATAGAAATGCTTCCCACCATTTACATCGGATATGCTCACAGTTTCCCCTTCCAAAATTCCAAGCGGTTTTGCGATCGAATCTGAAAGAATAACTTCATCGTTGGAAAGCGGGAGATTCCAAAGTCGATTCCCGTTATCAAAAATCGCTGTTTGCGAAAAATCCATGCCAATTCCCAAATACCTGCGTCCTGTGCGCACCGTCTGAAGATTACTATCTACCTTGTTAAGCGATGTCTCAAACGTAATAACAGGCAAAGACTGGATTTGCGTTTTCAATAAATTGTCGTTGATGGTCATCACTTCATCTAATGTGAAATATTGATTATTATTTGGAGGGACTAATTCCCATTCAATAGGACCGTAATGTTGATTAAGCCATCGACTTCCACTGTAGTTAAACGATTGGAAGAAAATAACAGAAGCCATAATCAGTGCAGCCCCGATACATCCTCCCGCTATCGTTAGTAATGTTTGCCTTCTTTGAGACCTTATGTTTCGCCAAGCCATTTTCCAATAAACAGCAGACGCTATCATACCTCTCATTTCCTCACCTGCATGTCCAAAGAGTCACCACGCACGTCGTCATTGGCTCCCATGCTCACAATCCGCCCATTTTCCATGCGGATAATGCGGTCTGTTTGCTCGGAAATGCCAGCATCATGTGTAACCATAACGATGGTTGTTCCCTTAGTCTCATTCATATGACGAAGCAGTCCTATTATTTGTTGAGAATTGTGGCTGTCGAGGGCACCCGTTGGTTCGTCAGCCCATATCACGATCGGTTCTGAGACAACTGCGCGGGCAATCGCAATTCGTTGATTTTGTCCACCTGATAATTGAGCGGGACGAGAATCTAGCTTATCACCTAGACCTACTTCAATTAATATTTGGCGTGCTTTTTGATTTGCACTTTTGGTAAGCATGCCTTGGCCAATTAACGGAAGTGCCACATTCTCTAGAGCAGTTAGTACCGGAATCAAATGAAATGCTTGGAATACAAAACCCATTTTGGTTAAACGGAAGGCAGAACGAACTTTTTCTTTTGCACGATATATATCAAATCCCTGGATGTAAACATTTCCATCAGTTGGATTATCTAATCCAGCTAGTACATGAAGTAGTGTTGTTTTACCACTACCCGATGGACCAATAATACTAATCATTTCACCTTTGTTAATGAATAGATTGATATCCTTCAATGCCCGTACCGTTGATTCTCCGTTCCCAAATGTTTTGGTTAACTGATTCGCTTCTATCATATTCCTACCTCTTTTCTGATTGGTAGCTCCAGTCTAACAAACAAATATGCAGATCTTATGGAGGTAAAACGGACAAGTTGTGCAGATCCTATTCATTCGAAAAATACAGGGAATCTAAATTGGAACGTCGTTCCTTCCTGCCATCTACTAGTAACTTCAATCGTGCCATGATGAACTTCTATGAACTGCTTCGCAATGGAAAGTCCTAAGCCTAGACCTGATTGTGAACCCAATTTCTCTTTCTGCCGGTTCTCTTGCCCCCGATAGAAACGTTCAAAGACATATGGAAGTTCTTCTTCCTCAATGCCAACACCATCGTTGTACACGGTGACCACACAGAAAGAAGAATCGAAACCTACTGTAATCTTGACAATCGAATAGGCATATTTTAACGCATTTCCAATCAGATTAACGAGTACTTGTCGAATCCGATCCTCGTCCGCGTATACGCGGTACACATCATTTTCGTTGTGAAACATGAATTGTATGCGAGCGCCATCGGCATCTGAATCCAAAATAATAATTAGTTCCTCCATACACTTCCGTAATGAGAACCACGTTTTATTCAACAGCAAGTTGCCCGACTCTGCTAAAGCGAGCTGCTGTAAGTCTCCCAGTAGTTTGCTCATTCGAAATACTTCATCTTGAAGTAATACGGCTTGAGAAAGTTCTATTGGACTTTGACTGTAAAATGAATTGTCAAGCTGCGCTCTCATAATCGTTAATGGTGTTCGCAATTCATGCGCTATATCCGCAACCATGGATTTGCGAATGGTCTCCAGGCGGTAGAGTTTCTGACCTAACTTACTTATCTGTGAGATTACTGCTTGTTCGATTTCTGATAAAGTAAATAATCTTCTATCCTTTTTTTGTAATTCAAGAAAGGATAAATGAGATAGCACGTTTCTCAATGATCGCTTGTGAGCTTTTTCTTTGGCAACTAGCACACTAGCCAAAATGACAAAGATGAAAACACCTATAAGGCCTGAACTTCTCCATATACGAGAAACATCTCTTATTTTGCTCTCTGCAGATACCACAAAGGTACCTACTTTTTGGCCGCTCACCAATACCACTTTCCTGTTGCTAGCATTTGAAATGTTGTTGCCATTTGTGTCGATGATGGGATTGCTCTGTGACCATATGAGTTGATTGGATAATGACCAAATTTGCAAGTCGCGATCACGCATAATCTTGGAAGATTGAAGCTTAGCTATGACTTCCTCCCAATTTCCATAGAGCTCAAACAATGAGGAAATCATTGTATCTGTTTGAATCATCATTTGATGTTGTTCATCTTTTTCTACTTTCAATTGACTCCAATAAGTCATGCTAAATATACATAAAGAACATGCAATTGCTGTTAGGAAAGCAGTATACATCCCTCTGGACTTGATCAATGAATCCAACATGCTTAACTGACATCTCCTCCAAATTTATAACCGATTCCATACACAGTAATGATATATTTCGGGTTAGCAGCATCCTCCTCCAACTTACGTCTTAGATTACGAATGTGTGAATCAATCGTACGATCAAATCCGTAAAAAGCTTCTCCTAAAGTTTGCTCTATGAGCTGTAATCTGCTAAATACACGTCTCGGTTGAAGTGCTAAGGTAAGTATTAATTCAAATTCCGTAGGTGTAAGTGAAATAAGCTGACCGTTCTTCCTTACTTCATGGTGCAGTTTATCTATGGTTAACGAGCCTATTTGAACAACCGATTCTTCAGTAACACTTTGAGATCCTGATCGTCGTAGAACTGCCCTGATTCTCGCAAGTAATTCCTTCATTCCGAAAGGTTTACTCATATAATCATCTGCTCCAACATCAAGCGCAGTTACCTTATGCGCCTCATCCGACTTCGCTGTCAGCATGATGACAGGAACTTTCCGTATACGCTGTAAGTCTTTACATAAATCTAAACCAGACATCCTTGGCAGCATCCAGTCGATGAGCAATAAGTCAAATGTTTCCCTTGCAAAAATTACCTTAGCCTCTTCGGCATTCGTTACATGTGTAATCATGCAGCCTTCGAGCTGCAAATATGGTAATACCTCTTCTACGATTCGACACTCATCTTCCACCCATAATAGCTTCATGGAACCCTCCCTAATGTACTGGCGTTAGGATTATACATATTTGAATATTGCTTCATTCAACCATTAATTCCCATTAGAACAAACCAATACTAATAGAGTTGCTAGCAGATCGTCAATATCATTGAACGATTGATACCATCCCTCCTTTGAGCAAATCCACACCCATGTGTTATAATTTACATATGAAACGGCTTTATTTCCCTAATTAGACTTGCTGTCTATGTGACCACAACTGAAGGAGGAAACTATGTTCAAATTGTTTAAGTTTTTGAGGCCCTACCGAGCTTCAGTGGTTGTCATCATCACATTAATGCTCTTGCAATCGCTCGCTCAGCTCTATCTGCCAACACTCCTCTCTGACATTGTCGATGTCGGTGTTGTGAAAGGAGATGTGGGCTACATCCTTCGATTCGGGGCTTATATGCTTTTGGTCGCCATGGGGGGGATGGCTTGTGTCATGGTGGCAAGTTATTTGCTCGCTAAGACTGCAACCGGCTTCGGGCGGGATTTACGCCGGCATCTCTTCGCCCATGTCGAGAGCTTTTCCTTGCATGAGTTTGACAAGCTAGGGACGTCTTCACTCATCACAAGAACGACGAATGATATCGCTCAAGTTCAACAATTAGTTGTGATGATGCGAATGTTCATCGGGGTGCCTACCATGCTCATAGGCGGTGTCATTATGGCCTCCTATAAAGATACTAATCTCGCGATTGTACTATACGCTGTAATCCCCATCCTTGTACTTGTTATTGCCGTTATTATGCGTAAAAGCCTTCCCTTATTCAAAACGTTGCAAATGAAAATCGATGGGATCAATCTTGTTCTGCGAGAGCATTTAACAGGTATTCGCGTCATTCGTGCTTTTAATCGATCGAACCATGAAAAGTTGAAATTCGAGCGAGCGAATCAAGATTTCACGCAAATTGCCATCAAAGTCAATACGATTATGGCTACGATGATGCCCATCATGATGCTCGTTTTTAACCTTGGCATTGTCGTCATTCTTTGGTATGGCGGTGTGCGGATTGATAACAATCAGATGCAAATTGGAGATTTGATGGCATTCATTCAATATGCGATGCAAATTATGTTCAGTATGTTCATGATGACCATGATCTTCATGATGATCCCGCGAGCATCCGCTTCTGCCGTACGTATTAATGAAGTACTTGCGATTAAATCCAACATCCATAGTGCGGACAACGCGCTCAAGCTCCAAGACGAACAAACCGTCGTTGCATTTAATCACGTGACCTTCAGTTATCCTGGTGCCGAACAACCAGCTATTCAAGATATTTCTTTCCGTGCTGCGCCTGGAGAGGTTACAGCCATTATAGGAGGAACGGGTTCAGGCAAAACGACACTCATCAATTTGTTGCTGCGCTTCTATGATGTCGAGTCCGGCTCCATCACATTGAATGGCCTGCCGCTTCCTTCTCTCTCATTGGAAAGTGTGCGAAATCAAATCGGTTATGTTCCACAGAAAGCCATACTCTTCTCGGGTACGGTTGCGGACAACCTCAGATTCGGCAACGAAGAAGCGACAGATGAGGAAATTGCTTCTGCGGCAACAACTGCCCAAGCAACTGACTTCATCAGTGGCATGAAAGATAACTTCCAAGCCACACTCGCACAAGGCGGAACAAATCTATCGGGTGGTCAGAAGCAACGACTTGCGATTGGTCGAGCACTCGCTCGCAAACCGAGCATTTATATTTTCGACGACAGCTTCTCCGCTCTTGATTTCAAAACGGATGCGAAGCTTCGCGCTGCACTACAATCAGAAACAGCTCGTGCAACCATGATCATTGTCGCTCAGCGTGTCAGCACCATTATGGATGCGAACCAAATTATCGTTTTAGATGAAGGAAGAATTGCAGGCATAGGTACGCATAGTGAACTTATGAAAACCTGTGAGGTCTATCAAGAAATTGTTGCTTCTCAGCTATCAGAGGAGGAAAGTGCATGAGTGAGAAACCAAAAGAACCGCAACGTCCCGCAGCTGGCGTAAATCCAGGTCATTTTGGCCGTGGCGGGATGGCTGGAATGGGGATGCCTGTCCAAAAGGCCAAAGACTTCAAAGGTACACTGAAGCGTCTGCTGGGGTATATGCAGCCTTTTCGCATATCGATCTCATTCGTCCTGCTTGCCTCCATATTAAGCACATTATTTAGCATCGTGAGTCCGAAGCTAATGGGAAATGCGACAACGAAGCTTTATGAAGGCTCTATGGGCAAGCTAAAGGGCATCGCAGGCGCCAAGATTGATTTTGATGCGATTTTTCAAATTATTCTAATATTGGCCTTGCTGTATATTTTCAGCTCCGTCTTAATGTACATCCAGCAACGGATTATGGTCGGTGTCACACAGCGTATTGTCTTCAATTTACGTCGAGATATCAGCGAGAAACTTACGCGTGTTCCACTTTCTTTCTTTGATGCAAGAAGCCATGGCGACACCATGAGCCGAGCTACGAATGATGTGGATACGATCAGTTCAACGATGCAGCAAAGCTTAACGCAGCTTATTACATCGGTTGTTACTTTAGTCGGAATCATCATCATGATGCTGACCATCTCGCCATTACTAACACTGGCTACCATTGTTACCTTGCCACTCAGTATTCTAGGAACGAAGATGATCGCTTCCCGCTCTCAGAAATATTTTAAAGGGCAGCAACGGACCTTGGGTGAGCTGGGTGGGCATGTCGAAGAAATGTATACAGGTCATTCCATTGTGAAAGCATTTGGCCGGGAACGACAATCTGTTGAGAAATTCAATGAGATTAATGATCGTTTGTATCATTCCGGTTGGAAAGCTCAGTTTATTTCTGGGCTCATCTTTCCATTAATGTCGTTTATCGGGAATATCGGCTATGTGCTCGTCAGTGTCATCGGCGGGATCATGGTTACTCATAACGTTATTAAAATAGGTGACATTCTCGCCTTCATCCAGTATTCCGGACAATTTGGTATGCCGATCACGCAAGTGGCGAATATCGCCAACGTGATACAGTCTACGATTGCAGCTGCAGAGCGAATTTTTGAATTATTGGATGAGCCTGAAGAGGTTTTGGAAAAGAACGCAACAGAGTCCGTCGATCAGGTTAAGGGTCATGTACAGTTTGAGGATGTTTCTTTTGCTTACAAAACAGATACACCACTTATCGACAATATGAATATCGTTGTATTGCCAGGACAAACCGTTGCGATCGTCGGGCCTACAGGTGCAGGCAAAACAACCATTGTCAATTTGCTCATGCGCTTCTACGAATTACAGAGCGGCCGAATTTCCATCGATGGAGTGGATTCACGCGATATGTCGCGAAGTCATCTTCGTGGACTGTTCGGTATGGTGCTGCAGGATACCTGGCTTTTCAATGGCACAATCCGCGACAATATTGCTTACGGACGTCATGGTGCCACAGAGGATGAAATCGTCGAAGCAGCGCGCGCGGCCTACGCAGATCATTTCATACGTACGCTGCCGGATGGGTATGATACGATTTTGAATGAAGAAGCGTCCAATCTATCCCATGGTCAAAAGCAATTACTTACTATTGCACGTGCGATCCTAGCAGATCCAGCGATCTTGATTCTTGACGAAGCAACGAGCAGCGTCGATACGCGGACGGAAGTTTCCATCCAACGCGCTATGAATAATTTGATGGCAAATCGCACCAGCTTCGTGATTGCTCATCGGTTATCAACGATCCGAGAAGCTGATCTCATTCTTGTCATGAATCAAGGAACGGTCATTGAACAGGGCACGCATGGGGAGTTGCTTGAACAGCAAGGATTCTATGCCGAGCTCTATCATAGTCAATTTGCACAAAAAGCTGTGTGAAACAGATTGGCTCAAACGCCCCCTTTCTGCTAATATAGGAGAGTCAATCATAAATTTGAAGGAGATGTCACCATGACCGAAATGAATACCCTAGAAATTATTAAGTTTATTAAAGAAAGCACGAAGAAAACTCCGGTGAAAGTATATGTAAAAGGAAACCTGCAAGGCCTTGAGTTCGGCGAAGGCAGCCAAGCTTTCATCTCTGGCGACAGCGGTGTCGTTTTCGGTGAGTGGAGCGTGCTTCAACCGATTCTAGAAGCTAACACAGATAAAGTTACTGATTTCGTTGTAGAAAACGATCGTCGCAACTCAGCAATTCCTACGCTAGATTTGAAATACATCAATGCTCGTATCGAGCCAGGCGCTGTTATTCGCGATAAAGTACATATTGGCGATAACGCGATTATTATGATGGGCGCACTGATCAACATCGGAGCATCCGTTGGCGATGGCACGATGATTGACATGAACGCTGTACTTGGCGGACGTGCACAAGTAGGCAAAATGTGTCACATTGGCGCTGGTGCTGTTGTAGCTGGCGTTATCGAGCCTCCTTCCGCACAACCATGTGTGATCGAAGATGACGTTCTTGTTGGCGCTAACGCAGTTATCCTAGAAGGCGTTCGCATTGGTAAAGGCTCTGTTGTAGCAGCAGGCGCAATCGTAACGCAAGATGTTGAAGAGTACACAGTTGTAGCAGGCGCACCTGCTCGTGTCATCAAAAAAGTAGACGACAAAACGAAATCCAAAACCGAAATTCTAGCAGACCTACGTACCCTATAAGGTGTCTGGATCTGGAGGAAATCGTTATGCTTAGCCCTTTTGTAGAGCTGCGACGTCAGCTGCATCAAATCCCCGAACCGGGGTTCCAAGAGTTTAAAACGCAGCAACTACTGCTCGACCAGTTGGCCAAGCTACCGCAGGATCGTCTCACGATTCGCACATGGCGTACGGGCATTCTGGTCTATATCAAAGGCTTAAATCCGAGCAAACGCTTCGGCTATCGCGCAGATATGGACGGGCTTCCGATCACGGAGGAGACCACTCTCCCCTTCCCTTCTCAGCATCCAGGCTATATGCATGCATGCGGGCATGATTTTCACATGTCGATTGGGATGGGGGTTGTGACTCATTTCGTATTGAATCCCATGAAGGATGATCTTGTCGTGATCTTCCAACCCGCTGAAGAAGGACCTGGCGGCGCATTACCGATGCTAGGTGCTGAGGAATTGCAGGATTGGATGCCGGATCAAATGGTTGCGCTCCATATCGCGCCAGAGTACCCTATCGGCACCATTGCCGTCAGACCTGAAATCTTGTTCGCCAACACTTCGGAGCTATTCATTGATTTGCTTGGTAAAGGCGGCCATGCGGCCTATCCACATCAAGCCAATGATATGATTATCGCGGCTACGCAGATGGTTGGTCAGCTTCAGACAATCGTGTCACGAAACGTGAATCCCTTGGATTCCGCTGTGATTACAATTGGCAAAATGGAAGCTGGGACGAAGCAGAATATCATCGCGGAGAAGGCTCGCTTAGAGGGGACGATTCGCACACTTTCTGCGGCATCTATGGACAAGATCAAAGGACGCATTGAAGCCGTAGCCGCGGGTATCGAAGCTTCCTTCGAATGCCAAGTCGCGATTGACTGGGGTTCCAATTACCGTCAAGTGTATAATGATCCGGCATTGACGGTCGAATTCATGGACTGGCTTCGCGGACGTGACAATGTTACGTTGTTCGAATGTACGGAAGCCATGACTGGCGAAGACTTTGGTTACTTTTTGGAGAAAATCCCTGGCTTCATGTTCTGGTTAGGCGTGGATACACCACACGGCCTGCATAATGCCAAGCTTGATCCGGATGAGCGTGCTATTGATGTAGCCATCGATACGATTACGGCTTATCTGAGATATAAGTCCAGTTAAATGAAAGAACCTCCAATCCACTACTTCTCGTAGTAGGATCGGAGGTTCTTTTCATTACAGGTTTAATTTAATTTAAAACGACTCAGCACGCCATGCAGCTCATCAGCAAGTCCGGATAATGCGACGGAGGATGACGAAATCTCCTCCATCGTCGCCAACTGCTCTTCTGTTGAAGCCGCGTTATTCTGACAGAACGCAACTACTTGATTGCTTGCAGCGGATACCGTTTCCGCGAGTGTCACCACATGTTTACTGGAAACAGCAAGCTCCTCTTTAGTGACCGTCGTTTGCTTCACTTGCGAGAAGACGGCAGAGACCGTATCTTCAATCGTATGGAATACTTCATAGACCTTTGTTGTTTTCACCAGACCGATGCTAACTTTATTCGATATCGTATCCATTGAGACAACCGCTTGATTCGTTCGCAGCACAATTCCTTGAATTAATTCAGCAATCTGGAGAGCAGATTGCCCCGATTGTTCCGCTAGCTTGCACACTTCCTGCGCTACGACAGCGAAGCCCCTGCCGTGTTCACCGGCCCGCGCCGCTTCAATCGAAGCGTTAAGCGCAAGCATGTTCGTGCGGTTCGACAAGTCTTTAATCATGATAATGATACCGTTGATTTGCTTAGACTGTTCACCAAGCGATTGAATATCCAAAGATGCGTGCTGAACAGTTTCATTAATCTCTTTCATCTCATGAAGAACAGAACTCACTGCAATCGCACCTTGTTTAGACGCCACAGCAGCAGATTGAGCAAATCTAGACACTTCCTCATTACCTACAGCTACTCGCTCGATCCCTGCAGTGATTTGATGTATAGCCTCAATAGCCTCATCCATATCATGTTGTTCTTTTTCTGCACTTACCGAAATAAGCTGTGTCGCTTCAACGATTTGCTCTGTTGCCTTCGTCGTCTGCTCGCTGCTTGCGCTGAGCTGTTCAGAAGATGCTGCAACTTGTACAGCCGTATCCATCGCCTGCGAAAGAATTTGGCGCAACTTGCGTATCATTTGGTTAAACGAATTCGCTACCTCAGCTACTTCATCATGGGAGTTTACTACAATTTCGCGGCTTAAATCACCATCGCCCTCGGCAATTTCCTGCATCTGTCGATTGACAGCTCGAAGCGGACGCGTAATGGAACGAGTGAGCACCAGTCCAATCGTTACCGCGATAATGACCGCAGCAATAAGCCGCGCTATAAGCTCTATATCGGAATAACATCTCACAGCAAAAAGCGCACCTATCGATTAACGATGAAGGTGCGCTTTTAATAGAAGGACTGTTTTCATTTGCTTTAGCTTAACTAAACAAAAAAACCTTTGTTCATTACAACTTACCTACAAATCGCTCAAGCCGATCCAGCGATTGCTCCAATACATCCTGTGCGTAGGCGTAAGAAATTCTTATATAGCCTTCCCCATAGGATGTAAAGGCATCGCCTGGCACAACTGCGACATGCTCTTCTTGCAGCAGCCTCATGGCAAACTCTTGCGAGGATAGGCCAAATTTCGCGATAGATGGGAACAAGTAGAAAGCACCATCTGGTTTTTCAAGCTCTATCCCCATCGCAAGCAATCGATCGTAGACGTAGTCTCTCCGCGCTACATAAGCTTCGCGCATTGGCAGCGCATCATCTATCCCAACCGTCAGCGCCTCTAAGGCAGCATATTGGCTTACTGAGCTAGCGCAGGTAACGTTATACTGGTGAACCTTCACCATGTGCTCTGTGAGATACGCAGGAGCCATTGTAAATCCAATCCGCCAGCCCGTCATGGCATGCGATTTGGACAAGCCATTAATCACGATTGTCTTTTCACGCAGCTTGCCAACTGTTGCAATTGAATGGTGACGAACCCCATATACCAACTCGCTATAGATCTCGTCGGACAAAACAAACAAATCGCGATCCGCCAACAATTCTGCTAAATCTGTAATTTCCTGCTCACTTAGGACTTGACCCGTTGGATTCGATGGATAACATAGAATAACGCAACGCGTTTTATCTGTTAAATAAGGCTCCAACAGCTCAGCCGTTAATTTCAAGCCGTTCTCTCTTGTATCCACATAGACAGGAACGCCCCCAGCTAGGCGGATTAAAGGCTCATATCCGGGATAAATCGGAGCCGGGATGATGACTTCAGCACCTGGCGTCAAGATCGTTCGCAGCGTGATATCCACAGCTTGGCTAGCGCCAGCTGTGACGATAATTTCATCCGCCGCGTGATAAACTTGTCCATATTTGACCTTCACGAAGTTAGAAACAGCTTCACGCAGCTCTAAGAGTCCAGGGTTTTGGGTGTAAACGGTTTTGTTCTGATCCAAAGCCCTCTGACCCGCCTCGATAATATGCCGCGGCGTCGGGAAATCAGGCTGCCCAATCGTTAAAGTTAACGCACCAGGAATGGTGCTGACCAAATTCGAAATTTTGCGAATACCGGAAATTTGAATGTCTTTCACTTGCGGATTAATCAAATGTTCCAACATATCCAGCTCTCCCCCTCTCCAATGAACAAGAACTATGTTGTCCGTATCGTTTGTATCAGGTTTTCCATATCCGGAGGAATCGGCGCTTCAAACTGCATCCATTCCCCCGTACGCGGATGTTTGAAACCAAGAATCGCCGCGTGCAGGGCTTGACCTTCCATCAGCATGCCTTTGCTTTTGCCGTACATGGGATCTCCAACGAGTGGATGGCCAATGAACTTCATATGCACACGGATTTGGTGTGTGCGGCCAGTTTCCAGCTTTAGCTCAACTAAGGTAAAGTCCCCGAATCGCTCCATAACAGCGAAATGCGTCACAGCGGTCTTGCTATTTTTATCCGTCACCGTATACATCTTTCGATCATGAGAATCACGCCCGATAGGTGCATCAATGGTTCCTTGATCATGCTGAATATATCCATGGACTAAAGCGATGTATTTACGGTTAACGGTGTGATCTTTCAATTGCGCAGCAAGACTCGCATGTGCTTTATCGTTTTTGGCAGACATAATTAAGCCTGAAGTGTCCTTATCGATGCGATGCACGATGCCAGGACGAAGCTCACCATTAATCCCGGATAAGTCTTTACAGTGGTACATCAAGGCATTCACTAAAGTACCCGAATAATGACCAGGTGCCGGATGAACAACGAGTCCTCTCTGCTTGTTTATCACGATCACATCGCTATCCTCATACACCACATTTAGCGGAATATGCTCGGCAACAAGCTCCACTCCTTGAGGTTCAGGAATTTGCAAGGCGATCACATCTTGTACGGATAATTTATAATTTGGTTTTACCGCTTTCCCATTCACCTTAACGTGACCGTCTTTGACCCATTGTTGGACAAGTGTTCTAGAAATATCTTCATCCAACGCTTCTGTAATAAACTTATCGATGCGTTCGCTGGCAAATTGTTCTTCAACCGTCCATTCAATCGGCTCTTGGGATACGGATTCAGGTGAGGTCTGGTTGTTGTTCATGTGTTGCTCCTTTTTTCTCTTTTCGTGAAGCTAGCAGCGACTCGATAAATATCAGGATAACCCCGACTACAATGCAGGAATCAGCAACATTGAAGATTGGGAAAATATAATCGACTTCTTTGCCGAAAAAGTTAAAGTCAAATGTGAATTGAAAGAAATCGACGACTTCCGCGAATAAGGCACGGTCAACAAAATTACCGAAAGCTCCTCCAAAAAGCAAACTCAATGCGAAGGGCAACAATACTTTTCCTTCACGAATTGTGCGCTGCATGTACCAAATAATGGCACAAAGCACAATCGTCGTAATCACAATAAAGAACCAACGCTGGTTTTGTAAAATACCAAAAGCCGCACCACGATTACGATGGGAAGTAATCATGAAAAAATCACCGATGACAGGACGTTCCTCGCCGAGCGGAACCCTTTTCACAATAATCCATTTCGTAACTTGATCTAGAATGAATGCAAGAAGCGCATACAAGTAATATTTCAGATATTTCAATTATGTGTACCTCCTTAAAGTTTTCGTCAGAAAACTGACTTCGTAAGCATCCACTTATGTTGAAAACTTGTACATTCCTAATTTGCAAGGAATTACCTCACTAAAAAAAGCGGTCTATCGGCATCATAAACGGTATGGATGAGCTGTTAGAAGGGAGCTGTATGACCTATGAGCCATTTAACTGATGAGCAATTACAAATATTATATGTACAACTATTGGAGGAAAAGGTTGCACTGGAGAAGCATTTTGCCACGAATGATCAATTTGGACTCGCAAATTCTTTTTCTGATTCCATTGGCGAGCTGTCCATGTATGATAATCATCCTGGTGATATCGGGTCTGAAATTTTTGAAAGAGCGAAAGATATCTCGCTCAATGAACATGCGGAGATGCATTTACAGCAAGTCAACGAAGCTTTAGCCCGTATGGAAAGCGGCGAATACGGCGTTTGCGTCTTTAGCCATCAACCCATTCCGTATGAACGCCTACAAGCTATCCCTACAACCTTGTACAGCATAGAACATGTACCAGACCCAGATCAATCCTTCCGACGTCCCGTTGAAGAGCAAGTTCTTTACCCGCCTTTCGGTCGTACAAGCTTCGATGAGAAAAACAACGAAACTGAATTCGATGGCGAGGATGCGTGGCAAATCGTAGAAAGCTGGGGAACCTCGAATACGCCCGCTTTCGCTGAAAGCAACCAAGTGGAAAGCTACAACGACATGTACATCGAAGCTGATGAGCTGGAAGGCTATGTAGAGTCTTTCGAAAGCTTTGTAGCCACAGACCTATATGGTGAACATGTTACGATTGTACGAAGTAAAGCCTACGATGCGTATATGCACAGTGATGAAGGCGATCCATTCCTTGAACCCGAAAGATCCGTCGATTTGGATGATGATTGAATAGCCTGATTAAAAAATAGGACAAACGAGCTTCGCAAATTGCGTAAGCTCGTTTGGTTCCTCTACTCGTGATAATGAGCAGTCACGACATCATTACATCTGACACAGAGTGTTGGATGCTCTTTACTGTGCCCAACTTCTGGTGTCACTATCCAACAACGTTCACATTTTTCACCGTCTGCAACAGCGATTGCAATGGCAACATCTTTGGACTGAAGGGCACCTTCTGGTACGGTTACCATGCCTAGTGGGTGAAGGTTTACAGCGGACACGATGAACAACTGATCTAATTGCTCGAATTGTGTTAACAACGTAGACATCGCTTCATTCGGATACAAATTCACAGCAGCTCCTAGAGAGTTACCAATGACTTTCTCTTTACGCGCTTCTTCTAACGCCTTCAGAACGTCATCCCGCACTTCCAAGAAGGAATTCCATTTATTTTCCAATTCTTCGTTATATACACTCGTTTCTACTTCCGGTAATTCCGCAAGTTGTACGGAGCTTAGCTCGGCACCAGGAATGTACTTCCAAACTTCATCCGCAGTATGTGGAAGAATCGGTGCGATCAGTTTCGTAATCGCTGTTAATGCCGCATATAACACGGTTTGTGAAGCTTTTCGTGCTGGGTCCTCAGCTGCATTCGCATATAGACGATCCTTAATGATGTCCAAATAGAAAGAGCTCATCTCCACGGCACAGAAATGGTGAATCGTTTGATACACAACATGGAATTCGTAAGCTTCATATGCTTTGATAACTTTCTCGATCATGCGATTCAAACGAATCAACGCATAACGATCAAGCTCTGACAAATTCGCAGTTGCCACGCGATCTGTTTCAGGATTGAATTGACTCAAATTCCCAAGTAGGAAACGCATGGTGTTACGAATTTTACGATAAACCTCAGTCGTTTGGTTCAAAATATTGTCCGAAATCCGGTGATCAGATTGATAATCCACGGATGAAACCCATAGACGAAGAATATCAGCGCCTAGTTTGCCGCAAACCACATTCGGATCAATCGTGTTACCGATGGATTTGGACATTTTGCGCCCTTCGCCATCCAGTGTAAAGCCATGACTGAGAATGCCTTTATACGGCGATTTCTCTCTTGTTGCAACACCTGTAATCAGGGATGAATTGAACCATCCACGGTATTGATCGGAGCCTTCAAGGTATAGATCAGCAGGCCATTGAAGCTCTGGACGCGACTCGAGAACCGCTACATGACTGGAACCGGAATCAAACCATACGTCCATGATGTCCGTTTCTTTACGGAACTCGCCATGACCACATTTCGTACAGCTAGTGCCGTGAGGAAGAAGCTCTTTCTCCTCTTTGATGAACCATGCATTCGAACCTTCTTGCTCGAATAACTGAGCAACATGCTCTATCGTTTGCTCGTTGACAAGCGGCTCATTACAGCTGCGGCAATAGAAAATCGGGATTGGAACCCCCCATGCCCGCTGTCTAGAAATACACCAGTCCCCACGATCAGCGATCATGTTATGAAGACGAACCTCGCCCCACTCCGGCGTCCATTTCACTTGCTTGATTTCATCCAGCATCTCTTGTCTGAACTTATCGATCGACGCGAACCATTGCTCCGTTGCACGATAGATAACAGGCTTCTTCGTACGCCAATCGTGCGCGTATTGATGCTGAATATCCGCAGCTTTTAGTAAAAGTCCGGACTCTTGCAGCTTCTCGATGATCTGCTTGCCGCCTTTTTCATAGAACAAGCCTTCGTAACCAGGCGCTTCAGCTGTAAAATGGCCTTGATCGTCTACAGGACAAAGTACGCCAATGTTATAACGCTGACCAATTGCAAAGTCATCTTCCCCATGACCAGGCGCTGTGTGGACACAACCCGTACCTGCTTCAAGCGTCACGTGCTCGCCAACCATCACGAGGGACTCCCGATCGTAGAAAGGATGTTGGCAAGTAACAAACTCCAACTCGCTGCCTTTTACAGTCGATAATACTTCGTACTCGCTCCAGCCGATTTCTTTAGCTGCTGTTGCTAACAAACCTTGTGCTAACACATATTTCTTCCCATTCGCTTGCACAACCGCATACTCGAATTCAGGGTGTAAGGAAATACCCAGGTTCGCAGGTAAGGTCCAAGCTGTCGTTGTCCAAATGACGATGGCAGCATCTTCAGGAAGCTTACCTTTGCCATCTTTCACTGGAAACGCCACATAAATGGATGTTGAAGTTTTCTCTTTGTACTCGATTTCTGCTTCAGCCAACGCGCTTTCTGAGGATGGGGACCAGTATACCGGTTTTAACCCTTTATATACGAAGCCCTTCTGAACCATCGAACCGAATACACGGATTTGCTGCGCTTCATAGTCTGGTTGCAACGTGATATACGGGTTCTTCCAATCTCCGCGAATACCTAGACGTTGGAATTGACTCTTCTGCTTCTCAACCGATTGCAGCGCGTACTCTTTGCAATATTCACGAAACTCAGGTACGGTCATTTTCTTACGATCGACTTTCCCGCTGTTCGTAATCACTTGCTCGATCGGTAAGCCATGCGTATCCCAACCAGGTACGTAAGGCGCGTCGAAGCCTTGCAGTGTTTTGAATCGAACGATAATATCTTTCAACACTTTGTTAAGTGCGTGACCGATATGAATATCTCCATTCGCATAAGGAGGCCCGTCATGTAAAATAAACTTCGTTCTTCCCTTGCGACTCTCTTGTACTTTGGCATAAATGTCTTCCGCTTCCCAGTGTTCTTGCATTTTCGGTTCGGCTTGAGGTAAATTACCTCTCATCGGAAATTCTGTTTGTAGTAGATTTAATGTTTTGCCATAATCCATGATTACCACTCCATCCCTGGTTCAATCTTTTCATTGTCTAAAAAACAAAAAAAGCCTCTCATCCCCAAAAAAGGGACGAGAAACTCAACTCGCGGTACCACCCTCGTTAAAAAGCATCATGAACACACGCCTAAAGGCGAATCGAACAGAGCTTCTTCACTCGATCATGTGTAACGGCATGACCCGTTTCTCCCTACTTGATTCAAGAGACGCTCCTGGGGGATATTCGGTACGCTGCAGAGATTAGGCTCACACCAAAACCCTAATTCGCTGACACTGCTCATAACGCCCTACTCGTTCCAGTCATAGCTTTATTGCGATACATTTAACAGGAGTATAACCAATCTGGCAGACATAGTCAATAAGATAACTGCCTATGGCCACATGCCTACTCTTCTGTAGTTTCAAACTGCATACTTTGCCAGCCTTCTGTGTTCAATAATTCAAGTTGAGCTTCAAGCAATGTCCGAAAGCGGGTGCGATAAATGGAAGCTTGCTTCTTCAGTTCTTCAATTTCAAGAGCTACTTTGCGTGAGCGCGTCAATGACTCGTTAATAATCCGATCCGCATTTTTCTCAGCTTCCTTCAAAATCAACTGAGCTTCCTTCTTCGAATTGCTTCTGACTTCATCCGCAGCTTCCTGAGCCACGATAATCGTCTTGCTCAGCGATTCCTCGATATGCGTGAAGTGATCCAAACGCTCTTGCAAAGATAAATTTTGATTCTGTAAATCCTTATTTTCACGAATGAGCGCCTCATAATCCTTGATGACTTGATCTAAGAATTCATTAACTTGATCTTCGTCATAACCACGAAACGAACGTGAAAACTCCTTATTATGTATATCTAGCGGTGTTAATGGCATCAGTGCCCCTCCTTAGCGTTTTGCGTAGCAAAACTGACTTCGTAAGTATAAGCTGAGCTTTTCTTCAAGCTAGCCTACACCCATGTCTATACAGTTCAGTTCGACAGAAAATTAGCAATTCCTGCAAAGTTCGTGGATAAATTATCCACGATCATGCAAACTTGCCAATCTTCACACGAATTCGACCTTTTTTCGATACGCCTTCCACTTCAAGCACTTTAAATCTACCAAATCCCTGTAGGGAGATCATATCGCCTTCTTTCAAGGACTTGCTTGGATCTTCTTCCAGCTTCCAGTTCACGCGGCAACGGCCAGCCTGGATTGGTTGCAACACTTTGGCTCGGCTAAGCCGGAATACATCGCTTACAATACCGTCCATACGCATGGAGGCAACTGATAAATGAAGCTCATCCAGTTGTACTTGCGCTAGCTCTAGCTTGTCTAGAGAAAGCAATTCCGTTTGAACATGTACTCTATGTACTTGAGATAAATTCAAATGCAAATAGTCGGCTGCGTCCTGGGTCACCAGGCAATGGCAGCCGCCATCAATAACATGAATATCGCCAACCTTGTCTCGCTTCATGCCGAGTCCAAGAATGGCGCCCATGTAATCTCCATGTTCTAATGTTAGAAATTTACCATCCCCTGAGGAGACGGCCAACACGGCCATAGCCATGTCTTCACCTTCCAAAGTCCGGTAATCTGGTGCAATCAGGGCTCGTCTACGTTCTGCCGCCTCATAACCGCCATCAAAACGGCAATGCACATCCGGGTGTCGGTTGACGAGTGAGTTCAGAATGAAGGCTTGTCTGGGATCGAGGAAATCGGTTAATTTCACGGCATGATGCTCAGCAGCTCTCTCGACCCAATCCCAGGCCTTATCTACAAAATGGTGCTCGTCTGGGTGAAAATGACCATAGATTTCTTTCGTCAATGTTAAAATAACCTCGCAATGAACTTAAGAACTGCAATGATTCCCATAACCACGAAATTCAATGCGAATAGCGCCACAACCGGGGATAAATCAATGGGACCAATGCTCGGGATGATTTTGCGAAATGGACTCAAATACGGTTCAACCAGCTTAGCGAGCAGTCCACCGACAAAACTGTCACGTGCATTTGGAAACCAAGATAAGATCAAATAACCAAATATCATGTAAAAATAAAGTTTCTGTAAAACCCATAGAAAATCGTACACGTTTTCCACGTAGTCATTCACCTCTGTGTTAGGATATACGTCTATTCCTCGCCCATCATCTCAGAGATGTGACCATGAATATCTACTGAATCTGGCGTACAGAGAAAGATATTCGGTCCAAGCTTAGAGATAGACCCATTCAATGCATAAACTGTACCACTTAAGAAATCTACGATTCGGATGGCTTGATCACCACGAACTCGCTGTAAATTAACAACAACGGCCCTACGAGCACGTAGATGATCCGCAATGTCTTGTGTTTCCTCATAAGTACGAGGTTCACTAAGGACAACGCGTGAATTTTTCTGTGAATGTATACTAACGACATTCGCCTTGTTTTTATTACGTAATTCATAAGGATTGGTTTCAGGTTCTTCCGTTGTTTCTACAATCCGTTCACGCTCTACAACTTCTTCCTCTTCCTGGAGCCCCAGAAAATTCATAAATCGGTTATACACACCCATATTGGTTCCCTCCTGACAAAATCTTATCGGCATTATATACCTAACGCCTAGCCCTCTTTTCCTACCAAAACTGTACCTAAGCGCACCCAGGTTGCACCTTCTTCAATCGCCACATCAAAGTCGCCTGACATGCCCATCGATAACTCTTTCACGACATAAGGGAATAGCTTTCGCTCATTCAATTGGTCTCGCAGCTCTCGTAAGCCTCGAAAAACAGGTCTTGTTTCTTCCGATTCAAGCTCGTAAGGAGCCATCGTCATTAATCCGCAAACACGAATATGTGTAAGCTTGCTTACTTCCTCAGCAAACTGGAAGAAATCCTGGGGTGCGACGCCATACTTCGTGGCTTCACCGGAAATATTCACTTGTAAGAAGCAATTGACTTCTATCCCTAATGCAGCAGCCTGCTTGTCCAATTCCTTGGCAAGGGACATCCGATCTAGGGAGTGAATGAATGCAAATTTACCAATGACATCCTTCACCTTATTCGTCTGCAAATGGCCTAGAAAATGCCATGTTCCGCGATCATGAAGTGCTTCCCACTTTGGCTTCACATCTTGCCAACGATTTTCACCAATATGCTGTAGACCCGTGTTCAATACTTGTTCAGTCGTTTCTAAAGATACATATTTGGTAACTGCGATGATCTTAATTTCATTTTCTTGACGGCCTGACTGCCGACATACAGCTGCAATCCGAGTTTCAACTTCTTGTTTACGTTCTAATAAGCTCATTCTACCCTACACCTCAATTCAACACACATTGCCAGTTCCTTTCGGGCGTAGACCAATCCAAGCGATCATTCGTCCTGTGGAACCCCCTTCTTTTCGATGTGAAAAGAACAGATCTGTTCGGCAACTCGTACATAACTGAGTTACTTCGATATGGGACGACAAAATTCCTGCTTGCTCGATCAATTTTCGATTCAATTGTTGCAAATTCAACATATACTTATCATTGCCCTTATCGATGATGACAGCTTCTTGTTCCTCTAGTGACGTTTGTGTTTCCTCTAAAATTTGTCTTACGCGTGAAGCTACCGTATCATCAACCTCATAACAGCAGGCTCCAATCGAGGGACCGATAGCCGCACGGATATCAGAGGGCTGACTACCAAAAGTATGTGTCATTAAGGATATTGTAGCCATGGAAATGTTTAACACAGTTCCTTTCCAACCCGCGTGGGCAAGACCAACCGCTTGCTGAACGGGATCATAGAAATATAATGGTACACAATCCGCAAATTGCGCGCACAGAACGATCCCTTTCTCCTTCGTAATAAAACCATCCTTCGCTTGAAGCGCAGTTTCTCTGCGATCTCGCCCCATGCCCTGCTCGTTTAGACTGACGATAGCGATGTCTTTCCCATGTACTTGTTCTGCATAAGTAAAAGACGTAAAGGACTGTCCTAAGGCATCAGCAATGCGCTCACGATTACGTACAACATCATCTCGGTTATCGTTTACATGGAGTCCGCAATTTAGAGAAGCGAAGGGCGCTTGGCTTACTCCTCCTATGCGAGAGGTAAAGCCCGCCGTTAATTCAGGAAATGAAGCTAGCCATGGAGCTATGTGTAAAAGGACCGGCTGATCCTCGTTAGATACGTTCGATAGTACGACAAATGGTTCCAAAGCCATTCTCCTCCATCCTGTCTTGTGTACCTCTACTTTAGCACACAAAATGAAAAGACACACGATAGCTGATAAGCTGCCTTAGTTACTAAGCAGCCTCATCCCGTGTGCCTAACGTCAATTCCGAAATTGACGATTAAACTCATATACCCCTTCGGTGTCATCCGTTTGACGGTACGGCCGAACGTCTTCTAGCTTTACGAGCACAACATCAGCACCTATCTTCACGATATGCTTCCATGGAATAATGACATCGGTCCCTGTTCCGAATAATCCAAAAAATCGGCTCTGATTCGGCACAACAATAGACTCGATTCGTCCTTGGCGCAGGTCAAGCTCCAAATCACTGATTTGTCCAAGCTTCTTACCGTCCACAATATTAATTACATCTTTCGTCTGGAAATCAGATATTTTCATGAGGCCTATCACCACATATCTCATTAGAATTTGTACTGATTTTTCTATTAGTATATGTGGCTAATGGGCAAAATGTCCAAATCCGCGAAAAAAGACCTTCACGGCTTGTCTACCAAGGCCGATCCAGTCTTTGTAAATTACACTTAGGATTTCACATGCTTCTGCATCTGACAAATCGCTGATTTCTCTAGCCTTGAGACCTGCGCTTGAGAGATACCAATCTCATCTGCCACTTCCATCTGGGTCTTGCCATCAAAGAAGCGCATAGAAAGAATCATCTTCTCTCTGGCATTCAGCTTTTGCATGGCTTCTCGCAATGCGATACCCTCAATCCATGACATGTCCTTATTGCGCTCATCGCTTATTTGATCCATGACATAGATGGGATCGCCCCCATCATGATAAATGGGCTCAAATAAGGATACCGGATCTTGAATAGCATCGAGCGCGAACACGACATCTTCTTTGGGTACATTCAAGGCTTCAGAGATTTCATAAATAGATGGCTCGCGTGAGTTTTGATTCGTCAGACTGTCTCTAACTTGTAATGCTTTGTAAGCTATATCTCTCAAGGAACGAGAAACGCGAATCGGGTTATTATCTCGTAAGTAGCGGCGTATCTCACCTATAATCATAGGTACAGCATAGGTCGAGAATTTGACATTTTGACTTAAATCAAAGTTATCAATGGCTTTCATCAAACCAATACAGCCAACTTGGAAGAGATCGTCCACATACTCTCCACGATTGTTGAACCGTTGAATCACACTCAGTACCAACCTTAAGTTGCCATTGACCAATTTCTCTCTTGCAGTTCGTTCTTGTTTAGTTTGCAGGTCAGTGAACAACTCACGCATCTCTGCATTGGTCAGCACAGGCAGTTTGGCGGTGTCAACTCCACATATCTCAACTTTATTTCGGGTCACCGTGATTACCTCCCAAGGAGAAACATTACTGTTAATTATCCCCGTGAGCGGTCGATTTATTCCTGCCCTATCCCCTATTCAGCTACTTGACAAAAGAGTACCAACTCGCTCTCACCCGTGACTGCTGAACAATTTCGACATTTCCTGCCAAAAAAAATTTTAGACCATCTTGTTAAATTCTTTACGAAGCCTCTTTATGATCCGTTTTTCCAATCTGGAGATATAGGATTGCGATATGCCCAACAGGTCTGCAACGTCTTTTTGCGTCTTTTCTTCCCCATCCTGCAGCCCGAAACGAAGCTCCATAATAATACGCTCACGTTCACTAAGCTTATCAAGCGCTTTATGTAAAAGCTTCCGATCGACTTGCTCTTCGATGTTACGATAAATCGTATCATTCTCTGTTCCTAATACATCGGATAAAAGAAGTTCATTGCCGTCCCAGTCAATATTCAACGGTTCATCAAACGAGACTTCCGTTCGGATTTTACTATTTCTGCGCAAATACATCAGAATTTCATTCTCAATACAGCGTGAAGCGTAGGTTGCCAGCTTAATCTTCTTCTCGGGATCGAAGGTGTTTACTGCTTTGATGAGGCCGATGGCCCCGATCGAAACCAGATCCTCAATGTTAATCCCCGTATTTTCGAATTTCCTCGCTATATAGACAACCAACCTCAGATTCCGCTCAATCAGCATAGCTCGAATAGCCGCGTCCCCGGATGGTAACTTTTCCAATAAGTATTCTTCTTCTTCACGTGTAAGCGGTGGTGGCAATGCTTCACTACCACCTATGTAATAGATTTCCTCACCTTTAAGACCCAGTAGCATCAAAATGCGATAATACGCTAGTTGAAAAAGCAGTTTCCACTTCAAGAACATGTTAGTTTCCTCCTAAGCGTTTTGCTGTGGCAAAACTTTCTTCGTAAGCGTACCTTGAGTTTTGCCATGGCAAAACTGTCGTCGTAAGAATAAGCTGCTTTTTTCATTGGAAAACTTGCAATAATTACAGTGAAAGCGCTATCCAGTTGAAATCAAGGCAGGATGGATAATCGCTTGATAGGAACCATCGCTGCAGAGCTTTCCTCCGTCTAGTCCGATAAGTACCTTCGTTGCCTCCAATTGCGAATCATTATGAGTGATCACCACCTTATCGGGCTTAATAGCCAGCATGAATTGCGTATTCCGGTTGACACCACGGTAAGGTACGAGTCGCAAACGATCCTGCCAAATAAACTCTTCTACGCCCAAGCCGCTAATGATTTGATCCACATCTGCTGATCTTATCCTTTGCAGCCACTGGGCAGGCAGGACATCTCCCCATTCCGATACCTCCATAACCATAACAGGGGTACGCGTTAATGGGTCATAAAGTTGATTACCCGTATCGATCAAGCCTTTGCAGGTGGCAATGAAATCCCCCACATAAATCGTGACCTCTGCCAAATAAGTTGTCATAACCTCGCGTTGCTTTGTACTTTGAAAAACGGTTCGAAACCACCAAACAAGAGGAAGCAACAAAATGACCACAAACAGTATACTACCGATTTGAAATTGAAAGACGGCAACGCCAGATTGGGTGAATACAATTCCCTTCATCACATCAGAAGAAGATGCAAGCACATAATGGATGCCGAACAGCCCTCCGGCAACAGCGAAATTGATGAGCAGAAACGTCCCCATGTTCCTTAATAAATTTTGTAACGAGCCGTATCCAAAAGCGGTCATAATCATGCATGTACATAACATACATTTCACAGAAAATGTAAAAAGCATTGTTGGAACTGGCAAGAAAATCATCACGACATACGTAGCTCCTATAGCTGCTGAAAGCGCGATTCTCCACCATTTGAACGCTAATTTCCGCGTTTTCGCCGTGACGATGAGTAAGGCCGCATCCACTAGAAAGTTCAGAAGGAAAATGAGATCCGCATAGACGACCATACCATGCCTCACCTCCAAGACGGACACTATCTAGCAAATTCGTGACGAAACTTTAAGGTTCTAAATCAGTATATTGGATTCCAAGTTCAAAGTCTGTCTAAACTTGCTAGTAGGAACCTACTTTTTTTGTCAGTTGACGCGGCCTCGTCCGGATGAGAAAAGCTTATGAGAAAAACTTCTATCGAAGTCCTTCGAGGATGAGCGACCGCGTTTTATATGTAGTTTTTATCGCCAATAAGAATTTGTTCTTCCGAGTACCGGAAACTTATAAATTCTTATGTGGTAGAACAACAAAAAACCGAAGCTTCTACATCAAGTAGGGCTTCGGTCTCTAGACAGATATTGTGTAATTATTTGTCAGTATTCCGTCCGCGGTTACGCAAGAAAGTCGGAATATCCAATTGATCATTCGATGGCTGTGCGCCAAATGGTTTGAGATTATTCAATCGGTTGTCAGGAGTTGCCGTCTCTGGCTGTCCTGGTGATACCGGACGTTTGATAGACTGATGGATTGGAGCTGCTTTATGCTCGAAACCAGTTGCAATAACGGTAACTAGAATCTCATCCTTCAGCTTCTCATCAATAACAGCACCGAAAATCATATTAACCTCGATATCCGAAGCAGATGCCACAATATCAGCGGCCTCATTCACTTCGTACAAGCTAAGGTTCATACCACCTGTGATGTTCATCAAAACACCACGTGCACCTTCGATCGAAGTTTCCAGCAATGGACTAGAGATCGCTTTTTTCGCTGCTTCAGCGGCACGATTCTCACCCGTCGCTACACCGATCCCCATAAGAGCCGAACCGCGTTCTGTCATAATCGTTTTAACATCGGCAAAGTCCAAATTGATAAGTCCTGGTACTGCGATCAAATCAGAAATCCCTTGAACACCTTGACGAAGAACATTATCCGCTTCGCGGAATGCTTCAAGCATTGGTGTCTTCTTGTCAACGATCTCAAGTAGACGATCGTTCGGGATAATAATAAGCGTATCAACTTTCTCCTTCAATGCAGCAATCCCTTGCTCTGCTTGTAAGGAACGCTTACGGCCTTCAAAAGTAAACGGTCGTGTTACAACGCCAACCGTAAGTGCGCCAACCTCTTTGGCAATTTCCGCAATGACAGGAGCTGCGCCAGTACCTGTACCGCCGCCCATACCTGCCGTTACGAAAACCATATCAGCGCCGCGAAGCGTATTCAGAATCGTCTCCCTTGACTCTTCTGCTGCTTTCTTCCCGACTTCAGGATTCGCACCTGCACCTAAACCGCGGGTCAATTTATCGCCAATTTGCAATTTATGTACGGATTTGGCCAAATGAAGCGCCTGTGCATCCGTATTCACGGTAATAAATTCAACACCTTTAACACCGTTTTCAATCATGCGATTTACTGCATTGCTACCGCCGCCACCAACACCAATGACTTTAATTTGAGCCAATTGGTCTAAATCCATATCAAATTCAAACATATGAGCCATATCCCCCTAACTTAACGTTCACTAAATGAATTCACTGAAGAAATTTTTGACCCGTTCAACCCAACCTGGCTTTTGACTATCGGAGGATTTTTTGGTAGTCTTCGTTGCCAGTTTCTTTGAAAAACCAGTATTACGATTCCTCAAAGATTTGGCGACAGATTGAATAATGCCGACACCACTTGTGTAGGATGGATCGCGTACCCCAATGAAATCAGGCACTGCAATACGAACAGACGTGGCTAGTTCGTTTTGTGCAATCGCCAACATACCAGGCATACAGACAGTTCCGCCCGTAAGGACATAGCCACCTGCTAGATTAGCATAGCCTAAACGATGAACTTCCGCACGAATCAACTGGAAAATCTCTTCCACACGCGGTTCAATGATATTTGCGAGATCCACTTGCGAGAACTCTTTTTCAACATTGCTGCCCATTCTCGTTACTTTAAACACTTGATCAGGCGCCGAATCTTCTACGGATGCACAACCATATTTCAACTTGATTTTCTCAGCAATATCTAATTGCGTATGAAGACCAATGGAGATATCATTGCTGATAAATTCTCCGCCGATTTGAATCGTTGACGTAGCGACTAAATTACTCTCATCAAACACAGCAATTGTCGTTGCACCGGCACCAATATCAACCAATACGGTTCCTACAGCCTTCTCATCTTTGGAAAGAGCCAAGTTTCCAGAAGCGTGCGACATTAAAATAAGTCCCGTAACCTTCAGTTCGGATTTTTCCACAACACGGTTTAAATTATGTATGCTCGTTTTCGATCCAGTAATAATCGTCGCTTCTACTTCTAAACGAACACCGATCATACCGCGTGGATCATTAATACCTTCTTGTCCATCAACCAAATATTGCTTAGGTACAACTCCAACAATTTCACGTTCGGGTGGTAAGGCGATGACTCTTGCCGCTTGAATGACGCGATCAATATCCTCTTCTCCAATTTCACGGTCATCATTCGAAACAGCAACGACACCATGACTCGGTTGAAGAGAAATATGATTCCCTGAAATTCCAACGTACACCTCGGAAATTTGTATACCGACCATTCGTTCCGCATGATCTATGGCACTGCGAATGGAATGCACAGTTTGATCAATATCAACGATTGCGCCTTTACGAATACCCTCTGACTCGGCAGATCCCACTCCTATTATATTAATGGTTCCGTTAACAACTTCCCCAATAATAGCTCGAACTTTGGATGTACCGATGTCTAAACTAACAATGATATCATTGTTGCTCAAGCCCCTGGCACCTCCTGTAACTTAGGTAAAATTGCAAAATCTTCATAAATACTTTTATACGTATTCCACACAACCGCCATATTCCCTCTTTTTTCAACATTTTTTTAACATTTAAAAACCACTTTCAATTTCTCTTCTTATTGTTGTGAAGTGCAAACATTCTCGTCTAGTAAACATATGAAAAAATACAGTAAGCAGATAGAGCCTATTTAACCATAAAACTAATTTTAACATTTTTTTCAGAGATTGAGTAGTCTTAGCTGCGTTTTTTTGTTAGTAACCCCGCACCATGGCAGTTGTTACGGTTTTGGTGTTGGTTTCGGCGTAATCTTGGGATCTGCTTTGGGCTCTCCGCTTGTTGCAAATGGCGTATGATATTCGGCTTCGAGCATGGTGATGACCCCATTCGTAATGTGATCCTCTACTAAATTAGCAATATAACCTGGTAAATTATCAATTTTATCCGGCAGATAGGCTATGGTTGTGTGGATCTCGAATTGTGACCTAGTATAAATCTTAATTTTGTCAGGGTATGATTCCGAAGGATCAGGCTTAATCTCAGAAACATCGGATAACGCACTCTGCGGGATTTCGCCTAGCACTTTACAAAGTGCTACTTTGTTAGGGTCCTTATCGCTCCACCCCGTTAAAATTGGCATATCAAGCGGGATACCGCTTCCAACAGGCAGTTGAATGACGCCTCCATCTGCAAGCACTGCTTGCTTTTTCCCGTCAGGATCAATTTGAAAAGCAACTTTAGGGAATTCTTCTACCTGAATGTGAATCACACCAGGAAAGGTCTTCTTCACGGTGGCATTCTTGATCATTGGAACCCTAGATATCCGCTGTCCAATTGTCTTTGAACTCACTGCAAAAAAGCGGTCCCCTACGGCAACTTGACTAGCTTGTCCAATAATTTCCGAGGCTAATAATACATTTCCCTTAACCTCAATACGACTAATGCGACTTAGCGAAGATTGGAAAAATAAAATAATAAGAACCGTTATGAAAAAAATGATCAAAAATGAGAGCAGCTTCCGATTCGTACGCGTTCGCGGCTTAGGTACAGGCAGCGTAGGTACTTTGTTATCTTCGGACAAGAGGGGCACCACCTATTAGTATTTATGACTGTTGGAATGAAAACCGTGAATCCCCTCCTGCTCGCAGGAAGGGATACGCGATTGTCACGCAAAATATTACTCACTGGGAACCGGAGCTTGACGAAGCACAGAGGCCCCAAGTCTGACTAGCATATGTTCTATCCTATCATAGCCTCTATCAATGTGATGAATTTGTTCAACGATCGTTGTGCCATGCGCAGCTAGACCGGCGATAACAAGAGCAGCACCAGCCCGCAAATCAGTTGCTTCAACCGTAGCCCCATACAACCTCGGCACACCGCGAATAAAGGCCGCATTCATATCTACGCGAATATCTGCACCCATCCGGGACAGTTCATCCACGTGCTTAAATCTACCTTCAAATATCGTTTCTTTCATCACACTAAGTCCATCTGCTAGAGATAAAAGCACCATGACTTGTGATTGTAAATCCGTCGGGAACGATGGATGAGGCGAAGTCACGATACGTTCAACTGCCTTGGGTCTTGTCGGGCAGCTTACATGTATTATATCACCGTCTGCGATGATTTGAACACCTGCACGCTTAAGCACGTGGATGACCGAGGTTAAATGAGCAGGGTTTACTCTTTCCAAAGTAATATTCCCTTTGGTTGCCGCAGCAGCCACTAGAAACGTACCTGCCACAATGCGATCCGGAATAATCCGATACGTGCAAGGAGAGAGCGTTGTAACACCGCGAATGGTGATGGTATCCGTCCCTGCTCCAATAATGTCTGCGCCCATCGCGTTCAAGAAATTTTGCAAATCTTGTATCTCAGGTTCGCGTGCAGCATTATAAATCGTAGTGGTGCCTTCCGCTTTCACGGCGGCCATCATAATATTCTCGGTCGCCCCTACACTTGGAAAGTCCAGGAAGATTTCATTACCTTGCAGTGCTTTTGCGGTACAAACGATTCTATTGGCGAATTCTTCAATGTTGGCTCCAAGTGCCTGTAAGCCTTTGAGGTGCAAATCGATTTTACGTTCGCCGATCGCACAGCCACCTGGTTGATACACGGTGACACTGCCGAATCTAGCGAGTAGCGGACCCATGAGAAAGATGGAAGAGCGCATCTGCCCCATCAATTCTTCGGGGATGTGGGAGGAATGAACTGTGGATGTTGTGATGGATACCGTATCTCCTTGCTGCTCGGCTCGACAACCCAACGAACGCAAAATGCGCAGCATGGTGTCGATATCGAGCAGATTAGGAACATTGTGTAAAGTATGCGTGCCGCTAGCAAGTAAGCAGGCAGCTAATATGGGTAATGCGGCGTTTTTCGCGCCGTGTATCTGGATGGCTCCCGTAAGAGGTCTTCCACCTTCGATAACGAGCTTCTCCAAAATTCCACCTCCGATTTACCTCTCACCTATTACCAAAACCTCAGGTACTAGCTTAATATCGTACGCTTGCTCTACGATCTGCTGTACTTCGTTGATAAGAGTGAGAACGTCCTCGGCTGTTGCTTCTCCCGTGTTAACAATGAAATTGGCGTGAAGCATAGAGATTTCTGCTCCACCGACACATTTGCCTTTCAAGCCTGCTTCTTCGATGAGCTTCGCTGCGAATCCCCCTTCGGGGTTGCGGAATACGCTTCCTGCGCAAGCTAATTGGAGCGGTTGCGTGCGGAGTCGCCGATCTCGGTAAGCCGCCATGGCCCCTGCGATTTCGTTGCGGTCTCCAGGCTGTAATTCAAAGACAGCCTCTGTTACAATGCCAGGCAATGTGTGCAAAATAGAATGTCGATAAGCATATTTTAAATCTTCTGCCTTCATGACGACCAATTCCCCTGTATCCAGGATGACTTCAGCCTGCTTGAGTATGCGTGACACATCGGACCCATGAGCCCCTGCATTCATGTAGACGGCGCCTCCCACAGTACCGGGGATCCCTGAAGCAAACTCCAGTCCGGTCAAACCTTCTTTGGCTGCGAGTACGGACAATTTAATGAACGAATAGGAACCTCCAGCGAAGACCATCGCGCCCTCAAAGCGAAGTGTATCTAACGCATGACCTAGCTTAATAACGACGCCTCGAATTCCTTTATCTCGGATTAGCAAGTTGGAGCCTCGACCAATAACGGTCCAAGGTACGCCACGCTCATTGAGAAACTTGATGGCAGCAGCAACCTGCTCTTTGGAGTGTGGAATAATCAAGCAATCAGCCGGACCGCCGATTTTCCAAGTGGTGTAGGGAGCCAGTCGTTCATTCGTTCTTATCTCGCCAATATTTGATGCCTGTAAGTCGGCTATTAACTTCTGCATGGGAAAACCTCCTTCACAGTACGTAGGGCGAAATGCATGGAACTAACAGCAAAGAAGTTCCAACATTTCATTCATAAGGAGCTAGGCGAAGTTGGCCGGTCTTCGTTCCTTGATCACTTATGAAGCCTTAGGTGTCTGTCACGGTTATAGTGTAGTTTATGTAAAATCGGATAGAGTGTGACAATCGCCCATAGGCTTTATCAAAATCACAACGATTTGCTATGCGCTTCAATCAGTTTCACGATGGCAGCAACGGCGTCGGTCTCATTGCGCGATTGCATCGCTGCTTTATAAGCCTCACGGTTCTTATACAGCGCTTCGACATGTTCAGCTAGTGCTTCAGCGGTTAGATCCTTTTCTTGAATCACATCGGCATAACCAGCCTTCTGGAAAGATGCTGCATTCAGAATCTGATCTCCTCGACTTGCTTGTAGGGAAAGCGGGATTAGCAGCATTGGCTTTTCCAAGCCTAGAAATTCGAAAATAGAGGTTGCCCCAGCTCGAGAAATGACAAGATCCGTCATTGCTAATACGTCAGGGAGCTCCTCATTCACGTACTCGAATTGCTTATAGCCACGGGTTTGAAGATGTTCTGTAGACACATTGCCTTTGCCGCACAGGTGTACAATTTGAAATTGCTGGAGTAAACGCCCCAGGTTAGTGCGTACTGCCTGATTTAGCACTTGCGATCCTAAGCTTCCACCCATGACTAGTATCACTGGCTTCTGAGAATGAAAATCACATAGCTGAAGGGCACGTGCTGCTTTCCCACTGCCCATATGTTCACGGATGGGCAATCCTGTAAGAACGGACTTTCCACCTTTCACATGTGAAAGTGATTCTGGAAATGTTACACAGACCTTCGTTGCAAATGGGATGGAAATTTTATTCGCAAGTCCTGGTGTCATATCGGATTCATGGATAATAACAGGAATGTTGTTCATGCGACTTCCAAGTACGACTGGAACGGAAACGAACCCGCCTTTCGAAAAGACAATGGCGGGCTTCAAGCGTTTAAGTAACCGATACGATTCATAAACACCTTTCATGACTTTGAAGGGGTCTTTTATATTTTTGAGATCAAAATAGCGTCGTAATTTCCCTGATGAGATCGGGTAAAAAGGAACCCCTTCTCGATCAATAATATCTTTTTCAATACCAGTAGCCGAGCCTATGTACTTGATTTCCCAACCTAGTTGCTTCAGCTTATGCATAAGCGCTAGATTAGGGGTAACATGGCCTGCGGAGCCACCTCCAGTAAAAACGATCGTTTTCATTCCCCTGTCACCTCGAATAGCGGGATATATTAAGCAGGATGCCGACAGATGTCAGCATGAGTGTCAATGAAGACCCCCCTGCACTTATGAATGGAAGCGTAATGCCGGTTACTGGAAACATCCCAATAACAACGCCAATATTAATAATAACTTGAACGGCGATCATGCCGATAATACCAACAGCAATTAGACTGGCAAATGTATCTGGTGCTGTGATAGCTGCCCGCATTCCCCGCCATACTAAGATGGTGAAGAGCAGCAGGACCAACGTGCCGCCAATAAAACCAAGTTCTTCTGCAATGATGGAAAAAATAAAATCGGTTTGCGGCTCAGGTAAGTAACTATACTTCTGCCGACTCATCCCTAATCCAAGGCCAACAAGACCACCAGGTCCAATTGCATATAAGGATTGAATAGATTGATAGCCTGCGCCAAGCGGATCCTGCCACGGGTCTAGAAAGGCTGTAATCCGTTTAAGGCGATAGGGTGCGGCAATAACAAGCCCTATAAAACCAGCAACCCCTATCATACCTAGATATGAGAGATGAAGCAATCTCGCACCTGCCGTATAGATGATCAATAGGGAAGCCCCTACGAGAACAACACCCGTTCCCAAGTCAGGCTGAAGCATAATGAAGCCGAACGCCAATCCCATAATGCCTAGCGGCGGCATCAACCCTTTGGTCAGGAGCGTTATCTTGGATTGATTTTCGGAAAGCATTTTAGAAAGAAAGAGAATCATCCCTATTTTCATAAATTCAGAAGGTTGAATCCCGAATGCCCCGATACCCAGCCAGCTTCTGGCACCGCCACGGATCACCCCGATACCAGGAATCAATACGATGACCAGCATCCCAAAGCAAATAAACAGCGCTAATTTCGCAAATCGTTTCCATACCAGATAATCCACATTCATCGTAAAGAACATCGCAACAATACCCAGAACAGCGAAAATAAGTTGTCTTTTTAAATAATAAAAAGAATCACCAAATTCACGAAATGCAAGTACACTACTAGCGCTGTAGACCATAATAACGCCGATAGTCAAAAGCAGCAAGGTCGGAATAATAATCCAAATGTCAGGAGCGGAGCGTGCTTTACCCATTACAGACACCTCTTTGTCAGTTGTGGGCCGTCCATAAAAGTGGATAAGCCCTACTTAAAGGTTATGCACGGACTCCTTAAACATGCGTCCCCTGTCCTCATAGGATGGAAACATATCCCAACTTGCACAAGCTGGTGATAGAAGAACGATGTCCCCTTGCTCACTCATTTGCCAGGCAAGCTGCACGGCTTGTAAAACCGCGTCCGCTGCATCCTTAGCAGTATCGACGGTTTGGACCTTGCTAATCCCTGCCAATTCGGCAATGTGTCTAATTTTCTCACTTGTTTGCCCTAAAGTTACAATTCCTTTGATGCGTTCGCGGAAGGTTGGTAACAGTTCCATGTAATCCGAACCACGATCCAAGCCACCAGCAATCAATACAATAGGTTGATTGAAAGCTTCAATCGACTTCACAGAAGCGGCCGCATTCGTTGCTTTTGAGTTATTATAAAAAGTTACGCCATCCAATTCTCTCACAAGCTCTAGACGGTGCTCTACGCCCCGAAAGCTTTTCAATACATCAGCAATCGTCGATAGGTCAACACCTGCCGTAATCGCCGCTGCAGCAGCTGCTAGCGCGTTCTCCACGTTAAAGCTTCCTGGAATCCCCATTTCTGAAGCTGGAAGGATCGATTGAATGGCATCATGCCCATTTGCATAAACAAGACAGTCTGTTTCCGAATCCAAATAGACGCCAAATGCAAGCTTTTCTTTCATCGAAAAATGGAACTGCTTTGCCTTCAAGCTTGGCATGAGTCGTTGGCATACTTCATCATCCCAATTTAAGATCGCTGTGTCGGTTTCGGTTTGATTGTCGAATAGTTTGGCCTTTGAGGCGATATAGTCCTCCATGGAGCCATGATAATCCAAATGCGTTTCGTACAAATTTAACAGGAGTCCAATTGTTGGACGGAATGATGTTGTGCCTTTTAATTGAAAAGAGCTTAATTCCACAACCATCCAATTGTCAGCTGTGACCTCAGGTGTCGCTTCCGTTAGCGCACGACCAATGTTACCTGCGACAACAGGCTGTAAGCCCGCCGCATCTAGCATTAGGCCGATTAACGTAGTTGTCGTCGTTTTCCCATTAGAGCCAGTGATCCCGATGATTGGCGCTTCACAAAATTGATAGGCAACTTCAACTTCTGTTACAACCTCAATGCCCAGCTCTTCTGCTTTACGAATAGGCTCTACAGTGTAGGGAATGCCTGGATTTTTGACAACTAGCGCAACCCCTTCATGGACGAGAGACTCGGGATGAAACCCACAAACAACAGAAATACCCAGAGCCTCCAGTTCGTCGGCTTCAGGGCACGCACTTCGTTCCTTTTTGTCGTTGACCGTGACGATAGCTCCTTTTTGATGAAAAAGCTTAGCTGCAGCGACACCGCTGCGAGCCAAGCCAAGTACAATCACTTCAAGTCCACGATAATCCCGCGGATGCTTCATGTTCTACAACACCTCATTCATATATAATCCGAGCACGGCAAGCACGAGACCTACAACCCAGAAAGTAATAACAACTCGCCATTCGGACCATCCAACCAATTCAAAGTGATGGTGAATCGGACTCATTTTGAACACGCGTTTCTTTCTAGTTTTGAAGGAAACGACTTGAATAACAACGGATAAAATTTCGATTAAGAAAACACCGCCGATAATAGCAAGTAGAAGCTCTGCTTTGGTTAAGATTGCCACGGCAACAAGTCCGCCGCCGATTCCTAGGGAGCCCGTGTCTCCCATAAAGACCTTAGCCGGGTGCGCATTAAAGACGAGAAATCCGAGTACCGCGCCAACCATAGCCGCTGAGAATATTGCCGCTTCCGGCTGTGTATTATTCATGGCAATGATCGTGTAGGCACCGAATGCAATTGCACTTGTCCCTGCTAACAAGCCGTCCAAACCATCTGTAAAGTTAACCGCATTCGATGCGCCTAGCATCAGGATCGCCATGAGCGGGAAATACAACCACCCGGCATTCATGTGGTAGGAAACGAACGGCACATAAATATCGGTGCTGTGTCCTTGCATAACGAGTAAATAACAGACTATGGCTGCAATTAATAATTGACCAAATAGCTTTTGCTTCGCTGTCAGCCCCAAAGAGCGTTTAAAAATAATTTTAATATAGTCATCAAGAAAGCCAACAAGCCCATAACCTAATGAGGCCAATAAAAGAATGAGTAAATCTGTATTTTTATCCGCAAAACGAAGGGTAGCCAAGGAAAGCGCGAGTAAAATAATAACGCCGCCCATCGTTGGTGTTCCTTGTTTTTTGAGATGTCCCTGGGGGCCATCCTCGCGGATTTGTTGCCCAAATTTCATACGTCGTAAAATAGGTATACATAACGGCCCCATGATTAGCGCAAGCACAAATGCCACACCCATTGTTAATAACACTGCGTTTTCCACGTTGGTTCCCCCTGCTCATTTCCGTCACTCTATTTCATATGCCTATTTCCCGTTACACTTACTAGGCTAATAAGCTTTGTACAACCTGCTCAAGCCGCATGCCGCGCGAGCCCTTCACGAGCACGAGATCCTCGGCGCGTGCGAGCGCGGCGAGCTCCTCCGCGAGCTGCGCCTTGTCGTCGTAGGCGCGCACCTGCGCCTGCGGGAAGTTCGCTGTCGCTTCATCTGCGATGAAGCGGCCGAGACGACCGAACGTGAAGACGTAGTCTACACGTTCCGGAGACAGCATCGCGCCAATGCCGCGATGGAACTGCTCTTCGTGCTCGCCAAGCTCCAGCATGTCGCCGAGCACGAGGAACTTCCGACCGAAGCCGCTCAGCTGCTCGGTCAAGGCAATAGCAGCCCGCATCGAGGCGGGGCTGGCGTTATACGCATCGTTGAGCACGGTCAGCCCAGAGGCTGCCGTGAGCTTCTCGATGCGCATGCTTGTCATCTGCAGCGCGCGAAGCCCCGCTGCAACCGCTTCAGGCGAGGTGCCGAAGGCCTCGCCGACGGCAATGGCCGCGAGCGCATTCACAACATTATGCGTGCCGAGCAATGGAATGAACAATTCCGGGTAACCCGGTGAATTGATGGTGAAGTAAGCCCCTTCAACATCCATACGGATATCCGTTGGGTAACGATCATTCGCTTGATTTTGACCGAAACGAATGCGACGTAAGCCGAGTGGCAGGTCCAGCTCGCCCAGTGCTTGTTCAATTAACGGCTCATCCCCGTTATAAATGATCAAGCTATTACTTGGCATGCCGGCAACAATCTCCGCTTTCGCCCGGGCGATCTCATCCCTTGATCCCAACTGAAGCATATGCGACTCACCGATCATGGTGATGATGGCGGCTTCAGGCTCTGCGAGTTCGGACAATAATTCAATTTCGCCGCGTCCACTCATGCCCATTTCCACGACAGCAAATTGCGTCGTTTCTTCAAGAAGCAGCAGCGTAAGCGGTAATCCGATATGATTATTCAGGTTTCCCTTCGTTTTATGAACCTCATAAGTGCTGCCGAGTACAGCTGCAACCAAATCTTTGGTCGTCGTCTTTCCGTTACTGCCCGTAATGCCGATGATCCGCACAGGAAGTTCTTTGCGGTAGGCCTTAGCCAAGCCCTGAAGTGCCGAAAGCGCATCCTCAACGAGGATGTGAGGGATGCCGTTTGGCACCGCTCCGTGATCCACTTGCCAGAGAATCGCCGCGGCCCCTTTCTGATAAGCTTCTTCCACATAGTGGTGACCATTGAAATTTTCACCGATAAGCGGGATAAACAGACTTCCAGCCTGAATCGATCGCGTATCCGTGGAAACCCCTTTAATCCAAATATCGCCATGGCTACTTGACACTTCACTGCGGAGCATCGTTGCTATTTGACCTAATGTACGCTGAATCACTGTGTTCTCCCCCTTATCGCAGCCTTAGCCACCAAACGATCGTCGAAATCATGCTTAACCCCCATGATATCCTGATACGTTTCGTGGCCTTTTCCCGCTATCAATATTACATCTTTAGGGCCTGCCCCATCAATAGCCTTTTGTATCGCTTTTTTACGATCGGCCAGCAAAATATACTGATTTTCTGGATAATTGACTTCTTTTAGCCCCGGCTCGATATCCGCCAGAATCGCTTCAGGATTTTCCGTGCGCGGATTATCAGAGGTTACATACACAAAGTCGCTGTAATGCGCAGCAACTTTCCCCATGATGGGACGCTTCGTTTTGTCACGATCACCGCCACAGCCAAATACGGTGATGATTTTTCCTTCGGCAAACTCGCTTACCGTGGAGAGGGCATTCTCTAAACCATCCGGTGTATGTGCGTAGTCCACCAAAACCAAATAATCCTGCCCCTCGTTCACAACTTCCATCCTGCCGTCAACGACAGAGATACGCTCAAGGCTGTTACGAATCGACTCCAAGGAAAATCCTTCCGCTAAAGCAGCAGTCATCGCCCCCAACGCATTGTATACATTGAATTTACCTACCAATTGCGTGCGAAAGAAAGCTTCACCCGCAAAGGAATTCAGCTGAAACTCCGTGCCTTTTGAAGTCATCCGGATGTCAGAAGCCCGCACATCACATTCATTTTCAATACCATACGTAATGACTTGTGCTGCAGTTAATCGCTGAAAAGTCTGAGAAGCCTCATCATCGGCGTTAAGAATGGCAAATTGGCGAGCAGTCGAATCCTCAGAAAAGCCGTTTCCAAGGCGAGAAAATAACAATCCTTTTGCTGCTGCGTACGCATCCATCGTTTTGTGATAATCCAGATGATCCTGCGTCAAATTCGTAAAAATACCCGAACGGAATTGAATGCCCTTCACTCTTCCCATGTCTAGACCATGAGAAGAGACTTCCATGATACAGTAATCGGTTCCTGCATCTGCCATTTTTCTTAAAATACGTTGAAGCTCCAACGCTTCCTGCGTATTCGTTGCTTTATTTTCTATGTATTCATCCCGAATTTTGATATGGATATTGCCCATTAATCCCGTTACACAGCCTTGATCCGCGATGATTTTTTCCAACAGATACGTAGAGGTTGTTTTGCCATTCGTCCCCGTAATCCCGATGATCTTCATCTCTTTGCTTGGATATCCAAAGAAATGGGCGGAAAGCGCCGCCATGGCATAACGGGCATCTTTCACAACGAGCTGTGGGACAGCAACGTCCAGCACCCTCTCAGTTACAAGCGCAGAAGCCCCGAGCGCAATCGCTTTAGGGGCATAGTCGTGACCATCAGCTGTCAATCCAGGGATACAAAGAAACAAATCCCCAGGTTTTATTTTACGAGAGTCTGCCTCAATTCCCGTGATCTCCGTGTCTTCATCGCCATGTATGTGGGTAATGAGCAGTGCGGAAGCAAGCTCCTGCAGTTTCATAAGCAACCCTCTCTTCCTTGAATTCCCTATCTATTATGGACAATTTTATGCAAGTAGAAAAGCTAAACATGTCTTATTGGTAAATCTTTTTTTTATTTTCTTAGCTTACCGCTACTTCTCCGGATCAACATCCGATAAGAAAATACGAATCGTTGAGCCTTGATCCACACGCGAACCTGCTTTAGGCGCTTGTGAGATCACATACTTCCCATTCCCTGACTTTGCAAGTCTGAAATTCATGTTCAGGTCTTCTAATATATCATCAACTGACGCGCCAACCAAGTCCGGAACTTCAACAACTGGAATTTCACCGTACCGGTACTCTTTGTCGAGTTGATTTTTGTCTGGTTCTACCTTCATGTAGCGTAGGGCATCAGCCATGATATCTCTCACTAACGGAGCTGCAATCAGACCCCCGAATTGAATTCCTTTCGGGTCATCCACTGCGGCGTAAACAACAATTTTGGGATTATCCGCTGGCGCGAAGCCAATGAAGGAAACGATATGCTCATCCGGTGAATAACGACCATTGATAACCTTCTGAGCCGTCCCTGTTTTCCCGCCAACACGATATCCGTCGATGAAAGCATTGCGTCCTGTACCTTTTGCTACTACACTCTCTAGCGCCTCACGAACTTGTCTTGACGTATCCTCTGAGATCACATTGCGAACCAGTTCTGGCTCGACAACATCAACGACTTCACCTGTATCTGGATTCGTAAATGATTTGGCAACATAAGGCTTGAACAGCTTGCCGCCATTGATCGCAGCGGAAACGGCTGTAATTTGCTGGATAGGTGTAACGGACACCCCTTGACCGAAAGCAGTCGTTGCCAGCTCCACAGGACCTACTTGCGATGGTTTGAACATAATCCCGTTCTCTTCCCCGCCAAGATCAATACCTGTCTTCTTCCCAAAACCAAAGCGGGAGATATAGTCAAATAATTTCTCTTTGCCTAATCGGTTTCCCATTACGACGAAGCCTGGGTTACATGAGTTTTGAACAACCTGCAGCATTGTTTCACTGCCATGACCACCGCGTTTCCAGCAGCGCAGCCTAGCGCCGCCGACTTCAATAGAGCCTGGATCGTAGAATTGCTCATTTTTTAAATCGACTTTCTTCTCTTCTAATGCAGCGGCTAAAGTGATGATCTTGAAGGTAGACCCGGGCTCATATGTTTTCCAAATCGGTAAATTCCGGTTATACGTTTCGGCCGGTGACTCCATATATTTACCAGGATCATAAGTAGGCCGACTACCCATCGACAAGATTTCTCCGGTATTCGGATCCATCATGATGGCAATGACATTCTGCGCTTGATATTGCACCATCGCTTGATCTAATGCACGTTCCATCACCGATTGCAAATGGCTATCAATGGTCAACTTCACATTCAACCCATCTTTTGGCGGTGTATACACATCTGTTGTTCCTATTAATTTTCGACCTGCAGCATCTGTCATATAGGAAATACTGCCTGCAAGACCTGTTAATTGCGAATTATACTTCGACTCTATGCCAGTGAGACCTTTATCGATCCCCGCAAAGCCAAGAATATGGGCAGCTAGAGAACCATACGGATAATAGCGTTTATTATCTTCCGCTACGACAATACCTGGCAATTGCAAAGCTCTAACTTCTTGCGCCTTTTCAATCGAAATTTTACGGCCAGAGGGTCTTATATTATTTTGCGATGTTTTTTTGGTAATTTGCTTGTAAATATCGTCTTCATTGCCTTCTAGCACTTCTGCAAGCTTCGCAGCCGTTGCACGGGCATCTTTAATTTGTACAGGAATGGCAATAATCGTAGGCGTACTCATACTATAAGTCAATGTCAACCCGTTGCGATCTTGAATTTCACCTCGCTTGGGCGCAAAAGCAATTTCTCTTCGCCAACTATCCTCTGCCTTCTTCGCGAGTTCTTGTCCTATCCACAGCTGGACATAGGCTAAGCGGATGATAAGTGCTGTAAAGATGACAGTTCCAATAATTAACGCAGTAAACAATCTGCGACGAACGGTAACGTTAGAAGCCCGCATGAACGTTCAGTCTCCCTTCCCACTATGGACATGTTCATTCCTAACATGACTATTCGGGACAAACTGGGGTTAGAACAAGCTGTTCACGATCACGGTTTATTTGAAGCTGTTCGTTGCGTCTCCGTTTTGGCATTTGGTGCAGGCGTTGATTTCGGCATTGACTTTGGTGTTGGTGATGGTATTGGCGAACCAAATGATGTCGCAGCAGGAGTTGATCCGGCTGACACTGATGACGTCTTATCACCTAGCGGTTTAAGTTGAAGGGTTACTCCCCGTCCTTCACCTGCAGCCGACTGCTCTGATACATATCCTTCCCCGGAGGTTTTACAATCGACCTTGAAGAAGGAGCACGTCTCAACGGCATCTCGAAGTGATCTACCAACTAGATTTGGAAGCGGCATTTCCTCAACGGGCTGCATGGCAACATAGATACGCTGCGTCGACAAAATTTGAGTACCTTTCTTCGGGAATTGATCAACCACCTTATCACCTTTGCCGAACACTTCGAGAGAGAGACCAATATCTTTTGCAGTACTTTTAGCCATACTTGAAGTAACATCTAGAAAATTCGGCACAGTAAGCCTATTTGCTTCTTTCGTTACCGTTTTCGGCTTTTTGCTCGATGGCACTTCCATATATTGCAGAGACTCGCTAACGATTTCTTTGAATGCTGGCGCAAGGACTTTTCCACCCTGGTGATAGTCACCGCCCAAATCTGGCTGATCTGCAATCAGCGTAATTAGGATTCGCGGATCTTCTACTGGCGCATAGCCAATAAACGAAATTACCCACGTATCGGATGAATATGTTTTTTCCCCAGGAAGTACGATATTGGCTGTTCCCGTTTTCCCAGCAACACGGTAATCCTCCATAAAGGCAAGCTTCCCTGTCCCTACTTCTTGGTCGGACACAACTTGCTCTAAATAGCTGCTCACTTGCGCAGCCGTTTGCGGGCTGACAACTTGTCTAACCACTTGAGGTTCAAAAGATGAAACGACTTTACCCGTTTTGGAATCGACAATGTCCTTCACAATGTGCGGCCACATCAATTTACCGCCATTGGCGATCGCTGCGTAAGCAGCCGTTTGTTGGATTGCCGTAACTACGACTTTTCCTTGCCCATAGGTCGCCGTTGCGTACTCAGATGGATAATTCATATCAATAAGACCCGATACTTCGCCTGGCATATCAATGTTTGTTTTCTGTTCAAAGCCAAACTTCGCAATGTATTCACTAAGCTTAGTCTGTGTTAGCTTTTCAATTCCTAGCTTCACGAAGGCGACGTTACTGGACCGTTTAAGTCCTTCTAAGAAGGTTATTTTCCCCCAACCAACACCGTTATGGTCATGTAGAACGCGGTCTGAAACTTTAATCGTACCCGATTGATAAGTTTCATTCGGATTAAATAATCCCTCTTCCACGGCTCCTGCAAGGGTAACCAACTTAAAGGTAGAGCCTGGCTCGTAACGCGAGGCAATGGCGCCATTCCTAAAATCTTTTTGAGGATCATAATTCCAATACGTATTCGGATTAAAATCAGGTGTGTTCGCCATACCTAAAATTTCCATCGTTTTCGGATCAACCGCAATGGCGGTCAAGCTTTTCGGGTGCCACTTGTCATTCACTTTAGCTAAAGCGTTCTCTAAATAAAACTGAATGTTTTTGTCGATGGTGAGTCTGACATTGTTTCCGTCTTCAGCTGGTTTAAAGTCGACCTTGGTATCAGGAAGTTCCACCCCTTTGCCATCTTTCTCATAGCTAAGCATCCCGGAAACACCTTTCAGTGTATCGTTTAATTTCAGCTCCAGCCCAAGGGCTGCATCGCCTTCCTTATTCGTATACCCTAGAATATGGGATGCCAAGGTTTCACCTGGGTAATAACGCTTTTTATCTTCCAAAATCGAGATACCTACATTTGTTTTGGTGCTCTTATTACGCTTCGTTTGCAGACTGGTGATGAGCTCGCGCACTTGATCCGCTTTTTCCTTCTCAATCTTCCAACCTTCGTTTCTCACTTCTACGTTCGCCGCGAAATCTGTACCATCTAGATTTTGCTTGGTTGCTAACTTGCGAATCTTAATCACAAGTTCTGCACGTTTCGCTTCGGATTCCTTCAAAATATCTGTTAACCCTTGTGTCACATCCTCAGCAATGTGCAAGGCATCGATCACTTTCGGATTCAGCGCGATGGTATAAGCCGTTGCCTCTACAGCAAGCACTTTATCATTACGATCCAAGATCGAGCCGCGTACAGGAACTAATACTTTGTCGGTTTCCCATCTTTTCTCGGCCTTCTCTAGCAACCAAGAGGCTTCTACGACTTGAATCCAATAGACTTTAACCATGAGGACAACAAAAAGAAGGGTGAACAACCCTCCGATTAGTAAAGAACGCAGCTTAATTTTTTTTGTCATATGAGTACCTGCCTGTTACGGTTTAGAAGCTGATTTCGTACTTTTCCCACTTGTCGTAGCCGTCGTTGTACTTGATTTCGATTTCGTAGTCGTCGTTGTTTGTGCAACGACATTTCCTTGCTTCTCATCTTGTAAATTAAACCCGAGACGCACCGCTTCCTCTTTTAAACGATCAGGACTTTGTAGTTTCTCTACTTCTTGCTTTAGAGCGCTGTTCTGAGCCTGAATTTCACGGATTTCGCCTTGCATTTTCAAAATATTCGCATTCATCTGATAGATGGCAGCAAACCGCCAAATGATTACCCCCGCAACAATAACACAAAGAACAACCGTGAATAAGTATAGCATTTTTTCTTGTGCAGGCAATGCAGAATTACGATAAACGACCTTGGTTGTTTCTTTTATCTTTACACGTTGCTGTGGATTAGGTTTACGTTTCGGATCAAGTGCCAAATTACCTTGAATATATGAAGACATCGCTTATTCCTCCCTTGGTCAAAGCTTTTCTGCAATTCTTAGTTTAGCGGATCTCGCTCTTTGATTGACTTCTAATTCATGTTCACTAGGTATAATAGGTTTACGCGTGACGAGTTTCAAGTCTCCCGCTTTGGTGCAAACGCACATTGGAAAAGCTGGCGGGCACGTGCATTTCTCCACATTTTTCACGAAAAATTGTTTGCAAATGCGATCTTCCAAGGAGTGGAAGGTGATGACGGCAATGCGTCCTTGAGGTGCTAAACAACGAAGTGATTGTTTAAGCGCTTCTTCAAATGCGCCTAGCTCGTCATTTACGGCGATCCGCAACGCTTGGAAGCTGCGTTTAGCGGGGTGACCGCCTGTCCGTCTAGCGGCAGCTGGAATCCCCTCTTTGATCAATTCCACAAGTTCTCCGGTTGTTTCAATCGTTTTCTTCGCTCGCGCTTCTACGATAACACCAGCAATACGTCTCGAAAATTTCTCTTCGCCATATTCAAACAAAATTCGTGCAATTTGGTCAGCGGGCCACTCATTTACGATCGTTTTGGCGGTTAATGACGTATCTCGATCCATTCTCATGTCGAGCTCTGCATCATGATTGTAGCTAAATCCGCGATCTCCATCGTCCAGCTGTGGGGAAGATACGCCAAGATCGAACAATATGCCGTCAACCTGGGGTTTACCGTCTCGCATTGCCTTAGGTACGCCGCGTAGTACAAGCTCAATGTCTCTGAAGTTACTTTTGATAATCGCAACGCGATCTAGATAGGGAGCCAGAACGGATTCCGCATTAGCCAAGGCAACATCATCTTGATCTAAGGCTATGAGCAACCCTTCCGGACCTAGTTTGGATGCGATTAGCGAACTATGCCCAGCGCCTCCCATCGTACAATCCACGTAAACGCCATCTGGTTTTATATGTAAACCTTCTACAGATTCTTCTTTAAGTACAGTCACATGATGAAACACTCGTTGTCCTCCTAAAAGTTTTGCCTTGGCAAAACTGACTTCGTAAGCATATTCTTAAACGCAATATTTTTATAAATCAAAATTAAAATCGACCAGCTTCTCTGCTATTTCATTGAATGACTGTTCAGACTCATTGGCATAGCTTTCCCAAACTTCCTTACTCCAAATCTCCACACGATTAGAAACACCAATAACAACACAATCTTTGGTAAGCCTCGCATGATCAATTAGATTGCCTGGAATGTTAGCTCTTCCTTGCTTATCAAGCTCACACTCTGTTGCACCAGAGAAGAAGAAACGGGTAAAAGCACGTGCATCTGACTTCATTAATGGCAATGCTTTCAGCTTCTGTTCGAGAATTAACCATTCGGATTGGGGATATACAAATAAACATTGATCTAAACCACGGGTGATGACAAAAGCTTCGCCAAGGGCTTCACGAAATTTAGCCGGGATAATCATTCGGCCTTTCTCGTCAATGCTATGTTGATATTCGCCCATAAACATAGCATCTTGTCCCCTTTCCCTCCACTTTGTACCACTTCCCACCACATTTGAATCAATATTCGCTAAAAATAAAAGAAATCCTGCTTAGTTAGCAGGATTAATTAAATTTATTTCGTTTTTAGGTCTATTCTGTGCCTTTTGTTCCTTCTTCGGACGCTTCAAGTGCATTTTCAGAAGCATTTTGCTCTTTCAACTGTAATCTTAATTCCTTCAATTGCGAGTTCCTCTTGCGTCTGTATACCCAGATCGGGACGGCAATGACGACTAAAAGCACCACAACCGGTACCGCGGCAGCCAGAAATACGAGGACTCCCTGCATAACTGCGACCAACACATTTAGGCTAGAGTCCCATGCCTTTTCAACGCGCTCTGCTAAAGTTAGTTCATTAGGGTCAGAAAGCAATGGTTTTTTCCCCGTTTGTTGGTACATACGCAGCTCGATCGTAGAATACGAAACATTCTGATCCAAGTACCTCATCCTGCCTTTGATTTGCTCAATGGCCTCTTGCACCTTAGCTAACTCGTTAGAAAATGCGAGGAGATCATCCGTCTTCGATGCTTTCTCCATGAAGCTAAGCAGTCTAGTCTCAACGAGCTGTTTGGCAGTTAAACGAGAGCTGAGATCTACGTATTCTTCCGTCACATCCTGCCCTTGTACATTCCTTTGGAGAGAGGGGCTCAACTTTTCTAAGCCGTCAAGCATGGATACAAAGCCATTCGCTGCCACTTTTATGGTGTAGGTTCCGCCCTTTTCGCCCGTATTGGCATTCTCCGAGAACTGCAAAATGTAAGCACCGCTTAGTGCAACTAAGTCCCGCAGCTGGGTCTGCGCTTTACTATAATCTTCCACTGGCATTACGAGATTAGCTCGGTAAATGAGCTTCCGGTTAAACCCAGCTTCTTGATCGTTTCCACTTGCAGGCATCACAACATTTGGTGCAGTCTTACTGTCGGATGCGACAGCTTTCGTATCTGATTCCTTCGCTTTTGCCGCTGGAGCGGCGTTACTCGAGTTCATATCTTTGGCGGTTGCGAACTGATCTGCATTGGCATCCGACGACTGCACGCTCAGCATCTCGCCTTTTGAAGTAGATGCGGACGATTCCTGTTTACTATCCGTGGAGGAACCGCATCCCGCAAGCATACCCAACATAGCAAGACACAACACAACCATAATTGATAAACGTATTCTAGTCTTACCCCCCATTTTCTCATGCCCCCATTTTCCATTTTTAGGTTATACACCATTCAAACGGAATGTAGTTCATGAAAGTTGCATCGAAACAGCAATAAACTTAAATTAGATTGTTACTCCAACAAAAAAATGCCCCCCAGTCCACAATATGGACCGTAGGGCATCATTTATATCCTAATGCTCATCCCAGCTATCTAGGTAAGCCTTTTGCTCGTCTGACAGCGCATCTACGCTCGTACCTAGTGATTCAAGCTTGAAGCGAGCAACTTGCTCATCGAGTACATAAGGAACATTTACAACAGTACTACCTAAGGATTGATAGGAATCATTCACATGTTTCAATGACATCGCTTGAAGTGCGAACGTCATGTCCATGATTTCAGCCGGATGACCATCACCAGCAGCAAGGTTAACCAAGCGGCCTTCAGCAAGGATATATACTTTACGACCATCGTTCAGTTGGTATTCTTCGATATTACGTCGAACCGTACGCTTGGAGGAAGACATCGCCTCTAACTCCGGTTTGTTAACTTCAACATCAAAGTGTCCTGCGTTTGAAAGAATCGCGCCGTCTTTCATCACTTTGTAGTGTTCGCCACGGATAACATCACGGTTACCAGTTACGGTTACGAAGAAATCGCCCAATTTCGCGGCTTCAATCATCGGCATAACGGCGAAACCATCCATATACGCTTCCACGCCTTTAATCGCATCGATTTCAGTTACAATTACATTAGCGCCTAAGCCTTTAGCACGCATAGCCACACCTTTACCACACCAGCCATAACCAACGACAACAACAGTTTTCCCTGCAACAACCAAGTTTGTCGTACGGTTAATGCCATCCCAAACGGATTGACCAGTTCCATAACGGTTGTCAAACAAGTATTTACAGTACGCATCATTAACAGCAACCATTGGGAAAGCGAGCTTCCCTTCTTTTTCCATCGCTTTCAAGCGAAGAATACCTGTTGTTGTTTCTTCCGCGCCACCGCGTACATTAACAGCCAAATCTTTACGTTCCGAATGAAGTAATGACACTAAATCGCCACCGTCATCAATGATAAGATCTGGTTTGGATTCCAATGATTTGATAAGAAGTTCTTTGTACTCTTCCGGACTAGGGTTGTACTTCGCGAATACGGTAATACCATCTTCGACAAGTGCCGCACATACATCATCTTGTGTGGAAAGCGGGTTGCTTCCCGTGATCGTAACTTCTGCACCACCAGCTTTAACTACTTTCGCTAAGTAAGCAGTTTTGGCTTCCAAATGCAAGGAAATAGTCACTTTCAACCCTTTGAAAGGCTGTTCTTTCTCAAATTGCTCACGAATGCGATTCAAAACAGGCATATGCGCCTGAACCCAATCAATTTTTAAATGGCCATCTGGCGCTAGCGCCATGTCGGTTACAATACTGTTTGTTGCTATTGTCATCTTCGTTCCTCCTATAAATAATAGATACGGTGCAAGCCATCTACGGGTATTGGCGTCTCAAGTAACGTATGTAGCCAAGCATTCCCGTAACGATTCAGATAAGCACACCCATTATACACTCTTTCTTGCGGCTTAGCTAACGGAAATATCGTTAGTCTTACACGGTCCAACTGTCGGATCGCCGCATCGAATTGCGTATGGGACGCTTCACTAGCCTTATGATGCAAATAATCGATTTGTTCTACTATTTTAGCTAGATTCATATCTCCAAGCTTTTTGACACCAGGATTAATCGAACTAAGCGACTCAACAAGTGGCGCATAGCTGCTAAGGAAGGACTCTTTTACGGCTTCAAATCGTTCATTCAGCTGTAACGTATCTTGCGCATCCAACCAAGCTTGCTTTTTCTCATCAAAGCGTACCAATACATCTGTCAACGTGAGTTCGTATTTATCCATCTGTTTCTTAATGGTTCCTTCAATAAGTGTAAACTCCAATCGTGGTACCACGATTGGCATTCGCATATGGAAATGTTCAAAGGCATGCTTCGTTAACGCCCAATACGCAATCTCTCCAGGGCCTAGCACTGTCGCTAGCACTGGAAACAAATATTCCTGCATGAGCGGCCTTGACATCACATTATTACTCAGCTGGTCTGGTGTCGTTATCGCTTTATCAACAAGCTCTGCCTTTGTGAAGCGAACCGTGTTTTTCTTATCTATGAAATGCTCTCCCTCACGATGAAGCAGCAAGCGCTGACCATCCGCAAAGACAAATAGATTCGCAGCTTCTGCATGAGCCTCGGCTTGAATCCCATAGCCAGCTTGACTAACTTCGGCTTGACTTGACATCAGCGCTGCCGCAAAAGGAACATTCTGATCAATGATCCCTTCGAACATGGATGATTCTAATGCACGTAGAGCAGGCTCATCAGCATCGATAAGCACAAGCCCATACTCGCCGAACAGCATCGCCATCCAACGTGCAAAAGCATCTGAAAGCGTAGCGCCATTCTCCGTAGTTGAACGGATTTTATCAAGTAAGGAGGCTTTGAATTCGGTATCCATCAACACGTGGTCCAGCTTGTTCAAGGCTTCTTCCCACGCTTCTGGGGACAATGGAAGACGGCTAACTGACGTACGTAGTCCTGTCGGATGCTCCACTTTCAACTTCTCAACCTGCTGCGTATTAGAGAGAACATGGACGTGATTGACTTCATCGAAATCGTGATCCTCGCCGGCAATCCAGAAAATCGGAACGACTGCACGTTGTAATTTGGCACTCCATTCACGCGCCAATTGGATAATCGTGATTGCTTTATAAAGGATCATCAACTGACCCCCGAACAGCCCTGCTTGTTGACCACCTACGACCGCAAGTGTTTGTTTATTCCCCAAATCCGACACATGCTCTAAAGCTGCTCCTGTATTCCCAATTCGCTTATTGTAGGCTTGTAGAACACCCACAAGACGCTCGCGATCAACATGAGGGGCGTTACTCGCTTCGTCCAACCACCCTACCCGAGATTGCCAATCTTCGCCGTTTCCAAAGTGGTACGGAAACAACGCCTTCGCATGATCTATACCCGCTATATAATCTTCCGCCAATTTCTGATTTTTCTTCCAATGAAAAGTTTCCATTTGCATATGCGACTAGTGTCTCCTCTTCATAACAAATAAAACAACTATCCTTTGATTGTACACGGAAGCCCTGAAATCGTCAAAACTGTATTTTTTCTAATTACAATTATGTAGGATATAGTCTAACGATGAAAAGCCGCCCCTAACGGGACGGCTAAGCTTATTAATATAAATGACAAGCAACAAAGTGATTCGGTTCCACTTCTTTGCTAGGCGGCATAGAATCTGCACACTTCGCCATCGCTTGCGGACAACGTGTACGGAACGGACAACCACTTGGCGGGTTGAGCGGACTCGGTACTTCGCCTTGAAGAATGATACGTTCACGCGTACGTTCAACTTCTGGATCCGGAATCGGAATCGCAGAAAGCAGCGATTGTGTATACGGGTGCAGCGGCTTCGCATAAAGTGCATCGGAGGTTGTTACCTCTACAAGGTTCCCCAAATACATAACCCCGATCCGATCGGAGATGTGCTTTACCATTGCCAAATCATGCGCGATAAACAAGTAGGTTAAACCCATTTCTTTTTGTAATCTTTTGAAAAGGTTAACGACTTGCGCTTGGACAGAAACGTCCAATGCGGAGATTGGCTCATCGGCAATGATGAATTTCGGTTCGATTGCAAGCGCACGAGCAATCCCGATACGTTGACGTTGACCACCGGAGAATTCATGCGGGAAACGGCTAGCATGCTCATCGTTCAAACCGACAGCACGTAGTAATTCCATGATACGTTCTTTACGTTTAGCACCTTTATAAAGACCGTGAATATCAATACCTTCGCCAATGATATTCCCTACCGTCATACGCGGGTTTAGGGATGCGTAAGGATCTTGGAATACCATTTGCATATTCCGGTTAAATTCCTTCAGCTTTTTCCCAGTCAGCTTATGAACATCTTCACCGTCGAAAATAACTTCGCCTTCTGTCGCGTCATAAAGCTTAATGATCGTCCGACCTGCTGTGGATTTCCCACAACCGGATTCCCCAACGAGACCAAATGTTTCACCACGTTTAATTTCTATAGAGAAATTGTCTACGGCCTTCAAGATCTTGCCGTTTCCAAGATTAAAATGCTTCTTCATATTGCGAATTTGCAAAATGGGTTGCTCTGATTTTTTCAAGTTGCTATTGGACATGTTGATTACCTCCCACTCCTACAGGACGTTCAACCTTCGGTGCGTCAGGGTGAAGCAACCAGCACGCTGCTGAATGTGTTTCAGACAACACAGAATGAGCTGGATCTTCTTCCAGACAGTGATTCATCGCATATGGACATCTCGCTGCGAAGGCACACCCTTTCGGCGGTGCGAACAAATCAGGCGGCGTACCTGGAATCGGTACAAGCTCCTCATTCGCATTCGTATCCAACCGTGGCACTGAACGAAGCAAACCCCATGTATATGGATGCTGCGGCTCATAGAAAATCTCATCTACGGTGCCTTGTTCAATAATTTTACCTGCATACATAACGACTACACGATCGGCCATATCAGCAACAACACCAAGATCATGCGTAATCAAGATAATGGATGAGTCCGTTTTCGCAGAGATAGTCTTCATTAAATCGATAATTTGTGCTTGGATCGTAACGTCTAGCGCCGTAGTCGGCTCATCGGCAATAAGAAGCTTAGGCGAACAGGCTAGTGCGATCGCGATCATAATACGTTGACGCATACCACCAGAAAGCTCGTGAGGATATTGATGAATTCGACCTTCAGGTGAGTTGATACCTACAAGCTTGAGAATTTCAATTGCTTTTTCCGTTGCAGCTTGCTTACTCAAACCTTCGTGTTTGATCAAACCCTCCGTGATTTGATCTCCGACTTTCATCGTAGGATTCAAGGAAGTCATTGGATCTTGGAAAATCATACCCATTTCGGAGCCACGAATTTTCTCCATCTGTCTATTAGAAAGCTTCGTAATGTCCACTTTACCGTCAAACAGGATAGAACCGCTTTTTATATAGCTAGGCGGAGTAGGGATTAAACGCATGAGCGTTTGAGCCGTTACGGATTTACCGCAACCGGATTCACCTACAATCGCCAACACTTCACCTTTTTTCAAAGAAAAAGATACGCCGCGAACAGCTTGAACTTCACCCGCATAGGTACGGAATGAAACTCGTAGATCTTTAACTTCAAGCAAATTGTTATTGGTGCTCATCATTATTCACCCCTTCTTACTTGCGCATTTTTGGATCTAGCGCATCACGAAGCCCATCGCCGAGAAGATTGAAGCTCAACAAAATCAAGCTGAAAATAATCGTCGGGAATATGAGGCGATGCGGAAACAACCGAATATAGTTAGCACCGTCTGACAGCAAGTTACCCAGCGAGGCCAGCGGCGGCTTAACACCAAGACCAATAAAACTCAAGAACGCTTCGGTAAAGATCGCAGATGGTACAACAAATGTAATCTGCACAATAATTATACCAAGCGCATTAGGAATCAAGCTACGCATAATTATTCTCATGGGAGATGCTCCCAATGTGCGTGAAGCCAGTACAAACTCTTGTTCTTTGAGCGTTAACATTTGTCCGCGAACAAGCCGAGCCATTGGCACCCATCCCGTAATACTATAGGCAATAATAATGGATGAAACCCCCGAGCCAATAACCATAATCAATAGAATGGCAATCAACAAGAAAGGAATCGCATATACGATCTCAATGGAACGTTGCATAACTTCATCAACTTTACCGCCGTAATAAGCCGAAATTCCTCCATAAATAACACCAATGACTAAATCAATTAGAGCTGCTGTTATACCAATAAATAAGGATATGCGAGTGCCCCACCATACGCGTGTCCACAAATCACGACCAAAGTCATCCGTTCCGAAAAAGTGTGATCCGCTTGGAACAGCATTTTTAAGTTTTAAGTTCTGTGTCTGATAATCGTAGCTTGAAACAAATGGTACGATAATCGAAAGCACGATTAAAGCAACCAATATAATTAAGCCAGCCATAGCCAGTCTATTTTTCTTAAGTCGTCTCCATGCGTCCTGCCAATAATTGAGCGAAGGCCTAACAATGACTTCACCAGTTAGAGATTTATTTGAAACGGGAGCAAACTTGTAGTTAGTCTCAGTTGATTCATTAGGAGTTTGCATGAATTATTTCCCGCCTTTCCCAAGACGAATTCTAGGGTCTACTAAGCCATACACGATGTCAGTTAAGAAGATAACTACGATCAATATACTTGAGTAAAAAATCGTTAATCCAGATATCATTGTATAGTCATTTGAATACACCGATGATACAAAATGTTTACCCAAACCTGGTACACTGAAAATTTGTTCAACAACTAACGTACCTGTGATGACGTTTACAAATATTGGGCCAATGATCGTGATAACTGGTAAAATCGCATTTCGAATTGTATGCTTTACGACAACTGTCATATTTGACAAACCTTTAGATTTCGCTGTTTTGATATAATCTTGATTCAACACATCAAGCATGGATGTACGCATTAAACGTGCCAAGATGGCAATTGTTCCAAATGACAACGCAATAGCTGGTAATACCTTGTATTCTGGACCTTTCCATAAACCAGCAGGAAGAATCCCCCATTTAACACCAACATAATAAGAAAGCATTGGCCCTAACACGAAGGAAGGGATGGAAACACCAAGAATCGCGATGAACATAGCTGTATAATCTCCAGCTTTATTATGTTTCAAGGCTGCAATAATCCCTAAAGTTAAACCAACTACAATTGCAATAACAATGGCAATCAATCCAAGTTCTAAGGATGAAGGGAAGGCTTGCTTGATAATATCAGTAACTTTGTGTGCAGGGAATTGAAAGGAAGCTCCTAGATCGCCATGGATTATGTTGTTCATGAATGTCAAGTACTGTTGCCACAATGGCTTATCCAGACCGTATTGCTTCATCAACATATCTCTCGTAGCCTTCGGGATCTTCTCAGCGCCTTCTCCTAGTGGATTACCTGGCAAGTTTTTCATCAAGACGAAAGTAAAAGTTGCAATTAGCCATAATGTAATAAGCGCATATAGGAAACGGCGAAGAATGAACTTAATCATATTGCTCCTCCTTTATTTAAATATAAGATAAGAAAGTTAGAAGAGGCCGCTCCCACGAGGTGCGAACGGCCCCTTCTGCATAAAACTACATTTACGAATTACTTAACTGTAACCCATTTCAATTCCCACTCTTGACCAAACGACGGAAGAATCAAGCCGTTGATGGATGGTTTTTTCAAGTAAGCACGTGTACGGAAGTATAATGGAGCTACACCTTGATCGTCCATAAGGATTTTTTCAGCTTCTACCAAGGATTTCGCACGTTTCGTACCATCTGTTTCTGTTTGAGCGGATTTTATTAGCTTATCGTATTCTGGGTTGCTGTAGTCACCTTCATCAAACTCGCCGCCAGTTACCCACATATCCAAGAAAGTCATTGGATCGTTGTAATCTGCTCCCCATAGGGAAAGAACGATTTCGAAATCTTTTTTGGAGGAAAGCTCGATACGCAATGCGTGTGGAACTGGGTTCGCTTCAGCTACGTAACCAAGGTTTTCTTTCCATTGTGCAAGAATGAACTCAAGTGATTTTTTCGCAGTTTCTGTATCATCTGCGTTCACTTTCATTTTAGGAAGAGCTGTTAGTCCAAGTTCTTTCAAACCTTCAGCAAGCAATGTTTTAGCTTTAGCAGCATCGAACTTCGGCTGTGTTTCGCCAGCCGTTTTACGGAATTCGCCGCCAGCACCGTCAGCTGTACCACCTGGCACTAGACCAGTGGAAGCTACGGATCCATTAGCAAGAACTGTATCTACATAAGCTTGACGATCAATTGCCATTCCAAGCGCTTGACGGATTTTTTTGTTACCCAAGGCAGGAACTTTCTTCGTTTGATACATCAAGTAAGAGTTCGTCAACTCTGGTTTAGGCAGGTTGTCCGGCTTACCTTTGTACAAAGTCAGTTGATCACGGTTGATTTCTGCCAAATCAGACGCATTTGTTTCGTAAAGGTTAAGACCTGTATTTGGATCCTTAACGATATTGACAGTTGCTTTTGTAAGTTTCACATTAGCAGCATCCCAATACTTTTCGTTTTTAACAAGCTCAAGCGTTTGTCCATGATCCCATTTGCTCAAAATGAACGGACCAGCACCGATAACCTTATCAGCTTCTGCGCCATATTTCTCGCCAGCTTTCGTTACGAAATCTTCACGCTGCGGCAAGAATGTTCCGAAAGCAAGCATTTGTGCAAAGAATGCAACTGGTTTCTCAAGTGTAATCTCGAGTTGCTTGTCGCTAAGAACTTTAACGCCTAGCGCGTCTTGCGCTTTTTTCACATCTTCAGGAGTTTTAGCTTTAGTTACAGCTTCTCCACCTTTAATCCATGCTACTACAAAGCTATATTGCCCTTTTGTCGCTGGGTCTAATGTACGCTTGAAGGAATAAGCAAAATCTTGTGCTTTTACTGGTACGCCGTCAGACCATGTTGCGTTGTCGCGAATGTCGATCGTGTACGTCAGACCACCATTGGAAATTTTAGGCATATCTTTTGCAAGTCCAGGAGTCGCTTTACCATCTTTATCAATACGATATAGACCTTCGTTAAATGCGCTAATGAAAGTAAAAGCAGCATTTGCTGTTGCTTTGGAGCTATCCATAACAGGCGGCTCTGCTGAGAAATTGATTTTAATTTCTTGTGGTTTGTTGGAAGCTGGAGCTGCAGTTCCTGTTGCTCCACCAGTTGGTGATGTTGTTGGTGTTGTTTCCTCTTTCTTACCACAACCAACTGCTACGCTACCCATAAGTGTTAATGCTACTGCTGTAGAAACCCATTTTGTCGTTTTCATAAAACTCCTCCTTTAAAATATGTATGTCTAGACATCTATGGCTAGGTGTTTTGTTAGTTTTATTCACATAAACCTTACACCATTAACCCAAAAATTAATGAAACCGCTTTTTTAATGTTTTTTACATGACTCATATCTCTGGTAAAAAAAATTACTAGAGTCTACGCAAGGAATTATAACATATTCGATGAGTTTGTCCACAAATAATTTACCGCCGACTAATAAACAGGTAAAAAAATTTACTCTCACGGTTCCTAATTATACAACCATCGGTCAATAAAATCTAGACGATTTTGTTTGTTATTTTCTACAAATCTCAAATAAATATTACAAACATTCACAAAATTATTGCCCAGAACACCCAAAATCAGGTATATCCGTTTCATTTTATGTTGAAAAAAGGTAATTTTTACCGATATGCACAAAAAGGAGCAGTATATATAAAGCCGATAAGCCTACAAAGCTAAGTCGCCAAACAAGTCTGCCTACTTTAATTAAATTAGTTTGCCCTTTCAAATGGTTTTGATAACCGCCAATAATACCAAATGCAATTAATAAGATCAGTACGATCAACCAGAAACCAAATTGCGTATGAAAGAGTTTGTTCCACATCAAAGAAACAGACCCTAGCAGAAATAATGTTGTCACATCCATAGTAAACCTTGTGGTCATCTTCTTATCTTTTAGAAAGAGAAAAATAAGGAACCACACGAAAACAAACGTAATAAATGGCGCTACGGCCAAAATTGCATATAAGGTAGATAATAGACTAACTAAACCATTCAGCACGCAGCGTCACCTCTTATTTTTCTATTGCTTTAATCATTCTATACACCATACGATGCGTTGGAAGCTCTAGGCCCATTTCATTGGCCATTTTGACCAAGCTGCCATTCAAATAATCAACTTCCGTTTGGCGTAATGCCTCTATATCCTGCAACATGGAGGAATGATTCGTTCGCGTTGCCAGACAAACTTCAAGAATGGTATCCCACAGCTCGACTGGGAGCTTAATTCCTTTGGCCACAGCCAAGCGGAGCACTTCTTGATAGAGATCTTGCATGATTGAGCGTGTCCAATCCGAACGAAGCAATTCACCATTTGGCACACGTAAGATCGCTGTTAGCGGGTTAATGACAACATTAATCGCTAACTTACTCCAGATTCTGACTTCCATATTTTTCGACAAAACCGCATGAAATCCTGCTAACTCCAACATCTGCATGAATAAAATATGCGGACCATTTTCGGCAATCTGCTCATTGGATTCTAGAACGCCAATATACGTGATGCCATGTCCGGTATGACAGACTGAATTGGGTCCGTTTCGTTTGGCCCCTTCCGTCGTTACCGCAAATAAAAGCTTGTCACGATCAATGGTTTGGCTTAATTTCACTTCATGACCTATCCCGTTTTGAAAACAAACTAGGTACGTATGATCCGACATTTGACTTCGTATATAGTCGATTAACTCTGATGAAATGGCCGTTTGCTTTACCATCAAGAAGATATAGTCGACTTGGTGCGGTCGAGCAACGACACCCCCACTTGACTCCTCTGGATAGCTGCAGAAAACTATTGGATTCTCAAGATTAGTCTCTTGCGACTCCATCCCAACTATCCTAATACCGTGCTCTGCCAATACTCTAGCTTGTCCTTCCGACCTCGTTACTACCGTTAAATGTGTGCAAAAAGGAGCAAGCTTTGAAGCAAAGAGTAACCCAAGTGAACCTGCGCCAATCATCATGATATGCATGCAATAACCACCCTTTATTCAAGTCCCCATTATTATACAGCAAAAAAGCCACAGACCAAGGTTTCCCTTGATCTGTGACTCTTCTTTGTCTCCTGAATAACACTTAATCTACTCTTTCCAAATTACCATTTGCGTCCATTTTGAATCGAGGCTTTTCTTCTTCCTCTTCTTCCACAAGGAAAGCCATTTTCCTAGCACGATCCATAATTTGAATGAGCGCTTTATAATCATCATTAACAACACGATAATCGGTTTCAACTTCATTCACTTGCTTATTCAGCTTATTATTCTCTCTGCCAAGTCTAGCGAGTTCATCCTCTTTGTCCTGCAGCTCTTTTTCCAATGTTTTAATATGACGATTCATATCCTGATAGGTACTGCGCCATTGCCTTAAGAAACGAATGACAGCATCTATGGATAGCGTCTCTTCTGTAAATACTTCATTCTTGCCTGTTGATGCTTCTGGACTATCAAGTAGACCAATTGAAGAAGAACCGGATATCGATACAGGAGCATGCTTCTTCAACTGCGTCCGTTTCTGACGCTGTGCTTTGGCGATTTGAATCGCCGCCTCATATTTTTTTCGAACAAAACTGTTCCAACGAAACCCACATGCGGCCGCTGTACGCCCAATGCGCTCTCCAACTTCTTCAAACGCAGATAATTGTGTACTTCCTTCTCGGATATGACGTAATGTCAACTCCGCTAAAATTAAGTCGTCTTCATCGCTCCAAGCATCTTGTCTAATTGCCGACATAAGGCCAAACCTCCTAACAAATTATAGGGATCTTTGGTCGGAGAGCAAAGTCTCTCCTTTCGGGAGCTTCGATTTCTGATCAAAATCTCTCCTACCTGCGGATACATCATAAAGAAGAATCAATTAGTCAGACAGGTATCAATTGATTCGTTACCATTATTACTATTTCTATGCCCGTACTAGAGTTCATAGAATCTATTTGATACTAAATGGTATTGCCAAATTTTTTGACGCTCATACATGGGATTCGTATAAAAAGACATACTACGTCTATATGATGAAATGTTTTCAATTTCGTCACCGTTTGACGGTTTACACCACTTGGATCAAACGGTATAATGTGTTGTAGTTAAAGTGCAACGTGGTACGAGAGGGGGATGTAACGAGAATGGATCGCATGTTTCGGGTTCTAGGTTTTTGGACACTTGTTATCGCACTAATGAGCTTAGCTGGCGATATGATACCTATGTCTCTGATTTTCTTTTTTCAAACTGCCGTATTCGTCATTCTAGGCTATATGCGCTTGTCAGAACGTACTTACATATTGTTGTTCTGGGGATATATGATTATCTCCTTCAGCGGATTTACGTATTGGTCATTTTTCAAAATGTCCATCTAACGCAGACGACAAACAAAAAGGTGAATCGGCATTTAAGCCGATTCACCTTTTTTCATGGCAACAAACACCTTAAACAATTCACTCATCCCGTCACTTAGAAGCAATTGCCGGATGGAGCGGTTCCTTTTGGAAACCTCACTAAAGGGATTCGGATCGAAATGGTTTTGCAGCTTTTCCAAAATGCCCTGCTCAACTAAGAACTGACGCTGAGTTTGCAGCTGACATACTTCGAAGCCACTGGATTCCGCGGCCGCCTGGCACAAGCTGAAATTGACATGAGCCGTTATATCCTGTTCCCCTTGATCGATAAAAGGATTATCATGGGCCTCATGATTACGGTAACACATCAATGTTCCTTGCTGCCGATGAGAGGCAAATAGTTCACTCGCTACATCTCCGTAATCGATCGCGATTACACATCCGCTAAGGATTCGCCGGGAAAGTTGTTCATACCAATCTGCTGCCTCCACATTCATTTCAGCCAATTGCCCATCCTGCCATTGAACTTCCAAGGAGTTTAGATAGTCTAATATACGCCCCGATTGCAAGGGTAACCAGATCTCTCGGAAATGAGGCTCTTGTTCCTGCCAAATAACATGAGATTCTTGGAACACTCGATCTTGATATCGAATGCGATGAATCGGGAATGCATCCAACAATTCATTAGCCAGTACATAAACATGTTCCTGAGGCGTCTCATTCAACCACGCTGTTTCATCTAAGAAACGAATATGTTTCTCATGCGCGACAAGCACATCTTTTTGCAGTTGGCGATGATAGGGGCTCGATTCAATGAGTGTATACGTTAAACGAACATAGACGTCCGGCGCTGCTCTTTTCATTTCATCAAGCAGTTGGAGGGCCATCCGTCCATTCCCTCCCCCCCATTCGACCAATTCAATGCATGTTGGCAAATTGGATTGACACTGAAGCTGTTTATGAATGAACGTAGCTACCATTTCACCCATGACGGTTCCAATAGACGAACTGGTATAGAAATCTCCTTGCTTGCCTATCTTTATTTGTTCCTTGCGATAATAACCAGCTGGATCCTGGTACAAACAAATCTCCATATAATCTCGAAAGGAAATCCTTTGATTTTGCGCGGAATAAATGCGTTCTTTTAATGCCGCAATTACGCTATTGCGCTCTAGTTGATACACGAATGTAACCCCCCAGTTCTTTACTTACAGACAAATGAATAGGAAACCCTTATAATGATAAAGGATTATGGAAGGAGAGACAGCCCAGCATGACAAAGAAGTGGATTACCCTAACAGCGATAACGGCAATTAGCCTAGTCTCGTTGACAGCCTGTACAGACAACACGAAAGTTAAAGAAGCATTTCAACAATCCCTAAACAAACAATCAGAAATGAAGTCGTATACCTTCGATGGAAGCACGACTCTCGCGATCAGTGATGGTTTAATGAAATCTGCTAACCCGCTTACGAACGGGTTGTTATCTTTGATCAGAGAAAGCTCGATTACTTGGAAGGGTGTTAGCAATGTAGAGCCCCTTCAGTTCCAATCAGATGTTCGAATAACCCCTAAGGGATCTACATCCCCTATCGATTTACCAATTCTCATTAAAGATAGCAAATTGTATTTTAATTTGCCAGCCATAAATAAAACGGCAGATGAGTATTACGCAATTGATTTACAAAAAATGAGCGGAACGAATACCAGCCCTTTAAACGCTGACACTTTGAAAAATTCCCCTCAAGTTTCTACGGCACTTAGTAAATTGATATTCGAAGGTATCGATGCCAAATGGTATAAGGAAGCCAAGGACCCCGTTAAACTGGCCGATGGAACAACAGCTAAATCGATTCAGGTTGATTTGACTCCCAAAAATGTGAAAGAAATCAATACGCAGTTCCAGACCAAACTACCAGAGTTCATCGGAACTTTACAAACGAATGGTTATATCACAGCTGACAAAGCTGAAGCACTCAAGAAAAATGGGCTTGCTTCTCTTTCGCTCAAAGCACCAGGCAGCATAAAGATTGCAATTGATGATAAAGACTTCATTCGCGACCAGTCCTTGGATATCACATTCACAGTGACGATGGATGGTAAAACTCTCGACAATCATATTGTAATGAAACAAACTTACGATGCGATTAATCAAGGCGCTCCATTAACGAAGGAAGTTCCTGCGAAGGTAAAGAGTTTTGATGATATTCTCAAGCTGTTGACTCCCGCGGCTAAAAAATAGGCATGGGAGGTCAAATACTTACCTTTCCCCAAAGGTAAGTATTTTTTTGTGCTTCATTTAATAGAAATATGATAATCTATTCATAGGGGGAGAATACCATCAATGAATTCTAAAAAACTCACAGCTTTGCTGTTGTCCATTGTTATGCTAACGCAACTCACATTACTTTCTGGCGGTGTTCTAGCCGAAGAAACAAAGGAATCTCAAGACGAAGCCAAAGAGCTGGTTCAAAAAGGACTTACTATTTTTGAAATCGATAAAGAAGTAGCTCGCTTAAACGAACAGGATGCCAAAATCGGTGAGCAAATTAAACAAAATGAACAAGATATTGTGAAACAAAATGGCAATGTTGAAACGACCCGAAAGCATGCTGGGAAAGTATTAAGAGCCTATTATACGGGAGATCGAGATTCGATTTGGATGCTTCTTTTTGCGGCAAACTCCTTTACCGATGTCTTGCGTATGTTCGAATACTTACAGATGATCATCACCAATGACCATCGCTCACTAGCGGCTTTTACGGATTCGTTCGAAAAGCTCAAAACACTGCAAACTGAACTAACCAATTCTCGGGCTGAGCTGCAAGTAACCAAAAATAAATTCCTGCAACAACGTGAGCGACTCGTTACGCTGCAGGATGAACTGGACAAACAGCTAGCCGCTAGCGCTCAAGCTGCAACCATCACAGCTCAAATCAAGAGCTTAAACGATCAATGGAAAGATGAAGGTCTTCCGCTGGCTCGTGATTATTTGGACAATTTGTCCATGGCTTTCCGTGAACTGCCGCAATACTTGATGAGTAATTCGTCGAAGTTTTTGAACACTTCTTCAAAGCCGCCTATAATAACCCTTAAAGACACGGACTTCAATACATATCTCCATTCTAAGAGCGAGCTGCTTCAAACGCTCCACTTTGAATTCCGAGATGGGTCCATGCTGGCAACTGGGAAAAAAGATTCGCTGCAAATCGCCATTTATGGCAATTTTGTTTTGCTGAAAAACGAAGGCATGAACGAAGTTAAATTTGTCGTTGATAACCTGGAATTTAACGGATTCAAGCTACCTGATACGACGATTGAAGATTTCACCAAAGAGTTTCAGTTAGGCTTTACTCCTAAAAAGGTCGTGAGTTATCTTGACGTGCTTGGCGTGGAAACAAAAAAAGGTGTCGCAAATGTAAAAATTGAAATTTCTTTATAAACAATTAGGCATCACCAACCGAAACGAGGACGAGCAACAATGGAATTCAAGATTGGTCTTATGATGGATCTGCCTGACGGGAAAATACCTGGCTTCTATGCCCAAATTGTTAAAGCTCTTGCCGGCAAAGTCGAGTTATTCGATCGCGATAAAGAAATGCTAATTGTTAGTAATGAAGAGCAGCAACGCGCAGCACTTGAGGTTATGTCACATTTTAACATTGAGACTACGATGATGGATCTTCGTTTGCTGGGCGCTGAGGCGGAATTGACGGATTTGTTCAGTGATTACGGATTTACTAGCCGCGCCGAACATAACTATGTGTACGACAAAATCGTCATCCCTTTCCGTTTCACGATGAATAGTCCAGCTGTCGAGGTCGATCAAGCGACTCTCCAAGTCGAAGAGCATCTCATCGCCCAATACAAGGACGACGAGAATCGCGATGTGTATGTCGTTGATCGGCAGCTCGAGGAATTGATGCACGGCATCGCCAAAGCCTATCGCTGCAACATCGAAATATTGCGCTAAGACAGCCAAAAGCCCACATCGTCTGATGTGGGCTTTTCTCATTTTATAGCAAATCTGCTGCCAGTTGCGCCAGATGAGAGCGTTCGCCGCGCTCTAATGTGATATGTCCGCTTATGCCTTCCTGTTTAAAGCGCTCTACCACATACGTAAGCCCATTGCTCGATGCATCTAGGTATGGATGATCGATTTGATCCGGATCACCCAGGAGAACGATTTTACTGCCCTCACCAACGCGAGATACGATGGTTTTCACTTCGTGCTTCGAGAGATTCTGTGCTTCATCGATGATAATAAATTGCCCAGGAATCGACCGTCCACGAATATACGTTAACGCCTCTACTTGAATACTACCTAGACCGGCAAGTATTTTTTCAATATCACCTGGTTTTTTGGTATCGAATAAATATTCCAAATTATCATAGATCGGCTGCATCCACGGACGCAGCTTTTCATCTTTTTCACCAGGCAGGTAACCAATATCCTTGCCCATCGGGACGACCGGACGAGCAATTAGTAATTTCTTGTATTTACGATCATCCTCAATTTTCATGAGCCCCGCAGCTAATGTAAGCAGCGTTTTACCTGTCCCCGCTTTCCCAGTTAGGGTGACGAGCGGGATATCGTCATTGAGCAGAAGCTCAAGAGCCATTCGCTGCTGCGCATTTCGCGCGGCAATTCCCCAGATGGGATCGTTACTCATGTAAAGCGGCTCAAGCTTTTTGGCATCCGGTGTGACTTTGAGCAATGCTGATTTGGAAGAGCCGAGCTCATCGCGCAGAATCACGAATTCGTGAGGATGCAGCATGTAGCTCAAATTTAGTGAAGTAACGGTCAAGAAGCGATATGAGTAAAACTCATCAATGATCGATGGGTGTACGAACAGCGTGATATAGCCGGTATACATATCGGTTTGAGCCACAATCCGATCTGTTAAGTAATCCTGAGCCGGAATACCAAGCACATCCGCTTTGATTCGAACCAAGGTATCTTTACTAACGATAACGACGGGTCTAGCCACATCATTTTCTTGTTCTTCCAGATGGTAGTTAAGTGCAACCGCAAGAATGCGATTGTCATTGGTTAATTCAGCAAACGTTTCTTGAAGCTTCGCAAAGCTGCGGTGGTTAAGCTCCACTTTAATGCTGCCCCCATGCCCAAGGGTAATGCCATCGGATAAATTGCCTTTGGCTCTTAATCCGTCTAGTAATCTTGAGACATGTCTGGCATTACGACCGATTTCATCCGCATTTCGCTTCTTAGAATCGATTTCTTCCAACACCACGGCGGGTATGACCACTTCATTATCTTCAAATGCGAATAAAGCATTAGGGTCCTGAAGCAGTACATTGGTATCTAACACGTAAATTTTTTTCATTGGTGTGTCCCCTCCCAGATTTGGCGTTAGATCATTGGTTATATTCATACATACAACCTAGCTGTACAGGACAAACTAAACGCGAGATTCAAGGAAAGAAGGGAACGATTCTGGTGAGACTAATATACGTATGCGGACTGATACTGATCCTCGCTGTAGGCTGCAGTCAAGCGCCGAAAAGTGGTGCCCCCTCTCAAGATACGAATCAAAAACAAGTAAAAGTTCAACAAATTGCTCCGCAAAAGCTTGAAATCAAAGATTCTAAGGCGGTTGCAGCGCATTTGGAAAACCTAGCATTGGGTATCCCTCAAGTAGAGAGCGCACATTGCGTCGTCTTCGGCAATACAGCTGTCGTCGGCATTAACATTAAGAAGGACCTTGATCGCGCCAGAGTCGGAACCGTAAAATATTCAGTCGCCGAGGCACTCAAGAAAGATCCTTATGGTGTCAATGCGATTGTGACAGCAGATATGGACTTAGATCAACGCTTACGCAACATTCGGGATAACATTCAAGCTGGCAGACCCATCACAGGCTTTGCAGAACAAATGGCTGATATTGTGGGTCGAGTAATGCCACAACTGCCTCGTGATATTCGCAATGATCCTGATATCGATAACGCAGGTCCTAATGGGAATAGCCCGCAGGTTCCAGCCCGATAAATCACTGAAGATGACAAAAAGCCTGACTGCATACGCAGATCTAGGCTTTTTTTATCGCATCAAAAACTTGGCCGAGTGAAAAACGGGCATCTCGGCTCTCACAAGCTTTCGCATATTCAGCTTTAATGATCATGTGGGCGCTATCTTTCCATTGCATCGGTGCAGCTGTTAGGTGTTCAGCCATATCGTTTGCGCCTCCTACTAGGTGGTTGAAAACGCTCCTTACACTTACAGTATAGCATAGCGAGTGCCAAGCGTTCCACCATTATGTATCTATTTTCAAACACAAGAGCACTCCTAATTTGCCCAGATAACTTAAGTGTACGTTGATTTGTTAAACTTATGTCCTTAATTCACAGCGTTAAACCGCTATTGATTGTTGTAAATGGGGTTTGAGTTAATATCATCCAGCAGCTTCGAAGCACTCTCACGATCGAAACAATGCTTATGATATTCCCCTTCGTGATCATAGCCAATCCATATTTTCAATGGATCCTCGACAGGTAGAACCTCAAGGTTTCTGACCCCATGATCCTCGACTAAAATAAGTGCGAAAAAATCCATCGTATCTTTAGCCGCTTCATCCTCTGGCCGAGCCTGGGACACAATGTGCATTTGCAGCCAATTAAAAAAGGCATCTCCTAGCTTCATCTCAGCGTCCATCCTCTCTTAGTAGAACAATATCATAGCCAGCTTCTAACCATTGCATCCATTGTTTCACCCAAACTTCGTGCATCCTGTTGTTCGCTTCACGTTGTTCTTCCATAGCTATAACCATAGCCTTCGCTTCCCGCCTACTCAGCAAACGGTCTAGAAAGGCCTCTGCGCAGTGTGAAAGATGAAAAGGTTCACCATTAAACACGATATCACCTTCATGCGTTAAATCTAATTCTACGAGGTCTGATCCACACACTTCTTCCTCATCGCTCAGAAGCAGACTCGATTTAAACATCGAAAGCAAACGAGGGTGTTGATCGCCTGCAAGCTTGCGGAAAGCTTCGAAATCGGCATCAGGAACGCAGTTCATGCGGTCTGCACCTAGCACGAGCGGCGAATAACCAAGAATTGGCGTTAACCAATATCGGGACATAAGGTATGGGCTCCTTACTATTAAGTCGGTCTTTTACCGCTTCTTTTCTCAATAAAATAGCGAATTCTTACCATAAACATCAGAGAGATAGCAACCGCCAAGCAAAGTACAATAGGCAAGCCTACAATTTGAAATACGAGGAGCATCACGGACCCGATCGCTAGCAGCACATAGATGAGCGCTGTTTTGAGGATAGGTAATTTGCGCGTACGAAACACTTTATTGTACACATAGGACATGAAAACAAAGATTAATAGATACGTGATGAGCAGGTGATTGGCAAACCATTCATTCAAGGCAGTCAACAAATATACACTCCATTTCATTAATAAGTTAAGTCATACGAATTAAGTCATTCTCCATTATCCCTTATATCGACAAAGAAATAAAGGGAAATGCGACGGCTAGAAAGCCGGCATTCCCCTTTATTCGAATACTTTGTGAATTAAACGTTAGCTTCCGCAGTTTTGCGGTGCTTCTCAGCACGCTCGCGCTCGCTCTTGTTCAAAATCTTTTTACGGATACGAACCGATTTAGGCGTAATTTCACAATACTCATCATCGTTCAAGTACTCAAGCGCTTGCTCCAAAGAGTACGAGCGAGGTGTTTTCATTTTAACTGTTTCTTCTTTGTTTGCGGAACGGATGTTGTTAACCGCTTTTTCTTTACAAATGTTAACGATGATATCATTATCACGTGTATGCTCACCAACAACCATACCTTCGTAAACTTCTGTTTGTGGATGCACGAACAAGATACCGCGATCTTCTACAGATAGAATTCCGTAAAGTGTGGATACGCCGGATTCGCTGGAAACGAGTACGCCTTCGTGACGTCCGCCAACGCCTGCTCCTTGGTAAGGACCATAGCTATCGAACGCATGGTTCATGATTCCGTAACCGCGTGTTAGCGTCAAGAAGTTCGTTCTGTAACCGATCAAACCACGAGCTGGGATCTTGAACTCTAGACGAACATTACCGCTTCCGTTGTTAATCATGTTGACCATTTCGGCTTTACGAGAACCTAAGCTCTCCATAACGGAACCCATGCTATCTTCTGGAACGTCGATGATCAAATGCTCAATCGGCTCCATTTTTTGTCCGTCGATTTGACGAATGATAACTTCTGGTTTGGAAACTTGCAATTCGAAGCCTTCACGACGCATGTTTTCGATCAGAATTCCTAAGTGAAGCTCACCGCGGCCTGATACAACGAATGCATCCGGGCTATCTGTATCTTCAACGCGCAAGGAAACGTCGGTTTCAAGCTCTTTGTATAGACGCTCACGGATTTTACGGGAAGTAACCCATTTACCTTCACGACCTGCGAATGGCGAGTTGTTTACGATAAATGTCATTTGAAGCGTTGGCTCATCGATTTTCAATACTGGCAATGCTTCTGGGTTCGCTGGATCAGCTACCGTTTCACCAATGTTAATATCTTTGATACCTGCAATGGCAATGATATCCCCTGCAGCCGCTTCTTCAATCTCAATACGCTTTAAGCCACTGAAACCGAAAAGCTTCTCGATTCTAGCTTGCTTTTGTCCGCCTTCGCGAGTCATAACAGTAACTGTTTGACCTTGACGAATCTTACCACGGTTCACTCGGCCTACACCGATACGACCCAAGTACTCATTGTAATCCATTAATGTAACAAGGAATTGCAGTGGTTGCTCAACATCTTCTGTAGGAGCTGGAATGTGTTGAACGACTGTTTCATAAATGGCTTCCATATTATCATCTTGTTTCTCTGGATCAAGACTTGAAGTACCTTGCAATGCAGATGCATATACAACGTGGAAATCAAGCTGCTCGTCAGTAGCACCAAGTTCAATGAACAAATCAAGAACTTCATCAACAACTTCTTGTGGACGAGCATTCGGACGGTCAATTTTGTTAACTACAACAACTGGAGAAAGGTTGCTCTCAAGCGCTTTACGTAGAACGAATTTCGTTTGTGGCATTGTACCTTCGAAAGCATCAACAACCAACAATACGCCGTCTACCATTTTCATAATACGCTCAACTTCTCCGCCGAAGTCAGCATGTCCAGGTGTATCTACAATGTTGATCAAGTAATCTTTATAGTTAATCGCCGTATTTTTCGCAAGAATAGTAATACCGCGTTCTCTCTCTAGATCGTTAGAATCCATTGCTCTTTCTTGAACAGCCTCGTTATCGCGGAATGTTCCTGATTGTTGAAGCAATTTATCTACGAGTGTTGTTTTACCGTGGTCAACGTGTGCGATAATCGCGATGTTGCGAATCTTGTCTCTTGCATGCATGAATGTCAAACCCTCTCTACCCTATAATTTTCGTCTCTGTTCATAAAACAAGCGTCGGACATAAGCGCCGACGCTTGACATTTACCCTTAGTATACGCAGTTTCTCGACATTATGCAAGATAAAAGGCGCTTAAAACAAAACTTTTAACTGGAAAGAGGCGAAATCACCATAATCTACGTTTTCGGAAAATCATGGAAAGTCCAGCAACGACAAGGATCAAAGCGATTACATAAATCCCTAATTTGAATAGTAAAGTTAAGCCGAAAAGTGCAGCAGAAATGAGTCCCAACACGATAGCTGCGATCCAAACACTCCGGTCACTACCTCGTTCAAACAGGTGAAGCTCATATAAACCAATCGCTACCCCTAAAATGAAACCCGGCCAAATATAACTCATTGACCCCCAACCAAATATATTGCAAAAGAAAAACATGAGTGCATAAGTGGTTAAAATGCCACCAGGAACAAGCACGCCAGCAGGTAATCTGCGGTTAAAATATAAGAAATGAAAAAGCAGTCCAGGCACGAGTAAAACTAGAGGCCAAAAGAAGGAAATAAGCAATTGGAAAATCCCTAATTTGCCTAGCAACAATAACACAGCCAAGCCAATAAATAAAATACCAATGGAGTAGCTATTTCTAGCGATACGAATCCCTCCTAAAATGTACATATGTTGAACGGGTATAAATCGATATGTAAATCGACACCCTTCAACAAATATTTTATCTCACATGAGGTTAAATTGCTAGGAGTTTATCTTGGTTAAACATTGCGTTCAATTCCATTTGTCAGGGTATACTAATGCACGCGCAGAACCCTTTTGCTTTGGCTAATGGTGTTCTGCTGTTCAAATGGGGGAGGTATCATGGAGCGTACTCTAACTAGTAACAAACAAAAACGAAAACCACTTTGGACTAAACCCTTTTTAATAACGGCATTGGCAAATTTATTGCTTTTTTTCAGTTTTCAAATGCTCATTCCAACAATTCCAACACATCTCTCACAATTAGGTGGAGACAACGTGCAGGTCGGTTTAGTCATTGGAATATTCACTATTTCCTCCCTCCTTACACGACCATTCGCTGGCAGAGCATTAGACCTGCTAGGCAGAAAACATGTCCTACTTGTTGGATTAGCGATTTGTGCGCTTACGATTGCCGGTTATTCCTATATTGCTGCTGTCACACTGATTCTAGCCGCCCGTTTTGTTCATGGCATTGGCTGGGGGTTGTCGACAACTTCTCTAGGGACTGTGATCGCCGATATCATCCCCCCCGAACGCCGCGGAGAGGGAATGGGCTACTACGGGTTATCGAACACTTTCGCTATGGCAGTAGGTCCACTCACGGGTCTTTGGGTCATGCAAGCGTATGGGTTTTCGTACGTCCTTTTGATATCCACAATTTTGGCGATACTCTCATTGTTCAGCTCACTTTTCATTACATATCCTAAGCCAATTCATCCTGCAAAGCCCGTTCGACGACTTCGAATTGCAGATCGTTTATGGGAACGAGCGGCTCTTCTTCCCTCTGCACTCCTACTTTGCACGGCTATCTGTTACGGGGGAATCGTGACGTTTATTACGCTATTCGGTCTCGAAGCCGGTATTGCCAATGTTGGCTTATTCTTCCTATGTAACGCCAGTATGGTTCTTCTTGTTCGGCCCATCACCGGGGTTCTCTTTGATCGTAAAGGCCCTGAATGGGTACTGCTTCCCGGCGCGATCTTCACGATTGCAGGGCTATGGTTGCTTTCCTATGCACATTCCAACACTAGCCTGGCAATTGCAGCCCTATGCTATGGGGTAGGCTTCGGCTCCATACAACCTGCTCTTCAGGCATGGACGATTTCTCGTTCTTCCCCTGAACGACGCGGTGCGGCAAACGGCACCTTCTTCTCTGCCAACGACCTCGGCATTGGACTCGGCGCTATGGTATTAGGGGCACTCGCCAACTGGAGTGGCAGCTATGCCATGATGTACCGATACTCAACTACTCTCATAATCGTATTCATGCTAATCTATGGTTGGTCCTTCTGGGCTTTAACTTGGCAAAAAAAAACAGCACACTGACCTAGCGTCAGCGTGCTTGCTTCTCATTCATTCCGTGTCTTGAATTGAACCAATCGCACCCATTTGGCAATTCCACCTGAGGCGATGACGGTTACAGTGGCCATAATGGGGATCCAAACATGTAAAAATTCATAATCATGCAGCAGCCAATCGATCATCTTCTCATCCTTAACAAACATTTCACCCGCCGTATAACCTAGTATTCCAGCGCCAATATAGACCAAAATCGGATATTTCTGCAATAAATTCATCACGATCGTGCTTCCCCAAATAATAATTGGAATACTCAGCCCAATACCCAAAATAATGACCGTATTATTCCCATTTCCTTTAGCCGCAATGGCTAATACATTATCCAAACTCATCACGAAATCAGCGACGATGATGGTCCATATCGCTTTGCCAAGCGTTGAAGCTTCCTTGACATTCGAATGACCATCCTCATCAGTAAGCAGCTTTATGGCGATCCATAGCAGCAAGACAGAGCCTCCTGCTTGAATGAATGGAATCGTTAGCAGACTGACTGCAACTAGTGTCAGAATCAAGCGCAAGGCGATTGCGCCAAAAGCCCCCCACCAGATAGCAAGCTTCCGCTGCTCAAGAGGTAGATTTTTGCTTGCTAGTGCGATGACAACCGCATTATCACCGCTCAGCACAATATTAATCAACGTAATTTGCAGAAATAAAAAGAGCGCATCAATCATGCTTCAAGTCCTCCTGGCGAACATGGAGAGCAAGTGATTGGAAAGGGTGCGATCACAGCGACAGTGAGGAGTTAGAATAAATGGGCGTTAGATTCCTTTTTCAATTGTCCATGCACGATTTCTATGGTTTCTGTTTCTAAGACCGCTTTGTCAATTAGCTCGTTTAGAAATGCCATGCTATCTTCCAGCTTCTCCACCAGGCGCAAATTAGGATTCGTACTTGGGGACGGCGGAAGAAATAAGGAACAACAGTCCTCATAGGGTAAAATCGAAATGGGAAATGTGCCAATCGATTCAGCAAGACCAATAATCTCTTGCTTGTCCATCATCATCAACGGTTGTAAAAGCGGCAGCGTAACCACACGTCCTATAGCATGTAGACTTGGCAGGGTTTGACTGGCAACTTGCCCCAAGCTCTCGCCCGTAACTAAGGCTCCCAGTTCTTCACGTTCTGCGATCCGTTCTGCAATTCGGTACATCGCCCTCCTAATGAGAGTGACCAGCAGATTGTCTTGATACGCACGATGAATGGAGGTTTGAACCTCCGTGAATGACACCATATGTAGCTTTAAGGAGTCGGTGTAGCCTGCCAGCTGATGTGCAAGTTCAATTACTTTGTCCTTCGCACGCTCACTCGTATAGGGGTAACTATGGAAATGAATGGCCTCCATCGTCAAACCTTTTCGCATCGCTAACCAACCTGCGACTGGACTATCAATGCCTCCTGACAGCATCAGCAGCGCTTTACCACTCGTTCCTGACGGGAATCCCCCAGCACCTTCTATAACTTCGACATACAAAAGCACTTTATCCTCGCGGATTTCTACACGCAGCTCAACCTCAGGTTTTCGCACATCCACCTGTAATCCAGGAATGGCCTGAAGCACATAGCCGCCAACCAAATAATTCATCTGCTGCGAGTCATGCGGGAATGCTTTATTGACCCTGCGAGCAGTTACCTTAAAGGTCGCTGGTTGTTTCGGCAGTGCCTGCATCATCCGCAGCGCCGTCTCTTGGATCGATGCAAGCTCTAGCGGCGCATGATAAGCTGGACTGAAGGATGCAAGTCCAAAAACACGCTGTAGGGCGGCAGAAGCCTGTTCATAAGCGGCACCCCCTAGCTCCACATATACGCGTCCAAACTCAGGAATATACCTAACGTCAGGAAAAGAACTTAAAACTTTACGAATTTGAATCATCACACTTCGCTCAAATCGCTTGCGATTCTTACCTTTTAGCATCATTTCGCCAAATCGTAAGATTAAACAATCCGGTTTCATCTTCGCTTCCCCCTTTGAATGACGGATGGGTTTCTCATGGGAGCAAGCTCCTTGACCACCTCTTGTAATGTGCGTAGGAATAACTCGATATCTTTCTCTTGATGTTCATCAGAAAAGCTCACCCTCAAGCCGCTAACGGCCAGATCTCGACTACAGTCCATCGCCAGCATGACTTCACTCGGTTCCGATTCCCCAGACGTACAGGCTGATCTCGTTGAGATGTAGATCCCCTTTTGTTCCATGGCATGCACAACGACCTCTGCTTTCATTCCGGCAAAAGCAAAGTGAACGATATGCGGAGCCATCTCAGTCTCCTGATCAGACCCCGTAATACTTAATTCCGGAATTGCCGCGATACCGGCGTACAATTGGCATCTAAGCGCGTATTTATGTGCCATTTTCGCAACTAGATTGTCCATGGTCATTCGCAACGCTTTCGCCATGCCCACGATTAAAGGGACATTTTCTGTACCGGAGCGGATGCCAAACTCTTGACCGCCTCCTGCAAGCAATGGTTTGAGCTGTACGCCTGTTCGCCGATATAAGAAACCTACACCCTTCGGCCCGCGAAATTTATGAGCTGACGCGCTACAGAGATCAACTCCCCATGCCTTTGGTTGAAAAGGTAGCTTAGCTAGTCCCTGAACAGCGTCTACGTGGAACATTATTTTGGGATAACCTGCGAGGTATTGCCCTATTTCTTGAATGGGTTGAATCGTACCCACTTCGTTATTCACATACATCAGGCTAACAAGGATCGTATCCTCACAAATCGCGGCTTGAAGGTCCTCTAGCTTGACTCTGCCCGCATGAGTGACAGGTAAATAGGTGACTCGAAAGCCCTCCTGCGCAAGCCCGGCGAATACTTCTTTGACAGAAGCATGTTCTATTTGTGAAGTAATAAGATGTTTCCCTCGTTGTTGATAGCTGTAGGCTACGCCTTTTATTGCTAAGTTATTACTCTCCGTCCCACCCGATGTACATATGATTTCATTCGGCGATACTTCGATAGCAGAAGCAATGACACCCTTCGCGCTCTGCAAAAGCTTCTCTGCTTCTACGCCTAATCGATGGATCGAGGATGGATTCCCATAATGGGATTTCATCACCTCTGCGATTGTTTTAATGACTTCTTCATAGAGCGGCGACGTTGCCGCGTAATCCATATAAAGCATGATCGATTGATTCCCCTTCATGACCATTGCATCTTCCCTGTTTCTTGCTATGCCTTTTCACTATTAAAGCTCATTACCGACGAGAACTCAAGTAAGTGGCTGCAATGCGAAAAGCCGATCTCCACATCGTACATGCGGAAATCAGCCCATAGTTAAACGATTTATTGAGCAAAATGCTGACGATGATCGAGTACTTTCGAAACGTAAGCTTGCGTCTCTCTCGGCAAGAAATGAAGCTTATTCGCAAGATCCTGATCTGTCTTAATACCTAAGCGATCTACACGACCGGGGCCGGCATTATATGCGGCAAGCGCAACGCCTTCGTTCCCGTTATATTTCTTAAGCAAGCCGCCTAGGAACTGTGTACCTGCATCTACGTTCTGCTTAGGATCAAATGGGTTCGTTACCCCATAACCGCTAGCAGTCCCATCCATGAGCTGCATCAACCCTTTAGCACCTGCTGAGGAGACAGCCTGATGATTAAAAGACGATTCTTGTTGAATCACCGCTTTAATCAATGTGGCATCTACCCCATATTTCTGACTAGCTTGCCCAATGAGTCCTTCGAACTGTGAAACGGAACTTACCTGTGAGATCGATTGCAAAGGTGTATATGATTTATTCAATGCGCCTAATGCGCTTGGTAGGTTGCTTAACGATTGATTAAGTGCAGAAGTGTCAGTACCTATACCCGCACCTTGTCCCATCAATGTATTCAAAAGTTCACTAAAATCACTTGTTTCGTCAGTACTTGTAGATGACGTATCATCTGCGAATAGACTTATTTTGCTCAATGTCTGAAGCTGAAGCAGCTCCTTCAATACTCTAGGGTCAATGCCATGCGTATTTGTATTCGTGATGCTGTTCATAGTTCAGACCTCACTTATCATGTTCAATGTACTTATTGTACACGTTTTGTGCCCTGCCGACTATACTTTTATCATATGCATAGAAAAAATGGACAGTCTATTGACTGTCCCCTCTTGCCTTTCAAGAAATATTCTGTTGCAGCATTTCATTGTCATTCAGTGATCTTCTCACAGTGACACGTGATATACGTAAATGATCGGTTTCTTCAACGATGAACATATATTCATCATTATAGCTTACTTGCTGATTGCGGCTTGGCGGAATTTCCGTTTGGGAGTAAATCCAACCACCGATCGTATCGTAATCATCTGACTCAATTTCAAGGCCAAAGTAATCATTGACTTCATCAATTAATAATAATCCATCAATCGAGAACGTATTCTCATCTTTCATCTCGATCGTTGGGCGCTCCTCGTCAAACTCATCTTGGATTTCACCGACAATCTCTTCCATAATATCTTCTAGGGTAACTAAGCCTGAAGTACCGCCGTATTCATCAATAAGCAAAGCCATCTGGCTCTTGCGTTTTTGCATCATTTTCAGCAGATCACTGATATGAATAGAATCCGGCACCGTCGTTATCGGACGAATGATTTTCTTAATGCCTTTCAGGTTGGCATCTGGCTTCAGTAAATCCTTAATGTGAACGAAACCGATAATGTTATCCTTGTCGGGGTCACACACAGGGTAACGTGTTCGCATTTCTTTGATTGCGATGGCCAGGTTCTCAGCATAAGAATACCCAGCATACAAACATTCCATCTCTGTACGTGGAATCATAATTTCTCTTGCCGTCGTCTCTGCAAATCCGAATATATTATCAACAAGCGCGAGCTCTGTATTATCTATTAGTCCGTTTTTGTGACTTTCCTTCATCAGGACACGAATTTCATCCTCGGTATGAGCGGATTCATGCTCCGTCGTTGGCTCGATTCCTGCACGGCGCAGCATCCAGTTGGACATACCATTAAGCATCCAAATAAACGGGTACATTATTTTATAAAATAATACCATGGGTCCTGCAGAAAGCAATGTAATCTGTTCTGCTTTACGAATTGCATACGTCTTAGGAAACTGTTCTCCTAACGTAATATGAAGAGTAGTCATTAAAGAAAAGGCAATTATAAAAGTAATTGTGTGAAAAACTGAGTCTGGCAATCCCAGCGGAGCGAATAAAGGCTCTAAAATTTTGGCGAATGTCGGTTCACCCACATAACCAAGTCCTAATGACGTGAGGGTAATCCCCAATTGACAAGCACTCAAATAAGAATCGAGATTGTTCATAATCCCTTGAGCAAATTTCGCATTTCGGCGACCTTCACCGACAAGCGATTCAATCCGACTTCCTCGTACTTTCACCATTGCAAATTCAGCTGCGACAAAAAAACCGTTTAACAACACTAGTCCAAACATTAACAGAAAACTGATTAACGTTTCGGGCAAAGGATCTTCCAATACCTTACCTATCCCCTAACAAGTGCAAAAACAGCACCGAGGAGAATAGGTACACCTCCCTTAATTTTCGATTTTAATTTTTTTAAATATCACTACTCATTATATAATAATACTGTAATCATTCAAAGGTGCGAATATGACACTTGAAGCCAAATAGTACGAGCAAATGGGCGTAAACACATTAAAATGAGCCCTTATTGCGCTATTACACATGAATATTGACCTTCTAAAGCCCTTTTTCACGTTTTTTTCAGAAAAAATAAAAACAAGCCGATTTCTCGGCTTGCTTGAATAAAAACTATGCATAATAAGGAACCAATAAAAAATAGGCGGCTACGGCAATCAAACCAAGTGCAACGGACCAAGAGCCAATGCTCTTATTGCCCATCACAAAAGCAATAACACCGAGAATAATACCTGAAATCCCAAGTAATACTGGCCAAACGAACAAAGAGGCTAACGCAACGAACAGCGCAACGTACCCCACTGCTTTATTGCGTGTTACAGCTTCTACTAGCTCAGCCACTTCCTCATCAGAAACGGTCGAGGTAGATTCATAGCCTCGGTTTATTCTAGCCTGAGGTACAGCAATTTCGGCTGCATATTCTTCTTGGGCATGGAGTCCGCTCTCGATACGAAGCTGACTCTTCTGGAATCGCTCCTTGGTGGCATTGTCTAAAGAATGTTCCTCTTTATTCATGCTACCTCCGCGTTACATATACCTAAGTTTTGGTCGCAGGCTTAAACGTGTGGCAACACGTATTAGCTGCTTTGGTTGCAGTATCATGATGAGTAGTATCAAAAGATTCCTCTGACGCAAATTCTTCATTGTAGCTGGCATTAGCATGCTGATCAATTTCTATCATGATCGTGTCTGCATGACAGTTGTTTCCTTGTGTCCAATATTCACAATTGGCTACTGCGCATTTGACTGCTGGCATCATCATCACCCCCGTTAACAATTTGCCCGTCTCAGGAGTGATATATGCTTATTTGAGGTTGTCAGATAAGACCAAGAACATAGCATGTGACCATAAGAGTGGTAATGCAGGTTCACCATGTTTCGATACCCATTCCGCATAGACAGCAGGTTCCCGCAGATTGTCATCTACTTGCTCTGGGAAGCGCCCAAGCTCATCAGCCTTGCTCGCTATCCATGCTAAACAACGCTGCGCTTCATCTGTATTCCCAAGCTCATGTTGAATCCAACCATACCAAGCGGTCAACAATAACCACTCGCCACCCCCGTAATATCGATCTTCGATGTAACGCTGGATCCCGCCATGTTTGAGATCTGCTTCAATGGCTTGCAAGGTTCGAAGCATAATAGGGTTACTTAGCTCACAAACCCCAAAAGGTAAGGCAAGCCACATCAAACTTGCATCAACACCGTTCAGCGCAGGTTGCCACACTTCATTTACGCAGTGTATGGATTTCACAAAGCGTCCCTCATGGACAGCATTGTTATGTATAAATTGTTGGATCAGCTCAGCTTTATCGATCAGCGCTTGGCGTGATTCTAGCTCACCAAGTGCTTTCAGCCCCCCGAATAAGCAAGCTAACGTAGCTGGATGAACATAATCCGGATATTCTTCCCAACAATCAAAGTTCGGATAATGCCAGAACGTCATCACATAGTCCACTGTCATCTCAATGCTCTCTCTGAACTCTTCTAAGAGCGATGTATGACCCGTTAAACGAATATGTTCGACAAGTCCCCATAACCATGCTCCGTAGCCATCCAGTTGAAAGTGGCCCCATTCAGAATGATCGTCTCGACCATCCAAATGATATCTTGTACCTAAAAACTCCGAACGATCAATCCATTCTCTATTCTCGTGTTTTCGAAGCAGCTCCGTTAGCCGCGGACGTTTGTCCTTCAGTATTCGATGAACCCAGCGGTAAAATTTCTCGGCACTCCTCGTTTCTCCTACCCGATCCATGGCATTTGCAATAAATGTGCCATCCCGCAACCAACTATAAGTATAAGGTGGAAAAAGAGGTGAAGCCACATAGCCTCCGCTAGGATGTTGATTCAGCTTGATTATTGTCTTGCTGACGCTGACTAATTGTTCTAGCTCCATAGATGTTCGCCCCCTTTATTATATGAAAAGGGATGCGTTAGTCGCATCCCTTTGTATGGTTCTTATTCCATGCATATTAAACTTTTTCACCTTGCATACGGCGTTGTGTGATGTAATCTGTTTCATAGTAAGCTAAGTCTTCCCGAAGTTCTTCAAATACCTTGGACAATTCGATCGTTAAGTCACGAACTTCACGTGAAGGTTTCTTGCGGAAACGAATCGCATCTTGTCCTGTATAAGCGTAGCGACCGTCCTCGGAATAGCACTCATTCTTCGGATAGAAAAAGGTATTAACACATGTATGATATACCTCATAGAGCACTTTTTCCGAAAAATCAACATTAAAAGTAGGACGTCTCAAGCTAACGCCCAATTTCTCATAAGCCACTTCACAAAAAACAAGAAGGTGACGAGTGTCCTGTAAATACCCGCGGTAAAATTCATCCATTGCGGGATCATTTTCCACATTTAACAGTGAGAGCGAATGTTGATTAAGAAACAGTTCCATTTTGGCCGTCGTTTCTTTGAGCTTAGTACGCGTGGAATCACAAACATTTTTCACATTAAAAACAGCCATGTAAGAAGACCTCCTATAATTGCGCTACTTCTATCCTACCATAAATGTTAACGAAGTGGTATATGTAAAACACCACATAACATGCATAAAACGATCCCGCTCTCCTAACCCTACTCTTAGTTAATTTGTTTTCATTTACGAGTTGGCCTTTTTCTACAAACAAATAGGAGGGCTTGATCATGTGGCGTTATCTTTCTACCATTACGCTTGTTTTAGGACTAGGGGTTATCCTCTTTCCTAATCAGACCCACCACCGCACCAAACCTGGTCCCGAGGTGTATAGTGCGAAGTACGAAACAACCTCCAAGCTTGCTCTTCTAGAACAGGATGTGAAGCTTACAGATGAACTATGCAGAAGTCAATGTGCCATCGATTATGCGACTATGCTCAGTCAAATCGAAGGCGGCGAGTTGGTAACGAATGTTTTGAAAAACATGCGCAATCACCATGAGAAAATGGATATGCTTGTATGGTCTAAGCGCGGTCAAACCTGGGAACAGGGCATCAAATCGGGAGAACTGCCGCTTGAGTACAAAGACCAAGCTGCAACCTACTTAAAAGAAGCTAAATCTGCCGTCGATGAGGGTAAGCATTTCCAATCGCCTAAGTTCGGAGCAGGACATCAGGTATATTTCGTTCAAGGCACCCCTTCAACTAACGGACAAGATTCACTTATTGGGGTTGTCCATCAAGATGTGCTTGCGCAAGTTACCGATCATCAAATGAAAAATTTAAGACTTGAGCCTTATCCTAATGAAAATCGTTGGAAAGTAAAAGCCGTCGAGACGAATACGTTAAAAGATAAGGTTGTCGATCATCCAGAAGATAATCAAGGAACGAGTCATTATCAACAGAACGAAGTCGTCGTCCGCTTTAAAACAGATCCAACTGAAGCTCAGCTTAATCAGATAAAGGCTGAAATCAAAGCAACTTCAGCGCAAAAGCTAGGTTATACGTACGTATTCCGCACAGAGGGTTTGGATGCCAAAGCATTAATGGCCTATTTCGGCAAATGGAATGTGGTATACGTTGAACCGCATTTCCTTTATATGACCAATGATTACTATGATGATCCAGATCGAGCGGATTCAAACCCATCTAGTACCAATTCGGATACGAATCAATCACCTGTCACATCGAATTTTTCGCCAAATGACAATTTATATCAGAGATATCAATGGAATTTGCCACTCATTGAAACTTTACAAGGCTGGCAACTAAACCGCGGCGCAAATGATGTTATTGTTGCTGTTGTTGATACGGGTGTAGATATGATGCATCCAGATCTACAAGGACAATTGTTACCTGGTTACAATGTCATAAGCGGGAATGATAATCCGCAAGATGATGTTGGACATGGGACACATGTAACAGGTGTCATTTCAGCCCTTGTCAACAATAATCTAGGTGTCGCGGGTATGACTTGGTTTAATAAAGTTTTACCTGTTAAAGTTCTGGATCAAACTGGCGCAGGCAGCACGTATTCCGTGGCTCAGGGGATTATTTGGGCTACAGACCACGGTGCCAAGGTCATGAACCTCAGTCTTGGCAATTACGCGGACTCAGGCTTTCTCCATGATGCTATTCAATATGCTTATGATAAGGATGTGGCCCTCATTGCAGCAAGCGGGAACGATAACACGGAGCAACCTGGCTATCCGGCCGCTTACCCTGAGGTATTTGCTGTAGCTGCCACTGATTCGCAGAATGAGAAAGCCTCATTCTCGAATTACGGTGATTATATTGATGTTACTGCGCCTGGTGTTACCATCGCTAGTACGTATCCGAATAACCAGTATGCCGCGTTATCCGGCACTTCCATGGCAAGCCCGCATGTGACAGCACTAGCTGCATTGATTCGATCTGCCAATCCTAATTTGAAAAATACAGACGTCTACGAGATCATGCGAAAGTCTGCACAGGATTTAGGTGACAAAGGACATGATAAATACTTTGGCTATGGGCTAATTGATGTCGTCAAAGCGATTCAAATGGCGAAACAAGATATCGCTCCATTGTCCTATTGGCCGCAGGATTTAGCTCGTCAATTGCATTTGGTACCGAAGAAGTATGCGGGTAGTTTGCAACTTGAAAAATAGAAGAGTAGAAACGAAAACCTTCAATCCCGCCATTTTGGTGGGGTTGAAGGTTTTATTGGTTTAAATGGGGTGAGAAAACCTCTATCGAGGCAATTCAAAGATGAGCGACCGCGTTTAGAGGAAAGTTTTATCGCCAAATAGAAAGACGTTTTCGGGAACCGAAAACTTATACTATCTATTGTGGAAATAAAATACCCGCAAAGCCGAAGCCATGCGGGTAACCGACAGTTTGGAAAGTTTGCCGTAAGCCGGGTTCTGTACTTCCAGTGGTCGTAACGGGCGTCTGCTCCCCTGCCACTATTGAAGCGACAATCATCTATCTAGGCTGTGCATTACTACACAGCTCAAGCGACCAACCCGAACGCGTCTCAGGCTAAGACTGCTGCCTCGAAAGCTGCTTGCGTTCCACTAGGTCTTGCTCCAAGTGGGGTTTACCAGGATCTATGTCACCATAGAACCTCGTGGTCTCTTACACCACGGTTCCACCCTTGCCTGTGCTATATTTCAAGCCATCGGCGGTCCATTTCTGTGGCCCTATCCTTCAACTCGCGTTGACTGGACGTTATCCAGCACCCTGCCTTATGGAGCCCGGACTTTCCTCTCGCTATGGCTTACCCATAGCCAGCGATTGTCTGTCAAACTTTCCATTGCATAGGCTAGTATACTAGGAATGACTTCGAATTACAACACGTGATCGTTTCCTCTATTACCTAGTGTAGGTAACATGCCTACACGAATTGGAACGGTTCTGTGTTGATTGCGGATGCAATTACCTGCGTATCCGTTTTCGCAAGCTGCGCGGCGAGGTAATCTGCGACGCCGCGTTTCATGATCTTCTCGACGTTGTGCCCAACGTCGAGGAGGGCCAGCCCCGCCGCTAGCGCATCGTGCGCGGTGTGGTAGTCGATGTCGCCGGTGACCAACACATCGGCGCCGGCAAACATGGCGTGCCGCATGTAGCGGCCGCCAGAGCCACCCAGCACGGCCACCTTGCGGATGTGCCGTGACAGATCGCCGACGACGCGCACCGTCGGCACGTCGAACACCGCCTTCGCGTGCTCTGTGAGCTCGCGAAGCGTCATGGCCGCGGGCAGCTTGCCCACGCGGCCCAAACCGAACACTCTACCCTTCAGATCCATCGGGTAGAGGTCATAGGCCACCTCCTCGTAGGGGTGGGCCTTCAACATCGCAGTAACCGCTTTGCGCTGCACGCTAGCGGTTACGATCGTCTCCACGCGTACCTCTTGGACGCGTTCCAGCTTACCCACTTTCCCGATAAACGGATTTGCCCCTTCCTGTGGCAGGAACGTCCCCGTACCGGGGATATTGAAGCTGCAGGAGCTGTACTGCCCGATGCCGCCAGCTCCGGCTTTAAACAACGCATCCAGCACGACTTGATGATGTGTCTCTGGCACGAAAACAACGAGCTTCTGCAACTTCTCGGTATGCACATCTTCCAGATGAGTCATATCCGTTAAGCCAAGTTGCTCCGATAACAAATCATTAACGCCGCCTTCTGCCACATCCAGGTTCGTGTGGGCAATATACACAGCGATATCATTCTTGATTAATTTTTCATATAAACGACCAGCAGGTGTTTCTGTCTGAAGATGTGCCAGTGGTCTGAAAATAATCGCATGATGCGCAATGATAAGGTTAGCACCTATTTCAATTGCCTCATCAACAACGGCATCCGTCACATCAAGTGCAACGAGCACTTTCGTAATCTCTTTCTGAAGTGACCCTAGCTGCAAACCGATCTTGTCATCTGCCATCGCGTAATGCTTAGGGGCCAACTGCTCGAAAAGCTGAATTACGGTTTGACCTTTTGCAAGCATGCCAGTACCTCCTTAATTTCATGCATCTCTTGGCTAACTTGCTCAACTTTCGCAATGGATGTTTCTGCTGTGGAAAGCTTAAGCTGACTAACGATCATCGCAAGCTTCTTCAATTCGCTCCCCCACTTCACAAACCACACTTCAGGAGCTTCATTAATGAAATAAGGCCCCATTTGGAGTAAGCGCTCCTTGGATACCTTGACACCAGCAGGTAACAGACGTTCCTCGTATAAGGCTCCTAAAGCGCTTTGCTCTTCTTGAGCAACGGCCACCGCTGTTAAAATCTCATAGATCTTGCCATCTTCCTCGAGAATGGCTTCTGTTGTCAATTTCCAACCATTGTTGAACAACCAACGTCGCACATGATCTTCACCAACATTCGGCTGCAGAATCAAATGTTGAACACCAGGAAGCTTTGATTTACCTGCCTCCAATATACTCGCCATCAAACTTCCGCCCATACCTGCGATCGTAATAACATTTACTTCTCCAGTTTCGATTACCGCAAGCCCATCACCGGATCTTACTTGAATGATTTTGGATAAGCCGCTTTCGAGTACTTGTCTTTGAGCCGCTTCGAAAGGGCCTGGATTTACTTCCCCTGCTACCGCGGCTACAATAATCCCCTGCTGTGCTAAATACGTTGGTAATAAAGCATGATCAGAGCCAATATCGGCTACCTTAGAACCCATTGGCACACGATCTGCAATCATTTGAAGTCTTTTCGATAATTTCACCATATGCTACATTACCCACTCTACCCATTTTTTTCGCAGCAAAAATAACGCTGCGCCTACTGAAACTAATTTAGCTGTAAACGAAATTTGAATGAGACGCGGGCTCATTTCTATATCTACTAGAAAGGTCATGGCTTCAGGAATAAACCAGACCAGGCCTCCCACTAGCATGAGCACGCTAGCCGCTTGTTTATTTGTATGATGTGCAAGCCAAGCCATCCATATGAGTACAATACTCACAGGCACCCAGCTTAATTCAAGTGAAAACCATGCAGGATGCTCTAACTTCTGCATTAATAGCCAACTGTAAGTCCCTACAAGACCTAGCCATCCACATATTTGAAAAATTGCCATTCGACCAATCAAACCATTAAATAACCATACACAACTGCAAAATGCCAAATAACCGATATACGTGGTCGAAGCGTGAATATCTGATAAATCCAACATGTGCAGTCCTAATAATAACATCGCTATCGAAGCTACGCCGCACAAGACATATGTAATGACAGGCGTACGGGTAAATTGTCTATATGCGACTGCGTAGCAAATGATGACAAAAAGTGTGGAAATACCAATTTGCATTGGCAATCCAAAAGAGTTAAAATTAAGAGCAGATAAGGCAACAGCGGCAATTACCGTTAAAGCAAACAACCATATTTTCCAATTACTGTTTGTAACAGCGGTTGCTGAAATACCTAGCAGTGAAGCTGGTTTAGGCGTCATATCATCCAAATACAAATTCATTAGAAAATCGCAATAATGCTCAGGAAGCAATTTGCTCCGGCGCCAATGATCGATTTCATTTACTATTACTTTTCTTCTCTCAGCATCCATCTATTCGCTCACCTTCCTAGCTACTTTATCGGTGATTCAATGCTCAGATTTTAGTGGATTTTATGCAAAACCACAAAAAAGACCCCGCCGAATCTGGCAGGGCCCACTCATAGCGATTTTATTCCAAAAAGTCCTTCAAACGTTTACTACGGCTTGGATGTCTTAACTTCCGCAAAGCTTTTGCTTCAATCTGACGAATCCGTTCCCGCGTAACACCGAATACTTTTCCTACTTCTTCTAATGTTCTTGTACGTCCATCATCAAGTCCGAAACGTAACCGAAGCACATTCTCTTCTCTTTCAGTTAACGTATCAAGCACGTCTTCAAGCTGTTCTTTCAGTAGCTCGTACGCTGCTGCATCAGCAGGTGCCAGCGCTTCTTGATCCTCGATAAAATCCCCTAAATGTGAATCATCTTCTTCACCAATCGGCGTTTCTAAGGAAACAGGCTCCTGTGCGATTTTCATGATTTCACGAACTTTATCCGTGCTTAAATCCATCTCTTTAGCAATCTCTTCTGGCGTAGGTTCGCGCCCTAATTCTTGCAGCAATTGACGAGAAACACGTATCAATTTGTTAATCGTTTCGACCATATGTACCGGAATCCGAATTGTTCTCGCTTGATCAGCAATCGCGCGAGTAATCGCTTGACGAATCCACCAGGTCGCATAGGTACTGAATTTGTAGCCCTTGGTATGGTCAAACTTCTCAACAGCCTTAATAAGCCCCATATTACCTTCTTGAATCAAATCAAGGAAAAGCATGCCGCGACCCACATAGCGCTTGGCAATACTGACAACGAGTCTAAGGTTAGCTTCTGCAAGACGACGCTTCGCTTCCTCATCCCCATTTTCAATACGTTTCGCTAGCCCCACTTCGTCTTCCGCGGAAAGAAGCGGTACGCGACCAATTTCTTTCAAATACATCCGAACTGGATCATTAATTTTAATCCCTGGCGGTAAGGCCAGATCATCATCGAAGTTAAATTCATCGCGCTCGTTTTCTTCACCAGGACTCATCGAATCTTCATCCGACTCATTCCCCACATCAATACCTTGCTCGGAAAGCTGTTCGAAGAACTCATCGATTTGTTCAGGATCCTGATCGAAGGGAGCTAATTTCTCCATGATATCCTTGTAAGTTAGTGAGGACCGTTTTTTCCCCTGCTCTATAAGTTGGTCTTTCACCTGGTCCAGGGTCAATTCTGTCTCTAATTCTGTACGCTGATCATTCGCCATGGTACGGACTCCCTCCTCCCTAGTCATATCAGTTTAGCTAGTATGACTTTAACCGTTTTTCTAGGGCAATAATTTCAATTGCAATTTGCGCAGCTCTAAGATGGTCTCCCTCGCGTACTGCGCGAGCTTGTTCTTCTTTCTTACGTTCAACTTCTTCTTGCATAGGAACTTTGCGAATTTGGCGAATATAGTCGTCAATCACTTGTTCGTTTATTCCATGACCGGCTCCCATCATTACGATGGAACTAGCCAAGCTCTCCAGCTGTTCGTCTTGCAGCATGGCAATGTATCGGCTTGCATCGGGCTCTAAATACTGAGCGTAGTAAGCATATAAATAAGCAGCTAAGACTGCGTGAGCTTCAACATTAAACTGGTCACCCAATTGCGCTTCCACATGTGCGCACACGTCACGATCATGCATCATAACAGCTAAAATTAAACGTTCCGCATTATGATACGCAGGTAGTAACGAAGGTGATTTTTTCTTAGTTCGTTCCGCTGGTCTCCCATTATTCATAACATTATTCCACAGAATTGGTTTATTATCCCCATCTGGTCGGTTTTTTTCCGATTGTAGTAAGATTTCATGGAGATCTAACTTCATGGCTTCGTAAGACGAATCCGGAAACTCTGAAGCTAACTGCTTGAGATAATGTTCGCGTTCCATAGGAGATTGCAACTGGCTAATTAATTTCACTGCGGATTGCAGATAACGTAATCGGTCACCGTCCTCATGCAATTTAAAATTTCGGCGAATATATAAGAGCTTATATTTCATCGATGGCACGGAAGCTCCAATAATCTCCCGAGCGAATCGGTCAAACCCATATTGACGTACATAATCGTCAGGATCTTTGCCATCTGGCAGCATCGCAACAGTGACTCGGCTCCCTGTTTCTTCTAACAACGGAATGCTCTTGAACGCAGCCGATTGTCCGGCATTGTCACCATCATAGCAAATGACGATTTCATCCGCATTGCGGTTCAGTAAGGCAGCATGCTCTTTCGTCAAGGCCGTCCCCATCGTCGCAACACCATTCGTGATGCCAGCTTCCCAAGCTTTAATCAAATCCACATAACCTTCAAATATAACGGCTTGCTGAAGCTTTCGCATGTTGGGCCGTGATAGGTGTAGATTGTACAAAGTCCTGCTTTTATTGAAAAGCACGGATTCGGGACTATTTAAGTATTTGGGCTGTGCATCTCCCATGGCTCTTCCTGCGAATGCAATGACCTTACCGGTAGAGTCGCAAATAGGGAACATGATACGTTCACGGAATTTGTCCACGTAGCCATGACCTTCAAGTTTGGCGGAAATCAAACCGCCTTTTTCCATAAGGGCCAAATCGAACCCTCGTTTGTCCAATTGTTGCACGAGCGTGTCCCACATGACGGGTGCATAGCCAATCTGAAACGTGTCAATCAACTTATCAGAAATCCCTCTAGAAGTCAGATATCCTTTAGCTGCTTTGCCCTGATCGGTATTTCCAACGACATAATGATAGAACTTGGCTGCAAATTCATAAGCCTTCAAAAGGATCGCTTTCTCTTGCTGCTGTTCACTCTGCTCGTCAGACACTTCTTCCCATGTAATGGGGATATCCGCATCTTCGGCAAGCTTCGTGATTGCTTCTGCAAAGCTTAAGCCTTCAATCTCCATAATGAAACGAATTAAGTTCCCGCCCGCCTGACAACCAAAGCAACGATAAATCTGTTTCTCCGGTGTAACAGTAAACGAAGGACTCTTTTCCGAATGGAATGGACAAAGACCTTTCATATAATGCCCTTGTTTGCTCAAATGTACGTGCCTGCCGATGACATCAACAATATCATGGCGCTTCAGTACAGCCTCAATAACCTCTTCAGGTATGCGTCCGTACCTCATTTCCATCCACCTACAATTCAGGTCGCTTTTCCGACTAATTACTATTCGCTACTTGTTTTCGATTTCCTGCAAATTTTTTAAAAGATTTGTCAAACCGTGTAGAAAATTTTTACGATCCGTCTCTGTAAAGGGTTTCGGCCCTTTCGTATGCTTACCATTTCTTCGCATTTTTGCGGAGGCATGGCGGCGATCCAACAGATAGTCAATCGAACTATCGGTATATTCCTGCCCCCGATTCGTCAAACAGATCGAACCCTTCGCTAGACCTAACGCGGCGAGTCCAAAGTCTTGTGTTACCAAAATATCACCTGACCGAATCTGATTGGCAATATATAAATCGACAGATTGATCGGAACGATCTACTTGAACTACCTTCACACCAGGATTTTCTTTCATCTTATGATCGAAAGAAGCAACTAGAACAACTTGTACCCCAAACTGTCTACCTGCCTGCTCGATTTCCGACTTTACAGGACAAGCATCGGCATCAACGATAATACTTCTTGCGCTCAAGTGTCAGCCCCTGCCTTTTAAAAGAAATCTCACCGTACTATTATATACGATGGACTTACAAAAAATCCTGCATGCCAGAACATAAAGCTTTCTAGATATGTTCAATATGATCCATAATTAAACTTGCCGTTTCTTCAACTGCACGATTGGATACATCGAAGATGACGCAACCGATTTTACTCATAATTTTATCAGCAAAATCCAGTTCTATTTTAATACGTTCTACATTCGCATAGGTTGCATTTTCTGCAAGTCCCAGTGTACGAAGTCGTTCTTGACGTATCACGTTTAACTTATCTGGATCAATGCGCAAGCCAATAATCTTATCCTTAGGAACAGTATAAATGGCAGCAGGAGGCTGCATTTCCGGCACCAGAGGGACATTAGCCACTTTTAATCTTTTGTGCGCCAAATACATCGATAACGGTGTTTTAGACGTACGGGATACGCCTAACAGGATAATATCAGCTTTCTGAATGCCGCTAAAATCTCGACCATCATCATATTTGACAGCAAACTCGACAGCTTCGACCTTTTTGAAATAATCCTCATCCAGCGGATGAATCATCCCCGGTTGTCTACGCGGCTCTTGGCGCAATGCTTTCCCTAGTGTAGCTACAACAGGTCCTAATAAATCGATATAGGGAATATCATATTGTTTCGCTTTGGTGATCAGGTCATCTCGCAATTCCGGAATAACTAAGGTGAATACAACAATTCCTCCATGCGTTCGAATCCCATTGATCACTTTATCTATTCCCTCGAAATCGTGAATAAATGGAGCTCGCAATATTTCAACAGGCACTGGATGAAATTGCATGGCAGCTGCCCGAACGACAGATTCTCCAGTCTCCCCTACGGAATCCGAAACGACATAAACACGAGTAGGTTGTGGATGTTCCATATTCCTAACCCCTTTCAGCAGGGACAAGACCCTACACTAGCATTTGTATTAAAGAACATCTGAACAGAACGATAGCATGAGAAAAACCTCACCGATATGCGTAAGAGCACAAGGGCGAGGTGATTTCCAACAAATCATATCAAAGGAAGAATCACATGTCAAATAAGTCCAAAAGATTAAATATTATATTTCTCCATCTGTTCAATGAACCCTCTTGATTTCCACTGAACACCAATATGCACGTCCATATAAGCACGCATACATTGCTTTAACTGCTCCTTCGTCTCCTCTTTAACTTGAACGGAACCCAGCCTGCGCATGTCCATTCTCGGGAAGAGTCTAAGCAATTTATGTGCACCTTCACCAATAGCAATCGCGGATGCATCTTTAAATCGACAACGTCCGCATAACGTGCCGCCCATGTTCGGACTGAATGTCGTTATACCACTTGTTTCACCACAAGAGACACAGGCATCCGTTACTGGTAAATATCCGGCTAAATCAAACATTTTCATCTCATAGAGATGGATAACAATTTGCATATCTTTATTATCTTCGATCGCCATTAAGCCAGCTTTGAGCTGTTCAAATATATAATTATTGCCTTCTTCATCACCCAGCATGCGATCCGTCATCTCCGCTAAATAGGAGGCATAGGCCGACTTGTGTAAGTCTTCACGAAGAGCATGATGGGCACAGATAATCTCAGCACCGTTGAGAGATCCCATCTGACCTCTTTGTTTATAAAAAACAAAATCGCCGTACGTGAATAGCTGCGTAACGGCGCCATGTTTACTCTTCAGTTTCTTCGCACCGCGAGCCATTACGCCAACTTTCCCCAGCTCGGGTGTGAATAAACGAATGATTTTGTTACCTTCTCCGTAGTCCATGCTTCGGATGACAATTCCTTCAACGCTATGCAGCAAATAGCTTCCCCCATGAATGCCGCTCTGAACACACGAAGCCTTGCTATCCCATATTCAGACCATCGAGCGGCTCTTCGTTACTTTGATCCTCTTCTTGTACTTCCGCATCCATGCCAGGTTCTCCTGTTACTTGTTTGTAGAGCAAATAGGCGTCCACATCACCGGTCTTTGAAAAATACGTCCACGAAAAATCTTTCATGTTCAGCATCCTCCCCATCGAACGTGATGTTCATAGGATGTGCAGTGGACGCTTCACTATGCGATGTAAAAACTGGTACTCTCAGGGAATTATCGTTTATTCGTGACGGAAACCAAGATCGCGAAGCACTCTGTCTTGATTTCTCCAGTCTTTCTTCACTTTCACCCATAGCTCTAGGAAAGTTTTGGAACCCAGAAGCGTTTCAATATCTCGACGGGCTTGTCTGCCAATTTCCTTCAGCAGCGCGCCTTGTTTACCGATGACGATTCCTTTTTGCGACTCGCGCTCCACGAAGATGACAGCGGAGATATGAACGATTCCGTTCGGTTCGACACGCATATCTTCAATTTGCACCGCAATAGAGTGAGGGATTTCTTCCCGCGTCATATGCAAAATTTTCTCACGCACGAGCTCCGCACATACGAACTGCTCAGGGTGATCGGTAATTTGATCCGCAGGGTAATATTGCGGACCTTCTGGCAAATAGCGAATAATTTGCTCCAGAAGCGTCGTGACATTGTTCCCTTTTAACGCGGATACAGGTACGATTTCAGCGAAATTGTACAAGTCTTTATAATTCGTAATAATCGCAAGCAGCGCCTCAGGTTGGACAAGATCAATTTTGTTTAACACCAAAATAACCGGCGTTTCAACATGCTTCAACTGCTCGATAATATAACGGTCGCCCCCGCCAATACCATCCGCTACATCGACTAAGAATAAAACAGCATCTACTTCACCAAGTGTGCCATGGGCGACTTTACTCATGTAATCACCTAGTTTAGACGTAGGTTTATGGATACCTGGTGTGTCTAGAAAAACAATTTGTCCATTATCCGACGTATATACACCATGAATCTTATTTCTAGTCGTTTGCGGCTTATCGGACATGATCGCAATCTTTTGTCCAATAATTTGGTTCATTAGTGTTGATTTACCGACATTCGGTCGTCCGATAATCGCGACAAACCCTGATTTAAATTCTTTTTTAGCCACTTATACTTATCCTCCATTTATGTGCAAATCTTTCGTTGTAAAAGCGCCTGGCAATAAAGCAGCCACAGTAGTTTGAACGAAAGCTCCTTTGAGATTACTCAAATAAACAGGCATTTCCGGTTCGCACAGTTCAATTAATACTTGTCGACATACGCCACATGGCGCAATCGGTCCTTCCGTATCTCCCGTTACCGCAATTGCTTGGAAGGATCCGCGGGGAAGTCCATCTGCAATTGCACGGAATAACGCAGTTCTCTCGGCGCAGTTTGTTGGTCCATAAGCAGCATTCTCGACATTGCACCCTAAATGTACATGTCCATGAGCATCCAATAACGCAGCACCGACTTGAAAGTTGGAATAAGGCGTATAGGCTCTCTTCATCGCTTCTTTAGCGAATTCAATGAGTTCTTGCGGATTCATAGCCATCCACCCTTTTATTATAATAGTTAAGTTATAGCATGTTTAGGCAGGAAAAAGCGAGGAGCGTCACGACAATGCCAATCATTGCCCCAAAAAAGAGTGCTGGGAACGGCCTTGTTTTCTTATCATACAAGACGATTAAGATAATAATAGAGAGCGTGTACCCGAGCAACGCGGCAATCGTTTCAGTGACTAATACTAAAATGACGGTAGCAATGGCAAAAGCGATTGCTGTTAATAAACTCGGTCGTACTAACTTCCCTTTATCCGAGAATCGCGTTTCAATCACAATGACAGTTAGCATGACAAGTGCAATCAAAATCCATATCGTACCCGCAGATAATGGTGTCTCTTGCAGTCTGGCGTGACGTAATAATTGATCGATCGGTTCATAGAAAACAACCAACCCCACTACAACAGCGAACATCGCAGACACCAATACGGACGCCGCGGCGACGTCCTTCGCAATTTTGGCTAACGGATGTCGGTCTGGCATAGCCAGATCTACCGTTTTCTCGACAGCCGTATTAATTAATTCCGTAACAATCATAAGTGTTACCGCTAACAAGATAAACAAAATATCTGTTTTGGATAAATGAATGAAAAGTGCTGCTAATAGCACGAGAAACGCAACGGAAAAATGAAATTTCATATTACGCTGCGTATCTAGTGCATATTTGATTCCTTCATAGGCATACCGAAAACTTCTGCGCCATTTACGGAAGCCGCCCGACATTAACGTGTCAAGCCTGCTTTCTGTAAAATGTCCTCCTGTTTAGCGAACATCACTTTCTCTTCTTCTTCACTTTGGTGATCATACCCGATCAAATGCAAGAATCCATGGACAAACAAGAAGCCAAGCTCACGCTCTACGGAATGACCATACTCTTCAGCTTGAGCAATCGCACGCGGCACAGAGATGATAATATCGCCAAGGGGCTCAATGAACGCTTCAGATACGGTTTCCCCTTCCTCAGGTTCCCCCTCTGAATCATCGCCATCATCCTCGTAATTGATTTGAATCTCATCATCTCCAAATTCGCTCATCGCAAAGGATAGAACGTCCGTTGGCTTGTCCAAATTGCGGTACTGTTTATTCAAATCTTGGATCGTCTCATCATCAACGAATGTGAGGGCAACCTCGCCTTCTGATACGCCTTCTAGTTCACCTGCAAGCTTTAAAAGCTCTTCAAGTTTCTCAATGAAGTCAGGTGAGATTTCTCTTTCTTCCTGCTCACTGCTCCATGCTAATGTCAAATCTACACTTGCCATAATGAGTAGCCCTCCTTTTTATGCTCCTGGCTTCTTCGCCGTTAATTCACTTGGATATTCAATGCGAGAATGAAAGATGCCGAGCAAAGTTTCATTCAATGTCTTAGCAATCTTATCAAGTTCCTTCAACGTAAGGTCACATTCGTTGAATTGACCATCGTCCAAGCGTGATTTAATAATTTTGGTTACCATGGAATCGATTTGTTCTAGGGTAGGGTTACGCAAAGAGCGTACCGCTGCCTCCACACTATCTGCAATCCCCACAATAGCCGCTTCCTTGGATTGCGCCTTAGGCCCTGGATAACGGAAATCTTCTTCACGGATCCCTTTCTCACTATTCTCTTCTTCAGCTTGCTTCTTCGCTTTATGATAGAAAAAGTGCAATAGCGTTGTCCCATGATGCTGCTCTGCAATATCTCGAATCGGCTTCGGCATTTTGTAATCCTTCAGCATATCAACACCATCGCGCGGATGTGCGATAATAATCGACTTACTTAAGTTCGGATCAATGCGATCATGCGGATTCTCAATATTCGTTTGATTTTCAATAAAGTAGCTCGGTCGCTTGGTTTTGCCGATATCATGATAATACGAACCTACGCGGCACAAAAGCCCGTCTGCACCAATGGATTCGGCGGCAGCTTCGGATAGGTTACCAACCATCACACTGTGATGATATGTACCTGGTGTTTCCGTAAGAAGTTTGCGCAGCAATGGATGATTCGGATTGGATAGCTCGACAAGCTTAAGTGGTGACAGGATACCAAAAGAAGCTTCAAAAAATGGGAGCAAGCCGATAACAAAGACAACCGTCACTAGACCGCCTGCTGTCGCAAAAGACAAGGACAACAGTGCTTCTCTTTGTTGAAATGTATCTTCCATTAACATCATCGCCGTGATCGTTAACATGGAGAAAAAGGCAATCATTAAACCTGCTTTCAAAATAGTTGCACGTTGACTCGCTCGTTGAATCGTAAACACGCCACTAAAACAAATCACTAAGCTAACTAAGCCGAAACGGAAATCGAAAAGTAAATCGTGCTCTGTATTGAAAAAAATACTAGCCAAAATTGAAAATAAAACGGATGAAATAAAGGCTAGGGGGGCGTCCAGCAAAATGGCGATCAAGATACTCCCAAGGGCTGTCGGAGCCAGGTACCCAATAAATGGATAATCAAAATTCTGCAGCAGTGAAATAATTTTCATACCGGCAATATTCATCACAAAGATCAAAACAAGCATAACCAGTTGTGAGTTATTGTATTTGACCTGTAAGTTGCTCTGTCTCACAAATATAAAGATTACGAATGACAAGAGCGCACAAATGATACCAAGACCAAATTGAGGCAAATGATTCGCTTTGTCCTTTAGTAGCTTCAGCTTCTCCAACCGCGTATAAATTTCTTCCGTAATGACATCTCCAGCCTTAACCAAGACATCATTCTTATTAATATAAACGGTCTTCATGTTGCCCCTAGCTTGTCCTTTAGCATCATCGGTACCCTTCTGATCAAAAAATTTGTTCGGGGTAATTAATGCTCTGGCAATCTCGGTTACCATTTCACGGGAAGTATTCTTCGCTAGCGTAGACGTATTCACCATTTCTGCAACCTTAGCCCTGGCTGTTTTTGCATCCAGGATTTCGTCAATCATCAGCTTGGTGACAATATCTTTCGTCACAGTACGCATATCCGCAAGGTCTTCCTTAGTCAGTCGAGGCAGCTTGAAATAAACTTCCTCAGGAAGCGGATATTTCTGATCCGATAGACCAACTTGAATTTGTTCCAGTAACAAATCGTTGTATTGCTCACTATTGCGCAGTGTTTTGATAGCATCATTCGTCATGTCACTAATTAGCTGCGGGATGACGCGTCGGTAAATGCTAACCTTATCATCGAACTTTACTTCTTCATCTGCATTGATCTGAGATAATTTATCAAAAATAGCATCACTTATAACTTCATTCTTGAGGTTAACGATCCGATAGACAGACTGGACACGCTTCGCGGCATCTTCTTTGGCTTGCTCCGTCGCGACAGCGTTCTCAATCTGTTCTGGCGCATAAATAGTTTTCTCACTAGTCATACCTAGTGTTATATCAAAAACTTGCGGTACAAGCTTCGCATACAGCGAGGCGTAGAAAATCAACCCCAATATGAGAAACAAGAGTATTCTTAAGCCTGTATTGTATTTCCATCCGCTCAGCCGGTAATGAAATTTGCCTTTCATTTGCACTTCATTTTTCATTACGGAGGTCATTCCTCTCTATCTATCCAACCTAGCTTCGTTACTTATTCGACTCTTGGTTGTAGGCAACAATGATTTTCTGAACTAGTGAATGACGTACAACGTCTCCCTCATCAAAATGAATAAAGCCCAGTTCTTCAATACCACTCAGAATTCGTGAAGCTTCCACCAGTCCGGAAGACTTGCCTCGCGGTAAATCAATTTGCGTGACATCGCCAGTGATGACCATTTTGGAGCCGAAGCCAAGTCTCGTTAGAAACATCTTCATTTGCTCAGGTGTCGTGTTCTGTGCTTCATCCAAGATAATAAATGAATCGTCCAACGTACGGCCTCTCATATAGGCTAGTGGAGCAATTTCAATGAGTCCGCGTTCTAGTGACTTCGCAACTTGTTCAGGCCCTAGGACATCATTAAGAGCATCATACAACGGGCGTAAATAAGGGTCAACTTTTTCCTGTAAGTCCCCCGGAAGAAACCCTAGGCTTTCCCCTGCTTCTACGGCTGGTCGTGTCAAAACGATCCGTTTTACAGCCCCTTCTTTCAATCGGGTTACGGCAAGAACAACAGCTAAATACGTCTTCCCTGTCCCTGCAGGACCAATTCCAAAAACAATATCCTTCTTCTTGATCGTATCCACATATTTCTTCTGACCGATCGTTTTGACACGTATCGGCTTCCCTTTATGCGTGGATGTGATTTCACCTTTAAACAGATCCAGCAATTGCTCAGCCTTCATCTGCTTCGCTAATTCAACCGCATATAGTACATCACGTTCTGTTACCGTGTAATTATTGCGGATCAGCTGTAATAGAACTTCAAAGAGCTGCTGAAGTGAGTTCACTTCCGCAGCCCTGCCTTGTATCGTTATTTCGGCTTCGCGCGTAAAGATTTGAGCATCAATTTCCCGTTCAATGACATGCAGGAATTTATCCTGCGGCCCAAATAAAGCTAATCCCTCAGCCGGATTTTTCAATGTAATTTTTACAGATTGCGCATTTTCTATCAACAGGCCTCATTCTCCTTGTGTCACAATTGGTTGTACTTCGGCAATATTTTCTTCGACCTCAAAATGAACGTCTATATAAATTTTACCATTCTCTGTTTTTTCATGCAAAATTTTTTCTCCGACAATCCTCGCATCCTCGCCTGCTGCAGCTAATAATTTAGCTTTAGCCTGCTCAATTCCCACCTTTTTCGCATTCGCCGCTTCCACCGGCTCCTCCACCAGACGAACCTCCATCACTTTCTCATGAAGCCACCCAAGACCAAGTGAAATCGAACGCCAAGCTAGTGTTTTACGATCAGGTATCGTCTCCGAATGTTCAAACCCAGTTTTGCCGTAACCAGTAAGCTGCAGAGCTCTTGTCCCAAATACGAGGTAGCTTCGATGAACAGTTTCACCTGTATATACCTTATATTGTTTCGTAAGCGGTGCTTCAATTCGGGAGGTATACCAGACAACTCCCCTTATCTTACCATCTGCAACAACAAGTTGACTATTTTGCTCATCACCAATCGTACCTGAGATCAATACAGTCCCTTTGCGTACATACGTATTCGGCTTGACCATCGGCCGCCCTTTTTTCGATTGAATTTCGGTCACTAGAGCACTTTTGGAAGCTACTATATTTCGGGGATCCTCTAATGGTTTTCTATCTGGAATCGTCGCTTCAACAACCTTAATCGTTATATGTGTCCCTCGGATCTCTACACCAACCCACGCTGCACTCGGCAGCTGTTGCTGAATGGCACGAGAAAGCTCCTCCGTCTTGTCCAACTTAAATTTCCACTGGAACTTATGAATGCCTTGCTTAGAGGCTGCTTGCAAAATTTCCGAAGCTTCAATGCGATCATTACCGTCCACCGTAACTTGCCAGACCATGGAAGTTAGCACATACAGACTGATGATGAAAGCCGCGAGGCCGCCAAACAACACTTTTCTCCGCCCAATTTTATCCATGAAAAAAGGCAGCCCGAATCGCTCTACTACGTGCATTCTGCAGCCTGTCCTCTTCAAAAGCGGCCGAAGTCGAAAGAAATCCTTGATGAGGATACACAGCTCCAGCTTCCCATCTTTGCCAGCTTGAATATCCCAAATGGAGAAGCCGCCCTCCACCATGGGATGAATCAACCTTTCGCAGTCCTTGCCTCGAATTTGTATGCGTACATAGCCACGCAATCGGGCAATGAATAGGGATTGTTTCATGACTCAGCCTCCAGTTCTCATTCGCACTACCAAATTAAGGCATATATTTCACATGATCAATGATGCCTTCAATGAACACTTCTTCAGAAAGAATGGCCCTAATGACCAACTGCTGGCCGCAAACCTCCAACGTTCCTTTCGCTAACTCCAGCTTCAGAATTTCACTGGAAAAATGCAGTACGCCCCGGTGATTCTCTACATATAGCTGTACGTTGCCGATCATCGTGATTCGCGGCAAATCCTGTACAACATCTTGGGGAAGATCAAGGATCTTGGCCGTGAACTGGTTCCATTTCCGGGTCAAGCGACGCATAGCTGGGCAGTACCCCCTCTAACTAGAAGATCAAGAATGCAGAAAAGGCGCATAGACTTTCTACCAAATTATGCGACAGAAGCCATTATTATGAGAAAAATTGTGAGAAAAACTTCTATCGAAGTCCTTCGAGGATGAGCGACCGCGTTTAAATGTTGTTTTTATCGCCAATAAGAATTTGTTTTTCCGGGTACCGGAAACATATAAATTCTTATGTGGTTATAAAAAAACGCCCTCTCGCTTTTGCAAAAGGGCGTTCCTAAAATATTCATCTGCGGTACGGCTTTTTGGCGCGCGGCGGGCCTAGAATCTCTGACCACACAACGCCTTGCAGTACTTGTTCACGGTTCGGTTGGTCTGGAAATATATTTGAAGATGATATCTCTTCAGCATATATTGGTGAACTCACCATTGATCCACTTTTCGGCGCCTGTGAAGTAAAGGGTGATGCCTTCTGCTTCGGAGCAGTAGCCGTTGATTTCCCTAGGCCAGACTGATTAAATTCGTCTCGCACGCGCTCCGGACGACCCACGGGAGTAATATGACCTGTCTGACCTTTCTTCGCTTCTGCAGGCCTTCTAGCGTCGCCTGTTTGTGTACTCGTGCCTCGCTCAGCTCGTTGTCGCCTACCTTGCAATTTATAGAAGAACGCCAACGCGATAATGACCAGATACCAGTTCTTAAATAAGAATACGATAAGCTGTTCCATCTGATCACCTCATATTCTTATTCTTTCTCCGTTTTCCCATCGTTGATTTTACCTAATGAGGAACGCATTTGTGTATCGGATTCAATATTTTTGAGATTCATATAATCCATGACACCCAATTGACCGTTCCGAAGCGCTTCAGCCATGGCAAGCGGAACCTGTGACTCCGACTCAACAACCTTAGCACGCATTTCTACAACTCGCGCTTTCATCTCCTGCTCAGCTGCAACGGCCATCGCGCGGCGCTCTTCGGCTTTTGCTTGTGCGATACGTTTGTCCGCTTCAGCTTGCTCTGTTTGTAAATGTGCGCCAATATTTTTGCCCACGTCTACATCCGCAATATCTATGGACAGAATTTCAAATGCTGTGCCAGCATCTAAGCCTTTACCTAGTACTGTCCGAGAGATCATATCCGGATTTTCTAAGACGTCCTTATGAGATTCGCTGGAACCTACGGTTGTAACGATTCCTTCTCCGACGCGAGCAATAATCGTTTCTTCACCAGCACCACCAACGAGTCGGTCGATATTGGCTCGCACCGTAACCCTAGCGATAACTTTCACTTCAATGCCGTTCTTCGCAACAGCCGAAACATTAGGCGTTTCGATTACGCGTGGATTTACACTCATTTGAACGGCTAACAACACATCACGTCCCGCCAAATCAATGGCCGCCGCGCGCTCGAACTCCAAATGTATTTTAGCACGATGTGCAGCAATTAAGGCATTCACAACCCGGTCTACATTACCGCCTGCTAGATAGTGACTTTCTAGTTGATTCACACTAAGATCTATTCCCGCTTTCGTAGCTTTAATCATCGGGTTCACAATGCGACTTGGTGTAACCCGACGAAGTCTCATCGCGATCAAGGTAATGATGCTAATTCTTACACCGGAAGCCAACGCCGATATCCATAGCATAACAGGAACGACACTCAGTAAAATCGATAACACGATAATAATGATAGCTGCAAGCAGCACCAAGTATAAGCCTGGTTCAATCGTCATTTGTTTGTTTCCTCCTAAATGGTATGTTAGTTATCCACTTCTTTTACAACGACTCGAACACCTTCTACTTCCACAACGACAATGGATTGGTTGATGGAAATAAAACTGCCTTTCGTTACGACATCGACACGTTCCCCTTGTATCATCGCCGTACCCGCAGGTCGTAAGGGCGTTATCGCTTCACCCGACATGCCAATTAGGTGAGATCGATCAGGATTTGATGTAAAGCCTTGACTTGTCGTTAGCTGCTCCTTCAGAATGAAACGGTTCCATACGCCTCGATGCTTAAACGTCCTAATCGCTGCAATGACAACCACAATGGCAACAAGTAACGCAATTACTAACATGAACACTGCTTCCTTGGGATCTGAAGACGCCATCATCACACCGCCAAAAAGGCAAATGGCACCTAGCACACTGAGAATGCCAAAACTGGGTACAACCAATTCTAAAATAAGAAGAACCAAGCCTAGTCCCAAGACAACTAAATCACCAAAACTCGCAAAGCCTGCCAAATAGAAGCCTAGATAATACAAACCAAAGCCAGCAACTCCTGCCAAAGCCAGCAATCCACTACTGAAAAAAAGCAGTTCAAGCGCGATGCCAATAATGCCAACCATCAATAAAACCGTAGCTGTTACAGGGTGAGTCAGAAACGCGGATAAGTTATCAAGAAACATCGTCGTTCACTCCTTCCCCCAAAACTTCCTTATCAAAAGGTATGTACGTATTAATTTATGAACTGTTTCGGAAATTAATTAAAAATTCGAGAAATTGTCCTAAAATTAGAAAAAAGACCAAGCGGAATGATCCACTTGGTCTTCACAAAACATATTTGGTATTAACCTAATAGTTGTTGAACTAACTGATTGATAATTTTACCATCAGCGCGTCCTTTAACCTGAGGCATCAATGCCGTCATCACTTTGCCCATATCCGCTTTGGAAGAAGCACCAATTTGCTGGATGGTCTGCTGTACAATGGCTTTCACTTCTTCCTCAGAAAGCTGTTGCGGCATGTACTCAGCTAGAATAACAAGTTCCGCCTTCAGGTTGTCGGCTAGATCATCGCGACCTGCCTTGGCAAATTCTTGGAGGGAATCCTTACGCTGTTTGATCTCACGAGTTAGAACATCAAGCACTTCATTGTCGTCTAAGGGTCTTTTCAGATCAATCTCAGAATTCTTAATCGTAGAACGCACCATTCGAATTACAGAGAGCTTAAACTTGTCCTGACTCTTCATCGCTTGTTTCATATCTTCGTTCAATCGATCGCTTAAGCTCATGTTGCCTCCTAGAACTTTCTTTTACGAGCAGCCTCAGATTTAAGCTTACGCTTAACGCTAGGCTTGTCATAATGCTTACGTTTCTTAACTTCTGCAAGAACGCCATCCTTAGCGATGGAACGCTTAAAGCGACGAAGTGCAGCATCTATAGTTTCGTTCTTACGAACTCGAGTTTCTGACAACAGTTTTCCCTCCCTCCGAACAGACCATCTAAGACAAAACGGTTCATCAAATCTCATTATAGGTGATAGTAATTAGGGTGTCAATCGTAAAACTAATGTTTCGTAATAGGAAAGATTAGTTATGGACACCAAGGGGTGCCAATCTAGCACCTGCCATCAGATGATAATGCAAATGGTGAACAATTTGACCTGCGTTTGCTCCAATGTTCGTAATCACACGATAACCGGATTCTTCTACCTCTAGCTCTCTAGCAATTTGCGCAGCAACGCGCTGCATTTGCCCAACGACAGCCCAATCTTCCGTCTGTCCCGCAGCTAAAGAAGCAAAGTGTTTCTTCGGAATGATAAGGACATGAATCGGCGCGGCAGGTTGAATATCATGAAAAGCTAGAATCTGATCATCTTCATAGACTTTCTTAGAGGGAAGCTCCCCTGCAATGATTTTACAAAAAATACAATCACTCATTGATCCATTCGTCCTCCCGACATTGTTATCCTACTTAGTTATAAGTTTATCGGAAAGCCTTCAAAAAATCCAATCCAAATAATATCGGAATTAGCGATGAGGTTGGCTTTTGAGCGATTGATGGATCTTCTTCCATTTTGCTTTCTCAGCAGCCTGAAGCCCTTTATCCTCTTTACGAGCAAAATACGCTAGTTCCTTCTGCAATTTCACATAATTCTGGAAGCGCTCCGCGGCCAAGGCGCCCGAATCTAACGCGGCTTTCACCGCACATTTCGGTTCATTCTCGTGCTTACAATCTTGGAAGAAGCATTGTTCGGCGAATTCCTCAATATCCTGGAAGGACGTGCTCAGCCCCTCTGAGGCGCTCCAAAGTTGAAGCTCTCTCATGCCCGGTGTATCGATTAAAATGCCCCCATCAGGCAATAGAATCAGCTCACGATGCGTTGTTGTATGCTTTCCTTTGTCGTCACCAGATCGGATATCCCCCGTGTTCAAAATATCTCTGCCATAAATGCGGTTCACCAGCGTTGATTTTCCAACACCTGACGATCCTAGCAACGCAACGGTTTGTCCACGAGTCATGTAGCCAGCAAGTTCATCTAAACCACGATTCTCTGCCGAACTAATAATGTGAATAGGAACGCCTATTGCAACAGCCGCCACTTCGTCTGCTAACTCCTGTGGATGATCACATAAATCGGATTTACTTAAAACGATGACTGGATTAGCACCGCTTTCCCATGCCAAAACCAAATATCGCTCGATTCGGCGAACATTGAAATCTTGATTCAAGGCATTTACCAGAAATACCGTATCTACATTGGTTGCAACTATTTGCTCTTCGGTGACTTGTCCAGCCACTTTACGGGAAAACTTACTTCGACGCGGAAGAACAGCATGGACCACAGCACGCTGTTCTCCTTCCCGAAGGGATAATACCACCCAATCACCTACGGCTGGGTAATCCTCGCGACGCAGAGCTTGGTGACGCATTTTGCCAGATACCTCAGCCAGCATTTCGCCAGCTTCCGTCTGAACGCGATACATATGCTTATGTTCTAAGGAGACGCGGCCTGCGACAAATCCTTCTTCTTCGTTAAGAAACGGTTCAAATGCTTTTTCAAAAAATACATGCCATCCTAAATCTGCTTTATTCAAGTCAAGATTCATCCTCTCAAGGTGTTCTAAAGTGAAGTATATACCGAACTTATAGGACTCACACGGGAAAGAATAATTTAGATTATTTAATCCTGCTGTCCAAATTGGCACTGTCAATTCACTTGTAGACTGTAAGTCTACTTTTGCATATAATAGGTGTAAACGGATCGTTTGAATGGAGTGAGCGGATGAGTCAATTCATGAGAGCCTCGACCCGCAAAAAGCGTGATGTGATGATGGAAGTCGCCTTAGCCATGTTCATGGAGAAAGGCTACGAGAATGTCTCTGTCGATGATATTATCGCGGCAACCAGCACATCCAAAGGAACCTTTTATCATTATTTCAAAAGTAAGGATGCCATTATTTCAGCGTTATACAGCAAACAAATTCAATTGATTCAGGACTGGGTGAAACAGCCCCCTTCGAAGGTGCAGTCACTAGAGGGACATATTAATCGTCTATTTTTAGACTTAGCGTCGAATATCCAATTCTCACCTAGACTTATTCGTAGTTTGCAGGCTCTTTCTTTGCAAAATGAGACAGTAAAATTGGAAGAGCAACAGCAATTGAATATTTTGACTGAAAGCTTGATGCACTGGCTCCCGGAGCCCAAAAAGATCGAACTGCTCGTATGTTTGTATGCCGGAACGATTCTCACATGGTGCAATCAAGATGATGCCGACCTACTCTCCATGATGAAAAACAACTTAGCCTGGCTTTGGGTAGGACTTCGTTCCGAAGAACCTTACGCATCGTTGCAGGTAGAACCAGTTCCCAAGGAGGAAAAACGCATGAAAATAGCCATTATCGGCGGAGGCCTTGCTGGCTTAACAGCAGCAGCCTATTTATCTGAAAACCCACATGTAGAAGGGATTCTTTTTGAGCGCAGTCCGCAGCTCGGGGGTCGAGCTTTTACGTATGAAAAAGCTGGTTTCACACTTAATTACGGCGCTCACGCGATCTATGGGATCGATCGCCATACGTTGACTACGATGGAACGCGAGCTGGGACTTTCCTTCTCCTCCAAGCAAGTAGATAAACGTAAAGTCGTCTACGCGAAGCATGATCAACTTACAACAGCGCCTCTTGATGCCATCAACCTTTTAAAAACAGATTTGCTGAACACGATTCAAAAAGTTCGCTTTGTCGGGGAAATTGCTGCTATTATTGCTAATATTCACAACATTAAAAACTACGCTACCTTAGCAGACTATCTGGCTGAATCTAACGCCGATGAGGATGTCAAAGAGCTTTGGGAGCATCTTGTTTGCTCCAACTTCTTCATTACACCTGAAGATGCTCGTAACGTATCTGGCGCTGTCATTAGTGAGTATTACCATAACTTGTTCCTCTCCAGTAAACCTGTCAATTATGTTTTAGGCAGCTGGGCTGTTATTACGAATCAGTTGAAACAGAAACTGACCACATCCGGCAAATGGGAGATTGCCCTTCAAGAAGGTGTGGACGGACTTCGTTATGAGGATCGCAAATTTGTATTAAAAACGAAAACACGAGAAATGGCGTTTGATAAAGTGATCTTCGCTATGCCAGTACAGCAAGTTGTGAAACTTCTCAAAGGTACGGCATGGGAACCTTTCCTCGCACCGTATGAGTCCAACACAGCAACTGAGGTTATGGTTTACGACATTGGGTTAAGCCGCGTCGTCGCTAGACCTTTTAGTTACATCAGCGATATGGATAATAAGCTGTTCATTAGCGATGTTTCCGCAACAGACCATACGTTAGTACCCGAAGGCGGGCAACTGCTGCAAGGTATCGCCTACCTTAGTGATAAATTTGATAACGATGAGGAACGTAAAGCTTATTTGGACAATAAAACCTCACAAATGGAAGCCCTTTTCGATCGACACTATCCAGGCTGGCGCGATGTGACTGCAGTTAAGCGTGTATCGAAGAAAGCCATGGTTTCCAGCGTGAAAAACATTTCTACCAACCGACTTTTACCAACTCGCGTAGAAAATATTCCATTCTATTTCTGCGGAGACGGTTGCACAGGGAAAGGTGAGCTTGCTGAACGTGCATTTTCTAGTGCACGCAGCGCGGCGCTATCTATTGTGCAAGAGGTGCAGCAAGCGCTGCAGAGCGTATAGAGAATAGTGATATTGAGATATAGTGATATAGTGATATAGTCATATTCCTTAAGTACAGCCAGCACTTCCGAATCGGGGCTGCTGGCTGTTTGGACATATTTGGAAGTATATACTTCCAAGAGCAGGAATCCATTCTACGCGTAGCGGTCTGGCTGACGGTCGGGCGCTCGCTTGCGCACAAAACTTGTGCGCTAGGGCAGCTGGTACGCCGGCGGGCGCTTTCATTGGCGGAAATATATATTACTTGTCCTGCAACTTCAACCCGCGTAAATCGTCTACATAGACAATGAACACTACGTAGGGGGCTATGGTATGACGAATGAAAGAAGAATACTGCTTGTCGTAGGAATCGTGCTCTCCGTTGCATTTCTGATCATTCTTGTGAAGATCATTGTTCCAGCCCCCCCACTCTCTACTGAAGTAACGGTAGCGGTAACTATTCAACCTGAGATGACGATACAACCAGTAGCATCTGTACAACCAATTTTAACGGTGCAACCTGACCAAACTAATCAACCACTTGCAACCCTATTGCCGAGTTCCTCACGTTGGTATGATCCTGCACTCCTTAGAATCAGTGATGTTGTTGCCGGGTGGAAATTACTTGATCTGCAGTTGGAAACGTATGGGAAAGGCTCTAAGATCTTCATCATGGAGGGAGAGGCGCAAATCTCAGGCACTTTTAGCATGAACTACGAAGAGGACACCTATAATAGCAACCAGATCATTTTGTTAGCAGACGAAGCCTCCTCGAATCAATTGCCGCAGCCACTAGCGTTCAAAGGAAGCCCTTCACGACTGATTTTGCATACAAGCAATCCAGATGTTCGCAAACAATTCGGTGCACCAGGATCTAAAGGTCATGTTACCGTGACCATACATCGGTATCAGACCGTTTATGCTGACATTTTGGAAGGTGTCACGGATACAGCTCAAGTCACCCAAATCAGCCAAATTGAGACTACTCCACCGGCACTGACTGAGGTCTCACAAACTGAACTGACACAAGCTCTTAACGCCAACCCTCTGGTTCCAATTAAGTTAAATATGAATGACATCACCACGCCATCCAACTATGGGCTTATGCAGGATTGGTTTCAACAACTGAGTAAGCAATTCAGGAATGGATTAAGTCCTTTTACACTCAAACGGATTAGTCCAGATCAAAAAGATCAGATTCAATTGTGGTTGCAGCAGGTATTTACTGAAAATATAGCCAAAGAAATTGCTGTCTCCAATCTCCAACAATCCGGCATTCATCACATCGTTGGAAGCGGTTTGTTACCATTCAGACCCTATAGTCAAGTGAATGATATCAAGCAAGAAACCATTCAAATGGAAGGTTCAGACACACTTCGGTATACAGGTGTTTATATCCTATCAGGCATGCATGATGCCCATTTCACTTATACATGGAAGAAAATTGACGGTGTTTGGAAAATGGATCAGATGGAACTGAAGCTCATGTAACATGTAAAAAAAATAAAGCTGCTCCCTTCCTGACTTTTGGTCAGAAAGGGTGGCAGCTTTTTCTTATTATTTTTATTTCGTTGTAATGGTTACTGTTCTACTAGCTCCATCCCAATTGACGATGCCGCCAAAAGTCTCTCCAACGAATCTAGCAGGTGCAAGTGTATAACCATTCACTAGTCTGGCTGGCTCTTCCAGTTGAATGGCCTTGCCATTCACATATACGGTACTTTGGTCAAGTGTCAGCTTGACAGTTGTGTTCCCCTTGGTTGCAGTGACGGATCTGGTAGAAGCTTCATAATCAACCTTAGCTCCCATCGCTTCGAAAATAGCACGGAGCGGCGTAAATGTCGATCCATTTACAATGACTGGAGCTTGCTCAAATTGCTGTTCGTTCCCGTTAATATTCACAGAAACTTGCGATGAAATACCGAAGGTGCGCAAAGCAACCTGTTGTCCTGATTTATTCGAGATACGAAGCTGCAGCACCGAGCCTTCTGGCACATCGCCAGCTTTGAGATCCAGCCCATAAGGTAAGCTCGTTTGGGAAGCAATTACCCTGCCATTTAATAAATACTCTACCTTACCGATGTATACCTCAGGTATTTTGATAAAAGGAATGACCCTCGTTTGCTTCGTGAAAGATTGATGGTCTTCGTCAATCGGCACATAACCAACATGATCTGCCGGTTTAGCGTCGTCCTTTACTTCTGAAATAAGATACGGATTTGTAATCAATTGACTGTAATAGCTTTGAATTTCGGAAGAAGTCGAAAGTGAATAATCATTCTTCGCGTTATCCATTTGCTGATCCACGTTAAAATACGTAATAGCTTTCAATCTCGGATATTTGTAAGGCATGATTTCATACAATCGTTGTAGATTCAGTTTAGCCCATTCTGTATAATCTTCACCTGCAGAATGAGAATAATGCGGAACGCCTGTCTCACTAAGCATCAAAGGTTTACGATCTGCGTAGGTGTTGTACAATCTCGTAAGTCTTTCTACGTTGCTTGTCGCAATCATAGGTGGCAGGGATGTATCGCCATTTTCGTAAGGTTCAATGTACAAGCTGACACCAACCCAGTCTACATAGGCATCACCTGGGTAATAAGGATCGATATCGTTCGCCGGCACATCCCCCGGACTCCACACCATGGCTACATTGGGCGCTTCTGCAGCGAATACATCATGAAGCATTCTAAATTTCGCGATATACTGCGCAGGATTCCCGTGCCATTTCACCCAGGCACCGTTCATTTCACCTGCAAAACGTAAGAAGATTGGTATTCCTGAAGCTTTCGCTTCCTTAGCCCATTTTCGCAAATAAGCGCTATCCGTTACTGGATCTAGCCCATCATGCGGTTCCCAAGCAATTTGTAAAGCCCCGCCTGCATCTTTCGCTCGCTTTGCGTACGATGACGGAAAGTCTTTTCCCCAAGTGGAATAAGCTAAGTAAATAGCATGCTTTTTACCGTATACCGATTGCATTTTCGTGAAAATATTACCTACCTTGGCATCAAGCTCGGAATAAACCCCTAAATATGTACCATAAGCGGGCTCAAATTTAGCAAGGCGCGAGCCACCAGGCTGCGAAAGCTGCTGGACAATACGCTCATTATTTTCTTCCCGATACAATTCCACAGTCGTCCTTATCTGATCAGCTCGCTGTAATTTGACAGCGCCCCAATCCTTACCCGCATTCACCCAGTACTCATTTTCCTGCTCATAATAATGAATCGCTTGGTCATAATCACCGATAGCGTCAAAATACGCATCTAATTTCCCACTGAAAAGGGCCGCATTCTCCCAATCCCCAGTACCAGCATAGTAATCCGTCAGATATTGCCAATGCGGAACAGCTGCTTTGGAATTTCCTGATGCTTGCAGCGACTCTGCTTGCGTCCAATGATCCCACACAACATCCGCGCGCGCAGGTGCAGGCGATTGTACGAAACCAGCTGCAAGTATACCAACAGCCAGTGATAAGATTCCTATTCGTCTATTCATTTTCAAGAAAAAAGACTCCCCTTCATGGTGTAGTAAAATATTTGCCTGTACTAGATACGTAATGGATAGTGAAAAAGTAGCACAAAATTCAAAAAAAATTACAAAATATTCACGCAAACCTGACAAAATTATACAAAAATTCATGAATTCAACACGACAGTTCGATGCCTTCTGCAAGAAATAATTGTTAAAATATAGAAAAAATAGTGCGAAAGGGTGCTTACTTATGAATCATACAAGAGCAGGTCTCCTTGTGGCTGCTTGTCTTAGCTTCTTAGTCGCAGGTTGTGAGACTGCCTTACTACCAACCACTGAGAATGTGACAGTCACCATCGGAACAGAAGTACCTCAACCGACTCAGCCCTCAAACATTTCGCAAGGATTGCAGCCACTTCCAATGAATTCGAATACAGAATCAATTGAGGCAAATGTTAGCGATCCTAACCCTGCGATGTATGCATCAGGAGCATCTCCACCTGTCGTATATGTACAACCTTCTCCATCCAAACAAGAAGTACAAGAGCCGTTACATATTCTATATGCCGGCGACGCCATGTTTGATTGGTCGGTCAAAGAGGCCATCAACCGTTACGGCCCTGATTATCCATTCGTACATATTCAATCCGAAATTGAACGGGCTGATTTCTCATTCGTCAATCTCGAAACGGCAGTAACCCTGGAAAATGATAAGGATACCAACCAGATTTATAATTTTAAATCAAATCCGGAATCTCTTATGGGTCTTAAACATGCTGGTTTTGATATGGTTTCCGTTGCAAATAATCATTCGATGGATTTCCTGCAGAAAGGATTTCTCGATACACTCACCCATTTAGATAAAGCTGGCTTACTTTATGTGGGAGGTGGCTTGAATGCACAAGAAGCCTACCGAGCGAAGAGCGTTACTATTAAGGGAAAAAAGCTTAAATTCCTCGCCTTCTCTCGATTTATCCCTACGGGAGACTGGTTTGCAGGCCATAATAAACCTGGAATAGCTCAAGCTTACGATAGAAAGCCTGTTCTCGATGCGATTGCTAGGGAACGCGGAGGAGCAGATTATGTCCTCATCTACCTGCATTGGGGGGTTGAAATGAATAATCGCCCAGAGCCATGGCAGCGAGAGTTCGCTCGACAAATGATTGACGCAGGCGCAGATGCCATCATCGGCAGTCATGTGCATGTGCTGCAAGGTTTTGAATATTACAAAGGAAAGCCCATCGCTTATTCAATCGGCAATTTCCTCTTCCCTGACTATGTAACAGGTCCAAAAGCAGATACAGGTTTACTCCATTTGACGCTAGCTGAGAATCAGATTGAGATGTCATTTCAACCTTTTTACATTGAGAAAAATCAAATTGTCTCCAAAGGTGCTGCCTACGTGGATAAGCAAATGGCTTATCTGGCTTCTATTTCATATGGGGTAGCACTCGACGGTCAGAACATTCGGGCAAATGAGGGAATTGCTAGTCGTTGATTAGGGCATGGAAGGCAATTAGTGAAGGAATCCGAAGGGAATAAGGGATGGAATACATACTTAAAGGAACTACGATACGATTGACCCGTTATACGAGGGAATAACCTCGAATTGTTGATCAATTCGTAAAGTAGTTCTAATTAAGATTATTTATGTGACTTCACCAAAATAGCTCGATTACGCTTCCTTTGCTGCTCTGTCAACGGTTGAACATAGGAAGAATCGCCACTAGGCGCCATTCCTTTCACCTTACCTTCTGTGAACGTACCGCCTGCCGCTGGTACCGCCGTTCGCACACCATAGGCGGCCATGACGACACCAATAGGGTTGCTAATGGAACGTAACCCATCTTCTGGACCAGCAAAGTTAAGCGCAGCCGCATAACGATCACTGGAACGGAGCCAAACGGAACCAGAATCACCTGGAAGTGAGACAGGTCCCGTATCTCCAACGATAACCGTTTGATTACGAAACAGTAAAGTACCGAGACTTCCTCCATAAGAAACACGAACATCCACATTATTGGACTCCACGGTTCCTCTAACAAACCCCGAAGTACGACCCGATTTAAACACTTTAAGTCCGACTGGATAGCTAAGAAGATGCCCTGGCACTGTAACCAACACGCCTGAAGTGCTGCGCAAATAGCGAGGATTTAACAAGCTGTTCCTTGTTGGGAGAGCGATTGACGAATCTTGGAAATTAACTGCACCCTTGCGTAAAGGTACAAATTGAAAGGCTCTTCCAACGCGATCCGTCCCCGATATTCCGCCATCTGCAGGTCCTGGCTGCACGGTTTCCGAGAAAGCAGACGAGTTGTTTTTGATCAACACATGATTATTACTTAAAATGTAAGGTTGGTTATTTTTGATTACTATGAGTCCCGCTGTCCCTGTGGAAAAAGGACTCGTTTTACCAATACTTACGCCGCCGGGTACCGGCCGATTCCTGTTTTGAAACGTCGTTACCTTATAAACTTTTGGTTTGGGAGCTGTTAGTACATGCGCTTTGAAGGAATTCGACGAGATAAAGCGCACGGGTACGGATGCACCTAATTTGGCAGCCACACTTTTGAGATTGTTTAATCCGGATGGCACAATTTTTTGATGGGTGTATACGATGACACTTGCGCCTAAAGTCGGTTTCTTGGGATCTGCATATCCGACCCCGACAGCCATCACTTCCGCTCTTTTCAATAAAACGGGCGAAATTCGATTCTTATGTTTCAGTGCCTCATGAAATGTTGACATCCACATTCCCCTTTTTGTCATGTTGGAGCAGTGTATGCCAACTTGTACGAATCGGTTTAATCCCTTTACCTAGAATTAATGCTTAGCATAAAAAAAAGGCTAATGACAAGGAAGTCATCAGCCTTATGTCGCAATATAAATTAACAAGTTAATCCGGGACAGGACTTCTTGATGAAGACTCATAGTTCTTCAAGTGAAATGCGACTCCCGCGACCTGACGGCTCTGCGGGATGAACAATTAATTTACGAACAAGTCGAGCACGAAGCTCGGGTACGTGAGAGATAACACCTACAGCTAGACGATCTGTATGAAGTTTTTCTAGCGCACCTATCACCATGTCCAGCAGTTCTTGATCAAGCGTCCCGAAGCCTTCATCAAGGAAGAAAAACTCCAACGGATATTCGCCTTTCAGTTGAATCTGAGCGGACAATGCTAAAGCTAATGCTAACGAGGTTAGGAAGGTTTCACCACCGGAAAGAGTTCCAACCGGACGCTTCACTCCGCCATTCGCATCATCACGAATGACGAAACCACCGCCAGAGTCGACTTCAATGCCATAACGTCGACGTGTCAACTCACCTAGGCGTTCGGAAGCCGCGCGACTTACCTGCATTAACTGTTCTTCGGCGAGATACTCGACGAAGGCATTAGCCTTAAGCACGGCTTGCAGCTTGCCAAGCCGCTCCAGCTGCATTGCCTGCTCAGCACGCAGCGCCTCGAGCTCGCACCAGCGCAAGTGCCGCGCAGCGAGCTCGCTTGCGCCCAGCGCCGCCTTGGCTCGCGCCTCCAGCGCGGCCTCGGCGCCGGCCTTCGCGTCGCTCAGCTGCGCCTGCGACTGCGCCCACTCGACCGCGCTCAGCACGCGGCCCTGCAGCTTCGCTGCCAGCTGCGCCAGCTGGGCGCGCAGCGCCTGCTCGCGCTCGCGGTGCTCCGCCGCGAGCTGCGCCCACTGGCGGCGCTGCTCAGGCGCCAGCGCCGCTGCCTCTGCGGCTTCGCGCGACGCGAAGCCGCCTCTCTCGAGCGCGCTGGCTAGCGCGCGCTCGGTTTGCGCCAGCTGCCGCGCGGCGGCGGCAGCGGCTTCAGCGGCGGCGCTGTAGCGCTGCGCCGCCAGGGACTGCTCGCGCTGCGCAGCCGCGTGCGCGAGCTTGGTCTGCTGCGCGAGCTGTCGCAGCTGCGCAAGCGCGGAGGTCGCCTCCGCGATCAGCTGCGGCACCGCCGCGCCAGGCGCGCGCAGAGCGAGCTGCCGCGACTTGTCGGCGGCGAGCTGCGCGAGCCCTTGCAAGCGCTCATGGAGCTGCAAGGCGGTACGATCACGCTCTTGCGCAGCATGCTGCAGGCTCTCGATGTTGACGAGCAGCTCCTCGAGAAACGGAATGCTTTTCTCAATGCGTCCGCGCAGCTCATCAGCCTGTCGCTCATTCTCAAGATACTTATGAAGTTGATCATCAACAACATCCCATGAATGACCTGCATACTGTCCATGCCACTCAGCAACTTGATTTTGAATGCCCTCCGATAACGCAGTTAATCGATCTTCCGCATCCACTAGCAAGCTAGCAGCCGTTTGCTCTTGTGCACTTAAAATAAGAGCTTGTTGTGCAAGTTGGGCATGTTCTTTGTGCAGATCTTGAAAGTTCCTTGCGCATTCTTCTACTTGGTAAACACCCGCATGGAAGGCCGACTCCATCCTATGCCATTCCTTTTGCCAATCCATCAAACCCATGTCGTCCATTTGAAAGCTATTTAGCTCTATAAGATTACCTGCTTCTTGACTTGCAGCAGCCTCCTGTAACGCGAGTAATACAGCCTCATTGTCATCCTGCCGCTTAACAATAACTTCATCTGGAAAAGCCAATTCTGCAGCCTGCTTATGCAGATCCGCCATTCTACGAATGACTTGTAAACCTTCATACTGCCGTTCTTTCGCTTGTTGCAACAACTGCTCAGCTTGATGCAACAACTGCTCAGCTTGATGCAACAAACCTTCGGAATGGATTCTCTCACCTGTATCTAAAGAGGTATCCTCGTTCTTTTGTAGAGCTGGATGCTCCGTCGCACCACATACGGGGCATTGCTCACCCAATCCTAGGTCAGCAGCTAACAAGGCAGCAATGGCATGACGCTCTTGATGCTTCAACAGCTTTCGCTGCTCCTCCGACCATCCTTGTAAACCTGCAAAGAAAGCTGTAAACAAACCATCTTGTCTCTGTAAGTCCCCCTTATACGCAGCATAAGCAGTAAACCAACTCTTTAGCTTAGCAAGGAGGACTACCTGTTTGTCCACAATCAGACCTCTCGCATGTTCCACAGTCTTATACGCATTCGCTTTGTCATCTTTATTTTTCTTCACTTCCAGCTGTTGTGTCTGAAGAAGGAGTATCCCCTTCTTCTCTTGCACTGCGTTTTGCAAGAGTTGTCTCTTCGTGGCATCCGTCTCTAACAGCTTTAATTGCGCTTTCAGCTCCGTTTGTTTCGCCATTGCTTTTTGCTTCGTGTCATTCGATTTTGAAATCTCCGCATGCAAATTGGATAACGCTGACTTAACCTCAAGTTCTTGTGTTTGTGCCGTTTGAATTTGCGACTGTACTTGTTCAAGCTCCTTTTGAATGACAAGCGCTTGCTCCAACTGATCCAAACGTAGTAATAACGGCCCTTCCTGTGAGAGAAGTTCCTGCTGAGCATTGTCAAACGCTAGCGTCGCTTGTTGGTAATCCGTTTCCGCGAGTGACTGAGAAGACGTTGCCGTTGTAAGCAACGCTTGGCTTGATATCACATCTCTTGCAGCAAGCTTATGCTGCTCCAAGTACGGAATAACCCGATCCGCTTGTTCCGCTAGCTTCAGTAGCTGTTCTTTTTCAGCAATAAGTCCTTCCTGCTCTTGATGCTTTTGCTGCTCAATCTCAAGACCTTCCGATTCTTTTATCCATTGGTAGACTTGCTTCCATGCCTCATAAACCTTCTCCTGCTGCTCCAAATGAAGTCGACTTCGAACCTCTTCTTGTTCCGTTTCAATAAGCCTTCTATTCGCTTCCTCTAATGCTGATGAAGTCGCATCGCCTAACCCTTGCTGCTCCGCAGCAAGCTGTTTAACAGCGCTGTCCGTTTCCTTTACTTTAGAGCTGACCTTAGCGCTTAATTGGTCACCGTAGGTTTCAAGATGGAAAAGACGCTGCAGCATTTGTCTCCGATCCTTACCTGTTAAGGTCAGAAACTCAGCAAACTTCCCTTGCGGGAGTACCACCGCCCTCGTAAAGTCCTGCATCGACAGACCCAGAATATTCTGGACCTGCTGATTGACTTCGCCTGCCTTATCCGCCAGCACGATCGTTTCGTTATCACGAATATGTAAGAGACGGGAAATGGTACCGTTGATAGACATCTCTGCTCCACGCTTGAATTGCCGCTCTACCCGATATCGCTCTGTGCTCGTCGCATTGCTCAGTTCAAATGTAAAAGAAACGAACAGCGTTTGCTCCGCATGATTCATAATCGCTTGCGTACCGCCGCTAGCTCTTTCTACTTTGCCATATAAGGAGAGGGTTATCGCATCTAAGATCGATGATTTCCCACTTCCCGTGGGCCCAAAAATCCCAAATACACCTGCATCTACGAGCTGGCTAAAATCGATCGTTTGCAGCTCCCGATAACTTTGCAGGCCCGACATCTGTAACTGGATTGGACGCATTGCACTTTCCTCCTTTCATTCACATCACTAAGTTATCCACAAGCACTAGTTGGGGAAAAATATAAACTCCTTATCGCACTGTCACATAACAGTCCATTATCGCTCGCTTACTCGCCGTCATCGGTATCGCCTAGATCCTTCTCCTGCAGCAGCTCCAAAAATAATTGAACTAACGCAGGCTCTGGCTGTGCGCCTCCTGTTTGACGTGCATAGAAGCGCGTAAAATGCTCTTCCATCGAAAAAGCTGCTTTCGGCATCGCCGCACGTACTACTTCCATTTCAGGATAGATCGGACGTATATGGATGAAACCTTCGTAAGCTTTACGTAACGATTGTATTTGTTCAATCGACATAGCGGACGTCATCGTAATCTCCAAATCAATCCATGCCGTACTATCTCTTTGTTCATCTAGCCATTGATGCACCTGTCCAATGCCTTCCTTCGCCTTCCAGCTGACCAGCGGACGTCCTGAGGTCAAGAATATCTCCTGAGGTTCAGCCGCCTGCCCTGGAGCAAGATCAAGTATCGTGACTGATTTGGCTTGACCCGCTTCCGAGAAGCTATACGCTATTGGTGATCCGCTATATCGAATAAGCGAATCTGCCTTCACATTTTGCGGGCGGTGCAAGTGGCCAAGCGCTACGTATTGCGCACCTGCAGTCAAAGCCGATGTGTCAACGGTATACGCACCGCCAACTTGAATAGGACGTTCAGATTCCGTTTCATGACCGCCTAGTACATACAAATGGCTCATGATCAAATTCACGGTGCCAGGCTCGAAGTACGCTGCCTGCTTACGAATGAGCGCTCCGACCCGCTCCGAATATTTACTGCGCAGCACTTCTTCCTCCGCAACTTCAGATAGCAGTTCCTTTAAGCGAGATTCCGAAGGATAAGGCAAGGCGATTAATCGCGCAAGCTCACCCGTTCGCGCTATCCCAATGGATTGAATATCCTGAATAGGTAGACCAATTAGTGTGATACCTTGCGTTGCTGCCAGCGGACCCGAAGCTGCAAGCCGATCCGGATGATCGTGATTGCCTGAAATAATCGCCACTTGCCTTTTACCGCCATCAGCAAGTCTGGCTATACCTTCGTAAAATAGCTGCTCAGCAGCTGCAGGAGGGTTCACACTGTCATAAATATCTCCAGCAATCAGGACCAGATCGATAGCTTGATCCTCCACAATACGCACGAGTTCATCCATGAAAGCGATCTGCTCCTCCATCCGGCTGCGTCCCTCCAAGGCTCGTCCAAAATGCCAATCAGCTGTGTGTAAAATTCGCATGTCTCATCTCCTTTCTGTACACTGCACGGTTTCTATCTGTACTATGAAACTATCTTACATTTCTACGAGTTTGGCACCATCAAAGAAATAAAGGAATTTCCCGTCTACTGGACGTTTCCAAATGTGTTCCACAGCCCGAGCATACAAACTTATTTGCTTCTCGTAGCGTAGCTGCAGCTCTAAATCCGTACTGCCCCTTACAGCATCTGTCTTAAAATCTACGAGAACAAGTCCCAGTTCATCTTCAAAAAGACAGTCAATAACCCCTTGTATGAGCACAGTCTCGCCTATCGTGGATGGATCTGCCTCGGAATAAACCTCACCAGCAGGCAGGCCATAACTAAATGGAACCTCCCTCTGCACATGATGAGCATGAATCATCCGTATACCAACTGGCGTCTCGAAAAACTTCAAAATTACAGGAATATCTACCACATCGCGCTGATCTTGCGTCATCGTTTGTTTGTCCAACATCTCTTGGAGAGTTGACTGAATACTTGCCTCCGTCGGCAATTCCGCTAAAGACATATTTTGCATTACGGCATGAACAACAGTCCCTTTCTCTGCTGCCGTTAGCTTCTTCTCTTCCATAAATCTCGGTCTACGCCAAATCGAAGTTACCATTTTGGATTCCAAAGGAATAGGCGACTCGAACTCATCTACGATGCGGTTGACCTCAGATAACCGTTTCATTTCCGAAACCGTTGTTTTGGCAAAGTGCTTAGGTGCATCTGGGAAATCATATTGCCAGGAGAGTCGCTCCTCCAAAGCTTCTTTCCATTTTCCAGACGTAGCGACAACTTCACGTTGTTGAATCGCCATGAAACGATCGTTATCTGGCGCTGCCACCGCATCTTCTAGTACATCCAGCATTTGCAAGCTTTCTGGTGTAATCACCGATAGTTTCCATTGCGAAGAATCACGCAGCAATCGTACATCCGAAGACATATCACTAATCCCAAGTCGTTCACGCCACAAGGCAGCATCGGGATGACGAAGCAAAGCAGGTCCTACCCAGTCTAGATAGCTCTTCGCTTTAGCTAACTCAAAATCAGGCAAGTACCACGCCTCTCTTGATAAATGTCGTCCCCAACCACGCAGCAGCTTGTCTAACGACTTCACAGTACCAAGCAAATACAATTTCTCACGCGCTCTCGTGAGTGCTACGTAAAGCACGCGCATTTCTTCAGCCAGAAGCTCTAGTTTCAGCCTCTTTTTAATCGCAAGTGAAGGTAGAGTCGGGTAACTTACGCGCAGCGTCGTATCTACAAATCGCGGTCCAAAACCCAGCTCTTTATGCAATAAGAACGCCTCATTCAAATCTCGTTGATTAAACATTTTCGCCATTCCAGCCACAAAAACAACGGGGAATTCTAAGCCCTTGCTCTTGTGAATGGACATAATACGCACGACATCTTCCTGTTCACCAAGCGCACGCGCAGTTCCAAGATCGCCTCCGCTTTCTTTCATCCGCTCAATAAAGCGTAAAAAGCGGAATAATCCACGTAGAGATGTGCTCTCATATTGTCTAGCTCTATCATATAGCGCTCTTAAATTGGCTTGTCTTTGCATACCTCCAGGCAAACCACCAGCGAAATCATAGTAGCCCGTTTGTCTAAAAATTCCCCATATCAAGTCTGCAAGTGAGCCTTGTCTAGCATCATTACGCCATTGTTCTAATTGTTCAAGAAATCTGGTCAATTTAATTGGCAGCTCGTCGTGCTTAATGTGTGTACTTTGTTGAACCATGCGTAACACAGACTCATAGAAAGGTACGGATTTATCAGCAACTCGAATTTGCGCTAAATTCTCAGCTGTCAGCCCTACCATAGGAGATCTTAAAACAGCCGCTAAAGGAACATCCTGATACGGATTATCAATAACCTTCAATAAGGAAAGCATCGTCTCAACTTCTGTTGCCGAGAAGTATCCTGTACTGAGCTCTGCATACGCAGGAATTCCTTGCTTTTTAAGCTCATCAATTATAATTGGCGACCACGCTTGGGTTGCTCGTAATAAAATCACGATATCCCTGTAAGTTGCTGGGCGATCACCGCCCGTTCTTTTATCAAAAACCTGAAACGGTTCCTGATCTCCTGCACCTAATAAGCCCCTAATTTGACTAGCAATCGTGCGTGCTTCCAGTTGTGCGGTTTCCAGCTCTTCCGCTTCCAAAGCGGGATCAACCCCACTTTCAGCACCCTCGGCGTTCATGTCATCCGCAATGTCATCAGATTCTTCCGTGAACGCTTCGCTTTTGTCTGCTCCGTCTTTACCACGGTCAATCAGCAGCATCTCCACAGAACAGTCCGATGCAGAAGGGGGATAACCCGCTCCATATACCAGTTCCGCGCGCTCATCGTAGGCAATTTCACCGACAGTTTCATTCATCATTTGTTTGAAAATAAAGTTAACCGCATCGACGACTTGAACTCGACTGCGGAAATTTCTCGCTAAGTCAATTCTTCCACCGTTCATTTCACGATCTGATGCAACTTCTTTGTTAGAACGATACGCTTTGTATTTTTCTAAAAATAAACCTGGCTCTGCCAGTCGAAACCGATAAATACTTTGTTTCACGTCGCCAACCATAAACCGATTCCCTGGCTTAGTTGTTGAAATCAACTCAACAATGGCTTCTTGGACGCGATTCGTATCCTGATATTCATCCAGAAGCACTTCAGCAAATTGTTTCCGGTACGCTTGAGCTGCTTCTGAAGGATACAATTCACCAGGCATGGAACCAGGGGCACTTAGAATTTGTAAACAGTAATGTTCCAAATCGGCGAAGTCAATCAAACCCTTCGCAGCTTTCGCGGCTTGATACCGTCCGCCAAAATCAACGATGAGATCAACGAGGACGTGTAGTAACGGAGCCATTTCGGCAATTTCTTGATGGAACTGCTCTGGCGTTCGTCCGAACAATTCTTCTTTTAATTTGTTAATCTGTTCTTTAGCCTTATTTCGCAGCTCTTTGACTTCATCTTGTAGCTCTTTATCGTAATCATCGCCTTTGCAGGCTTTGAGCTTACCAAACTCAACCGTTTGAAACCCCAGATACAAGACGGACCAAGGATATGTCGTTGTTTCCAATAAATTCTGAACGAGCAGTAAATCATCGCGTAAATTATCTAGATACGGGGCAGGTCCTCCCGGTGATTCTGCGATGTTGATGGCCTGTTCTAGCAAATCCGACGCTCCCTCTAGTTCTAGGGAAAGATCACGAACTAGACTTTGCTCCCATAGTGAAAAATCCACGGGCACAGATGTCGCGGCAACATAAGGCAACGCCTCTTCAACTACCGCTGTTGCCTCATCCACTTTCTCTTGCTTGGTATGGAGTTCTGACGGTCCGAACATGGATGCCGTCCCTCTTAGCCAATGCTCTGGCCAGGGATGACTGCGGGATACATCATACAGCTTCTGAATGAGCAGCATAATCGCATTATCATTACGTTCACCGCTGAATGAGTCTACCAAGCGCCAAAAGGCGCTGTTCTCATCACTAGCAGCATAATATTCTTCTAGCATCTCGCCGAGAAGGTCTTGACGGAGCAAATCAGCTTCAGTTTCATTCGCTATGCGGAAGCCTGGGTCTAATTTAATGAGACTAAAATATCGTTGTACAACCTCTAAACAAAAGGAATGCAGCGTAGTAATCGATGCTTTCCCCATTAACGCCAGCTGTTTACGTAAATGCTGTGAATGAGGCTGCTTCATCAGTTCTTTCTCAAGTGCCTCTCGGATCCGATGCTTCATTTCGGAAGCTGCCGCCTTCGTAAAGGTTGCAACGAGTAATCGGTCTACATCGATCGGTTCCCACTCATTGGAGATCCGTCGAATGATCCGCTCCACGAGTACGGCTGTTTTACCAGAGCCCGCAGCAGCGGCAACCAACATGTTTTGTCCCTTGAGGGTAATGGCATCCCACTGATCATCCGTCCATGTACTTCCGATAGGTTTAGGTTCTTGCTGTTGTGTCACTTTGTACGCTCCTTTCTACCTTCACGGCCCGCTAACCTGCGCTGCCAGCTCAGTCCATACCTGATCCTTCGCACGCGGTCGAAAGACTTTAATGTCATTCCCTTCAAATAAGGGATCTATTTGACAAATCGCGGTATACGAACAATGTTGGCAAGCTGATTTTTTACCTAAACGATAAGGAGCGATATCAACATGACCATCTGTAATGTTCGTACCAATTTGTTTCACTTGTTTACGTACATAGTTCCGGAGCGTATCCCACTGCTCGTCCGTCGCAACCGATGAAGTGGAGTAGAAGCTTCCATCCTTTTTTAAAGCGACAGGAATGAGCTGAGAATGACCAGAGCTATGGATAAGCTCATCATCCATCAATCCAGCTACCTCAGCATCCGCAGTAACCAAGCCCTTCATTTTGAAACGTTTACGAAGCTCTTTCTCGACGGAGGCTGGATCCAGTGCATTTTTTTGCTGGAGCAACGGATTATGCACGTGGAAATAAAGCACGCCTGCCGGCTTTGCTTCAACACCTAGCCACGTCTGCGCATACGTAAGAATTACGTCCAAATACGTTAGCATCTGCAAGGATAATCCGTAGTACACTTCTGAAAGCTGTAAGGCCGTTTGACTGGATTTATAGTCAATAACCCTTAAAAGCACACCCTGCTCACCATCCGCGCGATCCACACGGTCAATACGACCGATAATTTCCATCGTACAGCCGTTTTCCAATTCAAATGTGAGTGAAGGCAAATCCTTGCCTGGTCCAAAATCAATTTCCAGCCCCAGGGGTTGAAATTGACCATGCTTCGCATGCTCGCCGAGTATGACTGCCGCCCTGCCAACCACTTGCTTAAGCTTTCTAGCAATATACGCATAGCGACTTGAACTCAGCAGAATTTCACCTTGAAGCCTCGGTGCGAGCTCGTCCACTACTTGTGCAGATCTCTCCATACATTGCTCTGCGGATAGTGAGCCCCAATCAAGCTGGTCCTGCTGAAGCTTCTGTACGAATTGATTCAAGGCTGCATGGAACAATTGTCCGATATCTGGAGCATCCAAGCGATACACGCGACGCTCCTTTAAGCGTAATCCATGTGAAACGAAGTGAGAGAACGGACATGCCACATACTTCTCCATGCGCGAAACACTGGCGCGTAAATGCTGACCATATAGCAGTTTGCTAGTTGAAGAGGTAAGCCCCTTCTCCTTATTCGTATATTGCAACGCCTGAACGAGAGATTGCAGCTTCGTCTGCCAAGCTGGTTGTTCCGCATACCAATTGTACGCATCCCACCATAGCTCTGACATACGTCCGCCTAGCATCCAATGCTTCATGCGAATAGCCAAATAGGAGATCGCTTGTGTCGGGTGCGAGAGATAGGCTGCTTGCTCACTTTCTGGCGATTCCACTGACGGTTCCGCAAGAAGTAGCGATTCTTCCGTCCCTGGAAAAAGCTGTCGCATTTGTCTCATCAGCTCTGAAGGCAATAACGATTTCCCTTCTTCATCAGCTAAAGGATAACTCATCCAAAGCCGCTTGCCCGGTACTGTCAACGAGGTATAGACGATAAATTGCTCGTCCAACAGCTTTCGGCGGCTTCCATCAGCCATTGGCAATCCCGAATCCATCAGAACACTTCGTTCCGCTTCTGTCAGCACACCTTTTTCAGCCATCTGCGCTGGAATAACCCCGTCATTTACACCTAAAATATACGCATACCGAATCCCGCTTGAGCGAGTTCGATCCATACTGCCGATCAGTAATTGATCCATCGAAGGAGGCACTAACCCCAGCTTCATGCTTTCCATCCCTGTTTCAATAAGGCCGTTAAACAACTCCAAGGAAAGCTCATCATCGCCCATGGTTTCCACCAATTGATCCAGCATATCCATCACACTGTTCCACATTTGACCATGTTCACGAGCCTTCTCCGGCTTTCCAGCAAGGGTTGCTTGCTGTGTCCATGCTTCTAGCTTCTCTGGCGCTTGAACCGTGACTAATAGCTCATAAACCGCTTCAACCTGAGCTTTAACTGTTCGTGCTTGTGCAAGACGATTAGATAGCGCAAGCAATGGACCCACGACCCATGATTTGCTCGTATTTAGCGCTAGAAGCTCCGCTGTTTGTTCATTCATCTGATCTTCTGCTTGCTCCAAATTGGCACGAAACTGATATGTCCATGGCTTACCATCCGTCCATCTATAGCCTTGAATCCCGAATGCAAGCACATAATTCTCTAATTTATCAAGCTCAGTCCTTTGAGATGTCGCATCATGCGGCAGTAATAAATCCGTTTTGATACAACGGAACACCGCATCATAATGCCAATTATGCTGTATAACCTCCAGCGCAGACCGAATGAATTCCACGAGCGGATGATGAAGTACCGACCGCTTCTGATCAAAAAAGTGAGGGATCTCATAATCCGTAAGCACCATGTTTAGCAGATCCTGATAGCCTTCCATATTCCGCACCATAATGGCCATTTCGCGCCATCGTACGCCGTGCTCTCGAACTAGCTGCAGCATGTCGCGCACTGCGCCTTCAACCTCCGCACGGCGATGAACAGCTTCCCTAATAACGAGCTGGTCGGCTATCTTCTCCCCTGAGGAAGTCTTATATCTAGGCGCTCCCCCGCCAATTCGACGATCAAAATTCTGCTCCAAATAAGCAAGAGCAGGACTATCTTCGTATCGCGGCGAACGATCTGGTGCAAGCCTAAGAATCTCAGCCGCACCAAGGCCTAGCTGCCAAATCATCTCTTGCAAGCGAACCATTGTCGTAGCCGTGGGATGGAATAAATCCAATTCATCCGGCGTATCCCCCGCCTGCAGTTCGCGATCCAGACATAACGTGATCGTCACTTGCTTACAAGCAGCAAATAGCGACCCAAGCACCTTGAATTCTTGTGGTGTAAAACCATGAAATCCATCGATCCAAACCGAAGCTGAACGCAAATAAACGGAGCTTGGCACTTGCGCAGCAAGTAGCGTCAAGTAATCCTCGCCGTCCAAATACTGCCCTGCTAGCTCAGCCTCAAACTGCCGATACACCAATTGAATATCGTGCATTTTATCGCGTAATAAGCCGTGTTCTCCTAGGTTAGTAACCCGTTTATTTTCATGTGTCTCTAGCTGATCAGCCGTCACACAATAGCGTTTCATTTCAGTAAAAAGCTGATTAAGTCGGTCAACAAACCCCATTTGCTCAGCTGAGTGTCCGAATAGACGAAGCTTATCTTTGTATTTATGTAAAATGCTCGTTAACAGCAATTTCTTACCTGTATCATCAATAGGCAGTCTTGCTGTGCCGCCTTCTTCTTGCATCACGCGCCAAGCTAAACGGTGGAAGCTAAGTACCTGCGCGCGGATCATCCCACGAATACTAGGATCTGATACAAGCGCATGTTCTGCTTGAAATGTGGCTTGTTCTGGGACGAGTAAGATCAGCGGATCACCTTCAGGCGCTGATGCCAACTGCTGCTTTATTTCCGTCAAACAGCGTTCACTCTTGCCGCTCCCGGCTCTACCAATTATGAAACGAATGGACATCCAGGGCCTCCTAACACTTTCCGTCGGAAAGCTTGCTTCGTAAGCAATTCTCGTTTTCTATCTTTCTATTCTAGCATATTTCTGGTGATGAGTCGGCGTGGTAGATGATGGAGGGGGATTCTGATGGATGTATTCCGGGTAAAATACGAACATATATTCTATTATTATAGCACGGAAAACAAAAAACGAAAAGCATCAAACCGACGATTTGGACTATCCTCTGACACACACGGATTAGTCCAGAGTTAGTCGATTTATCGACTAACTCTGCCCGTGAAGCGCTATTTTTCTCGAGTTAATCGAATTTTTCGATTAACTCGAGAGAAACCCGCTAACTCGCACAAAAAAGCAAAGCTAGAATTACCCAGCTTTGCGTATTTATCAAAAACTTTATGTTTATTTGCTTCGCACTTCAAAAATCGCAAATTTCAAATAATGTCCTTCATCCACGCCTAGAATGCGCGGGTGGTCCATCCCTGCTCCACGAAACTCAATCAAGCGCAACATTTTACCTGCATCTGTTGCTGCCGCATGGATCGTCTCAAGGAACAATTCAGGATGCATGTGATAGGAACAGCTTGCTGTGACGAGATATCCACCCTCATTAACCAGCTTCATACCATGCAAATTGATATCCTTATAGCCGCGGCAAGCTCCTTCAACGGCGCTTTTCGTCTTAGCGAAGGCTGGAGGATCGAGAATAACGACGTCCCAAGTCCGTCCACCGGTACCAACAGGCTTTGAAGTGTCTACTTTTGCTTGTCCTGCAGCGCCTGCCGAAGAGCGAAGCTTACGCTCATCCAAGCCTTTCACTTGCGTACGCAAGTATTCAAAGGCGTCCGCGACAACGAATTCGACACGATCCTCGAATCCATTCAGAGCAACATTCGTACGTGCACTTTCGATGGCATGCTCCGAGATATCGAGACACGTCACTTTTTTCGCGCCGAATTGACAAGCATTCAATGTGAAGCTCCCCGTATGCGAGAAGCACTCGAGCACAGACGCTCCGTCCCATAGCGGGAACGTCACTACTTTACCATTTGCATTCACAGGAAGCATTTGTGTTACGCCATTTTCTTCGATTTCCGTCAAATTGATGCCGCTGCGGTGACCCCAGCCAGTCATCAGTGGCGCGATCGCTGCGCGATTCTCACGTTGGTCGAAGAAGTATCCCGTTTTCTGTCCTTCCTCAATATCAACACGGATGCGTAGCCCATTTTCTAAAATATCAACATGCTTCGCACAATCTCCGTAGAGAAGACCTTTCGTCTGTTTCAGACCTTCCAGTTCTCGAATGGAAACGTCACTTCGCTCATAAATCCCTGCCGGCTTCATGACTTGTACCAGGGCTTCCACAATATTGTCTCTACAGCGGTCCATCCCCAAGGTTAAAAGCTGAACAACAAGCGTGTTCTCGAATTTATCAACAATCAGTCCTGGCAGGAAATCGGCTTCCCCATACACCAAACGATAGGACTGAGCTCCTTTCACAAAACGCTGACGATGAAGGAAACAACGTGTAAAACGCTCAACGAAAAAGTCTGTCGTCATCGCCTCAATCGGGCTATACGATACAATACGTACCGTTAGCTGAGAAGCAACATTGTAATAACCAGTTGCTAGATACTTGCCGAGATGGTTTTGAACGGAAACAAGCTGTCCAGGTACAATGTCACCATCCGTGCGCTCAATTTCAGTCTTATACACCCATGGATGTCCTTGCTCCAAGCGGGGTTTGCGTTTCTTATGTAAAAATACTACTGCCATGTTTTTTAGCCGTCCTTTGCGTGAAACCGTTCACCTATACCATCTGGCTTGTCATGCTTGTCTGTACGGTCACATATATTGGTTGAAAACGTCGTACACTCACGAAAAGGAGATCCTTTCATGATTCATGCTATTATACTGCCTGTTGTCACAGGCTTTATCTTATTTCTGTTCGGGATGAAGCTCATGGAGACCTCGCTTCAGACCTGGGCAGGCCCTCGCCTCCAGCTGTGGCTGGAGCGGTTTACCCGAACACCGGTGCGCGGCCTCATCACCGGCACCGTGTTGACAGCGGCGCTGCAGAGCAGCACCGCGATCACAGTCATCGCCATCGGCCTCGTCGGCGCCAGCGTCCTGTCCTTCCCGAGAACACTAGGCGTGATTCTCGGAACGAACATCGGCACGTGCCTCACCACTGAGCTGATCGGGCTCAGCTTGGGTGGCATCGGCGTGCCGATCCTGATCGCCAGCGCCAGCGTCTGGCTGGCGAGCTGGCTGGCCGGTCCGCTGCCTCAGGCAAGCGGACCACGATCACACGCGGCGCAAACGCCTGTCGCGGCAACACGACTGACCGCCGCACCACACGGCGGTCGCCAGTGGGTGCGCAGCGTCCGCTACGGCTCGCTGGCGGCGGCCGGCTTCTCGCTCGTGCTGCTCGGCATCGAGATCATGCAAACCATCGGCCCTGCGCTGCAGTCCCGCGGTCTCTTCACCTGGTTCGTCCACCAGGCGCAAACCAGCCTGCTCTGGGGCATCCTCGCAGGCGCAGCGGTGACCGCGCTCGTGCATAGCAGCGCCGCCGTCATCGCGATGGCGATGGGTCTTGCCGCTGCCCAAGCCATTCCCGTCGAGCTTGGGGTTGCGATTACCATTGGCGCCAATGTCGGCACCTGTGTCACCGCACTGATCGCCGGGATGAGCAGCTCACGCGCCGGGAGATACGTCGCCTGGTCGCATGTGCTGCTGAATGTCGGAGGCGCGATCCTCTTTTACCCTTTTATCCACGTGCTCGTTAGTCTTTCAGCACTCCTTGCAGATGACGCTGCTTCACAGATTGCCCGTTCTCAAACTATTTTCAATATCGTGGGGTCCCTTGTCGCCTTGCCACTCTGCTATCTTAGTATGTGGAAGCGCCTTGAGTTCCGTTCACAATAGCTACGCCTGAGCTCGTGCCCAATCTCGTTGCACCCGCTTCAATCATCGCAATTGCCGTCTCTACATCACGTACACCGCCTGATGCTTTTACACCAATGGTGCTGGATACGTTTTGGCGCATCAAACGAACGTCTTCAACGGTTGCTCCACCCGGGCCAAAGCCAGTCGATGTTTTCACGAAATGAGCACCCGCTTCTTCTGAAAGACGGCATGCAGCAGCTTTTTGCTCATCATTCAGGAAGCCCGTTTCCATGATCACTTTGACGATGGCTTTCCCTTTTACCGCATCCACAACTTGCTTAATATCTGAACGAACAGCATCCAATTGTCCTTCCAAAAGCAAACCAATGGGCAATACTGTATCAATTTCAGCCGCACCGTTCTCAACAGCCTTAGCTGCTTCGAAGGCTTTCACTTCACTCAAGCTCGCGCCAAGCGGAAAACCAACCACAGCAGCAACCTTAACACCCGTTCCTTCCAAAGCTTTGGCAGCTGTTGCTACAAATTGTGAATTCACACACACACTGAAAAATTGATGTTTCGCAGCTTCCTCACACAATTTGTGAATCGCAGCTGTGCTCGCCTCTGCTTTCAATAGGGTATGGTCGATATAGCTAGCAATTTCTTTCGCGTTTAGCGTCATTTTCGAAGCACCTCATCTTAATTTAGTCATTACAATCCATTCGTACAGACTCCCATGTAATCGAGAAAACCTCTAACGCAGTCATTGAGAAAACCTCTATCGAGGCCATTCAATGATGAGCGACCGCGTTTAGAGGTAGGTTTTATCGCCAATATGAAAGCAATTTTCGGATACCGAAACCTTATACTTTCCTATGTGTTCAAAAGGAACGACCACGAGTATAGGTGGGTAATTGCCTTACTACTTCACTTACAAATTCACTACGCCTTCAAGAATGCGCACGAGTTGCCCCTTGCTTTCATTCACACCAGCTTCGGTTACTTTCACACGGCATACTTGACCGATCATTTCTTCTGAGCCTTCAAAAACTAACTGAACATAGTTATCCGAGTAACCACTGTACAAGCCGCTATCAGGAGCACCTTTGTATGTGCGCTCTGGAATGACTTCCAAGACTTGCCCAACAAATTTTTGAGCATAAGCCAATTGCATTTTCTCGGAAAGATCAATAAGTTCGTGAACACGCGCATTTTTGATTTCTTCATCCACTTGATCCTCCATCCGCGCAGCAGGCGTACCTGTCCGCTTGGAATAAGGGAAAACGTGCATTTCGGAGAACTTCATTTGCTCCATGAACTTGTATCCATCACGGAACATTTCTTCCGTCTCTCCTGGGAAACCAACAATAACATCCGTCGTGATAGCCACATCTGGCATAATCTCGTGAAGGCGCTCAATTTTACGAGCAAATTCAGCAGTCGTATATTTCCGACGCATCCGCGCGAGCACCTGATCATCGCCTGCTTGCAACGGAATATGAAGATGTCTGCACATTTTGTCTGAGGATTTCAGAACTTCAATCACTTCATCTGTAATTTGGCTAGCTTCAATGGAGGAAATCCGAATGCGCTTCAAGCCTTCGACTTTATCCAGATCCTTCAACAGCTTCGCCAAGCTGTAATCTTCAATATCTTCGCCATAGCCCCCAGTATGAATACCTGTGAGGACGATTTCCTGATAACCAGCAGCTACCAACTGCTCCGCTTGCGCAATAACGCTTTGCGGCTCACGACTGCGCATTAGCCCGCGCGACCAAGGAATAATGCAGAACGTACAGAAGTTGTTGCAGCCTTCTTGAATTTTCAGAAATGCCCGCGTACGATCGGCAAAATCAGGAACATCCAATTCTTCGAAAGTCCGTGTTTTCATAATGTTTCTAACCGCATTGATCGGTTGACGATCCGACTCAAATTGCTTCACAAGTGGAATGATCTTCTCGCGATCCTGCGTCCCGATGACCATATCTACACCTGGAATTGCCATAATTTCAGCTGGTGACGTTTGAGCATAACAACCTGTTACAGCAACAATTGCTTCTGGGTTACGACGAATCGCGCGACGAATCATTTGGCGACTTTTCTTATCCCCTGTGTTGGTTACCGTACATGTGTTAATCACATAGACATCTGCTGTATTTTCGAAATCAACCTGTTCATAGCCCTCATTCTTGAAAAGCTGCCAAATTGCTTCTGTATCATAAAAGTTTACTTTACATCCCAGTGTATGAAACGCTACCGTTGCCATTGTGCTTATCCTCCCATTTCTCCGGTTTCATAGAACAGACACGTAAGGCCCACCATTGCTGCCGTCTCCGTCCGTAAAATGCGATTCCCCAGCGAAACCGAGCGAAAGCCAGCCTCTTCAGCTTGCTTAATTTCTTGCTCTGTGAATCCGCCCTCGGGGCCAACTGCAATCAATACTTGCTTACCTGCTCCTAATTGACCTGTCGCTAGCGCTGCCTGTATAGCAGGCTTCAGCTGCTGACCGTCTTCTTTCTCATAACAAATCCAAGCGACATCTGCTTCCTTCGCTCGTTGCAGCAGTTGCTTCCACGAGTAGACGGCTTCAATCTGCGGTACACGGTTGCGATGGGCTTGCTCTGCTGCTTCCTTTGCGATTTTCTGCCAGCGCTCCGTGCGTTTAGCTTCTTTCTTCGCATCATATTGCACAATCGTTCGTTCCGATAAAAAAGGAAGAAACCGGGCTGCCCCGATCTCGGTCCCTTTTTGAATAATAAGCTCCATCTTATCGCCTTTCGGCAAGCTCTGCGCAATCCACACGTCAACAGCCGCTTCCGCGTCCATGGATAGCTCCTCCACGATTTCTGCGGTAACAGATCCCTTGTCTAACTGAGTGATACGAACGAGCACCTCGCGGTCCACACCATTGCTGCAGATGACTTCATCGCCTACCTCTGCACGCATGACGCGACCCAGATGATGGGCGTCGTCTCCCTCAATGGTGACTGTTTGTGTAGCAGCATGGAACTGCTCTAGCGGTAGAAAATAACGCTGCATAGTCAAAGCCTCTCTATCTACGTTCATTTGAACTTCATTCGAATATCTCTACGTAGTACGTCTAACTTCCACACACCATCATACCTCGTTTGTACGGGAAAATCTATATGGAACTGTCTGGTTAGAGGTTACGTGCCTATTATGCTCGTAATCACGTTATAAAAATGTCTAACTATGTCATTCCCCAAGCTTAAATAAGGGTCAAGAGTCACACGGCGCAATGGTCCAACGAATACAACCAGGAGAAAAATAACAGATGCCCATTGTTCAAATTTTTGAACAGCTTCCGTATATCTGAAATCAACCAAATCTTGAATAATTCGATAGCCATCAAGTGGGGGGATTGGAATTAAATTAAATAAAAACAGTGTGATATTAATACTCAGCATTTTATTTAAGAACTGAACAATTGCATCTCCACTACCTTTTGACATTCCACCGAGCCAGCCATACTTCTCAAATAGCACAGCGATAACTATGGTAATAAAAGCCAAAATCAAATTACTAAGCGGTCCCGCCGCGGTCACTATAATCCCATACAAGCGAGGACGTTTGAAATTCCCACGGTTTACTGGGACGGGCTTGGCCCAACCAAAGCCGGCAATCAAAAGCATAATTGTCCCGAAAAGGTCCAGATGTACCATCGGGTTCAAAGATACACGGCCAAACTGATATGCCGTAGAATCACCTAATTTATAGGCGCTATATGCATGCGCCCACTCGTGCAGTGTAAAAGAAATAACTAAAGCCAAAATCACAAACGGCAACGTATTCCATTCGTAAAATAATAAGCCTCCCATGAGCCAACACCTACAGCTTTCTAGCTACGATCACAACCCAATTCGAATCATAGTTTTTCTCTACGATCGTGAATTTAGCTGCAACCAGTGCTTTTTCTACATCCGCTTCTTTGTTCGTAATGATACCTGAAGTTATGTAATAACCGCCTTGCTGCAACACCTCGTACACGTCATCAACGAACATGACAATGACCTCAGCCAAAATGTTCGCAACTACGAGCTGAACGGGAATCGTAACACCTAACCCTGCGTCCCCTTCGGACTCGCTTTCTTTTAGTACGCCAAGAAGATCGCTAAGTTTCACTGTAATGTTATCTTCGAGTTGGTTCTGCTTCGTATTATCCAATGCACTCGTAACAGCTACGGGATCTAGATCCACGGCAAGTACATGCTTCGCCCCAAGCTTAGCTGCTGCGATGGAGAGAATACCAGAGCCGGTTCCCACATCAATGACGTCGTCTCCAGGCTTCATTACTTTTTCCAATGTTTTCAAACAAAGCGATGTCGTTGCATGTGTCCCCGTTCCGAATGCCATGCCTGGATCTAACTCCAGGATAATTTCACCCTCGGATGCCGTGTAGTCTTCCCATGTCGGTTTAATTGTTAAGCGATCGGATACACGAATCGGTTTGAAATACGTTTTCCATGCATGTGCCCAGTCTTCATCATCGACTTCGACAACAGCAAATGTTGGGTTCCCCGTATCAATATCAAATTCTGCCAGTTGTTCAACGGATGCCTTCAAGTTAGCCAGAACAGGCTCCATGTCCATGCCATGGTAGAAGTAACCTTTGATCACGGCTCTTCCCTCAGGGATATCGTTAAATGGCTCTTCATATAATTGACCAAACGAAGTATCTCTTTCTTTATTTAAGGTACCTGATTCCTCGATGGAAACACCACCAGCACCTAATTCATGAACAAAATTGGTTATCATTTCTATCGCTTCTTCTGTTGTATGTACAGTTAATTCCTGCCAAAGCATCTGTATAGCTCCTCCTGTCGGTTATTCCCTATGTAAATCTAACCAATTGGTCTATTTTCACCAAAGAATATTGTACTACACTTCGCTTCTGGGGTAAAATGAAGTCATCAATGTAAGCGCTATTTTTTATGAATCCTAACAAATTTCTAATAAGTTCATGCTACATTAAAAAAGTCATCATATTATTTATCGTACGAACGGAGACATCTTATGCGCAAAACACTCATGGTCCTACCTGTTTTCCTTACATTGGCACTGATCGCCCCCCTTACTACCTCTACTTTGCTTGCTGATAACTACAGTCAGGTTACGGCACATCGCGGAAGCTCTGAAGACGCGCCTGAGAATACCTTAGCTGCTTTTCATCGAGCCATCCAAGATCATGCAGGATTTGCCGAGCTGGATGTTCAAGAAACCGCAGATGGTGTCGTTATGCTCATGCATGATGACAACGCCTTTAGGACGACAGGTATTAACAAAAATATGTGGGAAGTCACCTCGAATGAGCTTAAAAATGCAAGTGCAGGAAGTTGGTTTCACAAAAATTTCAAAGATGAGCATGTCCCAACCTTAGACGAAGTGATTACGCTAGCCAAAGGCCATCTCAAGCTGAACATCGAAATGAAAAATAACGGCCACGGCGTTCAACTTGCTCAGAAAACAGTTGATCTCATTCAATCGCATGATTTTGTTAAAGAGTGTACCGTAACCTCCTTTGATGCCAAGCTGCTCCATGAAGTGAAAGCGCTTAATTCCTCGATTAAAACTGGCCTAATCGTTGGCCAAAAGACCGAGGGACTTGATGAGCTTATGAAAAGCTCTGACTATGAAGTTATCTCAGCGGCGTACCCGCTTGTTAATGAAGATTTCATGCGGTTAGCCGAAGATCACCATAAAGAAGTGTATGTCTGGACTGTGAATGACACTAGGACGATGAGGCGAATGCTTGCCCTTGGTGTTTCGAGCATCATAACAAACCAACCTGATAAGCTCGTCAAATTGATGAGCGTTGAATAAGTATTTTATAGTTAAAGCACCTGTCCCATCGACCCTAAACAAGAGGTCCATTGGAACAGGTGCTTCTTCGTTACATCATGCCACCCGCAGTTTCAATCACACGGACGGCTTGCTCATAGATCCCCTCATCGATCACAGCTGCTAGTACAATATCTAGTCCAACCGCATCGATCTCATGATCTTGACTTATCATACTATCGGCCATTGCACTCTCAAAACCACTGCCGATATCATTCATAAAGCGGTCAACCCGCACATCCACTGCTCGCAAGGCTTTCAACTTGGAAGCAACGCCTTCAGCTTGGTCGGGGGAATGAAAATAGGCAAGAATCCCTCTTTCACCCATTACTGATCTTCCTGTCGATCATCCGCCGCTTGCGCACGCTGCGCAGCCTCGAAATCATCCTTATCTGCTACTTCTGCTGAAAATTCAACATCTTCTTGCTTAGCAACTGGCAGGTTGCTCTGATTTTGGTTATTTTGCTTCTGATTCATGTATCCATGCCTCCTGTAACCGTGAATTCTTAAATGAAAGCCCCGTTTATCGTTTGCGAACCGACACTATTTTATGCAACCGTTCAATTCGATTTATTCCTTTATTTTCTCAAAAGTAGCCTCATATAAACGAAACATCGTTTTATAGCCTGATTCGTCAAGCTTAATCCCTACATCGAGCTTCCCTGTGATCAATAGTGGACCAGAGGTGTATCGCAGTTTGATAGCATCAGGCACATAAACAATCATAATCTTATTCCAGTACGTCTCATCGCCATTATCGAAAGGACACTCTGCACCTGGCTGCGGAATCAATAGAAACCAATGTTTATCAAAAGAGAGTACTTCCCCCATAAAGCCTTTGATCTGGACAGTCTTCCCGTTCATATCCCAAAACTTATTGGAAGGTGTATCTTGCTTAATCGTATCGAAAAACTCAGCCCATTTAAGCTCAGAGGACAGTTGGGTTGGTTTCGATTTTGGTGTTGCGGCAGGCTCCGTCGGTTTGGATTCGATTTTCGCTGGGGAAGGCAATGGGGGAAGTGACTGCACCACGGTAGCCGATGAAGCAATCTCTTGTACAGCAACTCTAGGGCTTGGAGTCGCAATAGGTGTTTGGTTAGGTGTCCCCTTGGGGGACACACTGCTGCTCGGTGTTGAAGATACGACTGTTTCCACATTCGATTCGATACTTCCGAAAGACTGACCCGTCATCTCAACTTCCTTTTGACCACAACCCGAAATGATAACGAACATGGCAAACAAACTCAGCCCCGATATTTTATGTCTATTTTTCATCCTAATATCACCTCAAGACCGAAATAATTGCAAGGGATCTACACGATATGCTTGAATTGCGGGTCCCACGGACGCCAAAACGGCAATCAGCAAAGTAAACACGAGCAGCAACGACTCCCCAGGTATATAAGACCATGCCTGTATTTGTAGACCTGTATGTGCAAAAACCGCATCTCGGCTCGCATAACCTCCGACATGTCCGAGAACAAGTCCCAAAACTAAGCCAATCAAGGTTAATATGACGCCTTCCCCGATCAGTGATAACCAAACGAACTGCTTCGATTTCCCTATAAGACGAAGCAAAGCTACGTCTCGTTTGCGTTCATGTACCGCTGCAATCAGCGATAATAGAATCGATCCCGTTGCGAGCACAATGCATATCACGGTAACGAACTTTACCGCTTGTGTTCCTTGATCAATGACATTTACAACATCAGCAACGGCTTTGCTCGTATAGACAGCCTGCACATTGTTGTAATGTGCGAACGTCGTTTTGATCGACTGTGCGCCCAAGAGTGATTTCGGCTTAACGACGATCGCTGTAATATCTCGCTCGCCATCTTGCTGATTTTCGTGAACAGCCCAGGCATAGTCTAGGGTTGAAAACACAGCCCGATCATCCGACGTGTGAAGTGGCGGCAATATACCCACTACCCTATAAGTAAAGGCACGATGGTGTTCCTCTTCCTCTGAGCCGTTACTATCGTCAGTTTCCTCCTCCTCGTCCAAACCTTTAATAAGCCCGTGTGCACCAATAAAAGTGTCTCCTACATGTAGACCAAGTGAGCTCGCCACATAGGAGCCAACGATGGTCTCCCCTAGCTTTCCGTACAACTTACCTTGAGCCATTTGTTTGGCTGCGCCATAGCGTGTTATGAAATAACCGGGTTCCATGCCGATAATCGGAAAACCATTGTAATTATCCCCTGTGGTCATGGCATATGCCGACTCCACGAACTCATTTTTACGTACATCTTCTAAAATCGTTAGAGGGATATTGCCTGTAGGCGCACCAATATGGTAGTAGGTATTAAGTGCAAGCTGTGAAGCGCTGCCTTTAGCACCTATAGAGACTTCGAAGGGACCGTAGCCTTTTTCAGCTCCTTGCTCTACGCCTTGGCTACATAACAGAAGGAAAACAACGAGTGCTGCTGTAATTGCCACAGAGCAGATGGTCAAAAGTGACAAGATTTTGCGATGCCATATTTGGCTCCAGAGTAAGGAGATTAGTTTCATATCGGAACACTCCTTAGTAAATCATTCAGCTCTTGCATATAAACACGTTTTGGAAACATTTCAGCGATATGCCGATCATGCGTGACCGTCAGTAAGGTTAATTGCTCATCCCTGCAAATCTCAAGCAGCAAAGACATCATTTCACTCGCCGTCTCCCAATCCAAGCTGCCTGTCGGTTCATCCGCTAAGAGAAGTGGAGGCTTTGCTATTAACGCCCGAACGATAGCGGCTCTTTGCTGTTGACCTCGAGATAATTGAGAAGGAAGATGCTGCCCACGATCCTGCAAACCTACACGTTTGAGCCAATTATCGAGCTTCTCCGCTCTCTCCCGCTTCGTCCAGGTACGCGGCATGATTAATTCGATGTTTTGCCTAATGGTTAGCGAAGATATGAGATGAAAATCCTGAAAAATATAACCGATATTCTCCGCACGGAAGCGATCTCGTTTACTTTCGGTGAGAAGATGAACGGGGTGATCAGCCACCCATATCTCACCCTGATCTGCCGTTATGACACCGCTAAGCAGATGTAATAACGTGCTTTTCCCACAGCCGCTCGCTCCCATCAGCGCAATTCTTTCGCCTTTTTGAATCTGCCACTCCGCTACCTGTAAGATAGGCAAGCTTTGGCCATGCAGTCGGAAAGATTTCGATATTCCCTGAAGTTTGATCATGCAAACACCCCTCGCTTCCATTCGATTCCAAAAGAAAAGAGGACACAGGGAAGGAGATCCCCATGTCCGCCTGCTCCTATCATTAATTTGCTACAATACGCTCGTTAAAGGCATCCCACGTGAAGCTTTTTCCAGTCAGTTGGTTAAAAGCTTCAAGCGGCAAATAGAGTTTACCGTTATCGATGTTGCCAACCCATGCGCTTGCTGAACCATTCACTGTAACCGCTCCAGAAGAGACAAGAATGGAAACTTTTTGACTATCTTTCATAAGAGTAACTGTACGAGCGGCTTCATCCCAAGCTACTTGTATGCCCAATGACTCCGCCAAGGATCTCGCTGTGAATAACGTTTTGTTATCTCTTGTCACTTTAAAGAGTGGATAACTATATTTATCTTGTAACTCTTTCGTTGCGGCTGCCAAATCAGCTCCAATCACTTTTGCACCACTTTTAGCAATATCCGTGTTGTCTATATCGCCTTTTACTAGTGCAGCAATTGGACCGTAGGCCCAAACACCGACGTCAACCCCCGTATGACCGTGCCCCGTCCAGCCAACCGCAAGACGCTTCGACACGACCGCGTTATAACCGCCGCCACGACCGTAGGACGTACCATCGCCATTCATAATCAATTGAACTTCTTCAGCGGACAGATCCGTGAAACCAATGTTGTCTGCAACGATTTTGCGGATATCATCCGCCGTTGTAGCCTTCTTCAGGACCGCATCCAAATACTCATACGAATGCTTTTCTTTGTTAAACAAATCAACATTCAGTTCATAGACATTGTCTCTTGCAAGTGACAAACCGCCTGTTTCATGATCCGCCGTAACGACAACCGATGTATTCCCATCTTTTTTAGCAAAATCCACGAGTGTTTTGAACGTAGCATCCAACTCTAGCATTTCTTGAATGTTCGCAGGAAGATCGTTGGCATGACCAGCGTGGTCAATTCGCCCTTGCTCTACCATTAAGACGAAGCCATTTTTATTTTGGGATAAAATATCGAGTGCTTTTTGCGATAATTGCGGTAAGCTAGGAACCGTATCCGTACGGTCAAGTACGTAAGGAATTTCGGCATCTGCGAATAGTCCAAGCGCCTTACCTGCTGTTACAGGAATTGCATCTAAACCTTTTTTATCAAAAGCCGTTTGGTACCCTTTTGCTTGAAAATCAGGAATAATATTTTTGTCGGTACGCTTCCCTTTGTCTTCTTTCGTTGTGAAATTGACCTTACCGCCTCCAAAGAAAACATTGACGCCACTGTTCAAATATTGCGAAGCAATCGCGTTCTGGTTGCTGCGTTGACGAACATGCGCTGCCCACACCGCTGGAGTTGCTCCTGTAATGTTGTCTGTTGTTACTAGTCCTGTTGCTTTGCCTTGCTTCATCGCAGCTTCGATAATAGAAGCGAAAGGTTTAGCTACATCACCGTTGGATACACTGATCGCGTTATTGTACGTTTTATTTCCAGTTGAAAAAGCGGTCGCTGCTGCTGCTGAATCCGTTACAGCGCCTGACTCCGTTGTGTAAGGACTTGCTTGGGAATATGTACTTGCTTTACCTACGTAGTAGCCCCCATCAAGCTCCAAATGATCTTTATTGAGAAATTTCTTTGCGTAATAACGAGCAGCAGTTACTTCAGCCGGCCCCATCCCATCGCCAATAAGAACGATCAAATTTTTGGAAGAAGCTGCCGGTACTGTTGAAGGTGTTGTTGAATCTGCCGCGGATACTGTTCCTGCTAGACTTAGAGCTAATAAGGAGACTGCCATTCCTGAACCCATCTTTTGCTTTAACCCTGTTTTCAAATGTTTTCCCTCCAAAAAAATAATCTTTCTCCTTACTAGCATAAGACTCATAGATTTGGAGAGTGTCAATCTCATATGAATATCTTGTAAAATGGATAGGTTTTGTTAGAAGAGGGTAAACAAAACAAAAAAACACCTCGGGCGCTTGAATACACAGATACAATCTGTCATTCGCACACTCGAGATGTTTTTACTTTCTAATCGCCTAAGAAGGCTCTTTTCATACGTTCGAAAATAGACTGGCTCTGCTCATGCGTATGCTCGCCGCTTTGCTTGCCGAACTGACGAAGCAAATCCTTCTGATCTTCCGACAAATTGGTCGGTGTCATCACGATGACCTTCACGTGCTGATCCCCTTGACCGAAGCCGCGCAGATGCGGAACGCCCTTGCCTTTGAGACGGAAGTACGTATCCGTTTGCGTACCAGCTGGAATTTTGAGCTTCACTTTCTCAGTAAGCGTTGGAATTTCAATTTCATCACCAAGCGCTGCCTGCATGAAAGTCAATGGTACTTCACAGTATACATCATTGCCTTCACGTTGGAAGAACTCATGAGATTTCACGCGAATCACGACATAAAGGTCACCAGATGGGCCTCCACGTGTTCCGCCTTCACCCTCACCAGAAACGCGAAGCTGAGCGCCATCATCCACACCTGCTGGAATCTTAATGTGAATCGTGCGCGTTTTCTTCACTTTACCGGCGCCATGACACGTTCCGCATTTTTCTTTGATGATTTTACCAGAACCATTACAAGACGTACAAACACGGCGGTTCACAATACGGCCAAACGCTGTATTCTGTACAACCTCCTGTTGTCCGCTGCCGTGACAGCCGCCACATGTTTCTGGTTTTGTACCTGCCTTAGCACCTGAACCACTACACGTGTCACAATTTTCGGTTCGCGGGATGTTGATATCTAATTCTTTGCCGAAAATAGCTTCTTTGAATTCCACTGTCATCGTGTATTGCAAATCGTTACCGCGCTGCGGTGCATTCGGATTACGACGATTTCCACCGCCGCCCCCACCGAAGAACATATCAAAGATATCCCCAAAACCGCCGTTGAAATCTTGGCCGCCGCCAAATCCTTGATTCGGATCTACGTGTCCGAACTGATCATATTGACTGCGCTTCTGATCATCGCTCAGAACATCATAGGCGTCTTTCGCTTCTTTGAACTTATCTTCTGCGTCGGCCGCTTTATTCACGTCAGGGTGATATTGACGTGCCATTTTACGGTAAGCCTTCTTGATCTCATCCTGTGAAGCATTCTTGCCGAGACCTAACACCTCGTAATAATCACGTTTACTCACTTGTTCCACTCCCATGTTCAAGACTACAAACGGAAAGTCAAAGCCACGGAGAACCTCCCCTTGGCTTTGACTCTTACGTTTCATGCGTAACAAACAGTGTTTAAAAAACTTCTTTAAACTTCTATTTAGTTAGAATATGTTTATTTTTTAGGTTCGTCAACCACTTCGTAGTCAGCGTCAACAACATTTTCTCTGCCTTTTGGAGCTTCTCCTGCGCCGCTACTCGCATCAGGACCTTGATCTTGCGAAGCTTGCTCATATAATTTAACAGAAAGCTGTTGGATAACTTCCGTCAATTCCTCAGTAGCTTTTTTGATCGTTTCAAGATCGTTGCCAGCTAGAGCAGCTGTTACTTTCTCTTTCGCTGCATTCGCTTTGTCGATTTCGCCTTGGTCTACTTTGTCGCCAAGATCTTTGATCGTTTTGTCAACGGAGTATACCAATTGATCCGCTTCGTTACGAGCTTCTACAAGCTCTTTACGTGCGCGGTCTTCCTCAGCATGTGCTTCTGCATCTTTAACCATTTGTTCAACTTCCGCATCGCTCAAGCCGCTGGAGGAAGTGATCGTGATTTTTTGGCTTTTGCCTGTTCCTTTATCCAAAGCAGACACGTTAACGATACCATTCGCATCGATATCGAAGCTAACTTCGATTTGCGGAACGCCGCGCGGAGCTGGAGGAATGTCACCTAGCATGAAACGGCCAAGTGTTTTGTTGCCGCTAGCCATGGAGCGCTCACCTTGAAGAACGTGAATCTCAACGCTAGTTTGGTTATCTGCATAAGTGGAGTACACTTGTGATTTCGTAGTAGGAATCGTTGTGTTGCGGTCGATCATTTTCGTGAATACGCCGCCTGCTGTTTCGATACCAAGGGAAAGTGGTGTTACGTCAAGAAGAACAACGTCTTTCACTTCACCAGTCAAGACACCAGCTTGAACAGCTGCGCCAAGAGCAACAACTTCATCCGGGTTAACACCTTTGTGAGGCTCTTTACCAATCAATTTCTTGATCGCTTCTACAACCGCAGGAATACGCGTGGATCCACCAACAAGAACAACTTTGTCGATTTGGCTTGTGGACAAACCTGAATCTTGAAGTGCTTGACGAGTTGGTCCAAGTGTTCTTTCAACAAGTCCGGAAGTAAGCTCATCGAACTTCGCACGCGTCATGTTCAACTCCAAATGCTGAGGCACGCCGTCTGCAACCGTGATGAACGGAAGGGAAACAGTCGTAGTCAAAACACCGGAAAGTTCTTTTTTCGCTTTTTCAGCAGCATCTTTCAAACGTTGTACTGCCGCTTTATCTTTGGAAAGGTCAATACCTTGCTCTTTTTTGAATTCGGCTACGAGGTAATCCATAACAACTTGGTCAAAGTCATCGCCGCCCAATTTGTTGTCGCCGCTTGTTGCTTTAACTTCGAAGAAACCATCGCCTAGCTCAAGGATGGATACGTCAAATGTACCGCCACCAAGGTCATAAACGAGGATCGTTTGATCTTCTGTTTTTTCCAAACCGTAAGCAAGTGCAGCAGCCGTAGGCTCATTGACGATACGAAGAACTTCAAGGCCGGCAATTTTACCAGCATCCTTCGTCGCTTGACGTTGGCTGTCGTTAAAGTAAGCAGGAACTGTGATTACTGCTTGTGTAACCGTTTGGCCAAGGTAAGCTTCCGCATCAGCTTTCAGCTTTTGCAGGATAATGGCAGAGATTTCTTGTGGCGTGTAGTCTTTGCCATCAATATTCTCTTTGTGGTTCGTACCAATGTGACGCTTGATGGAGCTGATTGTTTTATCAGGGTTTGTGATCGCTTGACGTTTGGCTGTTTCACCAACAACACGCTCGCCATCCTTTTTGAAACCTACAACGGATGGGGTTGTGCGATTGCCTTCCGGATTTGGAATTACAACAGCTTCTCCGCCTTCCATAACGGCAACGCAAGAATTTGTAGTACCTAAGTCAATACCAATTACTTTACTCATGTAAAGATCCTCCTTATGTTCCATAGGAACGTCATTAGTTTATTTAAAAAAGATAAGATCCTTTATACGCTAACTTTAACCATTGCAGGTCGGATGACCTTGTCTTTAAGGATATATCCTTTTTGCAATTCTTCTACTACGATACCTTCTTCATGCTCCTCAGATTCCACTTGCATAACAGCTTGATGGAATTCAGGATTGAATGGTTGACCAACTGCCTCGATAGGCTTAAGCCCTTCAGCAGTTAATAGTTGATCCATGCCGCGGTACGTCATATCCAAGCCCTTCACCAATGCATCGAAATCCTTCGTCTCTTTGCTTGAAGACAGCGCGCGATCAAAGTTATCCACAATCGGTAATAGCTGTTCAATCAATTTTAGCGAAGCGTATTTCGCGAAATCTTCCTTCTCCGCTCTTGCACGGCGACGGAAGTTGTCGAAGTCCGCTTGAACGCGTAATAAACGCTGATAGTTTTCTTCGGCTTGCACACGCGCCTGTTCCAATTCGCTATTTGCACTCGCGTCCTCGGAAACTTCCACGTCCTCCACTACCTCAGCTTGCTCTGTAGTTGGTTCGTTGTCGGCTGCGTATGTAGTATTCATCTCTTGTTCTGCAGTTGTTTTGTTATCTCCAGTACTCAATTGTCCTTCACCTCCTAAACATAATACACGACTTATTTGGGATTAGTTTGCCCATCTTTAGTTTTCTTCAAAAGGCTGCTTCATCTTAATCACTGTATGGATACGAAGCACCGCGGCAGCCACTTCACCAGCCGCTTGCAGCGCGTGAATTTTCACATCTGTCGGATCCATGATCCCTGCCTCCACGAAATCCGTAATCAGCCCCGTATCGCAATCGATGCCTAGGCTGTCCGTATCTTGTGCAAGCTGGGCCGCTTTCAGCTCTTCAACCTTCTCGAGCGGATTGTAGCCTGCATTCACCACGATTTGCGACAATGGCTTGCGCAGTGCACCCGCGACAGCGGCCACACCAAAGCCCTCCATGCCCTTCATCGTCTCGCGCACACGCTCCAGATCATGCGCGACGGCCATCTCCGCTGCGCCGCCGCCGGGCAAGTACCCGCCGCGCACGGCGGCTTGAACGGCTGACGCAGCGTCCTTCGCGATGCGCGAGCGCTCATGCGCCGCTTCGCGCGTCGCGGCGCCAACAATCACGGTCACGTGCTGCTCACCGTGACCCTGCGCCACGCGCACGCGCTCCAGCCGCTCGTCATACGCGGCATAGCCCGCGTGACCGAGCGCAGCGCTCAGCTCCGGCGCGCTCTTGCGCAGCGCCGTGCGCCGCACCGGCCTAGCGCCGGTGTGCTCGCTCAGCAACTGCAGGTCCCGGCGGGACAGCCGCTGCAGCACGAGAATGCCGTGGTCGGAGCAGAACTGCTCCGCCTCAGGGTCAACCCCTCGATCTGATGCGATCAGACCGACGCCAAGCTCCAGCAGCGAGCCGAGGCTGCTGCGGAAGAGCTCCCGAAGCTGCATGTAGCGCTGGAAGCCTGCCTCGGTGACCAGCGATTCCTCGCTGACCGCCTCAGGCTCCAGGGCATCGTGCAGCACGAGGATGCGTGCATCTCGACGCTCCTGCTCGATATGCAGGTTCATCGGCTTCTGATTCAACAGAATGCCGGTCCAAACCTCACTGCTCGCTTCTTCATGCGCGAGCACGCTATCCGCGAAGCGATAGCCTTCTTCGCGCAGCTTCGCCTCACCGACGGCTTCGGCCGCTTGAATGATAAGCTTCGCAATGTCTGTCTGTTCACGACCTGCTGTATAGGCGATACGCTGCAACGCGCGATCTGCCAAACTCACAATCGATCGACTTCGACCCTGTAAGCTAGCTACAGCTAAATCGATCCCCTGCAGCATGCCCGTAACAACTTTCGCTACAGGCACGCCACGTGTCACTTGCGCGACGCCTTCTTGCACCATCGCACCAGCAAGCACCGTCGCTGTTGTTGTGCCATCACCAATCTGGCGTTGTTGGCTGCGAGCGACTTGAATCATTAGCCTAGCAGCAGGATGAGTAACATCCATCTTTTCCAAAATAGTGACGCCATCATTCGTAATAATGACATCGCCTTGGCCGCCGACAAGCATCGTATCTAGCCCTTTAGGACCTAGTGTTCCTTCGACTGCTGAGCAGATCGCTCTTACAGCGGCCGCATTATTAACAAGTGTTGAGTAGCGTTCTTCACCTTCACCGTGCATGGGTTTGACTCCTGTCATTTGCCATACCAACGTCCTAGGACCAATTCCATATGCTTCGATAGGTGTTCCATCAAGCCGATCACTCTACCATATTCCATCCGGGTAGGTCCCAAAATACCAATTGTGCCAAGCGGCGTACCACCTATGGAATAAGAGGCTGTAATTAAACTGCAATTCGATATCGCTTCAATACTATTTTCAGCACCAATTTTAATCTCAATGCCTTCATTTGACGGAGTAAATAACTTAATCAGGGTTGGTGCTTCTTCCAGCAGATCAAAAATGCTCTTCACTTTCTCCACATCCTTAAATTCAGGCTGTGTGAGCATATTCGTCATCCCGCTAAGAAAAACGCGATCCTTCTCATCACTTTGAAGTACGCTTTCCACCAAACCAAGAAGCTCTTGATACCCATTTACATATTTGCTTAACTCATTCGAAATTTCATTGTAAAGCTTGGATTTAAACTGAACCAATGGCACATTCTTAAGCCTTGTATTCAATATATTTACGACCTTCTCGATTTCCGACATCGGAATTCCTTCAGGTATCGTTACTGTTTTATTTTCAACATGCCCCGTATTCATCACCAGGATCGCAACAGCAGTTGTATCCGAAATCGGGATGATCTGGATATGCTTCAATGTCGTACTAAATACCTCAGGACCGAGCACAATAGACGTGTAATTCGTAAGACTGGAAAGCATGCCAGCAACGTGCTGAATAACACCTTCCATCTCTTGAATACGTTCTGCGAAGGCACCCTTCATGGAGTCCAAATCATGACTGTGTAAGGAGCCGTGCTTCAACAAATGATCGACATAGTAGCGATAACCTTTGTGTGAAGGAATACGACCTGCGGACGTATGAGGCTGCTCAAGATAGCCCATTTCTTCGAGATCAGACATTTCGTTACGTATGGTTGCTGGACTAAACCCAACATTCCCGCGCTTCGAAATACTTCGCGAACCAATCGGCTCTGCTGAACGAACGTAATCATCAATGATTGCACTTAAAATCATGCGTTGGCGCTCTGTCAACATGAGTACCCCTCCTCCTCACTTCTCACTATTCGTCATCTTCGTTAGCACTCGTATTTAGTGAGTGCTAAATCCTAATACAAAAATAACAGACCCTAAGGTCTGTTGTCAAGTCAATCCAATCGTTTAAGTACGGCGATTTCGTCGCAACAATACTGTTTTTTGCAATGCATGCAGTCTCTCCAAACCTTCTCCGGAAAAATCTCCTTCGGAACGAGGGTAAAGCCGTTTTTAAGGAAGAAAGCAACTTCGTAAGTAAGTGCCATGACTTTAATAATTCCTTGGCTTCTTGCCTCTTCAACTAAGAAATTTACGAGCTTGCCGCCGATTCCTTGTCCTTTGTAGCCAGGCGTCATTCCCAGTGAGCGAATCTCAACTAGATCTGGCCCCAACCTCGTCAACGAACCGCAGCCAATCAATAAGCCGTCTAGTTCAGCGACAACAAAAGTATCAATTTGGTCTTGAAGCATTTCCCTGCTACGCGGCAGCATGATGCCTTGCCCCGCATACCCCTGTATAATTTCATAAAGCTTATCGATATCATCCACCGAAGCTTTTCTTACTGACACTGTAGTTGATGTATTCACGCTTTCCCCACCCACCAATCGCAAAAAATGCATAAAAGCCACGCTAGCGCTCTGCGGCTTTCCGCTGTTTCGCTTGTGGATTCATGTATAAATATACAACAATACGTATAAATGCACAAGCGTTTTTTGCTCAAAGGTTCCGTCTTATGTTAGGAAAGAAGCGAACACTTCATTACCGAGTAGAATGCCATGTTTGGACAATCGATACCCTTCGGAAGTTTGTTCAAGCAGCCCTTTTGACAACCAACCTTGAAGCGTAGATCCGAATTGAGATTCAATGGTGATCCCAAATTGATCCATGAAATCCTTGTTGCGGACACCCTCAAGCAGTCGTAAGCCTACCATCATAAAGTCTTCCATGGCTTCCTGAGGCGTGACTTCAGATTGTTCCAAGATTGGCAAACCAAGCTTCGTTGCGTCAATGTAAGGCTGAATGCCCTTCACGTTCACATGACGTTGTCCATTCATATACCCATGTGCACCAGCGCCTAATCCGTAATAGGAACGATTGCGCCAATACATCGTATTATGTCTGCTTTCGCGACCAGGTTTGGCAAAGTTACTGATTTCATATTGCTTGTAACCCGCTCCTTCCAATCTTCGCATGATGAGCTCGTACATATCGACTTCCTCATCTTCACTCGGAAGCGGCAGCTGATTTTTATTAAATAAGGTGTGGAACAATGTGTTTTCTTCCACTTTTAAGCTGTAAATCGAGTAATGTTGTAAATCGAGTGAGAGCGCCTCATCTAGTGTAGCCTGCATAATATCCACCGTTTGCTTCGGAAGTCCGAACATCAGATCGATGGATAAATTATCGAAGCCTAGCTTTTTCGCATTGGCGATGCTTCTATGCACATCATCTGTATTGTGAATACGGCCGATCGCCGCCAAGATGTCATTGTTAAAAGATTGCACACCAAAGCTAATGCGATTCACGCCGCCAGCTTTCATCACTGCCAGCTTATCTTCGTCCGTTGTTCCTGGGTTTGCTTCCATTGAGAATTCGACTTCCGCACGATCCGCTGGGAAATACGTACGCACGATCCTCAGGAAGCGTTCCATTTGTTCTGGAAGCAAAACGGTAGGCGTACCGCCTCCTACGAATATCGTCTCCACCTTCTGAGGTGGATGATTGCGGACAGTAAGCTCCATTTCGCGCTCTAGCGCGTCTAGATATTCCATAACGGGCTGACCTTTGAGCACATACGAGTTGAAATCGCAATAATGACATTTATTTGTGCAAAAGGGGATATGAATGTACACCGCTGTAGGCGTTGTATAAGTAACTAACATAAGGGGTATTCCTTTCCATGGTCACAATCAAAATAAACGGCTACACCGTCCTCTAAGGACGCGAGCGTTTATGGAGAAATATAGCCGAACTATCGAGTGAAACATATAAATGCTATATTTTGAGAAAAAGCCAAGGGACAGCGTACGCTGCCACCCCAGCTTTTCATTCCATGCTTCTATTCGTCGATTTTCAGAACAGCCATGAACGCTTCTTGCGGCACTTCGACGCTACCGACCTGCTTCATGCGTTTCTTACCTTCTTTTTGCTTGTCTAACAATTTACGCTTACGTGAAATGTCACCGCCGTAACATTTGGCAAGTACGTTTTTACGCATCGCTTTAACGGTCTCACGAGCCACGATCTTCTGTCCAATTGCCGCTTGAATCGGCACTTCAAACATTTGCCGCGGGATGAGCTCCTTGAGCTTATCACATATGATTTTACCGCGGTGATACGCGGTATCACGGTGAACGATGAAGGAAAGTGCATCGACTTGCTCCGCGTTGAGCAAGATGTCCATTTTCACCAGATTCGATTTCTTGTAGCCGCTAACTTCATAATCAAAGGAAGCATAGCCCTTTGTCCGAGATTTCAACATATCGAAGAAATCGTAGACGATCTCAGATAACGGAATTTCGTACGTCAATGTAACACGATTCGTATCTAAGTATTCCATATTCAAATATTCGCCGCGTTTGCCTTGGCACAACTCCATGATTGTCCCTACATAATCATTGGGTACGATAACAGAAGCTTTCACGTAAGGCTCTTCAACGAAGTCAATTCGCTGTGGATCCGGATAGTTGGATGGATTATCGATGTCGATAACATCGCCATTGGTCAATGTAATCCGATAGATAACGCTAGGTGCTGTTGTGATTAACGGAATGTTGAACTCACGTTCAATCCGCTCCTGGATGATTTCCATGTGCAAGAGTCCTAAGAATCCGCAACGGAAGCCGAAGCCTAGCGCTGTTGAGGTTTCAGGCTCGAAACGCAAGGAAGCATCATTGAGTTCAAGCTTTTGCAGCGCTTCACGCAGATCGTTGTAATCTGTCGTTTCGATGGGATACAATCCGCAGAATACCATCGGATTAATCCGACGGTAACCTGGCAGTGCATCCGGTGAAGGACGTTCCGCTTCTGTTACCGTGTCACCGACACGGGTGTCTCCGACATTTTTAATACCGGCAACAATAAAGCCAACATCCCCAACTTCAAGGGAAGGAACAGATGACATTCTCGGTTTGAACGCACCGACTTCAATAACTTCGAACACTTTGTTCGTTGCCATCATTTTGATTTTGGAGCCTGCTTTGATCGAACCATCTACAACCCGTACATACACGATTACGCCTTTGTAGCTATCGTAATGGGAGTCGAAAATCAAGGCTTTCAATGGTGCGTCAGGATTCCCTTGCGGAGCTGGTACCTTCAAGCAAATTTGCTCAATGATCTCTTTAATACCGATACCCGCTTTGGCTGAAGCATGTACAGCATCACTAGCGTCAAGTCCGATCACGTCTTCGATCTCTTGCTTTACTTTATCCGGGTCTGCGCTTGGTAAATCGATTTTATTAATGACAGGTAATATTTCTAAATTATTTTCCAATGCGAGATACACGTTTGCTAATGTTTGAGCTTCAATCCCTTGAGCCGCATCGACAACCAACAATGCGCCTTCACATGCAGCTAGGCTTCGTGAAACCTCATAGGTAAAGTCTACGTGTCCTGGTGTATCAATCAAGTTAAGGATGTAATCTACACCATCATCAGCGCGGTAAGCCAATCTCACCGCTTGAAGCTTAATGGTAATCCCCCGTTCACGCTCCAGATCCATCTGGTCGAGAACTTGCTCTTGCATCTCACGTGAAGACAATGCACCTGTATATTCCAGTATGCGATCAGCTAGTGTTGATTTACCGTGATCGATATGAGCGATAATTGAAAAGTTGCGAATTCTTTGTTGTCTTTCTCGAATGTCCGTCATGCTAAAGACTAACCCCCACTACATGCAAATAATTTTCATTATAGCAGTTGTGGGAAGTCGGAGCAATGCACGGCTAGCCTTTGCCTAAAACAGCATCAAATACAGAGATAAACAATTTAATCCCGTGATGCGCAGTAATCTGTAAAACCTCACCCAATTTATTCCCTACACGGTTTAATGAATTATCATGAATGGCAACAGGCTCGGCTTTTGGCTCAGCAGGTTGTTTGGCTTTAACTGCTGTATCTTTAACGGCTGGAGTAGGCGTAGGCGTTGCTTTGGCGACAGTTGTGGTTACTTTGCTAGGCGCTTTAGTAGGTGCCACTTGCGGTGATGCTTTGGAGGAAGGCTGAGGACCTTCAATGCGTTCCATGCCGCTAGATGCTAGACTGACGCCGAACAAAATACAGAACAGCAGCAAGAGTCCAAACAAACCTACCTTGATATAAAAGTGCCTCAGCCTCATCGCATTGCCTCCTAAGCGTTTTCTTATGATTTTTTAGGCGTCACCGCCGGTGCATCCACTTTTTTCGCATTCAAAATTACTTCTGAAATCGCCTCTGCCAGCCAATCGGTCGTTCGATAGCATTCCTCGAGGGTATTGTACGGACCGCCCACTTCTATCAAAATACTATTAGTTGAAATGTTCTGGTTATATAAGCCATTGCCCTCGCTTGCTTCTTTCGCATGAATCCCCTTCGAGACACCAGGGTGCTTCTCTTCCAGCACCTGATGAATTTTGCTTGCAAATTCCTCATTCTTTTTCCAGTTCGGATTTTTTCCACCGATGATAAAATACACCTGTGCGACATCCTTGCCGTCTATGGTTGCTGTAGTTTTATTACGTGCAGCTGAATCACGGTGAATATCGAAGAAGTATTTTAGATCCTTATGCGATGCGACTGCTTCTTGCAATGTCTTTGCGGAGTATTTGTAAGAGTACGGATATGAAAAACCTTTGACAGTGCTAGGATAAACTGTCGAGGAATGAACAGCCCCAATGCCGTCTTTCTCTAAGTTCTGAGCTAGCCGCTGACCTACGGAGATGATATTCACTTTATCGCTGTAGGCTTTATCTGGGTCTGTTACGCCTTTCAGTTCTGGTAGAAATGACTCATTACTATGTGTTTGATAAATAAAAGCGACATTATCTCCTGCGGTTTTGGGTGGTTGACCAATCACACTTGGAGCTGGGGTTGAGCTGCTAGTTGGTGTTGGCTCCACCGATGGCGATGGAAGTGGAAATCTAGCTTCTGCCTCTAAATTTGCAGCACTACCTGGACCGTAATCAATCGGCGAGCTTGGGTTTGTTGCACTACCTTGCACCAGCACCGTCGAATTATTCACTTCCATACCAGGCACTTCGCTTGCGACTAAGCTTTTGGGATCGCTCGGATTAATATCTGTCATCATTTGAAAAGCGAAGTGAAACACATTGTGTTGGGAGAAAGTGAACTTCTTCTGATCCTTATGTAAATGAGGGACTTCCATACCCAGCATATCGATGAAAAACTGATTGGTGACGGATGCGGCCAGACCTTTCATGGAAGAAACCGGCGATGTGGTCATTACTCTGCTTTGCAGGACGCCACCCAGCCCAATAAGTACGAAAAGAGCTAAGGTCGAGGTGCTGAGTACCATAAATGTTTTCCCGACGGAACTGGCGCTCTGAAAGGTTTTGCGAACTTGGCTGAAATTCCATGTGGCTGATGTCCATTTCATAGTTAACCATGCCTCCTAAACTATCTTAATTCAATCTATGAAACGAGCCCGAACGATAGAACTAGTTTCGCTAGATTTTTTGACCACATAAGAATTTACAAGTTTCCGAGATTCGGAAGAACAAATGCTTATTGGCGATAAAAACAACTTTTGAAACGCGGTCGCTCAACCACGAAGGGCTTCAATAGAAGTTTTTATCATAGAGAAGGATTAAGTAGTGAGTGCTGAAATCATTGAAGACGTGAGAAGGAATTCTGCGGGATGCTCAAACGCCAAAAAGAACTGCCCCCACGCCTGTGGGCTCAGTTCTTTCATTTCAATTAGTGAGTATAGGCAGCTACGTTATCGACATCCACTGCGTCATGTAGAGCCGCATTTAAGCCGCTTGCAATGATATTAGCAATGTCCTCAATAAACTGGTCAATCTCCTTCGGTGTGACAAGCAGATCATGTCCTACTGGGTTTAGCACCTCTTTCACTAGCTGCAACCGCTCGTCCTCGTTGATATTGTCCAGAAGTCCGAAAATCTGTCCCGTATTGCTCGTTTGACCGCTGAAATGCTTCTGCATCAGATCAAAGGCATTATTCACAATGGTTGAGGCATATACAACGGTCGGGACACCAATCGCAATAACGGGAATACCCAGCTGCTCCTTCGTTAAGCCTTTGCGTTTGTTGCCGATACCTGATCCCGGGTGGATGCCCGTATCCGCAATTTGAATCGTCGTGTTCACACGGTCCAAGGATCTCGAAGCGAGCGCATCGATGGCGATGATGAAATCGGGCTTGGATTTATCTACAATGCCTTGCACAATATCGCTGCTTTCAATCCCCGTTGTACCTAGAACTCCAGGAGCCACGGCGCTCACAGCACGATATCCTGGGCTCACATCTTCAGGAACTAGCTCAAAATAATGTCGGGTGACCATAATATTTTCAACAACAAGTGGACCTAATGCATCGGGGGTTACATTGCCATTTCCCAGACCAATAATAAGGGCTTTTGCATTCTTGGGAATGCCGACTTGCCGCAAAAACTGCTCGAACTCCTGAGCTAGCTTTGTTGCAACACGATCTTGGAGCTGACTGTCTTTCTCTCGTAATGCAGGTACTTCAATGGTTATATAATGACCAAGCATTTTGCCAAGCGCCTTGGATCCTTCTTCGTTGAGAACATTAATTTTGGTAACGCGGATGCCGTTCTCCCGTGTAAATTCCTGTTCAATCCCAGGAATCGGCTGTCCTTGATTGGCTGCGTGGACCATATCCCTTGCATCAAGTGCAAGATCGGTTTGTGTATTAAATGCGCCTAAGTCCATTAACAGTCCCCTTTCTCCAAATATAGAAATGACTTTGCTTATTGTGCGACAGAAGCCAGCCCCTTATGCAGATGAAGACCACTGAAAACCTATTGACAGCTCTTGCATTTTGAAATATTGCGTGGTAGAATACTTAAAGTTGTCAGCAAACATACAAATGTAACGTTGAACGTGTTTTGTAAGTAGGAGGTGAATTTCATGCCAAACATTAAATCCGCTATTAAACGAGTAAAAGTTAGCGAAAAGCGTCGTCTTCGCAACGCTTCCCACAAGTCCGCTTTGCGTACTGCTGTGAAAGCTTTCGAAACAGCTTTAACCCCTGAAGCTCTAGTTTCTGCTTCCAAGAAATTAGATAAAGCTGCTTCTAAAGGTTTAATCCATAAAAATGCCGCTAACCGCAAGAAGTCCCGTCTAGCTAAAAAGCTAAACGCTCTTACGGCTCAAGCGTAATACACGGACATAAAGCAAAAGACTAATCCTCCTTGGAGAATTAGTCTTTTTTCATATCCCTCCCTAGGCAGCCAGCCTAAGAAGGAATAATTCCAACCCTAAAACCTTATCGATTTTCCCCGTTTTCATCTGCAAATCGAGATCAGCCAGCTCGCCCATAATCCGGCTCAGCTTCTCCCCATCATACTTCCGGGCCTGCCCCTCTGCCACTTTGACCGCAAAAGGATGTAAACCAATCTGTGAAGCCATCTGTTGCTGTGAGTATCCTTGTTTACCAAGCTCTTTGACCTGCAGCATGATGCGGAACTGCCTCGCAATGAGCGAAGCGATTTTGATCGGCTCTTCACGCTGCTTCAGAAGCTCCTCCAAGATCACGAAAGCCCGCTCCAACCGCACATTTACGATATCTTCGATAAGAATGAACACGTTCTGCTCCGTGCTCCGCGTGACCAACTGATCAATGACGTCTGACGTCACTTCACCACCGGCTCCCACATACAACGAAATCTTCTCTAGCTCGGCCGATAACGATTGCAGATTACCAGCCGTGTATAAAATCAACTGCTCTGCAGCCCCGCCCAGGAAGGTAAAGCCAAGCTGACTAGCTTGTTTAGCTACCCAGTGCGTCAATTCTTCAGAACTCAAAGATAGGAACGGCACAGCGGCCTCCATGTCCTTTAATGCTTTTACTATTTTCTTACGCTCGTCCAATTTATCGGCATCCACCGTAAATACTACAACCGTATGCTCCGCGGGTGATTTCAAATAAGCAGTCAAGCGATCCATATTATGCTCAAGCTTCGTATTTTCCTTTGCACCTGTGAAAAATAATGCATTTTTAGCAATGACCAGCTTTTTGGGCACCATAAATGGTAATGTTTCAGCATCATCTAACGCCGATGAAAGTGGCATTTCACTCAAATCAAACTTACTCACAGCAAATTCCCGATCTTCCGGACCCATTAACGAATCCGTTAGAATTTGAATAAATTCGCGCATTTTATATTTCTCAGGACCGTAGCACAAATAAACGGGTGCCGGGCGGCCTGCTTGTATATCTTTTAATGCTCTTTTCGCGTCCATAACTGGCATTCACCCCTCCCGTTCATTTTACCAACAACAAAGGGATTACGTCAAAGTCCGAAGACCTTGAAGCAATCCCTTTGCCAGTCTATTTAAACACCGATTTAAGGCTCTAGAAACCTTAGCACGTGTGGATGAATGAACTGTCCCTTGTTTCCTAAGATAGTTTACGCAAGCAAAGCCAGTTTGGTGCAACGATTCTTACTTTTATTTATTGGCTTCCGTTTTCTCAATCACATCGATAAGAATAGTTTGGAGGGTTCCCTTACTCGTAACCTCATAGAACAACTTGTCATCCTTCGACCACTCCAGCAGCTTGATTTGATCATCTGCCTGCCATACATGCTTGGAAGCATAAATAATCTCATGCGTAAGGCTATTTCGAATGACAACATGTGCATCTTCAACAGTAGCCACATATATACCTGTTGTAGACTTCAGCATCGTATCCTCAAGTGTAGAAGATAAGGAGAGGAAACCTTGACTCACATTTGTACGGTCTGTACTTGTAGGTTGTACAGTAGGAACCGGAGCTGATTTCCTCTCAGGCGACTCCGTCGCTTTCGGTTCTAGCGATGATATCGGTACGCTCAAGCCTGCCGCAGGAGTAATTGACTTCGAAGTCTGATCAACATTATCTATCTTTGTCTTTGCATCGAATGTGTCAACATCCCTCAGTCGCTCTGGCGGTGACGTAGACGGCGATATTTGTTTAGCCCCCGAGTCACTTCCACCGGCTGGCGCGCTGTAAGCACCTGGCTTCTCAAGCTGCGCGTTGGAGGTAGCCTGCGGCAAAATCCCACTGACTACTGACGAATTAGCATTTTCTGTCCCTTTTACAAAGGTATCTGCCGTTGAGGCGTTCGGTAACCCCTCGTTAGACGGTGCGATTTCTTGTTTTAAAGCTTTGTCATCGTTTCCTTGCACTTGGTTCATGTCAGAAGCAGTGGCAGCGCTTTTTTCAGATTTGCTCTTGGTCTCAGAACTTCTATGAGGAATCAATCCGTCCGCATTGTCGATAAGAGGATTCTGCATATTAAATGCAAAGAATCCAATAATCAATCCCGCGGCAACAACGCCGCTTGCGAATTTCCACGAGAACTGATCTTTAAAACGGCTCGAACTTGAGCGTTTAAGCTCTTCAGATTCAGCACGAGAAACAATTGAAGGAAAGGTAACAACATTGTCCGTCTTAGGTTTCTCTGTTTGTTTATCCAATTCAAGCAGCTGTGGCATAATGGCATCAACCAAGCTGAAAGGCGGCGTAACCTTAGGAAGCTGGGACAATTCGTTCGACAATGCCTGCAGACGTTCAAACATCTGGGCGCAGTCCCAACAATGCATAAGGTGAGCATGCAGCTCATCTTCCTCTTTTGGAGCTAAATCTCCATCTAGCTGTCTTTGCATGTACAACATCACCTCTTGACATTTCATCCCCGAACACCTCCTTTCTGATAATCTTGGAGTAGCGACTGTAAGGTGTGTCTAGCTCGGAATAAGTAAGACTTCACCGTATTAAGTGGTAAATTGAGTGATTCTGCAATTTCATGATACGAAAAGTCCTGCAAATAACGAAGAACAACCACAGTGCGATGGTGTTCGGGAAGCTTCTCAATTGCTTCTCTAATATCCTGAGCTAGGTAGCCTGTCAATATTTCGTGTTCTACATTATTATCAGCTGTAAACGTCATCTCATGCTCATCCATTGAAACCGTTGGTTTCGCTCTGCGAAATTTATCGATGCAGATGTTCGTAACAATCCGCTGCACCCACGTTTTAAACAAGGCTTTTTCTTCGTAGGAATTAATTTTGGTATAAATCCGAAGAAGTGCTTCCTGCGAAGCATCAAGCGCATCCTGTTCATTATTCAAAATATAAAAAGCCGTCCGATAAACGTGAGACTCAATCTCTCGCAATAGGGTAATGAGCGCATCACGGTCACCGGCTTGTGCTGATCTTACCAGTTCGGGTGCTATCACTGGGATCCCTCCCCCTTGCAATCTTACTGACGCAATCACATCTCATAAGGTTGCAATAATATTAGAATAAATATAGTACATCTTGCATCTATCAGAATAACAAATAATAAGCCATATAACACCTTTTAGACGTAAAAAAGATCAATTAGTTTCAAATTAGCAGCATATTCACATCGAAAAAGCCTTAGAGGAACACTTCCACAAGGAAATGCTCCAGCTAAGGCCACTGTGTATAAGTATCAAACCTTAAATTTAGACAAGGAATTTTGAAGTGCATTCGAGAGGTGCTCAAGTTTGGAAGACAATCCGACTAATCCATCACTGATTCGTAATTGCTCCGAACTTTTCTCCACTGCCATGTCGTTTTATGTATTTTCCCAACCTTCTCCCTTGCAATTTCGACATATTTCCCGAAAACTCTTTCAATTAATGATTATTTCAATTAAAAATTCTGCGGGAAATATTTCCTTTTACCTATTTTTATGAGTCAAAAGACTCTATCCTTGAATATTTTCCCGATTTCCTAGTCCCTTAGCTTCATTCGCGTGAAAATCCCCTCATTTCGAACCTCCATTTGCACTTCACCCATAAGATCTGTTCTGAATATCCCCATGTTTGCCTTGACTAAATGATCCATTATTTCTGGAGAAGGATGTCCGTATGTGTTCATGGCACCCACAGAAATTACGGCTACTGCTGGATTCCAATACGCCAACCAATCTGGGGTTGTCGAAGTTTTACTGCCATGGTGGGCTACTTTGAGAACATCGATTTTGTGCTCTGATGCGGAAGAGGCGGCGGAGGAAAAATCACGCAAATAATCAAGCACTTCCGCTTCGGATTCTTTCTCCATATCCCCTGTAAACAGCCAACGTGTTCCTTGCATTTCGAGCAAAAAGACAACCGATCTAGCATTCTGCTCTTTGACGATTTCGATCATCGTCTGGTTCGTTTCAAGCGGATAAATCACTTGCAATCTTGTCAGTGGGTCAATATCGATCCAATCATCCATTTGTGCGGGTAATAAGGGCACTCGCTTTTGCACGAGGGTCGAAAAAAGGGTCGTCATGCTGCTGCTCTCCTTAAAAGTCCCGTTAAAGAGAAATTGCTTTACTGGAATTTGTTCAATAACAGCCTGTAACCCGCCACTATGGTCGGCATCCTCATGGGTGAGCACAAGAAGATCTAAGCTTTGTATACCTCGTTTCTTTAGGAGAGGAACAAGTAGCTTTTGCCCTACCTCATAAGGGTCTTTGCGAATTTTCCATTCATCACCCGGTTTGCGGAATGTGAGTGTCCCTCCTCCATCGATTAACAAATGGCGACCATAAGGTGTACGAATCAGAATGGCATCGCCTTGACCGACATCAATAAATTGCACAAGACCTGTTCGTTGAAAGCGATCCGGCGAATAACCGATCCACAAGAGCATTAGAAAACCACCGATTACAAGAAATAGACTCAACTTCACACTTATCTTCTTTCTACTAGTGCCTCTACTAAAATCCAGCATGATGGGAGGCTCATCAGTAGTGCTTAAGTGGCTGCGTTGCCAAAGTATATAAACGAGAACCAGGAAACCGTAATAAAAATAGATCCACGGTATACTTGGGGATGGCCAAATCATTTTGAGATGAGGAATCTGCTGAAGTTGATCGGTTATCCAAAATATGAATTCATTCAGCCAAGCGATCAGTGAGCCTAATCTTTGACCTAGGGGGATATAGACCAAACCGAGTGCGAGTGCAACCAAGCCTGCCGGAAACACAATCATGCTGATTACAGGAACCAACACGGCATTTGCTAACCAAGACAACAAAGAGAATTGATTGAAATAGTAAATCGAGACAGGGAAAGAGACAGATTGTGAGACTAGCGTGATGGCGAGGGTGTTTTTGAGAGTCGGGGACGTGACATAAGGGGACAGCAATTCAGTTACTCTTTGCACTCCAAGAATGAGCCCCAGTGTGACTAAGAACGATAGTTGAAAGCTAACATCGAGCAAAAAGTAAGGGTCCCATAGAAGCATCGCCCATGCGGCGACTGCAAGTATGTGAAGCACCTCCTTCATTCCTCCACGCCTAGCTGCGTACAACGCAATCATTGACATGAGTCCTGCTCTTACAATGGACGGGGATGCCCCTGTGACGAGGACGTAGAACGGAAGCAGGCACATACAGATGAGCAGATAGGTCTCTTTCGCTATTTTCAAACGGCGCATGATCCAGATGCATACACCTAGAAACACGGCTATATTCAACCCTGAGATGGCTAAAATATGGGTCAGTCCCAGCTCCGAAAATTGCTGGAAACGGTCTGGATCCAGATCGTCGGTGAGTCCGATTAGCATGCTTTTCATAAATCCCGCCTGCGAGGCGGGAAAGATCACGTCCATCCGCCTGCTGAGCATTGCGCGCAGCTCGTCGTTCCAGCGCAGCAGCTGGACGACGCTTAGTCGCGCAGCCGCAGGCTGCACCTGCGCCTGATCCACCCCTTTGGCTGAAAGCAGCCAATGGGTGTGGTGAAGGCGCAGGTATCGGCGGTAGTCGAAGCCGCCGAAGTTACGGGCCGGGGACGGGCTGCGCAGCGTCCCCGTTAGCGTCAGGGCGTCGCCTCGGCGCCAGCCCGACGCGATCGTCTGCTGCGCCTGCTCCATCAGGCGCAGCGAGACCTGCACGCTTTCCCCGCCGAGCGGGAAAGCGGTGGCTTCGTTGAAGCTGACGGACTCCGCTTCAAGTGTAAAGCTAGCCCTGTCACCGTCAATGGTGACAGGGCTAGCAAACCGACCGAGCAGCGTGACCTCGCTGCCGCTCTCGTTGATCTGCCCCTGCTGCGCTAGCGGCAGGGCAGTGATGTTGCGCTGGTCGGTCCCTTGATAATAGCCGTAGGCTATTACGACCAGCAGCAGGGCGCCCAGCGGCTGCCGGCCAGGCAGACGCAGCGCGTAGAGGATGATGAGCGCGGCTAGCAAAAGCGCGCTCGTCATCCAGGACAGCCACGGGAGCTCGGTATAGATCGCGAGCACATACCCACTTATCCACAGACAGCATCCTTGAACAACTGGTCTTTTCATGATAGGGAATCTCTCCTTTTTAATGAGAATGAGATCATGCTCCACTTTAAGCTCGTTTTCCGAGCCTATCGCTCAGAGCGCTCTTCTTTTAGCTCGTTTTCCAAGCCTTCCATCGGAACGCCCCTCTTTTAGCCCGTCCGCGCCGCTATTCACAAACAAAAAACCTCCCCCTAGCGCACCCCATGGCTGCTTCTAGAGAGAGGTTCTTCCCCTCAAAACTCACTATTTAGTTCACTACCTCAGAAACCGTACCTGCTGGTGGTTCATAAACTGTCATCTGACGGAATGAAATCCCTCTGGCTACCATCAACTGGCTAACCTTCTCATGATCCTTCGGATACCCTCGATGGAACACAATCTCGGTCACTCCACTGTTAGCTAACATATTCGCGCAGGTCCAGCAAGGTTGATCGGTCACATAAACTGTGGATCCCTCGCGATCTTCGCGATCGGTAAACAACAGCAAGTTCTGCTCGGCATGAATCGTACGTATACAGCGGTGCTTACGCACGACTTCCTCTACATCGGCAACAAGCTTCAGCTCGATTTCCTCAACTAGCATACAACCTTCTTCAGTGCAATCCGGGACGCCCATCGGAGCGCCATTATAAGCTGTTCCAAGCAGCTTTTTCCCCTGTACAAGGACTGCTCCAACATGTCTACGATTACACCGCGAGCGTGTGGAGGCCATATAAGCGATATCTAGGAAATACGTATCCCAATCTTTCCGGATGCTCATGATGATTGACTCCCTCCTGATGACTCGTTTTTTCATTTACTATTCTCGAAACCAAAACTATTTCTAGTATTTTCTCATATTTCACTAGAAATGAAAAGATGAGCTAGGATGGAGCCACAAACACTAGCTCCTTTAGCTTCTCGAACATTTTGTCCCCAATCCCTTTCACTTCCATGAGTTCTTCAACTCGTTTGAAGTGCCCCTTCTTCGTACGGTACTCAATAATGGCTTTGGCCTTACTTTCGCCTATCCCAGGCAGCTTATCTAACTGCTCTAATGTAGCGGTGTTCAAATTTACAAGGCCACTTTGTGCTTCAGTCGATGGGGGTGCAGCTTTGGAAGAAGTTGTCATGTTTCGAGTCCCTGTAGTAGAGGAAGCTTCTTCAACATCTGTTGTCATCTTTGAATCCGTCTTTGAAGATGCTGGGGTTGGGGCTGATGTTGGGGTTGAAGTTGGGGTTGAAGTTGCAGTTGCAGTTGAGCTCGCCTTTGGCGTTACTGTCGTTTTTACCTCTTTCTTCTCATTAGCCTCTTGTGTTAGTAACGCTTCCATCTGCGTATTGATCGGCATAAACGCCGTTTGAATCGTTGGCTGTCCTCCGCGGAGAAATGGCCACACCACCCAGATAAAAAGCGAGATGCCCCCAAGGATCAACAAGAGCCTCTTTATTTTATTTCCAAAAAAATCCACGGACTACCTTCTTTCTTAGCATATTTGTGAATGGGCAACCATATACATGAAAAAGCGTCCCAATGACTACACGAATCGTGTGCGACCGCGTAAATAGGTTGGTTTTCGTATAAAGACTGATTTTTTCGGGAGGGATTACTTGATGAAAGCTGGATTCATCGGTACTGGGAGTATGGGAAGTATTCTGATTGAAGCATTCATTCATTCCGGGGCGTTCAATCCCGAGCAAATTATCGCTAGCAATCGAACATTACGTAAAGTTGAACTTCTTGCGGAGAACTATCCTGGCCTGCAAGTGGCGGAAACGAATCGTGAAGTCGTGCGTGGAAGTGATTTGATTTTCTTATGTGTCAAACCATCTGAATTCAAAAAGGTTATTGATGAAATCAAAGAGGACGTGCTTTCCTCTCAATTTATAATTTCCATTACGAGCCCTATCCTGATTAAGCATCTAGAAGGTCTATTACCAGCCAAAATAAGTAAAATCATTCCAAGTATCACGAATTACGTACTAAGCGGTGCTACGTTATGTATTCATGGGAATCGCATGCAGCCTGAGGATAAAGAGTGGCTTGAAAATATTTTCACGCATATCTCTACTCCGATACGTGTGTCTGAAAATTATACGAGGATTTCCTCTGATTTATCTAGCTGTGGTCCTGCTTTTCTTGCTAGCTTTATTCAAGCTTTTATCGATGCTGCTGTGGAAGAAACGGGTATTTCTGCTGAGGAGGCCACATTGCTGGCTAGTGAAATGACTTTAGGTACAGGAAAGCTGCTCACAACGGGAGGCTTCAACCCAGTTAGCTTGCAAAAGCGAGTATCTGTTCCTGGAGGCATTACTGCTGAAGGTTTACGTATTTTGGAGAAGGAGCTTTGCGGAGTGTTCTCTCAGGTTATTCGTGCTACTCATGCCAAGTATGAAGAAGACATTGAGAAGGCAGAGCTGCTCTTTCCTTTGAAACAACAGCAGTAGCCTTCTCAATGCATAACTTTGTGTGATTAACCTACAACGATATTGACTAATTTACCTTTAACAACAATCAATTTGCGAACGGCCTTTCCGGCGGTCGCTTCTTTGACTTTGTCGAGTTCAAAGGCCATTTTCTCCATCGCAGCTTCATCGGTATCTTTGGAAATCATGACACGGTCAACAATTTTACCATTGATCTGCACAACGATTTCGATTTCATTATCCACGGTCCACGACTCATCATAAGCTGGCCACGCTTCGTATGTGATGGATTCCACGCCGCCCAATTTCTCCCAAAGCTCTTCCGCTAAATGAGGAGCAATCGGGGATAGCATTTGCACGAAATTTTTCATCGCTTCCAGAGGTAGACGCTCTGTTTTGTAAGCCTCATTGACAAAAATCATCATCTGGCTAATCGCGGTATTGAAGCGAAGTGCCTCGTAATCCTCGGTAATTTTCTTGATCGAGCGGTGCCACGTGCGCTTGAAGGTATCGCTGCCCAGCGTTTCATCCCCGCTAATTTTCGCTTGAACCTGGCCGTTGTCATCAACGAACAGTCTCCATACGCGATTCAAGAAACGGTAGATCCCATCTACACCTGTTGTATTCCACGGTTTAGTCGCTTCAAGCGGCCCCATGAACATTTCATAAATGCGCAATGTATCCGCACCTTGATCGCTCACGATGTCATCCGGATTCACAACGTTTCCGCGAGATTTACTCATCTTCTCCATGTTCTCGCCAAGAATCATCCCTTGGTTAACAAGCTTATGGAAGGGCTCTTTGGTATGAACAAAACCAAGATCGTAAAGTACTTTGTGCCAGAAACGCGCATATAGCAAGTGCAGAACCGCATGCTCCGCTCCGCCAATGTACAAATCAACAGGCAACCACTGCTTTTGCAGCTCATCCGAGCAGAAGGCTTGATCATTCTTCGGATCAATGAAGCGCAGGTAATACCAGCAGCTTCCTGCCCATTGCGGCATTGTATTCGTTTCGCGGCGAGCTTTCATGCCTGTTTCAGGATCTATTGTATTAACCCACTCGGATACGTTAGCAAGTGGTGACTCACCTGTACCAGATGGCTTAATTTCATCCACTTGTGGAAGCAATAACGGCAGCTGATCCACAGGAACTGGCTTCATCGTGCCATCTTCCAGGTGAAGAATCGGAATCGGCTCACCCCAGTAACGCTGACGGCTGAACAGCCAATCTCTCAAGCGATACGTTACTTTACCGCGGCCTTTGCCATTTTGCGTAAGCCAAGCGATCATATGACTGATCCCTTGCTCAATGTTTAAACCGTCGATTGGACCTGAGTTGACATGCTTACCATCGCCTGCATAAGCTTCCTTCTCCACGTCTCCGCCTTGAACTACCTCGATAATTGGCAGGTCGAATTGCTTCGCAAATTCCCAGTCGCGTTGATCGTGACCTGGAACCGCCATAATCGCGCCCGTGCCGTATCCGCCAAGCACATAATCAGCAATCCAAATTGGCACTTTCGTGTCATTAACCGGATTGATCGCATAAGCCCCTGTGAACACACCGGATTTGTCTTTCGCCAAATCTGTACGCTCCAAGTCACTCTTGCGTGAAGCTTTCTCTTGATATTCTTTGATCGCAGCAGCTTGCACTTCTGTTGTAATCTGCTGAACAAGCTCATGCTCAGGCGCCAATACACAGTAAGTTGCTCCGAATAATGTATCTGGACGCGTTGTGAAAACCGTTAGGCTTTTCTCAGCATGGCCTTCAATCACGAACTGAACCTCAGCTCCCGTTGATTTCCCAATCCAGTTGCGCTGCATATCTTTAATACTTTCAGACCAATCAAGCTCTTCTAGATCCTCAAGCAAACGCTCCGCATACTCCGTAATTCTCAAAATCCACTGACGCATCGGCTTCCGAATAACCGGATGGTTACCACGCTCACTTAATCCGTCAATAACTTCCTCATTTGCAAGTACAGTACCTAGAGCCGGACACCAGTTCACTGGAACCTCATCTACATAAGCAAGACCTTTATTGTAGAGTTGGATGAAAATCCACTGCGTCCATTTGTAGTACTCCGGATCCGTTGTACTAATCTCCCGATCCCAATCGTAAGAGAAGCCGAGTGATTTAATTTGACGGCGGAACGTATCGATATTTTTCTTCGTGAACTCTCTCGGATCATTCCCTGTATCCAACGCATACTGCTCTGCAGGAAGTCCAAATGCATCCCAGCCCATTGGGTGAAGGACATTAAAGCCTCTCATCCGTTTAAAACGGGAAACGATATCAGTCGCCGTATAGCCTTCAGGATGCCCTACGTGCAAGCCCGCGCCTGATGGATAAGGAAACATATCTAAGGCATAAAATTTCGGTTTAGCCGAATTTTCCAGTACCTTAAATGTTTTCTTGGCATCCCAGTATGCCTGCCATTTGGGTTCGATCGCTTGCGGATTGTAGCCTTGTTGCTCTTTCGTTTCTTTCAATTCCTGTGTCATGACTCCATGCCTCCTTCAAGTTGCTCTCTGCTCATGTATGCAAATACGCACAAAAAAACCTCACATCGCTAGCGGATATCGCTAGGGACGAGAGGTATAATTCCCGTGGTACCACCCTAGTTAACACAAGGTATTCTTCACCTGTGTTCACTCTGCCCCTTAACGCGGGTGAGACGATCCAGCTAGCGCCCTCACTTCCAGCGGTTCACCTTCTAGCTCCGAGGCGAGTTCTCAAGACTAACATCTGCCGGCTCACACCCTAGCTCCGACTCTCTGAAAGATGCTGTACAAGGTACTATTCCTCATCTAAGCTTTCCATACAACTGATTAGCTTTGATTATATGTAAAATAATGCCGCACTGTCAAGCCGAGGGCGAATCCCTTTAGGATTATTTTTTCGCAATAAAGAAAGCTCGCTCTGTCTTATCCGTTGGCTGCTCCCACGTAAAGTCAGAAGCTTGATGTACCTCACGAAAGCCTACCTCGATTAGCATCCGTTCTAGCCACTGCAAGGGATACGCTCTTTGTTCATGCGTTTCATCAATGCGCCGGAAGGTTTCGCCTGAGCCTCTGTCTTTGACGAAAATCGTTAAATCATGTTCAATCTGAACACGTTCCTCATCTAACTCACTTGTCCAAATGTAAGCAACATCGTCTTCATTTAGAAAAAAGGGCTGAGACTCCGCGTAGGCAAACAATTGAGCTGGTGTATGTACATCGAAGAGGAATAAACCACCTGGCTTGAGCCCAGCCAATGTCTGACGGAAAGCATCCACGATGTCATCTTCCTCTAGCAAATAGTTGAGACTGTCGCAAAATGAAATGGCAACATCCACTTCCTCGCTAAGCTCCCATTCACGTATGTCCTGTTGGACCCAACGAATGGCACCGCCGCGAAGCTGACTGGGTTGTTCGCTATGCTTCTGCTCAGCAACGGCCAGCATATCCTCGGAAAGATCGATGCCCGTCACTTGTATGCCTTCAGCAGCTAATGGAATAGACAAATTGCCTGTCCCGCATCCTAAATCCACAAGCGTTGTTGGTTTTACTTCGAAGCGTTCAAAGCCTTCCTTAACGAACCTCAGCCAATCTGCATAGGGCATGTTGTTCATTAAACGATCGTACGTATAGGCGAATTTCTCGTAACTCATCTCAGCCTTGCGTCTCCTCTTGTTTCAGATACGTCCAATCTGCTTCCTGATAAATGAGACCATCTTTCATCAGCTTGCCTAAAGCACGTTTGAAGGCTGCTTTACTTAGACCGAATTTATCCTTGATGATATCTGCCTGCGTTTTATCCGAGAATGGCATAGCATTCCCAGGACGTTCACGGAGCACTTCAAGAATACATTCTGCATCCTCATCGCGTCCTTTTTCCTTCGGAAGCCTCATCGATAGGTTAACTCGTCCATCTTCTTCACGCACAAATGCGATCCGAACATCAACTAGCTCGCCTACACGAAGCAAGCGTGTCCGCTCTTGTGGAATGATCAGTCCGATGACACCAAATCCTAGAACACCCGCCTCACATATGACGAATGTACCCATCTGAAGTGGACGATAAACACGAGCTTTAACCCATTGGTTTGTCCAACTCGACGGAGCTCGTACACATAGCGGAGCCAAGTCTTCTTCAAGCGCCAGCTTTGCAATTAATCGGCCTTGCCGATCGTGTGCAAGCGTTGCGAACACTTTATCCCCTACTTGAGGTCGAAGCTCTTCAAGCTCTGGCACATGTTTGTAGGGTAAAAGTAAATGACGACCAAGACCCATTTCTAAGAAATAGCCAAACCGCGGATGAATATCAACAACCTCTAGAAGCCCAACATGACCCATGGTCAGCAGCGGTTTCTTCATGGTCGCCATAATTCGATCCTGCGTATCGTGGAATAAGAACACTTCCACTTTGTCTCCAGGACTAATTCGGTTCCCTACAATTTCCGCATAAGGCAGCAGATAATCCTGATATCCATCACTCAGGAAAAAGCCATTAGGTGGAACTTCCCTTGCTACCTCTAGGGTAACAAGGGATCCTGCTTCATTTCTCATACGCGCTCCACAACTTTGGCATCGGACCAAAGTTTTTCGATATTATAATATTGACGATCATCACGATGGAAAACGTGGAGAACAACGTCCCCTAGATCAAGAAGTACCCATCTTGCTGTGTCAATGCCTTCATAGCTTCGAATATGAACACCATGCTCATGCGCTTTTTTACGAGCTTCGCCTGCAATTGATTGTACTTGTGTTTCCGAATTCCCGTGACAAATAACGAAATAATCCGCAATTGGGGATACGCCTTGCAAATTCAAGCTAACGATATCCGCTGCTTTTTTGTCTTCCGCTGCCTCAACAACGAATGCTAATATTTCTTCTGGGTTTTTACTCATGCAATCATCCTCCATGTCATTAGGTGTGTATTTGGATTTGTTCCAATAAATCGTTCCGTGTCAAAATAGTAAGTGGATAAATGCGCTTACCTTTGGATATCAAAAAGTTGATGGTGGAGTCAAAGCCGGCAATCAACGCGCGTTCGAGACTCGACTTAGCAAGTTCACGAATGAACTCGACTCCTGGGAAATCACGGCCTGGTTCCATATAATCCGCCAAGCATACGATTTTGTCGAGCTGCGTCATTTGTTCGCGACCGGATGTATGGTACCTGATCGCATCCAAAATCTCCTCGTCGTCAATGCCGAATTGCGTCTTCGCGATAAAAGCACCTGCGTGCGAATGCCACAGCTCCTTATCGAAAGCTAACAAGTCTTGTGGTAAATCATTGTCACGAATAATCTTAGCTTGCTCCTGAATAGGCCAATACTTGCAATAGTCGTGCAAAATCGCTGCGACATCCGCTTTGACCGCATCCCCGCCAAATCGTTCAGCCAGCAGCACACTCGTTTCCATCACACCAAGCGTGTGCTGCCAACGCCGCTCGGGCATTTGCTCCTTGACCGCTGCCATAAGGTCTTCACGTTTCATATAAGCGATTCACCTCCATGAATTGCCCTACCTTATCTGGTACAAGGTACCTCACGGGATCCCGATTCTCTCTCAGTGCCCGAATTGCTGTTGAAGAAATTTCAACGAGCGGCATCGGTACAAGCTTCACTCGATTTCGAATACGCTCGGGCAGTTGAGTCAAGTCCAGCTCATAACCAGGTCTGGCTAATCCAATAAAATGAATTTGCCGCACGATGTCATCGATGCGATGCCACTGCGGCAAATACTGAACCATATCGGCGCCAATAATATACGTGAACGCGATGTCCGGATATTGCGATTTCAACAGTTCGATCGTATCGATACTATAGGATACGCCGCCTTTGTTAATTTCGATATCGACTGGACGAAAAAAAGGATTGCCTTCCGCAGCAAGGCAAACCATCTCCCAACGCTGCTGGCTTGTTGCCCATGGTGCATTAGGCTTATGCGGAGGGACGTTGGCAGGCATCAGCCATACCTCGTCCAAGCCCCCTTCTACCCTCGCACGTTCAGCTGCGATTAAATGACCGGTATGGATGGGATCGAATGTGCCTCCCATAATTCCGACAAGCATACGTCCACCTCATTAGCGCGGCAGTTCAATCTTCTTATTGTCACGCGATTCTTTGTAAAGCACGACGATCTTCCCGATAACCTGAACAAGCTCTGCGCCAGATTTCTCGGATAATTCAGCTCCGACTTCTTGACGATCTTCTCCGCTGTTGTTAAGCACGGTAATTTTGATCAATTCACGAACTTCGATAGCTTCTTGAATGTGACGAATGATATGGTCATTCACGCCTCCTTTACCTACTTGAAAGATTGGATCAATGTGATGCGCGAGTGAGCGTAAATGACGTTTTTGTTTGCCTGTTAACATGGATGTCCCTCTATTCATTCTTATTCAGTTAATGACTGTTCTACCACCTGTCTCATCGCCTCAACCGGCGCAGGTGTATTCGTCCAATACTCGAAGGCATAAGCGCCTTGATAAATAAACATGCCAAGCCCGCCATGAATGCGAGCTCCTATAGCTTCCGCTTCACGAAGAAATCTCGTGATGCGTGGATTATAAATAAGATCACTAACTAGGTGATGTGTTCGAACTAGATGAAGCGGCATAGGAAGCTCGTCTATGTTAGGGTGCATGCCTGCTGACGTCGTGTTGAGAACAAATTCAACATTATCAACAATATCCCCCAACTCATCCATCCCTAAGCCAACGGTTTCGGTGAATGCGCCTATTGTAGCAGCAAGCTCAACAGCACGCGCCTTGGTACGATTCGCAATATAAATACAGCTCACGCCCTCTTTGGCCAAGGCATAAGCCACGCCGCGTGCTGCGCCGCCTGCACCGAGCAGAAGAACACGTTTCCCTTTGAGATCGATTCCCGTCTCTTCCTTCAAGGAACGTACATAACCAATCCCATCTGTGTTGAAGCCTTTGAGCTTGCCCGCTTCATTCACGATGGTATTGACTGCGCCAACGATCATAGCCCCTTCATCGATCTCATCGAGGTAGTTCATCACATCTACTTTATGTGGAATTGTCACATTCACTCCGCGGTATCCTAGAGCCCTGATTCCCCGAACTGCGTCGCCAAGCTCTTCAGGCTTAACGTGAAAAGCTGCATAAACCCCATTGATCCCCGCTTCCTGAAAAGCGCGGTTCAACATGATCGGAGAACGGGAATGCCTGATCGGATCCCCGAATACTCCGTATAGTACTGTATGACTGTCGATCGTCCGAGTCTTCTCCATGATCTCCCCATGTCCTCCTAAATCAACGACTCCCGTGTAATCACTTTAATGCCCTTCGGTGCATGAACAGCGAGCTGTGCACCAGCTAGACTATTCACTTTAATCCAGCCTAAACCTGAGATCAGCACATCCATCTGTTTCCCCTTCGGTATGTGCAGCGGATGCTTAACCAGCTTAGGAAGTTCTTCAAGATCAGCTTGCGCCGGCGGCGTCAGCATGACACCTTTGTGCTCTTCATACAAGTTATCCGCCTTCTCCAGCTTCGTGCGATGTATCTGAATCGCATTCGACGTGTAACAAGTAAAGGATTGATGCTCACCTTGGATAAAATCAAATCGAACGAGCGCGCCAAAAAATAACGTCTGAGCCTCATTAAGTTGAAATACCATAGGTTTAAGCGGTTTATCTGGCATAAGCGGCGTTAGATCACGCTTCTTCACGACCTCAGTCAGACGATGCTTGTACACTATCCCAGGCGTATCAATAATGAATTTGCCGTCATCAAGCGGAATTTTGACCAGATCGAGCGTAGTTCCCGGATATTGCGACGTCGTCAGTTCAGCTTCCAAATCACTGTAATCACTGATAAGGCGATTAATTAACGTCGATTTCCCTACGTTCGTAGCACCAACCACGTACACGTCCATGTTGCCGCGGTATTCTTGTACAGCAGAAATAACTCGGTCGAAGCCGATGTTTTTCTTCGCGCTGCAAAGGACGATATCAACAACCTTGAGGTTCTCTTCCTTGACTCTGCGCTGCACCCAGTTGATGATCTTATTAGCATTCGTCACTTTGGGCAGCAAATCAATCTTGTTAACTACGAGTAAAACGGGATTATTGCCGATAAATCGGGCAAGTGAGCTGATCATACTGCCTTCAAAATCAAAAATATCCACGATTTTCACAACTAACGCCTTCGTTTGACCAACATGTCCTAATAATTTCAGAAAGTCGTCCTGTTGAAGGGTAATGCTTGAAGATTCATTATAATGCTTAATCCGGTAACAGCGTTGGCAAATCAAAGGTTCCTTTTGCAAGGCTGCCTCTGGAATAAAGCCTAGCTTACTTTTGTCTTCTGTTTGCAGCCCAATGCCGCAACCCGCACAATGTTGTATTGTTTCTGTACTCATGAAACCTCCTATTTCTTCATCCTTGCTACTGCCCATTTCTCAATCAGACGATTCACTCTCGTAAATAGTCCTTCATCTTTTCTTGAGATCGGTTGAACTAGGATCGTGTATAGCCCCATTCGATTGCCGCCAAGCACATCTGTCAGCATTTGATCCCCGATAACAGTGGTCTGTCGCGTATTCGTTCCAAGCAGCTTCATCGCTTTATGAAAGGAAGCATTCGTCGGTTTTTTGGCACGGTGAATAAACGGAATGCCCAGTGGCTTTGCAAAGGTCGACACCCGGTTATGATGATTGTTCGACACAATGACAACTTTGAAGCCGATCTGCTGCAAATGATTCAGCCATTCTATTAACTCAGGTGTCGCATGTGGATCGCGTGCACCAACAAGTGTATTATCAAGATCCGTTATAATTCCGCGAATACCGAATCCCCACAGGTGATTGGCATCAATATCATAAATTGTATGAACAGACTGTCTGGGTACAAGCTTTTTCAGCAAACGAATTCCCTCCAACTGCTTCCTTGACATATACGTGAAACTATACCATAGTGCCTCGTTTGTTGCAAAAAGAAAAGAACATATTTTCCCACTAGGTTCTTGATGGCAACGGCAACCAGTCTAATACGCTTTGAATTTTGTGATCCCAATAGCCCCATTCATGTGTGGCTGGTTCTTCTTCATATGTCAGTTGCAATCCCTGTGCACGGCAATAATCCCGGAATCGAATGTTATCTTCGTATAGGAAATCTTCCGTACCACAGCATTGATAGAGCTGAGGTCTCTCTTGTTTACTAGCAACGAGCTGGTCTGCAAGATAAAATAAATCATTCGGGCTGTCTTTTATCGTTGATCCGTCGCCAAAAATCAATTGAAAATCATTTGGAAACGCAGTCGCTCTCCCAACAATATCAACAGCACCAGAAAGACTAGCGCCCGCTGCAAATCGATCCGGATGCGAGAGTGCCAGCTTCATAGCTCCTATCCGCCCATAGAAAGACCTGCTACGTAGTTTAACTCTCTTTCCTCTGCTAATGGGAAGAATGATCTCGCTATCGTTGGTAATTCTTCACTAATAAACTCCCAATATTTTGGCCCTGAAGCCATATCTGCATAAAAGCTGCGATTCACAGCTGGCATAACGACAGCGATACCGAGCTGGGAAGCGTATCGCTCAATGGAGGTTCTCCGCATCCAGATTGAATGATCATCAGACAAGCCGTGAAGTAAAAACAATGTGGGGTGCTTCTCCCCATAAGCATGTGAAGCTAGTCCGATTTGGCTTTTGGCAACTTGAGGTAATATAACATGCATGGAAGCTGCAACACCAAGGGATTCGGAGTGAAAATGACAATCGATGAACGCCATTTGAACAAATCTCCTCTCATTACGAAGCCACCCTCCTAGATGGGAGAGTGGCTTCGTTTTCTCATTTCATTTGTTCTTTGACACGAAGAATTAATTGGTTCGCTTGTTGATATTCAACTTCAGACACCGCTAATTGACTATATTTCGCACGTTCAAATAATTCAATTAACGCATCCAGCTCTTTCTTCAACCATTTACTCTGTGATGACCATCTGGTTGTTGCTTCACGAACAGTTTCATACTCGTGTCGCGTGTACCCTTTACGACGGCAGGCACGGAGCATTCTTTCAAATTCAACAATTATTTTCTGATTGAAATTCACGACTTGCAGCTGTTTCCTGCGAGCTCGCCAGTTATACCAAGCTTCAGTTCTCATTAAGAAAAATACTGCGACAGATAGAAGTACTACGACTACTACACTGCTCAGTGTCAGCCAGAGCCATGTGAAGCTCTTTGGTTCTGTCGTTTCTTCTGGCAATGTGCTCGTTTCCGTATCCGTTGTTAAATCTTCTGGTACTGGTGCTGCTTCTGGGAATACATTGGGCAGCGTGAAGCCCGAGGTCGGCTCAAAGGATATCCAGCCAAAGCCTTCAAAGTAAACTTCTACCCAAGAGTGCGCATCTGAGTTGCGAATCGTATACGTACCAGCACCATCTGTGTCAAATGTGGCTCCTAAAGCACCTAAGATACCCTGTTCCCGAATGTCGTTGGCGATCGAAGAGGACCCTGAGGAATATCCTTTCACCCAGCGTGTAGGCAAACCAATCGAACGCGTGAGCACAGCCATTGCCGTCGAGTAATAATCACAATACCCTTGCTTGACTTCGAAAAGGAAACGATCCACAAAATCTTTACTTTTCCCCTTCGTTTCGTCTGGTGTATTGGTATAAGGGAAATTCTCAGACAAATACTTCTCGATCAGCTTCGCTTTATCATAGGGATTCGTTGCTGTCTTCGTAAGATCAAGAGCTAGCTGTTTCACACGCTCAGGCAAATCAGCCGGTACTTGTAAGTACTCTGCCCAGTCCGGCTTATTTACGTAATCTCCTGCCGTTTTCCGCAGCAGATCTTCCTCAAGAATAGGCTCTTGTACCACAACCGAGTAGTCTTTTGGATAATTACTTCGTCCTGTGAAGCGAAGCTCCGATTGTCGCGGTGACCAAATGATACGCTGGAATGGGTTTTCACCTTTATTAATTTCCACAATTTTCTGAATGGCGTATCCCCCGAATAATACAGGGAACACCTCTTCACGATCCATCACAACACTTTGCGTGACTTCCTGCGTTTTCAATTGCGATACATCAAACCGTGGATCCAGCGGTAACGGATTCAAATTCACCCGAAACATAGGCAATCTCTTTTCCGTTGGCCCAAGCTCCCAACCTTTCCCGTTATACATCGATCTCGTTTCACCACGGAAATAGGTTCGTTTACTAGATTCAACCGTCATCACCGGCGTGTAATCAAATCGAAAGCCACCGCCGAGTCGGCTATCATCACGGCTATAGCCCGATGAGGCGTCAGCCGTCGAAGTTGCAATGCTAACTCCTTTGCCAAGCAATGGCACCGTTTCCCCGCGACTCACTTTCCAAGCTGTATAAGGATCCGTCAAAATGGGATTTACCGTTGGTGCGAAAACACCAGCCAACGTAATCACGCCAACCAAAATGAGGATAGGAACAGCGAAAGAAGACGGATAATCGGAAATCGTCTCCCAAACGTCTGGCGCTTTTTTCTTCAGCTGCGAAAAATGTCTCACAATTAAGATGAGAAATCCGCAGAGCAGGATCATCGCCACTTGAGGCCATAGAATAATCATACTGAAAGAATCACGTGCGGCAAAAAATAAAATGCTAACAAAAATGAGGACGACAGTACGAAATCTCGATTGAATGGACCACATTGCGAACAAATAAACGATCCAAGCGCTTAAACTAAACCAAATATACGGTTCAAGCTGCCCTGCATTGAGACCAATCCATCGCAGCGCCTCTTTCCATGACGTCAGATGAACAGCTACCCAATGATATCCCATTCCCAAGCCATGGAGCCAGATAATGAGTATGAACTGGATCAATGCGCGCCAGCCATTCGTGATTTTGGGTATACAATAAGTCGCCGTAGTAAGGACCAAGGTCCATGTTACAAAAGAGACCGTCTCAGCAAGCCAAAGACCATCTTCTTTCATGATCCAAATCAAAAATTGATACAGGAAGATACCAACGAAAATCGCAGAGACTCGTATCGCCCAATCCTTAAGAAGGAGTCTGCTCCACCATGTGTTAGGCATACCGTTTCGCCCCTCCCAGAAGGTTAGGCAAGTCCGTTAATTGACTAACATCATACCCCATATAGCCTTGTGAGCGAATCGCTTTAATGTAATCCTCATGCGTGGAGATTTGCTCCACTCCTTGAGGTCCAAAAGCTTGATCTGGTTGACCATGAATCCAAATATGGCAGGGCTTCATTTGAAGAAGCGCCATTTGCTGAAACATTTGCAGCATACTACTGCCCTTTTGCGGAGAAATAAGTACAATTAAGCTGCCTGCCGGCCAATCCTGCGAGCGCTCCTTCAATATTTGACTGAGAGTTTGATAGCCATCCGCATCTACACCTACTAGATGTTTAACAATTTCCTTATAATGATGCTGACTGTGCTTCGGTTCAAAATAAGTAAATTCCTTGCCGATCGACAGTAGGCCCAGCGACATTTCACGTCCTGTTCCATATCGGAACAAGGAAGCTGCAACCGACACAGCTAATTCAAATTCAGCTCCATCTCGGTACGCTCGAGCGGTTCGGTCTAGGAGAATAATCGTTTTCGGCAAAGATTCCCGCTCGAACTCCTTCGACTTCCAGGTGCCTGTCTTAGCCGTCGCATTCCAGTGAATCCGTGAAAGCCGATCGCCGTAAATGTATTCGCGAACGCCATTAATTTGCGTCGTTTCCCGGTGTGCGCTAGTTGTCGTAGAGTGATGCTGCATCCCTTTGAGCATTTGATGAAATTGCGCCCATTCGCGTATGGTGACGGTTTGCGGATACACGGTAATCGGCTGCTGTAGATCCAATCGACCCTTATGCTGAAAAAAGCCAAAAATATCTTCCGTCAAGCACTCCGTCTCACCGAAACGATAATAGCCTCTCCGTAGTGGTGGCGTGCTGTAGGTGAACTCACCACGACGTTTCCAATCTGGAACGATTGACCCTTCAAAAATTGATTCATCCCCATTCTGACGAATTAGCTGATCTTTAATCATCAAGTAAGGAACTGGCCAATACCCTGGCAATTGTACCCCAATCTTAATTTGCAAAGATTGTCCTGCCTCGAGTTTAGCCTCTAAGCCTGCATTCGCAAGCTTGCGAGTCCCCTGCGCGCGTTTGATGCCACTCCAGTTCCCTGAAAGCAAATACACCGTTAAAACTGTCATCGTAATGAATAACATCGAGGCTAGCTTCCCACCTTGAAGTAGCATGAAGAACAAGCTAGCCAACAAACAAGTTAAAAGTAGCCATAATGCTGCCGGAAACCGGGGACGCTCCCCGAATCGTTTAAATACCGGTCGTTTCATAGGCTCACTTCTCCAATCTGACCGGAACCCGTACTTGCTCAAAAATCGCAGCGAGTACAGAAGCGATGCTAACGCCATCCATACGCGCTTCCATTTGAAGGATCATACGGTGACCCAGTACAAAAGGAGCTAAATATTTAATATCATCCGGGATGACATAATCACGTCCATGTATGAAAGCATACGCTTTGGATGCTAATACTAGTGAAAGTGTAGCCCTCGGACTCGCTCCGAGGAAAACAGCGTGATGTTCCCGTGTTTTTCTCGAAATGGTGACTAAGTAATCAGCCACGGCTTCATCCAAGTGAACACGGCGAACCTGCTCCTGAATCTCAAGCACTTGCTTGGTGTCCACAATAGCATGCAGTGCTTCCATTGGATGAACTTTGCTTTGGGATGCAATCATCATTTTCTCAGCTGCTTCACTTGGATAACCTAAGCTCAGCTTGATCATAAATCGATCTAATTGGGCCTCTGGCAATGTATATGTGCCTTCAAAGTCGATCGGATTCTGAGTCGCTAGCATTAGAAACGGAGATGGGAGTTCATGCAAGTCGCCGTCTACTGTAATATGCTGCTCTTCCATCGCTTCCAGAAGGGCTGATTGGGTTTTCGTCGTGGCGCGATTGATCTCATCTACCAGCAAAATATTGGTCATAATCGGCCCAGAACGGAAAATGAACTCCTCTTTTTTGGGGTGATATATAGAAACGCCAGTTATATCCGTTGGCAATAAGTCCGGGTTACATTGAATACGGCGGAATTGCCCGTTAATGGATTTCGCTAATGCTTTAATGAGTACCGTTTTACCTGTTCCTGGAACATCCTCAAGCAGAACATGACCACCGGCCAACATCGCAGTAAGCAACAATTCAATTTCAGCGCTTTTGCCAAGAATACATGATTCTAAATTTGCTTTCAGCCTAGCTAGTACTTCTACATGAAGCTGAGTGGCAGTTTCCATGTGTTGGTCCTCCTTAGAGTTTTCGTAGAAAACTTGTATGCGTTAACAAGGCTAATTTGTACGAGCATGCTTCATATTCTGTTTGGTTCAGAAAATAAAAAAAAATGTACGTAAATCTAGTTTACAGGAAAGTTTTTCTTCCGTATACTTGTAAATCCTCTAAAGTTATTTGTTAAAATTACCCACGTGAAACAGAAAAAGACGCCACTTGGCGTCCATTGCACATGCTGTTGCATCCTTATCACACTAACTAGCTTCATCCTTTGGGTTTCACAAACAAGGCAGCCAAGAACGAGAAAATAATCGCAGCGGATATCCCCGCGCTGGTCACCTTGAAAATACCTGTTATGATACCTATGTAGCCATCCTTATGGAGTTCCTCTAAAGCTCCGTGAACAAGCGCATTCCCGAAGCTCGTTATAGGCACGGTCGCACCTGCGCCAGCAAAGGCAATCAACGGTTCATATAAATTGCAACCATCCGCAATGGCACCAAGAACAACAAGTGTGCTCATGGTATGGGCTGGCGTTAGTTTACCAACATCCATCATGAGCTGCCCAAGCACACAGATGGCCCCTCCAACTACAAAAGCCCAAAAAAAGCTCATACGTATAACCCTCCAGACTCAATGGAAACAGCATGTGCGATACAAGGAATACTCTCTCCTTGTTGGAAAGAAAGCGGTGAAAGCAAGGCTCCTGTCGCCACAACGAGAATTCTTTTCAACTCCCCTTTGGCCATGCGCTTCAGCAAGTGCCCGTAGGTAACCGTAGCCGAGCAACCGCAACCGCTGCCTCCCGCCTGAACCGTTTGCGTTTCACGATCAAAGATCATTAATCCGCAATCGTTGTAGGTTGTTTGCTCGATTGGGAACTGGTGCTTGTGAAAGAGCTCACGCGCAATGCTGACCCCTACTGCAGCTAGATCCCCCGTCACGATGAGATCGTAATAGGAAGGATCGCGATTCAATTCGCGGCAATGGGTTTGGATCGTATCGACGGCAGCCGGCGCCATAGCTGCGCCCATATTGAACGGATCCGTGATCCCCATATCCACGATCCGACCGATCGTAGCAGCGGTGACGACAGGGCCGACACCGGTCTTCCCTAGCACGGCGACCCCTGCGCCCGTGACCGTGTACTGCGCTGTCGGCGGCTTCTGAGAGCCATATTCCGTTGGATAACGGAACTGCTTCTCCGCCGTACAGTTATGGCTGCAGGTGCCAGCCATCACATAGTTGGCTGCGCCAGAATCGACCAATTGGGCGGCTAGCGCCAGTCCCTCCATCGACGTAGAGCAAGCGCCGAATATACCAAGATAAGGTATATTCAGCGTCCGCGCCGCGAAGGTATTGGAGATGATCTGATTCATCAGATCGCCGCCAACATAGAATTGGATCTGGCCGTCGGTTAGCCCGGCTTTCGCCAGTGCGTGATGTGCAGCCTCCTCCAGCAACGCTTTCTCTGCTTTTTCCCATGTTTTTTGACCGAGTGTCAAATCGCCATGAACAATATCAAAATCCTCATTTAGCGGTCCTTTTCCTTCATCTGGACCTACAACAGTACCCGTTGACAGAATCACGGGCCGATTTTCAAAAAGCCAGCTTTGGTGTCCCTTCAGCATATCGTCAACCCCCCGTGAAGATAAGATGCGCAATCCCTACAAAGAAGGCCGCAACAGTTCCGAAAACGATAACTGAACCCGCTAACTTAAACATATTTCCGCCAACGCCAAGCACTAGACCTTCCGCACGATGCTCAATCGCCGCCGAACAAAGTGAATTCGCAAATCCAGTAACGGGGACAGAGCTTCCGCCTCCTGCCCACTGTGCGATTTTGTCATAGATACCGAGACTGGTTAAAATAACCGAGATAATAATCATTACTGCTACGGTTGGATTGCCCGCTGTTTTCTCCGTAAATCCAAAGCAATTAATGAACATACGCATAAAGCATTCGCCAATCAGGCAGATCGTGCCCCCCACGAGAAAGGCTCTGCCGCAATTTTTGAGAACAGGTCTTTTGGGCTCTTGCTGCTTGGCTAATTTTTGGTACTCTTGCTGTGTCATTGTTAAGTTTTTCTTCTTGTTGTTAGGCATGACTTACTCCTATTCCCTCAAAACCTAAGCTCTGAGAATCGTATGTACCTGTTGAATAATTTGGGTTAACTGAATGGAACAAGCTTCATACATTTGTTTGGCTTCTGCATTCTGTGTCGTTAGTGAGAACAGCTCCAAATCTGCTTCACATTTCTTTAAGCAAGCGAGTAAGGCAGGACGTTCGGTCGGTGCAGGGACTTGTAGGTTGTCATCAAAAAGATCAACGGTTAATTCACCCTCTGTGTTAACTTGACCGAGAAATACATTCTCCTTCGCAACACCCAGCTTATCAAGCTCCGCTTGCAGCCATCCTCTACTTTTTCCCGCGGCAGCCAGCGGCTCATTTTGAATGACACCATCCATCATGACAGCTTGCGTGGGTTTCTCTATGGCCAGCTTCATGCCAATATGCTTAGGCGTTAATGGCTGGTTCTCACTCTTTAACAGAATGCTCAAATCACCGCTAGTCTCCAGCATCGCAAATTCCACATCAGCCACCCGAAATACGCCTTTGGTACGTAATTGTTCAAGTAGTTCGTCACCTGTATAGCGTTCTTTTCTCAAATTCCCCTCAAGAATTTTGCCATCCTTAATGAGAACTCGGCCATTCCCTTCAAACCAGACACGAAGTGTCTTGCTCTTCAAAGTCAATATTTCCAGTACTAATGGCACAAGGACCCATACCAAAATTGCGATAACACCATGATAGTAATTCGCCTCGACATCAGTCGAAATGTTACCTGCCAGATCCCCAAGTGTTATGCCGATGACATATTCAAAAAAAGTGAGCTGAGATATTTGTTTTTTACCTAGAATCCGCGTTAAAACAAACAGAAACATTAAGGTACCTAGTGCTCTAATAGCAATAAGTAGCCAGTCCGGCACATCATTCCTCCTCCTTCTCCATCTTTCAATATCTACATTATGTGCCAATTGGACACTAACTATTATTACTCTAAATTGGATTTATTTGGTAACATATACAGCAATCACTGCGGGCATATTAACAACCGCAAACCGGAGAGCGCATATTGAATCTATCTGTTCTCATCCATAATCAAATTTGAGGAGTGTTTACGACAACATGACAGTAGCAGCACAAGTTAAAACCACCCTAGCATCCTTAAAAAGTGCACAAGCCAGTCTTGAAACCTTTGCCCTTAGTACACAGAATCAAGAGGCCAAGCAATTATATGAGACAGCTGCCCAATCTACCCAGCAAATTGTTGATCAAGTCTCTTCACGCGTTCAGCAATTAGAAAATGAAGAGCCGCAATACAAGGGGTTTTAAACGTAAAACAGCCGCTGCGACCGATCGCAACGGCTGTTTTTCTCATTTTTCATAAAAACAAACTAAGAAACAAGATTAGCAAAACATAAAGGATGAGAATGAGTAACGCAAGCTTTTCCTTTGGCATGAAGCCGCCCCTCGTTTCGTTGAATTTCATTTGGATGTATTCATTTACTTATTGTAAGGGCTGTCCTGAAGCCTTCCTCACTTCATTCGCTAAACGATTAAATTCCTTCCTCGCTTCAGCATCTGAGGTTGCGAAATAGGCAGCCGATAAGAAAGCTATAATTTTGTTCGCATCTTCCACGCTTAACATTGCTGCAAGCCTCCCTTATTTTTGATTTATTTTCCCGTCCAGTAATCAAAGGTCAGCGATCTATTTTTAAAAAGGGAATAAGGAATATAGCAGTAGCCAGCGTCACCCCAAGTGGTACCCCATGAGTTCCTAGCAATGATGACTCCCTGTCCCTTCACCTTACTATCCTTGTAGCCAACAGCAAGTAAGGCATGACCGCCTAGCAGCTTTTCCTTTTTCCGATTTGGATACGGAATTTTCCCTGTTTTGGAAGCTGTCTTACTTTCAAACGATTCATAGATCCAAATACCGAAAACAACTGGTGATCCATCTGCAAGTGCTGCTTTTATACCTGCTAGATCATGAATACGATGATAGCCATCAATACGATAGTACCTAGCAAGAGCTTCAGCTTCATGATTCGGCGTATTGCGAAAATTCGCTATCTCATAGGGCCATACTTCCTCTGGACATACGCCCGTTTTCTGCAGCACTTTAAACCCATCACGGATCGTAGCTCCTGCATCACGATTAATCGTATGCTCGAGTTCACGTTCATGCCAATAGTGAAAAAGTCGGGATAACCGCGTTGGGTTCTCTTCTTCGGATCGCAGCCAGTACTCTCGCAATCCGCTCACAATCGCATTCGAAGTGCATGAACCTAACGAACCTTGGTTCACAACAGGAGAGAGTTTGTTGCGTAAATCGAATTGCTTCGGCAATTGGGATTCCCGAATATAATTGACACTCCTGTATGTGAAATCACGAAAATCGCGAGGATCCTGTTTGACTGTATATTTCCGCATACCCGTACCTCCTATGAAGCCTAATCGCTGAGTACTCCAGTGTATTCACCCATAGGCAGGAGCGTGCAAAAAAGAGCCCGACTTCAGGAATGAAGTCCGAGCTCTTTCAATCGTACGTTTTATTCCGTTACTGTAACAGTGACGGGCGTCCATTCGCCAATAATCGTTTGTCCATGTAGAGAGACACTTCCTTGAGGCGTCAAATCCTTCTCTGTCATCATGCCTAATGCAATTGTGAATCGATTGAATTTGATCGGCACATTTTTCTCACGGCGCACTTCCTCACCGTTCACATAGAAAATGACTTCATCATTCCCGCGGTGGTACGTAATTTTATACGTATTAAATTCACGTGGTTGGAAATTGGTTTCCTCTTTGAAAATACAGAAGAAACGTGTTTTATCTGTTTCAGGCACTTGTACACCTGGGAAGGGAAGTACTGCATAAACACTCGCATATTTATCATTACCCGCAAAGAAATCCAATGCTGCCCCTGTCGTAAAATCAAGCAAATTCAACGAAACGAAACCATCATATAAGTCGTTAGGCTCTGTGTTTTGCGTACTAGCACGAATTTGAAGCTCGAAGGAGATTTCTCCTTCTACCGGCACTTCAACGTCTTGAGCCGAATAATACATATGCTTTGCGTTATCTAGAAATTGTACATAATCATTTTTGCGGCTAAGCGGTGCACGCGCATAGAGAATGCCATTTCTAACAATAATCGTTGCATTCGGTTCTCTGAATTCCCAGAAAGATCCATCCGGCATTGGGAAACCGCCTATTTTCCAAACTTCGCCTTCCGAAAGGATCGTGTGAAATTCACCAATTGTAAATTGCTTGCTCATGTATATGACCTCGCTTTATCTGTGAATTTTAAGATTGAATGAAAGCTTGGACTACTAAGGCTAGCATCATAATTATGCCGCCTCTTATGGTTGCTTTTAAGGAAGCACCCATTAATGGCAGATAGGCCGGAGAAGGATTCTCTGACTTCAAATTACGATAAACCCGATAAAATGGAATGGCTGTAAGTAAAGCAAGAAGGGTATAGTAAGGGAACACATCAAGAATTACACAAGTAATCAATGCTACGTAAGACAGTACAAATAGAAATTTGGAGAAAACCAGGGCTCGCTTCTCGCCCCATACAACAACTAGCGTTCGCTTCCCAGCACTTTGATCCGCTTGCCAATGGAGAAAATGATGATTAAATAGAATCAATGTCGTTAATAAGCCGATTGGTAAAGATAGCAATAGCGGGCGATAATCCACCTGCATGGTCTGTACATAGTAACTGCCTAACGTAGGTAAAACACCAAAGGATAGCAAAATAGCAATCTCGCTATATCCTTTGCCACGGTAACCAAATTTAATAGGCGGCGCCACATAGAAATAGGCAATTAATGCACCCAAACCTCCGAACAAAAGAACGAGCCAACCACTGCTTATACTTAGTATAAGTCCACAAATAAGGGCAACAGCAAATAATGACCATGTTAAAAAACTAAACGTACGTTCTGCAATGATGCCATTTGCCAGAAATCCTGAATTCGTTGAGATCGCGGAGGCCGTTTCCTTGGCTGCCGTATCAATCCCATTTCTAAAATCCCATAAGTCATTAATCATATTTGAGAAAAGATGCGCTGCAATAGATCCAATAAAGGTCAGCACAAATAGCATTGGATGAAATGTATCGTTCCATACAATGGCTCCTAATCCACCTAGAACGACAGGAATAACCATGACTGGAATAACCTGAAATCGTGATGCTTTCAATAATAATCTTAAGTTGAGGTTATTCATTTCTCACGTCCCTTTCAACAAAAATTGCTCTGCTATTCATACTATCCCAATCCTAGTAGTACTTCAAGTAGGTTTCAATTCCCCTAAAACCACGGTATGCCATCTCTGTCAATAGTCGGAAAATGAGAAAAGGATGCTAGAATAATCTCTAGTCATCCTTCTTCCAAAACAACTTATTTCAGATAGAAAACCTCACGCATCGGCGTAATCGGAACTGCTTCACGGAAATCGAAGGAGCCTACGACCATTTGGGACGTAATGGCATTCCACCGATTACATGCATCACTCTCTGCCAGATAGGCGAAAGCAGCATCTATATCATCGCATAAAAACACATAGAAAAATTGCGCACCATTTTGAAAAATAGAATAATCCCGAATGCCAGCTTTACTGTGTTCTTCCATAATTTCAGGCCATGGAGCTAAATGCATCTCAACATACTCGTCCAGAACTTCCTCACGTATTGTCCATGTCCAAGCAAATTTCCCACTATTTTGCATCAGGTTCTCCCCTTCCTTTTTCACAAATATTAGATTCATAACTCCACGCTCTAAAAACGCCAGGATGCTTAAAGGAAAACCAGTTGCATCAGCAACTGGTTATCTTTTCACCAAGTCTTCACGAATCGGTGTAAATACATCTAAAAGTGCAGAGTCTTCCAATGCAGTAACCCCGTGCTTGGCTCCACTTGGTATATAAATCGTTTGACCCTGTTCAATTACTGAAACTACGCCATCGATTGTAAATTCGATTTTACCCTTCAAGCAATACGACATTTGTTCATGAACATGGCTGTGCTGATAACCGATAGCTCCGGGCTCAAAGTGAACCTCCATCATCATTAAACCTACCTCAGCTTTCAAAATACAGCGAGTCACACCCGGCTCTGCAGCTTCCCATATGCCAATATTAGACATCTGACTTTCCCCTTTCGATATAAAACACTTCCATGGTAAATGAAAAAGAAGGACCGCAAGCGGCCCTTCACTCACCCACTAAATTATACCTGAAAAGCACCCAAATGAACACACTTGAAAATAAATGAACCTTTAGACTGTTGTCGTCGCGCGATCCTTACCCTTGTCAGCTTCCCCTGCATTCTTATTCGCTGCTTCACGATCCTGCTGCATATCAGCAACCGTTTTCACCTTCACACGGGCAGCCCCTTCATAGTCACGCGTCGGTATGAGGTTCCCAGCAGCAAGACGCTGTTTGGCCTCAGCAATCGCAGTACTATACTGAGGCAACCATGCCTCTTGGGCCACCAACATCTCATCAACCATTTGCCAAATTTCCTTCGGATTGCAGACAGCACCAACGAGAGGATCCATCATAAAGGCTTGACGCAGCAGCTGATCATTCCCATGTACAGCTGCTTCTACCGCTAAGCGCTGCACAGAGATGCTGACATTGCACACCGCCGCTGGGCCCAAAGGCAGATCACCGACATGCGGCATCGAGATGCCGTTCCGATCGACATAGCCTGGTGCTTCGATAATGGCATCATCCGGTAAATTCGAGATCACACCTTTATTAACCAAATTAAAATGACCACGATAAACGCGTCCTGTTTCCAGGCCTTCGATGATGTAAGAGCCATGCTCTTCACTTCGCTTCTCGCTTGCATATACGAATGCCGGATCCTTCATCCAGTTCGGGAAATCCGTTTCAAACCAACGACGTCCCTCTGTGCACACACGTAAGTATCCGCCCGTTTCACCATTAATCCAGGACCCCATATCAATCCAATCCTGAATTTCACTTGCACGCTTTCGGTACCAAGGAACATACTCACTCAAATGTCCATTAGACTCCGTGCTATAGTATCCAAAGCGGCGCAGCATATCGATCCGAACTTTCTCCGTGCGTGCATACTCAGCATGATTTTCAAAAGCATCTAATAGCCCTGCCGTTAAATCCTTGCCCTCATGAGAAGCTTGGATATACCACGTTTGATGATTAATGCCGGCACAAATAATGTCGACGTCTTTCTTAACCAACCCGTAAACGTCCGCGATTTGATGATGTCCATGCTGAACGCCGTGACAGAGGCCAATCGTGCGTACACCGCCGTACTTATTACAAGCCCAAGTTAGCATAGCCATGGGGTTCGCATAATTCAGCAGCGTAACATCAGGTGCAGCGACCTCACGAATATCATGACAAATGCGAAGCATTTCTGAGATTCCACGTTGTCCGTACATGATGCCACCAGCACACAACGTATCACCCACGCATTGGTCCACACCATATTTCAACGGAATGTCGACATCTGTTGCAAAAGCCTCGAGACCACCTACACGAATCGTGCATAGTACGTATTTCGCACCCTCTAACGCTTCCCTGCGATCCGTCGTCGCTTGAATCTGAATGGATAAGCCATTCTCTTGAATATCACGTTGGCAGAGCGCAGTCACCATCTCTAAATTGTGTGAATTAATGTCCGTAAAAGCCACTTGGATGTTATGAAATTCAGGAACAGCTAGTAAATCTCTTAGAAGTCCACGTGTGAATCCAATACTTCCTGCGCCAATGAATGCTACCTTAAATGCCATATTTATCGCCCTCTCTATCACTTCGTCTATGCTTCACATTGTACCAAGCAGATGAGAGAAACCGTTATCAAATTTCTAACTACTTCCTTATCCATGTGTCAAAAATTCTAACTTCCTTCTGGATAGACGACTTTATGTGTATTCATCGATTTTCGATATTCGGTAGGTGTAAAATTCGTATATGCTTTGAATAACATATGAAAATACTGCCGGCTGCCCACGCCGATATAATCAGAAATATCTGCAATGGGTATGTCAGTTTCGAGCAGCAGCATTTGTGCTTTTTCCATCCGTATTTCCATGAGGTAACCCATCAGGGTTTGTCCTGTCACCGCTTTGAATATTCGCTGTAAATAGCCTGGATGTAAATTCACAACCCCTGCTATTTCTTTCACTTGGATCTCGCGATCGTAATTTTGATGCATATACTCCATGCTTTGCTTCACATACCATTCGCTTTGTACCACATTGCTACATACGGTTTCACGGCGTAAACGAGCAATTCGGATTAGCAGCTGGGCAATCAGCAATTGAATCATCGTCTCACTTTTGTCGGCAGACTTATCCAACTCTAACACGAGGCTTTTCATCACATGATAGACTTCATCTGGATCACGCAGCACTAAGTAAGCGGTCTGGACCTCCAGTAAGGAGGAAAGTTGCCTCTCTTCCGCGGCAAGCTGCTGGATCGAGGGCATCACACCCTGATGCGCAGTGAAGCGAAATTCCACATTAAGCATGCGACAGGGCTCATCGTCTTCAACGATAAGACGGTGGGCAATATTCGCATCCAGCAGGATAAACTCCCCTTTTTTCAATCTCACCCTTTCGGATCGCGTGGGGGAAAGCTGAATCTCTACTTCGCAAAAGCCTTGTATCGTATACATGATCTCTGTCGCGTTATGACGGTGAAAGGGCATATGAAAGCCTTGCCATTGTTTAAAATAATAAGCAACCTCCTGCGGATGGCAGGGGTGATCCGTCAATAAAGCTGGAAACAAATTTGTCGTGTGCAGCATCCGGAGCTCCTCTCCATCCGTTCTCATGGTCATTGTACTCCCCAGTCGCCAAAAAGAAAATCCCTTCATGAGGAAGGGATTAGGTGACTACTTCTATTTGATTGTAAGTCTACAAAAGCTTTCGCTTTAGTCTCGATCCGAGACATCATCATCCGAAAATGGATGGCTTAAATTATCCATAATTTCTGCAATAGCATCACTTAGCATATCCGTCGGTGTTGTATCTTCCTCATCCGGTTGGGTTGGAATTGTATCATTGCATACACGATCGAAATAGTGACTTTTGTCCATTTGAATGTACCTCCTCATTCTTAACATCCTAATAAAATTCGCCCGTTTGCTTGTTTTGTTCACATTCTGCTGACTTTATTCACAACTTCCCAAATTTCCTGAAAAGCTCACAAGAACTCCTTGCCTAAATCGTCGATATGAAGTAAATTAAACCTATATGAACGTATATCAACACAAATAAACCAAAACTAGGGAGAGATTAAACCATGGATATCCGCTATGCCTCACATCCGAATGAAGTAAAACAATTTGACACTGAACGCCTACAAGCTGAGTTTCAAATTCAATCCTTATTTACAGAAAACCAAGTGACGTTAGTTTACTCACACGTTGACCGTTTTATTATTGGTGGCGTTCTGCCAACGACGGAAACACTTCAATTACAAGCTGACCGCAAAGAAATGGCTGCTGACTACTTCCTAGAGCGTCGTGAAATCGGCATCATCAACGTTGGAGCTAGAGGTACAATTACTGTCGATGGTACGGTTTACACGATGGATTCCAAAGACTGCATCTATATCGGTCTTGGCTCCAAAGAAATTTCTTTCGCAAGCGATGATGCAGCAAACCCAGCTAAATTCTACTTCAACTCTACACCAGCTCACACAACATACCCAACGGTTAAAGTTGCGATTAGCGAAGCAACGCCTGCTCACCTAGGCAGCATCAACACATCCAATGAGCGTACGATTTATAAATACATCCACTTAGATGGCATTCAAAGCTGTCAACTCGTAATGGGGATGACACTTTTGAAACCAGGCAACATGTGGAATACAATGCCGACTCATACGCACAACCGTCGTTCCGAGGTTTATTTCTATTTTGACATGCCAGAAGATGCTGTTGTCTTCCACATGATGGGTGAACCGCAACAAACTCGTCACGTTGTTATGCGTAATGAGCAAGCTGTCATCTCACCAAGCTGGTCCATTCACAGCGGTGTTGGCACGAACAACTATACATTCATTTGGGGCATGGCTGGCGAAAATCAAATGTTCAACGATATGGACGCCGTGGCTATGCAAGATTTAAAATAATCGGTAATCCCATTAGAAGAACGGATGAAACTAGGGTGAGTCCTCTACGTAGATATGAAACGATTATGGAAGTTTTACTCGCTCAGAAAGAAGTAACCGTAAACGAGCTGAGCGAACGACTGGAAGTAACAGGGAAAACTATTCGCGAGGATTTAGCCAAGCTGGAGGAAAAAGGGCTGCTTATCCGCATTCATGGCGGTGCCATGCTAGCTCAAAGTGATCAGTTAGGCATTCTCTCCTCGAAAGAACCGAATATCAAGCACGCAGATAAAAAATCGGAGATTGCGTCCCTCGCACTTCGATACATCCAGCCTCGCGATATCATTGCGCTGGATGGCGGCTCTACAACGCTTGAAATTGCTAGGCGGCTGGATAATCAGCCGCTTACAGTTGTAACTAACGATCTCTATATCATCTCCGAGCTTGTCCATAAAGATGAAATTCGGCTTGTTGTTCCTGGAGGTTACCGTCTGCGCAACATGCTTGCGGGACCTGAAGCGGTCGAATATGTGCGCGGGCTCAACATTCAGAAATCCTTCATTTCCGCTACTGGCGTGCATTTGCAGCATGGCTTTACGATTTATACGAATGATCTTGTCGAGTATAAGCGTGCATTAATAGACGCTAGCGCAACCGTTTATGGGGTTATCGATCACTTCAAATTCGGACAATGTGCCCTGCGAACCTTCGCTTCCTTATCCGAGGTGGCCATGATTATAACCGATAGCGGGTTGACGGAAGAAACAGCTCGGCAGTTCCGCGAAACAGGCATTCAGATTGAAACGCATTAAGTGGAACAAACTGATATACAGTGAAACCAACAGTTACACATTGAAACCAATAATCGTTTTTTTGAAAAGGAGTACATTATGACACTTTTTAATCTTTCGGGAAAAACAGCATTCGTTACGGGCGCTTCAGGTGGCCTAGGACAAGCCATGGCGATCGGACTTGCAGAAGCAGGTGCGAATGTGATTGCGGTATCCTCTTCGGAAAGCGTACAAACTGTTGAAGCTATCCGCGCATTAGGCGGCAAAGCTGAGCTTATCGCAGCAGATCTTAGCAATGAAGACATCCTGGAGGATGTTGTTGCTAGAGCGATTGGTATTTACGGCAGCATCGATATCCTGGTCAATAATGCGGGTATTATCCGCCGTACACCAGCGGTTGATCACGCACGTCAAGATTGGCACGACGTTATTGATCTGAACCTGAACTCCGCTTTCTTCCTATGCCAGTTGATTGGTCGTCATATGATCGAACGCGGCAGCGGTAAAATCGTGAATATTGCTTCCATGCTGACTTATCAAGGCGGGATTAATGTACCAGGTTACACAGCGAGTAAGCATGCCATTGCAGGTGTGACGAAAGCATTAGCTAATGAATGGGCTGGAAAAGGCATTCAAATCAATGCCATTGCCCCAGGTTATATGACGACGAATAACACGGCACCTATTCTCAAGGATGAGAAACGTACAGCTTCAATCACCGAGCGTATTCCAGCAGGTCGTTGGGGTTCACCTGAGGATCTTAAAGGCCCTGTTGTGTTCTTATCTTCGAACGCTTCCGACTACATGAACGGACACGTGCTTTGCGTGGACGGCGGATGGATGGCTAGATAGAATGGGTATCGGGACGCTCGCACATACGGTCGGACATTTGCCATTAAAGGAACTGACTGCCAAGCTAAGCGGTCGTGACATCGATTTCGTCCAGCTAGCACTTAGTAAAGCGATCAGCGATTATGATTTATCCCTTGGGAAATTAAGCCCTGCACTCGCCAATCATATTGGCGAGCAGTTCCATCGCGCAGGTGTGAGAATTGGCGTCCTCGGTTGCTACATCAACCCTATTCATCCTGATGCACAACAGCGACGTTATGAAATCGATAGATTTAAAGAGCATCTGCGCTATGCGAGAGACTTCGGCACGTCTATTGTGGCAACGCAAACAGGTGATCTCACGACGTACCTTTCGGAGGATGCTCAAGGCTACGAGGGTATTGGCTGGAACATCCTTCGGCAGACTGTGGAGGAATTAGCTGAAGAAGCAGAGCGTTGGGGCGTTCATATCGGATTAGAGCCTGTTTTTACTCATACTTTATCTAGTACTGAGAAAATGGCGCGAATCTTGGAAGAAGTGCCTTCCAGCACGTTGGGTGTTGTTTTCGATCCTGTTAATTTGCTCCCGCCGACAGCTGTTGAACCACGAGACCAGCTTGCTTTTCTAGATCATGCCTTCGAAACCTTCGGCAGTCGTATTGTGCTAACCCATCTGAAGGACTTCGTCGTTAAGAACGGTCAAGTGGATGCCGTTGAGTCTGGCAAAGGACTCTTCGAGACAGCTGCTTTTTTGAAAAAGCTTCACCAATACAAGCCAGGCGTCGATATTTCCTTGGAACGTCTTGAAGATCACACAATCGAAGAAGCGTTCAAGTTTGTTAGAAGCCTTGTGTAAAGAAGAACCCCGATTTCTCTCTATGGAGAGATGTCGGGGTTTTCTCATTTTTTAATATCCGCATCGGTAAGCACCTCGTATTGGTCGCCAAGGTGAAGCTGAAGCGCCTTTAATGTCGCCACACCAACTGCTATATCCTCCTCACCGGCCCCTCCGCTGACGCCTACCCCGCCAATGACTTGACCGTTTACCACGATGGGAAATCCGCCTACGAAAATCGCAAACTTCCCCGGCATCATCGCATGAATCCCGAAGGCTTCACCGTGGATCGTCGCCGGTCCGCCAGGCTGGTTAAACAGGTGCGTCGACCGTCTGTGCCCGCTAGCCGTAAAAGCCTTCGCCATCGCAAGCTCAGGACTCGTATTACGTGCTCCGTTCATTCGCTCTAAAGCTAACAAATAACCGCCTTCGTCGACAATACAAATCGTTTCTGCTGCCTGAGCTTCCTCCGCAGCTTGAATACCAGCAGCAATCATCACCTTCGCTTCCTCGATTTCTAGCTTCAATACGGATCTCATGATGAAGGGCCTCCTTTATCGAATCTCCATCCAAACACATTTTCCATTTATATGGGGATGATTGCGAAAAAAGTCGTAACAATCTATGTCTATAACATGCAAAAAAAGCCTAACCCGTCCCTTCAGTAAAGGACAAATTAGACTTCAGGCTTTTACTTGCTGAGTTACTTATTTGGCTGCTGTTCGCGTGCCGGTCTTGTAGGGCGCTCCACCCAATTATCACGGCTCATACGCTTCACCTGATTAATGGGATTAGAAAGATCAATGACTTCCGCTTTAAACGGTTGCTCCGCTGCAAGCTTCTCTTTGTAACCTGTTCCAGGTGCTGGCCCGCCTCCACCATTTCGTTTTCCCTTGTTCCATACGCGATTCTTGCTCATGACACCACTCCAGCGTTTTTTGTTTAAGTGTAATGGCAGACGCCAAAAAACGCAAATGCAGGTTTCAGCAGCAGCTAATCCTGCCACAAAGTACACTCCGAGCAGTTGATATCAAGATTAACTGGAAAACATAACATCCTGTTATTTTCCTCAGAAATGAGGATATCTGGCCAAAATCCTGAAAATAACTACTTAAACCCAGTTATTTCACAAATTTGATCAAATCGGCGGATATTAACTGCATATTTCTACAGCTCGAACGCCTTCGCTAGCAATCGATACGAGTGCAATCGCGCCTCGATGTTATGAATCGGCGAAACAACCATGATTTCATCGGCTTGATAAGCCTCATTCAGCTTCAAGATCTCTTCTTTTACTTGCTTCGGCGTGCCGACAATGCGCTTGTGTCGGGCGCTTCGAATCGTCGCGTAGTCATTCTCCGTATACGGATAATTAAGCGCAGTATTGACCGACGGGAACGACGGCAGCAGCATCCCCCGACCTAATGACAAGAAGAATAAGTCCGTGCTCAGCGCCAGTTGATTCGCTTCTTCCTCCGTGTCCGCGCAGATGACCAAAACCGCTGCAAGCGAGTGAGGCTTCTCATTCAAGATGGACGGTGTGAAATGTTCACGATAAATTCGCAATGCCTGCTCACAATCCGCGTTCCCAAAAAATTGCGCAAAGCCGAAAGCAGCCCCTTGATCAGCAGCAATTCTTGCACTCTCATAGGAAGAACCGAGCAGCCAAATTTCTGGTGCCGTCGGAATGATCGGCGATGCATGCAGCGCCGCAAACCGATGATTAGCCGGCAATGAATCATATAAATATCCCGTCAAATCAGCTATTTGCTGCGGGTATTGGTCAACGCCTGTATATTTACCCTCTTGCAGTGCGCGCGTAGATATCGGCATCCCGCCAGGTGCACGGCCTAGCCCCACATCGATACGCCCCGGATGTAGCGCCTCCAGCAAGCGGAAGTTTTCTGCTACTTTATATGCGCTGTAGTGAGGCATCATGATGCCTCCAGAGCCAAGTCGGATACGCTCTGTTTTGGCAGCCAAATGAGCGATCAGAACCTCAGGACTTGAGTGTGCCAACGCTTGTGAGGCATGATGCTCCGACACCCAGAAGCGGCTATAACCAATGCGGTCTGCTTCTTGAGCAAGTTCGGTCGTCTCAGCCAATGTCTGCGCCGCATTACGACCTTCACCAATTTGCGATTGATCCAAAATACTTAATTTCAACAAATGGAATCACCTCCACTTAACTGTAACACAAAAAAGAACAGAATAGCAAAAATCATAGATCATTCCCTACTAACGTCTCCAAACCATCCGAATTAATAAAAAAATCACTGAATCACTCATAATCTGACAGAATCTCTTAATTTACACCTCTACCAAACTTATCCATTAAATGATATTTTATTATATACATCCTAGTGAGGGAGAGATTGAGATGAAAACCATTTACGAGAATTATAGAGGATTCAAAATTAACAAAGATGAAAGCACCTATAACGCCATTCACGCGGATCGCATTATATTTGCTCAAACGCCGCTTAGTCAGGTCCTTGATTCAATCGATCATTACATTGATGTGACGGCAAGCTCTAATTCATCTGAAGAACTGTCACCTCTTCCCCAAAACTAAATAGCTCACCTTTTCCACGGTTGTGGATATATGAATAAGCCCGCCAAGTGGTTACCACTAGAGCGGGCTTTTCACTATTTATCTGCTATCTTACATCTGCTACAAGATGACATGCTTCACCTTCATCAGCTCCGCCACCTTCTGGAACTGGGACGCATTGTGCCCAATGGACATCGCACAGTGATGCGTCGGCGCTTCCGCAAACCAACGCGACATGTACGCCTCCGGATGCTCACGGAACTTCACTGGCGTCTGTGTATTGCCGATTTTCATGATCGGCCCATTCGTGGACTCCCCTTCGCTGGATATCAGCTTCAGCCGCCCATCGCCGGTCTGTGCCATGTTCAGCGTGGTAATCGCTCCCGTCTTCACCTTGGCTTCGACGGATACGCCCGTGCCCTGCTTGCCGTGATACAGCCCCATGCCGCGCAAAATCGGCTAAAGAATGGAATCGGATTGGACCCAATTGGCAGAAGGAATTCCTCCAAATCGAAATTCGTCCTAGGGTCGATATCACGCTGAAGAGAACAGGACTGGTAACTAAATCGTTCAAAATGCAGTTTGAAGAAGATTAAATAACTGACTTGGTGTACACCTAGACTCCCCATCTCCCACCTCAGAACCCAAAAGATGTAACAACAAACACCCACTCTCAAATCGCTGAGAGTGGGTGTTCCTTATCACTATTTCATTTACTGCAACAAATTATAATCACAACGAAACACCCAAGAAGCCACGTGTTAATTGGAAATCAACATTACCCTGCTGGTAGAGACGTGGTGTATAGGTACGCTCAATGACTTGCTTGACGCGCTCGAGAATCCTGTTCGTCCAAGCATTCGGATCTCCATTGAGCAGCACATCCAGATCATTCTCATAGTTTTGCAGCATTCCCGTTTCCGATGCTATTTGCAGCATAGGAACGAATGGATGCGTCTGCATCGGACGATTTCCGACTAACGCGATAATTAACTCTACACCCGTGGCAGCTAGGCCGGTAACCGTCTCCACCCAATGCTCGGTCGGGGTCTCCATGATGTGAAAGCCATTCCGGCGGACATGCTCACCATAGGCAATTGACGGTAGGACATTGGATGAAGTGAATATATGTTGGCTATATGAAGCCGTGGAAAGTAGACCGCTGTTCTCAGGAACAACCACTAAGCCTCCTGCGCCCACGACCATTTTGGTCAGCTTCACCAGCTGCTCTCCTTCAACGTCGGAGATGGAACCATCGCTTATGATACCAATACGCAGTCCTGCCAGACCGACTGTCTCCTTCTCAGCTGCTCCAGCTGCTGCCACTTGATCGGCAAACCATGCTTCTACCTTCTGCGTCACCTTCGTAATTCCGCCGTCAAGCTGAATGCTGGCAAATCCAAGACGTTCCGCGTCCACACCCATCTCTTCCATCTGATGGCGCATGAAGTCATTATGTGTCTTCTCGCAGCCATGCTCTAGCAGCAGACAATGCTTCACCATCGGATGTGTGATATAGCCGATCAATGTCCGGGCGAGCAGTCGTTCTGCTTGGCCACCTGAATTTCCGCATCCTTCCGTGTGCGCCAAAGCCACGAATCGAGAGAGCTCGGGTTGCCCGACACCCTGTGTATTCAGCCGTTGCGTAATCATATTGGCCACCTGTCCGGCGCAAAGACTGGTCGGCAGGATCAAGCCTATGCTGTCGCTGGCCGTGCGGTCTTGATGACGATTAAGGCTGAATTGAATGGAATTAACCGTCGCTTCAGCATCCTCTTGGATTTCAATAGGCTCTCCCGACGGTACAGGGGGATGAAGCAATGTCTCCAGCTGGCTCGCATCGTTTTGCTGCCAGTTGCGCCAGATCTGCACCTGGGCATGACCCGCCTTCTCCCCAACACTACGCTGACCGGAGGCAATTTGGAGGGTCAGCTCGAAGACCTCTTTGCCAAGCTCATTCATAGACTTGCCTTCCAGATACTGACCCGCATTGACATCCATATCATTGGACAGCAATTGGAAGCGACGGGTCGTCGTCACAACCTTGACTGTCGGCAAATAGGGGAAATTGGTGATCGAGCCGTTGCCCGTCGTAAAGAAAATCATATTGCAACCTGCAGCAACCTGTCCGGCGATGCTCTCGAGGTCATTGCCGGGGCTATCCATGAAATAAAAGCCGCCATCTTTCATGAGCTCCCCATACTCTGTGGCATAATCGAGGCGAGTGGTCGGATCTTTCTTCTGTGCAGCGCCAATGGATTTGAGATAAATGTTATATAGGCCGCGATAGATATTGCCGCCGGATGGATTTCCTTCCGCACTAGCACCATGCCAGGCGGTGCGTTCCCTGAAACGTTGCACAAGCTCCAAAAATTTACGGGCGGTTTCCACGTTGCGTACCTTCGAGAGGACAAAGGGTTCTGCGCCAATCAATTCATCGGTTTCAGCCAGACTGGCAGATCCGCCGTAGCGCACTAATTCTTCTGAAATCCAACCCAGCAGCGGGTTCGCGGATATGCCGGAAAAAGCGTCCGAGCCGCCGCACTGCAGTCCGATCTTTAGGTGGCTAATGGATTCAGGCGTCCGCTGCATCGCATTGACTGTGGGCAGCCACTCTCGTACAATCGCTTCGCACTGCACCAGATTATCTTCAAAGCTGCCTTCGAGCGACACAAACTTGTGCAGCACTTCGTTGATAGGGTAGTTATGTTCGCGTAAATACGCTTCCACCATCTTGTTGGTTACCGGTTCAATGCCATAATCCACAGCCAGAACCGCACCGACGTTGGGGTTTACCATAAATCCGGCGAGCGTCCGCAGCAGCAAGTCCAGGTTATTCGGCTTCTCCGTCCCACCCTCCGTGTGCGCCGCTGGGACAATCCCTTCGACATTAGGGTAGTTCTTCAACTCACCTTGCAGACGAGCGGCAAGCTGCTTCACATAGCTGCCCGTACGGGAGGTGGTGCCGAGAAGGACGATGTGGTTACGGGTACCCACCCCGCGGGCTTCATGGCGGCGATACCCCATAAAAGTACGAATTTCCGAGTACGCCGGCGATGCCGGGGCGGGCTGAAAGTTTTCCTCGTCTAGCACATAAGGATGAACTTGATCGGCAAAATTGGGCGCAGTCGGCAGAGCAAACTTCAGCTGACGCACGCTAAGTGCATCCAATACCGCCTCATTTATCACATAGTGCCCCGGCTGAATCGCTTGCACAGCCACGCCAAACGGCATTTCCCAAGAAAGCAGCTCTACGCCGGGATCAATTGGCTTCACAGCAAAACGATGGCCTTCCAGAACCGTATAATCTATGATCAAGGTTTGGCCTTCATAATGAATGACGGTGCCGGCGTCCAAATTGCGAGTTGCAACGGCGCAGTTATCCCCAGGCAGTGGAAGTCTAGCAACGTCATCAAATTGGTAAATTTCGTTCATCGATATCTATCTCCTTTTTGAAAACTACTCATGAAATACTTATCGTCAGAAGAGAGTAACATTAAGTTTTATGAAAATCTATCTGAATCGGGATCTACAGTAGAATAGCCAATGTCGTCCAGTGCAGGCCAAAGCTCTGAAGGAATTGGATAATTGGCAAGCTCCAACGTCTGTGCCACTCGTTCCGGCTTGCTCATGCCAACAACAGTACTCGCGACGCGGGAGTCACGCATGGAGAATTGGAGTGCAGCGGCGGCTAGAGGTACATTCCATGCCTGGCAGACTTTCATTAAGGATCGTGCACGTTCAAGCAACAAAGGAGGTGCATCACTATACGCGTAACGTGCGTAGGCATCTGGACCTTTTGCCAATATCCCGCTGCCATAAGGTGCTGCATTAATTACGGCAACTCCCAATTGATTGGCGATATCAAGCAAAGGCTCAGCTGATCGATTGAGCAGGGTATAGCGGTTATGGGTCTCAACGGCGCTAAACTCCCCTGTCTTCACATAACGGATAAGCATGTCAATAGGCCCACCAGATATTCCAATGTGATCGATGACTCCCTGATCCTTGAAATCTTTCAGCACCTCAAGAGGACCACCTGATCCCATAACATTTTCAAAGGTGGAATGTTCCGGGTCATGGATATAGACATATTGCAGACGATCTTGCCCTAACCGGATTAGACTTCCTTCAATGGATCGTTTTATTTGATCCCCGCTGAAGTCGCCCGTCCGTAAACACCGGTCTGCTTTGGTGGCGAGCACAAAACCCGATGGGAGTCCGCCGTTCTCTTTAATGACCTTGCCAATGCGGCGCTCACTCTCGCCTTCACCATAGGCCGCAGCAGTATCGAGGAAATTAATCGGGCTTGCGAAGGCAGCGCGAATCGTTTCTAGCGCAGTTTCTTCTGGTGCACTATAATTAAAGGTTTCCGGCATATCACCGAGTGGAGCTCCACCAACACAAAGCGGAGAGACAAGCAGGCCAGTTCTACCAATTGGTCGATTCGAGTAAAGGGATGCATTTGACATAAAGTAACCTCGCTTCTTATTGAGTATTAATTAGGTTTTTAATAAAATAATCTGCACTTACATCTATAATAGGTCATTCATCCAACAGAGTTAGCGATAATCCAAATATGACTAAATTACGCCTTTTCTTAAAATAATATTGGCGTACAACGCCTTCTCACTCGTCGCAACAATGGCATACGCTTTCTTTGCTCGCTCATAAAAAGCGAATCGCTCTACATACTCGATGGCCGGTGTGGCATGTTCACGAATGATCCCCTCATATTCTCCCCAGATCGGTGTTTCAACAGGATCACCAGGAACGACAGCCATGAGCGCAACCGGCTGATCGCTGTACGTATCAAGTGGATACAGGGATAATACCGCTTTCAACAATTCCGGTACGCCATGACCATCACAACGTAATAGTCGGTTGGTATGACTGGCTGCCGGGAAATTCCCATCTGCCAGAATGATTTCATCCCCATGTCCCATCTCCATCAACACTTTGAGAAGCTCGGGCGAAAGGATCGAAGGTATCCCTTTTAACATCATCAACATCTCCTTCTTAGTTTTGCGTTACCGATAACTCAAAATTAACAATTTTATGTCTTGCTGTCAATCCTTTATTTCTATACAATACAAAATAGACGATATTACGCTGGTAAAGGAGATTAACACGTGATAACAATCTATGACATCGCTGAAAAGGCCGGTGTTTCCGCTATGACGGTTTCCCGAGTGATCAATAACACGGGCCGTATCAGCGAAGAGACGCGCAAACGTGTACGGAAAGTCATGGAAGAGCTCCACTACATTCCGAACGCATTAGCACGCAGTTTAGTGTCCCATAAGACGAATCTCATTTCCTTACTCATAACGGATATTACGAATCCGTTCTATACAACACTCGCCCGAGGTGCTGAGGATGCAGCGAAAAAGGCGGGCTATCGCTTGCTTTTTGCCAATAGTGATGAGGACTACGCGAAAGAAAAGGATTACGTCGATATGATTCTCTCCACGCGTGTGGATGGCGTATTGTTCGCACCTGCCGGGGATCATTCCCTCGAAAACTTGCAGCAGCTGGAGAAGTATCAGATTCCCTTTGTTGTCTTGGACCGTGAAATTCCGGGGATTGATGCGGATCTCGTGCTTGGTGATAGCAAGGAAGGTGCTCGGAATCTAGTGGAGCATTTGATCGCACTCGGGCATCACCGAATCGCCTTAGTGAATGGTACACAGGACGTTTCAACCGCTCGTCTGCGATATACAGGTTATAACGAGGCACATCGTCTTAATGGCTTGACCCTTGATGATTCACTTGTATTACATGTGGGTTATCGTGATTTCCACGATGATTCTGCCCTTGATGAGCTGCTCCATCTGGATGAACCGCCTACCGCCATTTTTGCAGCCAATAATATGCTGGCCGTCGGCGTTATCCAATCGCTGCGCCAACGTGGCTTACAGGTGCCCGAAGACATGTCTGTCGTCTGCTTCGACGACTTCGGTCCCGCAGGTGCGATCAATCATTTCCTCACAGTGGCATCCCAACCCGCCTATCAATTTGGCCAGCTTGGGATGCAGCTCCTGATAGAACGCATAGAAGGTGAGTCTAGCAATGAGTCACGCAGGATCATTCTCCCCTCTGAACTGATCGTTCGTTCGTCGACACAGCCAAAATCATGAGAAAGCAGGCTATTGTTCTTCCCATTGGTGAACAATAGCCGCAATGATCTCTTCCTTCGTCTCCTCCGTCAACCCATTCCGAAGTTCTGTTATAAATTCAATAAAAAGCAGCGATAAGAGCTCGTTCATCTCCATATTCAGAGGGTGATGATGCTTCCAATTCATATCATCGAAAAATACACGCATCCGATTAACCTCGGCTGGGTGTAATCTGACGTTAAGGGTTAGATAAGCAGCCCTCTCTGCCTGCCCTTCCTGAAAGGATAGCCCCCATTGAAAGCCAGGTACACTTCCAGCGGCTTGGTGGTCGTTCGTGTTTGTGCTAGCAACAATGCCCCCAAATTTACTCCGAAGCTGCAAAATGTATGTATATAGATCCTTACCTTTGCGGACGTGATCCATAAAATTATCAAATAATAGCTTAACGAGAAAGGTTTTATTGACCCCGCTTAGCTCCTCTTGCGATGTGTACACAATATCCTCCAAGAAAGCATCCGCTCGGTTAAAATAGTCACGTGGTGCACGAACTTTAACCGTGTGATAGATATCCGTTGCCCCCCTCTGAAATAAGCCCGTCCATGATTTTAATGTGAGCATCGCGTATTCCCCCTTCTTCTCCCTCCTAAACTACTATTCCGAATCTAGCAGAAAAATGACTACAACACGTCTCCACGCAAAAAAAGTTGGATTCTCATAAGCAGATTCTCCACTTGCCGCATATCTTAGTGAAAGCGAACATACTTCAAAGCGGGGCTGAAAGTGTGAAGCTGATCTTTCCCTCTGGAGAGATTACTTCTAATAAGGGTGGTACCACGACTCCTCGTCCGTTGCGACTGGGGGCTATTTGCTATTTTATCAACGAAGTACGAAAGGGTGTAAAGGGATGGAAACCACGAGGTTAGATATATTAAGGGGTCGAATCGATGAAATAAACCAAGGACTCTTGGCGTTGCTCTCCGAAAGAGCACATACAGTCCAAGAAATCGGCTTGGAGAAGGAAAAGCAAGGCGTGCCGAAGTATGACCCGCTTCGCGAGAAAAGTATGCTAGAGTCATTGGTTGCACGTAATGCAGGTCCTTTCGATGACGATACGATTCGTCACCTTTTCAAACAAATTTTCCAAGCTTCGCTCACCTTACAAGAAACGGATCATAAGAAGCAACTTCTTGTTAGTCGAAAGAGGCAGCAAGCAGATACCATCATCCAGCTAGGTCCTGCTGCCATCGGCGGACCTAAACCGATCATGATCGCAGGCCCCTGCTCCGTCGAAAGCTACGCGCAAGTCCGTATGGTAGCTGCCGCTTTGAAAAGCGCTGGCGTGACTGTGCTGCGCGGCGGCGCCTTCAAGCCTCGAACATCACCATATGATTTTCAAGGTTTAGGCCTGGAAGGTTTACAAATCCTCAAAGAAGTTGCCGCTGAGTTTGGACTCCAGACGATCAGTGAAATCGTGGATCCCGCACATATTGAAATTGCAGGTCAGTACATCGATGTGATCCAAATTGGCGCAAGAAATATGCACAATTTCGAACTACTTAAAGCGGCGGGCGAGGTTCGTATTCCGATCCTATTGAAGCGCGGCTTATCCGCTACGATCGATGAATTCCTCCATGCTGCCGAGTACATCCTCTCACGTGGCAACAAGCAAGTTATGTTGATTGAACGCGGCATCCGAACCTATGAGCGAGCAACGCGAAATACACTCGATATCTCTGCTGTTCCGATACTGAAGCAAGAGAGCCACTTGCCTGTTCTCGTCGATGTTACCCATTCCACGGGACGCAAGGATATCTTCGCCCCTTGCGCCAAGGCCGCTTTGGCCGCAGGAGCGGATGGGATTATGGTCGAGGTCCACCCGAATCCAGCTACCGCCCTTTCTGATGCACAGCAGCAGCTGACGATTGAGGAGTTCAACCAATTTTATTCAGCGATCCAAAGCTCAGGCTTGTTTTAGCATCGGGGCAACTGCTTCGCTCGAGTTACTCGAGTTTTTTCGAGTAACTTCGCTCTTGGTACCACTCCCTCGTTGCCACCATCAAAAAAGCCCCCAACCCCACAGCAAGTGGAATTGGAGGCTACTCTCTTTGATTCTTATACCGTTTTATCTACAAACGCGATTCCATTCTGATCGGCGAATTTCTTCAACTTGGTCGCCATTGCCGCGATATCAAAGCGGTTTAAGGTCTTGTTATATACCCAACGCGGAGACTTACCGGTAAGCTCAATGATGATTTGACCTGGCGCGTGTACAATCTCTTTAATATTTTCCGCACCAAGCACTAATTCTCTGGCTAGCCCTCTCTTCGCGAGATTCGTTTTGGACACACGCAAGTACGGTCTCCGCACAAAATAAATAAGTACACCAACAACCAAATAGCTAAGCGTTGTATACCAGTACATTTTGTCCCCTTCGGTCTTCGTCAACGTAAACAACAAGAAGAGCGAGACCACGATGAAAAACGCGGCTAACAAGATGCTTCTTCCTTTAAATACGACCGGACGATCCGGATCTGTTGAAATCGGCGCCTTTCCTTGCTTGGCACGGGTCAGGTTTGCCTTTTTCGCATTCTTACTTACCATTCTTTCCCACTTGCGTGACATGCCTTTCACTCCCTGCGTAATAGATACCAAACTCTTCTCCTCATAATCCCATACTTAAGGCAGAATGTCGATATTTAGCTTGTCTATGCATGCAAATTTGTCGAAATTAGACTAACATTATTTAGGGCTTTCCCCTCATTGTTCCTAGTTAATCTTTCAGCTATAGTTACCTCATACCAAATTTCCAGGTATATTTACTCCACCCATCTCATATCATGTATAGTTGCTTGTTTCTGAAAACCAAATGTAATTTTTGCAGAAAACTAAGTTCAAACTTGAAGGGATGTTGATTTCGTATTCTTACTCTAGAGAAAATTCAGTTTATCGAGACACAATGTATCAATCCACAAGATGCCATCATTATTCGTCTGCTTATTGAGGGTGTCGCTCCGCACGAAATTGTTTATTTAAAAAGTAATTCCTTAGATGAAAAAAAACAAATACTTACCGTGTCTGATTCCATGGGGGGCAAAAGGTACATCCAAGTCTCCAAAATCTGTGTTGAACGGTTTCAGGCCGCGTTGAAGCAATCCAAATATTTGACGATGGGCGACCCGCAAAAGCCAAGGAAATATTCCGATCTAAGAAATAGTCCTTTCCTGATCAAAATGAGCATGTCCGACTACATCGCAAATCGAGCGATGATTACAGAATTGGATTCTGTCATTCTACGAACCATTTATATGCGACTTCGCCGATTAGCCGAATACTACGCCCTTCCAGAGCTTACACACTTAACAACTGTGAAGCTGGAAATGAAACAACTCGCTATTGTATAGCCCTAGATCATCAAAGGCCAATTGGCCTTTTTCCATGTAGAAAAAATAAGGCGGATCCCCTACTCACTAGGAGATCCACCTTATTTCATTCCGTTTGAAGACGATGAACGCGTTCTCTTCGTTTCAATAACTCAGGTAATGCAATACCTAGCATCGTAATGATTACGCCTAACCACTGCAGTCCACTTACAGACTCATGCAGCACGATAAAGGACATAATCACTGCAGTCGGCAGCTCAGCCGCACTCATGATCGTTGCCATGCCACCGCCAATTCGCGGAACACCAATTGCGAAAAACAACGGAGGGATCACGACGCCGAACAAGGCTAGCAGCAAGGCCCACGGCAATAACGATTCATGCAATGATCCGTTCCAAAGAAAGTGAGGTGGGAAGATCAGCATGACGATGATGAACGAGCCAGTTTGCATCACAGCGCCTCGCGTGATGGGCGCAATTTGCTTGGCAACCTTACCACTCATGGCAATAAACAACGCATACGTTAGTGCCGATAATAACCCCAAGCCTACACCAAGCCACGAGGGCGCTTCTACCATGCCTTTTAGATAACCACTTGCCATAATAATTCCGACAAATAAGAAAATAAGTGCGATGAGTTTATCCTTGCTGGGACGTTTCCGATCTATTAGGGCCTCCAGAATGATTCCGATCCACGTAAATTGAAACAACAAGAGAATGGCAAAGGAGGCAGACACATATTGCAAAGCCGCATAATAAAATATCCCGGTTAAACCTGAGCTTGTTCCCACTAACATGAGCGTGAGTCCTTGACGAGGTGACACCCGAAACGTTTTGGCTTCCGCTGAGCCTAGTCTAGCTGATTTGGCTGTCACAAACGCCATTAGCCACATCATGATTAGACCAAAAAAGATTTGACTGCCAACCACCTCGCCTACTTGAAAGCCAGACTCATAGGCCTTCTTGACGAATGTCGATAACAGCCCGAAGCTGATGGCTCCAGCTAGTACGTATATATAGTATTTCATGCTAACGACCTCATCAGAATGTCTCTGACGGTGTCCCTTGTCATAACTTTATATTGCCCAATGCTTGGCTTCATAAATGATTTATGCACCAATTCCTCGATCCGCTGATCATCAATCCCGTAATACCCTAGTTGATTCGGCGCTCCAAGTGAATCCCAGAATTGACGCAGTGCATGTATGCCTTCTAAGGCAACTTCATGATCCGTTTTGCCAGAAGCATCAATGCTGAAAACCGCCATGGCCAGCTTCTTCATGCGTGAAGGATCATCCTCAGCACAATGTGTCATCCAGTTAGGAAACACGATGGCAAGACCACCCCCGTGAGGGATATCGTATAAGGCGGATAAGCCATGCTCGATTTGATGTGACGCCCAGTCCCCTCCGTCTGTCCCACATGAGAGTAAACCATTAAAAACGGTTGTACCAGCATACATAATCGTAGCACGATGCTCGACATCCTGCAGATTTGACAATAGTTTCGGGGCAGTTTCCATAACAGTCAGAAGGACGGCTTCCATGAAGCGATCCATCATCGGGGTATGGTCGGTCCGATGGAAATACTGCTCAAGCACATGTGACATCATATCCACAATTCCGTATACGGTCTGATCCAGGGGTACGGATGTCGTGTAAGCAGGGTCCAAAATAGAAAAAGCCGGATAAGCCAATGGACTACTCCAGCCGCGCTTCTCATTGCGATCCCAATTCGTAATGACAGAGATGTTATTCATCTCCGAGCCCGTCGCGGCAAGCGTTAAGACTGTCCCTAGTGGAAGCGCCTTTTGCGGCTCAGCTTTCCTTGTGATGATGTCCCACACATCCCCTTCATAATAAACACCTACAGAAATTGCTTTAGCACAATCAATGACGCTTCCTCCACCTACAGCAAGGATGAGATCGATTTGCTCGCTCCGGCACAGCTCAATCCCCTTCTTAACTGTCGTCAACCTGGGGTTAGGCTCCACGCCTGACATCTCAACGACAGTCGTTTGCATATCTAGAAGCTGCTCCCGCACAGCATCGTAAACACCATTTTTCCGGATGCTACCTCCACCATAAACGAGTAGTACACGTTTACCAGTATGGCCAAGTTCCTGTTGCAATTGCTTGATCTGACCTTCGCCAAACCATAATTTCGTTGGATTATACTGAATAAATGATTGCATATGTGTGTAAACTCCTTCGATGACTAATATCTACAAAAGAGTAGTATATCACAACTCCAATTCAATCGCATTGGAAACACCTTGGGTATAGCACCTCATATCTGCAGCAAAAAACCGCACATCTCTTAGTAAGATGTACGGTTAGGAGCACTTATATGCGGTGCAAGGGCAGCGAGAATGAAATGCTGCACCCATGTCCCAGACGACTTTCCGCCCAAATTTGCCCGCCATGGTACTGCACAATTTCTTTCGCAATCGCAAGTCCTAAGCCGCTTCCGCCTGAGTTGCTGCGCGATTTGGACACTTTATAGAACCGTTCAAAAATATGCGGAAGATCCTCTTCGCTGATCCCGACACCCGTATCGGTCACCCGAATAACGAGTTCATAGGGCTCATCTCTAATTTCAATACGAACATCAATGGAACAGCCGCTTGTGGAGAATTTAATGGCATTATAGATAATATTAGAATAGACCTGTTCAATTCGATCCGTATCCACCGTTAGCATTTCTTGCCCATCCATCTGCTCCATACAGAGTGTATACGTAATTCCCGCTTTTAGCGCATCTAATTCATACTTGTCAAAAAGCTGACGAACCATCGTCGAACACGATGTTGGTGCAAGCTGGAAATGGAACTGCTTGGTTTCAAGTCGGCTCAACTGATATAAATCCGTAATCAATCGTTGTATACCGACGATGCGCATGTGCACCACGGATAAGTATTTCTTTTGCTCCTCTGGTTCCTGAATCACACCATCCAGAATCGCTTCTACATAGCCTTGTATCGACGTAAGTGGCGTCCCTAGATCATGGGATATATTCGATAAGAGATCTCGCCGCGAGGTCTCCATCAAGATCAACTCATTCGTCCGTTCTTTAACCTTGGATTCGAGATCATTGTATAATCTAGCATTCTCAATGGAAATTGCGGCTTGCGCCGATAATAGCTTGATCACATTTAAACGATCTGATGTAAATGCGTTACGAATCAAATTATTTTCCAGATAAAAGACGCCAACTAAGTTACCTTGGTGAAGAATCGGTTCACAGAAGATTGACTTACTCTCGGCTTGCCTTATATAGGGATCGTTTGTGAAAAAACCATCGTTTTCTGCATCATCTAACACGACCCCCTCTTTCATACGTGCAACATACTGGATGATAGTATGGGGTAGATTGTCACGTGATTCAAGCAAGACAGAGCTAACTGTACAGGAATCCCGCCCCGAACTTGCAAGCATCTCCGCTTCAACGTACAATCTTTCCTTATCCTTCAGAACAAGAATGCTCCGCTCCGCACCAGAAGAATACGTTACGATTTCCATCAGCCGTTTGATCAATTGCTCCAAATTCACTTCACTTGAAAGTGAACGGGATGTGTTCATAATGGTCATGAAATCAATGGCTTGTAAGGAGTAGTCACTGATTTTGGTTGCTGCCACATCTGTAGACTCCAGCAAGCTGATTAAATATCCCGGATACCGCTTGATCAGATCCTCCGCTTTCGCCGTTGCCCCCCAACTGACATAGCCGAAGTACGCATCAACAAGGTACGTTTTGGCAATTTTCTCACGTCTACGCAGCTTATAATATTTTCCAGCGAGTTCACAAGCGATAGCTTCATGATGAATGAAACCATGATCTCTTGCTTGGCGTATTGCGTTATCATATCCTTGCTCTGCCAAGTGCGTTTGACCCGTCACACGATGCCATTCTGCATGCATAAGCAGACTGAGGTGAAGAAAGTTTTCCGGACAATGCGTAGCCCACTTATCCATTTTTCGCAGCATTTTCCTCACTTGCTTCGCACAAGTCTTCTGCTCGCTCATGGACATGTCACTATATCTGGCCGAAATTGATAAGACAAAATAGAAATAATTCTCTGGCATATGAAATAAACCAAATGAAGCCGCTTGCCTCGGCTCAGCTGCTCGCCCCATTCTCATGGCATCCTCGTAATACCCAAAGAAATAATATAACATCATTTTTTTTACGGTATATACGTGTAGTATGACTTGATTCGGATGATTTACCAGTTTGCGAACAAATTGCTCGTCTTCCTCTTCATTAGTGCCGATTAACAATGGATTTACGGTCTTTCCCTCTACATTAAAAATGACCATACGAAGAAGCTCCATCATTAGAAGCGTATCATGATGATTCGTCTGCTCCAAAATCCGATAGTTTTCGGTTAAATCTTCGAGCACTTCCGTGAGCGTAACTCCCTGGAAATCTTTGATCAACACCTGGTAGGTCAGTGCATATCCCGCAAATACCAAATCACCATCTTCAATCCCGCTCCGGAACGAATCTTTTAAATGTACAAGGCAGTTTTGAAGCGGTTTTACCCATGGTGTTATGAACAATCCGAAGGAAAAATAGCTTCTACTACGAAATTGATGAGCTTGAAATCTTTCATTCATGCGATTGCTCAGTTGACCATATTGATAGCCGCTCTGATAATCGCCGAATCCAGATCCCAGAATTAAGCCATATGCGCCATACACATAAGCCATCGCAGGTGAGTTCCCGTATCTCAATGCAAGCTTTGTCATGTTAAGCATAAACAGTACAAATAGATTCGTATTCACGAAGTAGGCAGATACGGCGACACTCATCATAAGGTTCATTAATTTGGTGCGATACGCGTCTTCCATGATCGGCAAATCATAGAGCTGAAGTGTGTTTCTTCGCCCAATCAGTCGCTTTACATTTAGGTAAGCAAAGAAAATATGAGCGCTCGTAGGCGCTTCTACCAACCGAATGCCATGCTCCGCCAACACTTGCAAGCCGACCTTGACGCTTTTATGCTGCTTTCCAATATTGGTGTACAGCACCACCTGTAAGTTATACAATTCCAGCTTCTGCTCCGCGGTTGTCGCTTCTTTCAGGAGTTGTTCATAAGAGATCTCAGCTTCATCCGCTTGACCATTCAAGTAGAGTACTTCTGATTTCTCTAATCGAATGGTGTAGCTTAATTCATCCAATTCCATCCCTTTGATCTGACTCACTACTTGCAGTGCTTTATGATAATATTGAAGTGCTGATCGGTAAGCATTCGAAGCTTTCGCTTTGCGCCCTGCACTAAGATTATACTCAAGCAGTTGAATAACAGCGGTTCGCTCGGTGATCAAGTCAGAACCAATATTCAAATGATTGACGATTTCAAAAATCCGCCGTTCGATTTCAGCTTCCGTTAATTCCGAGAGAAGCAATTGGGCGATGTTCAAATGCATCTCTGTGAGCTTCTCGCTTTCAATGGAACCATAGATGGCTTCTTGAATGGAGTCATGAACAAACATAAATCGGATTTCCCGTGCACTAGAATCGCCTTCTGTATAAAATTTATAGTCCATACCTACTGGAATAATTAATCCGCTTTGAATGGAAATTTCAAGCTCCTGCAGCACATCCACAAAGGAGCAGCGCATGATAATCCCCAAAGCCTCCAAATCAAAGAAAACGCCTAAACATGATGCCAAGCGTAAAACATGTTGCGTCCTCAAAGGCATGCGCTCTAATTTCTCTGCTAGAAGAAACATTAAATTATCCGTAATTCGCAGCCTTTGAATCTCGACCATATCCCAAATCCAGCGATTACCTTCATAATTGAACGAAAGCAATTTTTGTTCGTGCAAAGCGGTTAGGAATTGTTTGACGAAAAAGGGGTTCCCCCCTGTTTTTTGCACAACTAACTCAGCCAGGTCAACGACTTGCTCTTGCCCCGTTTTCAAGGACTCTGCAATCATTTGCTTGACATCATGAATTTCCAACGATTGGAGTGTTATTTTTTCTTCAAAGAGTCGCGTTGGCAGCTTATTCAGCAACTGAACGTGCATGGACGACAACCCATTGCTCTCATATTCACTGCGATAGGAGCCAATAAACAAGAAATATTTCAACTGCGAGTCGTTGAGCAGTAGATCCAATACTTGCAAGGAGGCTGTATCCGCCCATTGTAAATCATCCATGAATAAGACAATCGGACGATCCTTGGCACAGAAAATCAATAAAAATTGCTGCAGCAAATAATGTAATCGATTCTGTGTTTCTTGTGGGGGGAGCTGCTTCGCAGCAAGTTGTTCCCCAATCAGAAGTTCAAGTTCTGGCACAAGATCCGTTAAAACTTTGCCGTTCGTTCCTAGCACCTTGAGCAAACGTATGCGATCGTCATCAAGTTGCTGATCGTTCATTGTCAGTAGCTGCCGAACGAGTTCTTGCAAGGCTTTGGCAATCGCATGATAGGAGATGTGTTGCTTATTGGGCTCGAAGCGACCCGATAAAAACAAGCCGTTATCTTTCATAATCGTCTTCATCGCTTCAGCAATTAGAAAAGACTTGCCATAGCCAGACTCTCCTGTGACCCAGACTGCCTCTAATGAGCCATGAACCGCATGACTATAGCGGCGCAGCAACCTCGTGATCTCTTGCGAGCGACCATATAAGCCTTGCGGGATCTGAAACATATCCGTCATATCATAACAACCCACTGTGAATTCCTGAATACCTTCATCGGAATTGACCATCATTAACACTTGCTCAAGATCTTGAATGATCCCATACGCGCTTTGATAACGGTCTTCAGCATCCTTAGAAAGCAGCTTCATGATAATATCAGACAACGGCTGCGGAATTCCCATCCTTAAGCTTGCCGGTGGTGTCGGCGTGACGGCAAAATGACAATGCAGCAGTTCTAACGGTTCCTCTGTTTGAAATGGCAGACATCCCGTGATCATCTCATACAAGGTGACCCCAAGTGAGTAGTAATCCGTTCGATAGTCAATAATCCGGTTCATGCGCCCCGTCTGTTCAGGCGACATGTAACTGAGGGTTCCTTCTAGCAATAAGGGATTAAGCATTTCTTGACGTTCTCTCGTAAACGAAGAAATACTGAAATCGCCCAGTTTCATAATTCGCTTTTGCTGATTCATAATAATATTACTAGGCTTGATATCCTTATGAATGATATAGCGTTGGTGAACCTCGCCAATAATTTTGACCAAATGGATAGCTGCTTGTAGAAAGGCATCAATCGATTGTCGAAACAGCGGAAAGTACGCAGCAAGCGTTTCCCCCTCAAAGTCCTCCATCACCAACGCTACACTATTTTGATACTTCGGCAACGCAAGAGGCTTAACAATGCCAGGGATGTCAAGTATCTTCCCAATTTCATATTCACGCTTTAACCTAGCGACATCTGTAGCAATCGGGAAGTCAGAGCGCAGCGTCTTAATGATCACCTTCTCGCCTGTTGGTTTATGTATGCCGCGGTACAGTACGGTTCGCTCACCCTGATAGATTTGTCTGAACGTCTCATAATCTGGCAAAATTAACATAGTACCCTCCTAGTAAATCTCGTTGCTGGAAATGGAATTAGAGCATCATACCATCCCATGGAAGCCCCTTCGAGAAACGTTTCATATCATGAATATGATACATTTTCAATACATCGAAATGCCCCAATTCAAAGGTATACATTTCCCAAATCTTACAGGGCTCTTCCTCTGATTCATCACGTGTCAAAATGGCATTAACAGCCCGGCGCGCTGCTTCATTCGCACCTTCCATTGTTGCTAGGTTCGTATTGGTCCGAACGTAGTCTGCGGCAAGGAATAAATTTGGTATGCCGGTAAATGCTTCTGGACGGTCATTCCAAGTCCCTACACGGTTTATGAGCAACGGCTCCATATTCGTGCAAGCACCTTCTGGATTGACGAATTGAATATCCGTATCCAGGAACCAAGAATGGAGAACGGAATCCTCCAGAATAACCGCACCATCCACGTTAAGGCTTCGTTTCATTTGAGCCCAAACCTCTGCCTTAATTTCTTCTGCGGTACAATGAGTCGCCGTTTTTCCGAATAGAATGCCAGGCGTATCCCAATCCGAGATATCAACAGACAGGATGCCTTTTACTGTGCCATCGCCAAATACGCTCAAATTCACATCCGGCCAAAATTGCTTCTGTGAAACCGACGTTAAGGACCACGGGGCGTCTAAATAAATCACATGGCCATGTGTAATCGGCACATCTTCCTTCAAGTAGAACTGAATCCCGTTCATCCAAGCAACAGAGTTAACAAGCTTCTGAACGCCATGAAGTGACGGATCTGCTTCCAACATCGCATCCGTGATCATTTTCCCCATGACCTCAACCGGAAAGGCCGCAATAAAGTAATCCGCTTCGATGTCAAATGTTTCACTATTCTTTGTAATTGTCGCACTTCGTATATGTCCATCGACACAATTAATGCTCTCTACTTTAGCATCCAAATGATAGTCAAGACCTTGATCCTGTAGATAGGATAACCACGGGTATATCCATTTGTCATTCGTTGGACCATTCAGAAGACACACAAAGCTCGTGCCTGGTGTCGTTATGTCTAATGTCATCTGAACAGCTACAGGTCCTACGCTTTGCGTATTCGCGATCTTGGACTGACAGGCAACCAGCGTTTTCGTGAATCCTGCGAAAATTTTCTGAAAGGCAGGTGACTGTTGCTCAGCTTCAATGAATTCCCACCAATCGATTAAGTTGTATTCCTCACGGATTCGATCCTCGCAGCTTGTCATGACCTGCCAAAGCTTACGACCATATTGCTCTATGTCATCCAACGTCAACCCTAACCCATTATCAAAAAGATCTTTAATTAGCACTAATAAATTATCCAAGCTGAATTCAATTTCGGCTAAAAAAGGCAATAATGGCGCTGTATAGGTAGCCATATCTAAACGCGTAACTTCTGTTAAATTATCGTAAACCGAACCATTCTCATAGGGGATCCGCTTCAAGGTATCAATGACATGACGATAAAATCGTGGAAATAGTCGAAAGCCGTGCTCGCCTGGCAAATCTCTTCTACCGCCTCTGCCGCTTCCCACAAAAGGCATACTTCTGGCCTTACCGCCTGGTATACTCTTAAACTCGTACACGGACACCTCGTAGCCTCTTACAACAAGTTCATGAGCAGCGCTCAAGCCAGCGACACCGCCACCCAAAATTGCGACCTTTTTCAACACAGCCCCCCTCGTTTTGGTGTTTTTTGTAAAATTCTCTGATCTTTCTATCATATCATTTAGGTCAATTGAAGCATAGAGAAATCCTGATAGATTACATCCATCAATTTTCACAAGATGATTCCAAAATGCCGGAAAAAGATGTACAGTAAAGTCTATAGGGTGCAGAAGCTTAGGTACCATACTCCTAAATTTCTATCTGCTTTCGAATCATTTATAATAATGTGTAAAGCACTCCTACACGCCAGAGAGGATGGTTAATCCATGCCCGATCGAATAGGTACACGATACGTGCCCAGTACACAAATCGTCTCTTTCCCTCATGGAACTCTCCATTATGGTGATGATGTATTTCTGACTCGCAAAGTACTACTGTATCGTAAAGCGCTTCGTCACAACCAATTAGGTGTTGATTACATAGGTTCTCTTCAGGATAAAGCCGCGTTTATTCACGACGGATTTCATCACATGCTGGATACTTCTATCGCTGAGGATGCCGTCACCATTATTTTGCAAGCGAAGCCAGGTTCGCTTTTCGTTAATCACATCAACAAGCGCCAATGGACGTTCCAGACCGTCGTAACGATGATGAGTGATTTGGGTGTTTCCTTGCTTGATGCGATGGAGGAAAAGATTACAGGCTTTTCCGTACGCCCTGATAATTTATGGTTAACCGATCAGAATAAGATTTCTGTCATCAACTACTGGGAGGAAGATAAGCCCCAGGAGCAAGGAGCCATTGGTCTTTGCCGCTTAATGATTCAGTTACTTACGGGGAGCGAAACGATTTCTGATACGTTCGACGTTATGCACACGAGTCTGGAGCGAGCTTCGATCCCAAGTGCTACCATGGAACAAAAATTGGCCTTAATTCGCCTCATCAAATTTATTTGCCATGGGCAATCCTCGCTCTCTTCGCTCGTATTTGGGTTGCGGAGCTTACCACCTTCCGTTCCAAACAACAAAAGTATGAAGATAGCTGCGCCGATCGTAGAGGTAGTAAATGAAGTTATACCTGATTCTCGGCCAGAACCCTCTCGTTCGCGTTTTGAAAATGAGAGCCTTACCCGTTCGACACACTCGGCTAAGCTAATTGCGCTAGGCGCCGTATCGGCGCTAGTCGTAGGTATCATCACCGTATGGTGGCTGTGGCCCGAGCCCAAAGTCGTACAAACCGTCGTCATCATCTCACCAACGCCAACGAGTACGCCTATTTCGACCGTTAGCCCCACTGAGACTGCCAAGCTAACGAGCACGAATGAAGCCCCCGAGAAAACCGTCGTCCCTAACCTAGTCGGTGAAACGCAACAGGTTGCTGAGCAGATGGCCTTGGCCGCCGAACTCCATTATAATTTCTTAATCGAAGCCAGTACGCAGGCTAAAGGTACAGTAACGAAGCAAGAACCTAAAGCTGGCACAAACGGCTTGAAGGGTGATAATGTGACGTTCTGGGTGAGCAAGGGGACGCAGTAGTGAGCACCAGCTTCATATGAAGAGCGCTACATGCCGCACTAACCACGCCACCTTTACACACTGTTACGCCATGTAGCTCAGTTACCCACATCCTCCAATATTCGTTCCATCACATACACTACACAAATTTTAACTGTAAAACCTACATCTATTCCGAAACAAATCGGTCAAAAATTCCAATTATACGAAAAAATCCTAGCTATTTTTCAGATTTCTTGCTGCTTGCCGCGCGGCACCAGGTGGGACAACATGAGACGCAGCGAAGAATAACAGCGCATGAAAAAAGCAGGTAAAGTAGATAGCTACTTTACCTGCTCTTCTCTTGTTAAGCGTGGAAATCTTGACCTGAACGCACTTCTTTCACATAGCCAGCGCGGATAACGAAGTCACCGAAGTGCTCTTCGCCTTGACGCTCTTTGGCATAGTGAGGGATGATCGCTTGCAGGGAATCCAAAATCTCGGACTCACCGATATTTTCTTTGTACAATTTATTCAAGCGGTTTCCTGCGAATCCGCCACCTAGATACATGTTGTATTTCCCTGCCGCTTTACCGATAAAAGCAAGCTCGGCAAGCATCGGACGTGCGCAACCATTCGGGCAACCCGTCATCCGGATTGTAATTTCCTGCTCACGAAGGCCGACACCTTCCAAGATTGCTTCTACTTTCGTAATCAACGAAGGCAGATAACGCTCTGATTCCGCCATAGCGAGTCCGCAAGTTGGGAACGCTACGCACGCCATCGAGTTTCTGCGCAACGCGGAGTAGTGAAGACCATCCGTAATGCCGTGCTCTTTGATCAACTCTTCGATCTTTTTCTTTTTCTGAGAAGTCACGTTACCAATCATCAAGTTCTGATTCGACGTAAGTCGGAAATCGCCAGTATGGATCTTCGCAATTTCGCGAAGCCCTGTCATCAAACGGTAGTCGCCATCGTCCATAACGCGACCGTTCTGAATGAACATCGTGAAATTCCATTTCCCGTTGCTATTCTTTACCCAACCATAACGATCCCCGTTGGATTCGAAATGGAACGAACGAGCTGGCTCAAGGTTCCAACCAAGTCGCGTTTGTAGTTCGTTCACGAACCACTCAATCCCGCGATCATCGATCGTGTATTTGAAACGAGCATGTTTACGCACAGAACGGTCACCGTAATCACGTTGGATCATAACCGTTTTCTCTGCTAGATCAACGGCTTGCTCTGGCTTAATGAAGCCGATCACTTGAGCAACTTGCGGATACGTCTTCACATCGCCGTGCGACATCCCCATACCGCCTCCGACGGATACGTTGAAGCCCACCAAGCGATCTTCTTCAATAATCGCGATGTAGCCAAGATCCTGCGAGTAGACATCTACATCGTTGGATGGTGGAACCGCGATACCGATTTTGAACTTCCGCGGCAAATACACGTGTCCGTAGATCGGCTCTTGCTCTTCCGTGTCACGGCTATCAATCATTTTCTCGCCATCGAGCCAAATTTCATGGTAGGCTCTCGTACGCGGATCCAAGTGGTTAGAGATGCGATTCGCCCACTCATACACTTCACCATGAACCTCGGATTGGTACGGGTTCGGGTTGCACATCACGTTACGATTCACGTCACCACATGCAGCAAGGGTGCTGAGCATGGATGCGTTCACTTCTTGAATCGTTTTCTTCATGTTCCATTTGATGACACCGTGCAATTGAAAGGATTGACGCGTCGTAAGACGAATCGTCCCGTTCGCATACTTCTGTGCAACGCGATCCATCATCAACCATTGGTCAGAGGTTACGATACCGCCAGCAGCACGTACGCGCAGCATGAACTGGTAGGCGGGCTCTAGCTTCTGTTTCGCACGCTCGTTACGAAGGTCACGGTCATCTTGCATGTAGCTGCCGTGGAATTTCATCAAACGGTTATCATCCTCGGGGATGGAACCTGTGATGCGATTCTCAAGCGTTTCTTCTAGACTTCCGCGTAAGTAGTTACTGCGAATTTTAATTTGTTCTACATCGCTATGTGGAGCACTATTCTTCGATAGTAAATTATTTTCTGACATCTTGAGCTTTCTCCTCTCGTGATCGCGGGGATCCTATTTTAATAAACATCCCGTTGATAACGTTTTTGCTGTTGCATATTAGCCACATATTGCACGGCTTCGTCGTTGCTTAATCCGCCCTCTTGCTCAAGAATCGTGATTAGAGCGGCATTTACATCATGAGCCATTCTCTTCTCGTCACCACAGATATACACAACAGCACCTTCTTGCAGCCATTGGTATAGCTCACGGCTCTTCTCTAGCATGCGATTCTGAACGTATACTTTTTGATCCGTGTCACGGGAGAAGGCTACGTCTAATTTCGTTAGAACGCCATCTTTCAACCAACGCTGCCATTCAACTTGATACAAGAAGTCTGTAGCGAAGTGCTGATCCCCATAGAATAACCACGTTTTTCCGTCTGCACCCGTCTCTTCTCTCTCAGCAAGGAAAGAACGGAATGGCGCTACACCAGTACCAGGTCCGATCATGATGATTGGCGTTTCTGGGTTCTCAGGCAGCTTGAAGTTCGGGTTGCTTTGAATGTACACAGGCAACGCTGCGCCCGATTGTGCACGCTCAGCAAGGTGAACGGAGCAAACACCATAACGGTTACGTCCATTGGCTTCATAGCGAACCGCACGCACGGTGATATGCACTTCATCCGGTGAAGCTTTGGACGAACTAGCAATCGAGTACAATCGAGCAGGCAATTTACGAAGAACGGCAACGAACTGGCTAGCAGACACACCTTGTAGGGAGAAGTCTTGCACTAAATCAAGCAGATCGCGACCTGCAATGTAAGATTTCAACTCAGCCTCATTACCAACAGCAACGAGTTCTTGCAGCTTATCATTTGAAGTTAGCTTTGCTACTTGCTCTAGCAAAGGTTTCGTCAAGACAGTGATTTCGTAGTAACGAAGAAGTGCTTCTTGCAAAGGACGTTCTTCGCCATTTTTGTTAACAGCAACAGGCGTGCTTGCATTCCACTCCATCGCTTGAATCACTTCATTGACAAGACGCGGATGATTTTCTGGGAATACACCCAAGCTATCGCCTGGTTCATATTGCAAATTGGAACCCTCTAAGGAGATTTCCACATGACGCGTTTCACGATCGGAGCCGCGGCCATTCAAGTTCAAGTTCTCAAGCACTTCTGCTTGGAACGGGTTCGTTCTGGAGTATTCTGACTCAGCGGAAGCAGCACTTCCACCCACGGCAGCAACGCCACCAACGGTGACTGCATCCGATGAAGCACTCAAAGCATTCAGAACGCCTGACACCCAAGCTGCTGCTGGCTCATCGAAGTCAACATCACAATCCACACGATCAGTTAATGATTTCGCGCCAAGCTCTTGCAAACGCTTATCAAAATCTTTACCTGTTTGGCAGAAGAATTCATAAGACGTATCGCCCAAGGATAGAACGGAATAACGCAGTTCTTCCAATTGAGGCGCTCTTTTGCTATGAAGGAATTCGTAGAATGAGATCGCGTTATCAGGCGGATCGCCTTCACCATGTGTACTCACAATCATGAGTAGGTTTTGTACCTTTTTCAGATTGTTCGGTTTGAAGTCACTCATCGAGGAGAGCGTTACTTGGAACGACTGCTCTTCTAGCTTTTTAGCTAGCTTTTTAGCTAATCCATGGGAATTACCTGTTTGTGATCCGAAAAGGACCGTAACTTCTTTGGAAATGACAGGTTGACTTGCCAGCGCCGTTGGTACGGAAGTAGCAGGCGCTGCCGCAGAAGTTGTCGAACCTTGTTGAGCTGTTAGATAGCCACTCAGCCAAATTCGTTGCATATCTGTTAATGTTGGCAGGACGCGGTTGAGCAATTCAACTTGCTCTTGGTTAAAAGGACTGTTTAAGACTTGAAGTTCCAACAAAATCCACCTCATTAGCATGTATTGATAAGCTTTGCTATTTTTCGCACTTTTTTTACTCTCCATTGAAACCTATCATAGTGCGCACCCTTAGGTCAATTAGAATCATCTTATGAGACTTATAAGGGGAATTGATATATGGTTAATTGCGTACTTTTCATGCAAAAAATGACCCCGAACGGGGTCATTTTAACGATTTCTGACATATTTTACCCTTTCACAGCTGACCCTACGGTCATCGCTTTCTCGACTTGCTCACTAAAAAGGACATAAACCAAGACGGTTGGCAAGCTCGCAATCGTCATCCAAGGAGCGGATTTTTTTGCGTATAGACATAATGGCCGCCCTTTTCCGAAAACAAAAAATCCCCTACCGTGCAACGTCAGGAGCTCCCTGTCCGTTACATTGTAAAGGATTCATACCTCTTTTTAAACTCACCGCACGCGGTACACATTAACTTGTACTTTCTAAGCTGTTATCTTGAAATAAACTAAGCTGTCTTGCTTGAATTTCAAGCAGTAGAAACATGAGGAATTCCTTACTCAGCTTCATCCGACTTGCATTTATATAAGCATCAACAAGTGTGTCATTGGATATGGCTTTAAAATGGTCGCGATCATTCATTGTGCAACAACCATTTCGGGTTTTCTTCAAGCATCGACATCATTTTTTTCATGGATTGTTGGATTTGTTCATCGGAGGGCAAGCACATATTGCCATAAGATTGCTGTACAATATCCGTTAAGACCGAATCAAAAATGCCATTAAACTGCTCTGTTTTCACACGAACCCCTCCTGATTTTCATTTATTTGGAAATTCCTACTTCTATCTTATCTCGAAATGAGCAAGAAGACAGCGCAATTTTTTTTGCATCTCTTACATCTTTTTTTTCTATATTATGTAATTTTATTTGCATTCAGGTTAATTAAGTTCCCAAAAGGAAAACCAGCGGCTTCAGAAGAAGCCGCTGGTTTCATATGTCATTTATTCACGATGATGCTGATGATGCTCAACAATGCTCGATGCTTCCATCAGTTCTCGCATTACGTCCGAACGCAACTGTTGATTCGTAAATTCCCCTTTTACAAATAGATGCCCCTTCTCACTGGAGGTATAACGTGGCGGAAGTTGGTTCAGCGCTATTGCCAATATATCATCTTGGCAAGTTAAACAATCACACTTCAAATCATAATTTTTCCGAAACTCTTTGAACAATTGAGTGACCACGGTTTCCATTGCGTTGATGACAGCCATCTTGTAACTCTCCCTCTAGGAACCTTCGTTAGATCTATTATACTCGATAAACCTAGAATGACCAAGAGAAGGAGCTTAGTCTCATGCATGTACGCGAATTTGATAGTTTCCTGAGCCAAGCTCGAAGGATACATCGCCTTCTGCTTCCCGAACATTGTTAATGCCCCATACGGCTTCTATCTTCTGACCATTGCAAGTCACTTCCGAAATGGTCGTCCCGGATAAGAATGCTTCACCTGTCGTATTCGGCGGGAGCTGGAACGTGTAACTGACGACGCCTTCCTCTTCGATTGTCCACTCACTGCGAACCACCCCATAATTCGTAATAAGGGATGCTTTGGCATAAGTGAGGCCAGAATCTGGTCGAGGTCGGAAGACCACGCGTCTGTACCCTGGCTGCCGATCATCTGAATCCAAACCTGCCACTTTCCGATATAGCCAGTCGCCAATCGAACCGTAGGCATAATGATTGTAGGAATTCATATTATCACTCCAGAATGTACCATCCGGTTTGATGCCATCCCAGTGCTCCCAAATCGTCGTAGCCCCTTGATGGATCGGGTACAGCCAAGATGGATAGTCTTCTTGCTGAACAAGCTTAACAGCCACATCATGATAGCCATTCTCCGACAGCACATGGCACAGATAAGGTGTGCCGACAAAGCCTGTCGTCAGATGGTAATTTTGCTCCTTCACATACGCAGCCAGGGTTGCTGCCAAGCGCTCTCGTGTGCTTCCAGTTACAAGTCCGAACATCAGCGGAAGCACATGTGCGGTCTGCGTGTGCCCAGCCAACCTCCCGCTCGGTGTCACAAACTCCGCTGTAAAAGCTTCCACAATGCGCACATAGAGGGCTGAGAACTCTGCGACATCCGCTTCGCGTCCTAGCACTTCAGCAGTTTTGACAAACAATGAGGTCGAGTAAGCATAGAAGCAAGTTGCAATCAAATCTTTTGGCGTAGCCCCGACATAACTGCCCTCTTTGGCATCCAAACCTAGCCAATCGCCGAAATGGAAGCCGGTTTGCCACAAGCATTCACTGTCTCCTTGCTGACGGATGTAGGTAACCCAACCTTTCATACTGTCATACTGCTCTTCCAGAACTCGCTTATCCCCGTAAACCTGATAGAGTGTCCATGGGCAAATGACAGCTGCATCTCCCCACGCTGCAGAGGAATGTTCATGCTCCTTTAGGACGTGAGGGATAACGAAAGGGACACCTCCATCATCGCGTTGGTCGGTTTTCAGATCTCGTAACCATTTGCTAAAAAAGAGGGTCACATCATAATTAAATGCCGCAGTCCGAATGAATACTTGCGCATCCCCAGTCCATCCCAGCCTCTCATCACGCTGCGGGCAATCGGTCGGCACATCAAGGAAATTACCGCGTTGACCCCAAACGATATTACGCTGCAGTTGATTCAAGAGTGGATGCGAACATTCAAACGTCCCTTTCGCTGCCATATCTGTATGGATAACCTGGCCCGTAAAACACGTAGCGTCGAAGGCTATTTCCTGCGGCCAACCGACAACTTTGACATAGCGGAACCCTTGGAACGAGAAATGCGGCGCATAGGACTCTTCCCCTTGCCCTTTACACACATAGGTAACTGTTTGCTTTGCCGACCGTAGGTTCCCAATATAGAAATTACCTTGCGCGTCAAGCACTTCAGCATGCAGCAGATCAATGCGAGTACCCGCAGGCAGGCTGAAACGCATCTGCACTTTTCCAACCATATTTTGCCCAAAATCAAGCACAGTTTCGCCTAACGGGGTTTCAAGGACAGCAGCAGGCTTCAGCTGCTCCGTCACGCGAGAAGGCTCATTTTCCTGCATGACGAGCGTTTCTTTGCCATAGTTCAGTTCAGCTACAGGAACCCATGATGAGTCCTCATAATTCGGCAGACTCCAACCCGAAAGCTCTAATCCAGCATCGTAGATTTCGCCATGATAAAGCTCTGACATTCGGATAGGACCGAGCGATGCTCGCCAGGAGGAATCACTGTTTACGACTTCCTCAGAACCGTCCGCGTAGACGATATGCATGTGCAAAAGAAGCGCTCTTACGCTTCCGTAAATATTCCGCTGATGCGCCCACGCTAGGTTTCCTTTGAACCAACCATTCGCAAGCACCGCGCCAATGGTATGCTGAGTCCCTGATGTCAGCCTATTCGTAACATCGTAGGAGTGTACCTGTAAGCGATGCTTGTAACTTGTCCAGCCTGGTGTAAGCTCCCAATCGCCGACTCGCGCGCCATTGAGCTCTAACTCGTAGACACCGTGACTTGTCGCGTAGATCGTCGCCTTGCGGATCTGCCCGCTTACGTTGAATGTTTTTCGAAGATAGTAGGCTTCTTCCGCATCTGGATCTAAATTTGCTGGATCTGGTGTAATCCATTCCGCTTGCCAATCCGATGTCCGAAGCTGCCCCATTTCCCAGTAAGCGATTTCACTCCAAAGCGATTCAAGACCTGATTGATCCCATACTTGAACACGATAGAAATAACGAGTCCGCGGAAGAAGCTCAGGTCCTTCGTACGTAATAAGTACGGATTGATCCGAAGTGATTCGATCCGTGTCCCATACCAAGTTCGCTTGTTCGAAGTCATTTGATTGCAGGCTCACCTGAATTCGGTAAGCAGCTTGCTGGATAGCGTTGGTGTCAGCTTCGAGCTGCCAAGTAAAGCGTGGCTTCGGGGTATCCAATCCAACAGGATTGACTCTATATTCGCAATGCAAAGCTGAAATTTGAATGGTACTCATGGACTTCTCCTCCTTGATACACGGAACGTCGTGTGTGATGTGCATACAGCTTTTCTGCACCTGTACGTCCTATTGTAGAGGATTAAGCTCTTTAATATTAAGGTGTATCAAGACATTTATATAGGTCAAATACGACATCTTCTACCACATTAGAAAGTATAAATTTTCAGTTTCCGAAAATATCTTTCTAATTGGCGATAAAAACAACCTTTAAAACGCGGTCGCTCATCCTCGAAGGACTTCGATAGAAGTTTTTCTCATTTTATTTGGCGATACCCTTAATTTCCATGTCCAAATCGAATAGTATAAAGTTATATCGAACTCATAGATAGGAAGGCGTTTATTATGCTGCAAAAAACACATAGTGTTGCTGGAATGATTGCTGCCGAGCTCGTTCTCATTCAAAGCGACATCAGCTTCTTCACTTGGGATGCCGCAGGCTCTCTATTACTCGGCTGCTTGGCAGGTACATTAGCAGACGTCGATAAGCCTAGTTCCACCATGGCCAAGGTTTTATTCCCTTTATCTGCGCTGCTTCATATTTTGAAAATTAAACATCGAACATTGACACACTCTCTGCTTTTTATGGGGTTGCTCGCTGTGATCAGCTTACCTCTGAACCCTTTATATTTCTGGGTATTCCTCCTGTCCTATGCTTCACATGCCTTAATCGACCTTCTGAATGACCGGGGCGTCCAGTTGTTCTGGCCGATTCCATTCAAAATACGACTACTGCCCAAATGGTTGGCGATCGACACGGGTTCTGCGAGTGAAACCGTATTTCGCTGGTTTCTATTAGTTGCCTGTCTTGCCATTCCGTTCTGGCACTATGTGTTAAATGCACGGATCATTTGATCCGTGCATCTTTTTAACCATTATTTCACTTGCATGCCAATGACAAGTCTGTTTGTTATTTGATTATATGCCAAGCGATATTTTTTTCTATTGGTCAGATTAAATTTTGCAGCATTAATCGCTGTTAATTGAAAGAAAATGTCCGGAGTCTCTACACCACTTTTCAAGATTCTAAATGTTTGGCATACGCCTCCACGTTGGACGGTTATTGTTTTTCTAGTACTTTTAATCCCAAAATCATCCATAAATGGACCACCCAAAGTAATGGTGTTTTCGTGGAGTCGATTCCGATCGAGAGCGAATTGAGCCGCGCCACGGGTCACAGGCGCTCTGAACATTCTCATGATGTTCGTATCCTCATTGAACACAAGCAAATAGCGCTGTTCCTCTTTGACTTTGAAGAGTCGGGCTGTATTCGTATTTAATGCAGCGATATGAAAATCGCATTCCGATGCATCTCCTTTAACAACACGCATCCTCTTCCTGATGTTTCCCCTCTGGAGAATAACGATAGAACCATCTGGAATTTTAAACAAACTAGCTGCGGGGCCGCCCCCGCATTCATTAATCAAAATCGTATTTGCATTTAATTCTGACGAGATATTAATATCAACAAGTCCTCTTAAAATCATGTTCATCCCACCTAAATAAATTGAATAGCTTTCAATTTATTTATACGTAAATTTAAAACAATTTCTTGTATACTTGTAACAAAAAATAGTTTAAACAGGTTAATAACCCATCCACTATTACAGAGGTAATAGGCCGCCACAAATAATTCCTCATACCGATTGCTTTACTTGTCACCAGTACTTTAGTAGTATAGCTAATATCGAATGAAACGAGGTGCTTGACGTTTGTCTAATGATGAAATCATTTTGACCCCTGAGGGTTTACGCAGTTTAGAGCTAGAACTTGAAGATTTGAAAACAGTGAAGCGTAAGGAATTAGCAGCCCGTATCAAATTGGCGATTTCCTACGGCGATCTAAAGGAAAACAGCGAATACCATTCTGCAAAGAACGATCAGTCTTTCATGGAAACACGCGTGCTAACGATTGAACGGATGCTCAAAAAGGCCAAGGTCGTGAAGAATACCGGCACATCCAAAGTACAAGTTGGCTCTACCGTTGTATTGAATGACGTGGAATTTGCCGAGAAAATCGAGTACAAAATTGTTGGTTCACAAGAAGCGAATGTCAACGAAAATAAAATTTCGTATGAAAGCCCGCTAGGGATCTCCCTCATGAATAAGTCGGTTGGCGATGTGATCAGTGTGAACGCACCGATGGGCGTGATTAGCTACGAATTGCTCGAAATTCGGATTTAAGCTTTAAGAAAACATTAAAAGCAGTCAGTAACTAGAAGCTCTAGTTATTGACTGCTTTTATTCATTTCGCGGCTTGCAGGAAGGCTAGCGCCTTTTCCATCTTCTGTATGTAGGAGGAATCCGAGCTGGAGCACATCCATTTCACATGCGCACTCCCCGTTTCGAGCAGCTGGTCGCTGTCCTGCAAAACTTGCATTAAGCGATTCACTGTCCCTCTGCTTCCATCCACAATTTGAATATGACTAGGCAGCATTTCACTTAACATCCCACTATAGAATGGGTAATGTGTGCAGCCCAGTACAACGGTTCCATAGGCACTCAGATCAAAAGGGGCCAATTTCGTCATAAAATAGTCGATCATCTGCGGGCCATCCACGATGAGATTTTCACAAAATTCTACTAGTTCCGGCAACGGAAGCGAATCTACCATTCCCAGATCATCAATCCGGGATACTAGCTCCCGGTATTTAGCCTGCTTCAGCGTGAGCGGTGTAGCGAATACAAGCACTCTTTTGCCTGATGAACGATTCATCTCTAGGGCTGGCTTTACGGCAGGCTCCATCCCAATGATGGGCAGCTTGTAGATTTTCCTTAGCTCGGCAATCGCAATACTCGTTGCTGTATTACAGGCGATCACAAGCGCCTTAATCTCTTCTTGGATAATGGCATCCACCGATTGCTTGACGAAGGCCAGAACCTCATCCTTCGATTTGATCCCATAGGGCACATGCGCTGTATCTGCAAAATAAATAAAATCCTCATGAGGCATTCTCTTCATGGCTTCGTTCAGAACCGTAATTCCACCTAGGCCTGAATCAAAAAAAGCAATTTTCATCCTATTCACCCTGTTTATAATCGTTCTCTCTTACAGAAGTCCTGCCGTGATAAGTCCGTTGCGTACGCCCTCTTCATCTACATGTGTTGTCACATGATCGGCATAAGGCAATAAATCTTTGTGCGAATTGCCCATCGCGATCCCGAAACCGACATAAGATAACATCTCCATATCATTCAAACCGTCCCCGAAAGCAACAGCATCTTCTGGCTTCAAGCCTAGCAACTCCAGCATCGCGGCAATGCCTTGTGCCTTGGAACCGCCAGCAGGTAACACATCCATCGCATGTTCGTGCCAACGAATGAGCTTAAACTCTGAAAGCAGACCCTCATACAGATGTTCATCCTTCGCTTCACAGTGGAGAAAAACCTGATAAATATCGTTTGATTTCCAGAAATGCGGGTCGTAGCTGGGTAAATCAACTTTCAATGAGGATACGGAGCTATGTACAAAAGGATGATCATCCACATCCGTCGCAAACGTATGCTCACCTTCAAATACGAGTGAATGCTGGTGCGCCGCAGCCAGCTCTACTAAAGCTTCGATCGCGCTCTTCGCGATGACGCGGTGGTAAAGAGGCTCGCCTTTGTAAACTGCGTATCCACCATTTAAGCATACATAAGAATCGATGCCAAGGAGCTCAGCCAGCGGCTTAATGAAATAAGGAGCTCGTCCCGTTGCAATAACAGGCTCGATTCCGCTCTTCTTCAAATCGTGAATGGCCTTAACGGTGCTTGCTGGCACCTGCTTGTCCTCATTAATTAACGTGCCATCAATATCAAAAAATACAATTTTGTACAAAGTAGGGTTCTCCTTTTCATTCGGAATCAGCACGCGCTGCTACACCATGTCTCTTTCTCTCAATTAAACACCAAATGCCGAGAAAAAACAAAGAAAAAAGAGAATCCGTATGGCTTCTCTCCTATCTTGCTATACGATGCTGTCGATGATGCCATAGGTTAACGCCTCTTCCGGACTCATATACCAATTCCGTTGATGCTCCTTCACACGAGCCAGCTCTTCAGCTTGCAGATTCGTTTTGGACAAAATGCATTCATCATAGATGTTTTGCAGCCTCTGCGTTTCATCCACGCGATTCTTCAAGTGCTCCAAATGACCATCAATATGCGTGGAAACGGAGTGATACATGAAGGTGCTCAGCCTGCCTGCATACCGTTTGTGCCCGCTGACCGCGATCAACAGACTCATACTTGCCGCTAATCCATACACATACGTGTGAACGGGCGTTTTGCTGTTCTCCATCACATTGATAAGTCCGAAGCCATCGTAAACGCTGCCTCCATTACTATTAATGATCAGGTCGATGGGCACGCGTTTAAAATCCTTTTCCTTCTTATCTTTGTCATCATCAAATTGATTAATTTTGATAATTTGCTCGACAATCAGTTTCACTGAAGTCTTGTTGATGCCATCGAAGAGATAAAGTGTTCTGTCACTCATAACATGCCTCCTGTCCGTAAGGCCTTGTATTACAGTAGTCTATTCTCGGCTTTTACACTTTGTAACACGTTGGGGACAGTTTTCAGATTTTTGGGCGAAAATAGGGGGATTCCCTCAACAGTTGCCGCTGCGATGTGGATTTGAGATAATGCTTCTAGTGAAATTGATGAATGGAGTGACTTTCAGTGGACAAGCAGCAACAGACGAAACAAACATTAGCCTTTATTGGCTCTTACGCAGACGCAAAGAATCCGGGGGTGTATGCGGCACAATATGATGCAGAAACGGGAAGCTTAGCAATTACACATCACGTGTCTGGATTGCAAAATCCAACCTTCCTAGCTGTCGATGCATTAAATTCCAGATTATACGCATTAGGAGAAGCTCTCGGTACGGAGGGTCAGAAATGTGGAGCAGCATTTGCTTACACGATCGAGCCCTTGACGGGTGAATTAACGCTGCTGAATCAGGAAAACACGCTGCCTGCGACAACATGTCATATCCAGTTGGACAACACGAATCAAGTCGTGATGGTTACAAGCTATCATGGGGGCATGGTTGGCTTATCCCCTGTTTTAGCCGATGGTCAAATTGGCACTTCTGCCGATATTCATCAGCATAACGGCGCGAGTCTTCTTCCGGTTCAGGATCGGCCGCGCGCGCATTCCGTTTTCGTGGATCGTGCGAATCGATACATTGGAGCTTGTGATTTAGGCCTTGATAAAATTATCTTATATAAACTCGATCTAGCCGCTAAATGTCTAGTTCCACACGGGGAAGTGTCCGTTACACCTGGTTCGGGGCCGCGCCATTTTGCCTTCCACCCATCCTACAAGTACGGATATGTGATTAATGAGCTTGGTTCCACGGTTACAGCCTTCAACTATGATGAGGAACAAGGTACACTGACAGAAATTCAAACCATTCCAACCCTGCCAGCCTCCTATAATGGCGAAAATGGGTGTGCAGACATCCACGTCTCACCTGACGGACGCTACGTTTATGGTTCCAACCGCGGACACGATAGCATCGTTGTCTATGCGATTGATGAGCAAACCGGAATACTCTCCGTCGTGGAACATGCGCCAACCCTTGGGAAGCACCCACGTAATTTCGGGATTTCGCCTGATGGACGATTTGTCCTTGTAGCTAATAAAGATTCCGATAACATCGTTAGCTTTGCCCGCGACGAGGCGACTGGGAAGCTAGTCCCAACTGGCAGTGTACTTGAGATGTCTCAGCCTGTATGCATTAAGTTCCTGCCGGTATAATGACACCTTTTACAGAACGGGTTCTCCACGTAATTCGCTCCATTCCAGAAGGTAAAGTGATGACTTATGGCCAGATTGCTGGGCAAGCTGGAAGCCCAAGGGCAGCTCGCCAAGTTGTGCGAATTCTGCATGCGATGAGCAAAAAGCACCAACTCCCTTGGCACAGAGTCCTCAACATCCGAGGAGAAATCGCGATTATGGATGATGAGGGTGCGCAGCTGCAGCGGTTTTTGTTGGAAGCTGAGGGCGTCCACGTTTCGAATGATCTACGTGTGTCTCTGGCTGACTTTCAATTTCAAACGAATGAAGAGTGAAGGTTTCGCTCATCTTTTTCAAGTGGCAATAACAGCTCCATTCAAGTATACTAGTGTAAAATAATCAGGTCGTGAAGCACACGCCGCTTTCATCATGATTTCTAAGGAGTACCTCCTTAACGAAATCGTGGTGAGAGCGGCGTTTTGTTTTGGAACCCGCATAAGGAGTGAATACATAGTATGAAATTTGAGAAAGCATTCGAACTATTTATGGCCGAACAAATTGCGGGTGAGACGAATAAACGCAGACTAGAACGGTTAGAGCGCGGCCTAGGACATGCTGAGACTGAATTGCTTCGGTCCATCTGGTATCCAACCATTGGAAACTTCAATGATTTGTACCCAGAGTGGGAAGTCCGGGATTATGCAAATAAGTATCGCTACTTAGATCTCGCTTATATGCCCAGAGATGCGAAGTCAACTATTGAAGTGCAAGGTTATGGTTCGCATGCACGTGATCTTGAAGTTTCGCGATTCAAAGACCTCTGCTTCCGACATTCCAACCTCGCGTTGGACGGTTGGCTAGTTCTCCCTATTGCCTATCCTTCCATCATAGAATCGCCGAAGCAGTGCCAACAGCTCATCCTTTCACTCGTAGGCAAATTCGTCTCGACCGACGCCCCCTCGACACTTTCATGGTTAGAAAGCGAAATAATCCGCTTCGCTCGGAGATCGCCCTTCCCCATAACCGCCGCCGAATTGTCCCTGCATCTAAAAATCAGCACCAAGCACACGAGAACTCTCTTACACCAATTGACGGAACAGCATCTTTTAAAAGTAGCTAGTGGTAATGTAAGATTTCGCAGCTATCTGCTGAATTTGTGATTCAGGAGGCCCGCAACGCGAAAAGGTTAGGAGACTCAACCAAGTTACGGAACGTGGTTCCCTTATTGGTATTAAAATGCACGAAAGCAGAAAGTTACGGAACGTAGTTCCGCTATTTCTATGATTAATAGCCAATACACTGGGTTTCCCATGAAATAACGTCCTCTCGTTCCGTAACTTTTCAAGAAACGGATAAAGTGATCAAATAGCGGAACCACGTTCCGTAACTCAAAGGTCTAGATGGGCGAGCTAGGTGAGGTGGAGTATGGTGAGGTTTGGTAAGGGGTTGGCGAGGTTTTGCGGGATATCGGGAAATACCCGGAGTTAACAAGCGTAATGCGCTTCTTCAAGTAATTAGCTTGTTTAAGTGACTGTGTCTAGCTCAAATTGGCGGGGTATCGTAAGTTAGCAGAATCAGTACAGAATCAGTAGCTCGTGTTCCAAGTAATTAAACCAAAAACCCCACCTCATCTGAAGTGGGGTTTTTGGTTTAGCTTATGTGATGCCTAAACCTTACGCGAAGTCAACTTCGCTTGCGTCAACAGCATCAAGTAGTCGTAGCCGCCAGCCTTGGAGTCGGTACCCGACATATTGAAGCCGCCGAATGGATGCACACCAACAAGTGCGCCCGTACATTTACGGTTGATGTACAAGTTGCCGCAATGAACAGTTTCCAATGCTTCTGCGATGCGATCTTCGTCCGTTGAGAAATACGAACCCGTCAACCCGAACTCAGTGTCGTTGTACATCACTATCGCTTCTTGCCAATCCTTCGCTTTCGCTAGCGCAAGTACAGGTCCAAAGATCTCCTCCTGCATCAAGCGCGCTTTGCCGCTTACATCACCAAACACAGTTGGCTGAATGTAGTAGCCATTACCTTCTGCTTTACCGCCACCAGCCAGCAGTGTGCCTTCACCTTTACCAATTTCGATATATTCCAAAATTTTGTTGTACGATGCTTGATCAATCACCGGACCTGCCGCGAAGTTCAACTCAGGCAAACCGCTTTGTAGTTTATTCGTGTAAGCAACGACTTTCTCCACCACTTCGTCGTAGACGGATTCTACGATAATGGCGCGGGAGCCCGCGGAGCATTTCTGACCTTGGAAGCCGAAAGCAGATGCCACGATTGCAGCTGCAGCCGCATCAAGATCTGCGGTTTCGTCAACGACGATCCCGTCTTTACCGCCCATTTCAGCAATCACACGCTTGATCCAAATTTGACCTGGCGCCACATCTGCAGCGAGTCTGTTGATTCGTAAGCCGATCTCTTTGGAGCCTGTGAAGGAGATAAAACGCGTCTTCGGATGTGTCGTCAGGTAGTCGCCAACCTCAGCGCCGCTGCCTGGAATGAAGTTAATAACGCCAGCAGGCAGACCCACTTCCTCCATCAAAGCAACAAATTTGTGCGCAATCACAGGTGTAGTGGAAGCTGGCTTCAGTAATACAGTATTCCCAGAAACGACGGCAGAAACCGTCATCCCAACACAAATCGCAAGCGGGAAATTCCAAGGCGGAATAACAACGCCCACACCAAGCGGGATATAGGAGATTTGGTTATTCTCACCAGGGATTCTCACCAACGGCTGTGTCTCATTAATTTGATTCAAACGGATCATCTCACGCGCATAGAACTCGATGAAATCGATCGCTTCAGCCGTATCGACGTCAGCTTCTACGTAGTTTTTGCCTGACTCAAGGATCATCAGTGCCGAGAACTCATGTTTTCTAGCACGCATCAGCGCAGCCGCTTTAAACAAGTACTCCGCGCGCTCTCTAGCAGGAACCTTTTTCCAAGTCTCGAAAGTTTCAAGCGCGACGTTCATTGCTTTTTCAGCCAAAGCTTGATCCGCTTTACTCACGTACCCGATGATTTCATCCACATTCCCTGGATTGATGGATGTAATCTTCGCTTCTGTCATAACCTTCTCAGAACCAATATATAGCGGATACTCCTGACCAAACTCACCTTTCACCTTCGCGATTGCCGCTTCCATCGCCTTTACATTCACTTCTTGTGCAAAATTCGTAAACGGTTCGTTCGCGTATGGAATTACCTTTGTTGTTTGTGTAGTCATGTATAATTGCTCCTCTCCGAATAGAAAGCTTTTTATATGATTCTCAGGGATTATTTGAACATATTTTTAAGAACAAACCAGACATTCGCTGGGCGCTCTGCTAACCTTCTCATGAAATAACCAAACCAATCCACACCATACGGCACATAAATACGGACTCGGTAACCTTCTTTCACAAGCTGCTTTTGCAGATCTTCACAGATCCCATACAGCATTTGGAACTCAAATTGATCTTTAGAGATCTTATTTTCACTAACAAATTGTTTAGTAAAGTTAATAATGGCCTCATCATGGCTGGCGACCGCTGTGTAATGTCCCTTCAATAGATGCTTTTGAATAATCACTTTATAATTCTCATCGACTGCACTTTTCTCTGGGAAAGCAACCTCTGGAGACTCCTTATATGCACCTTTGACCAATCGCAAATTCGCGCCTAGCTCATGTAGATCATCCATATCCTTTAAAGTACGGAACAGATACGCCTGGATCACGATGCCTACATTGTCGTATTCTTGACGAAGCTCGCGGTAAATATCAAGGGAAACTTGACAGTGGGCATAATCCTCCATATCAATCCGAACAAAATTCCCATGCTGACGAGCACGATCTAAAATACGTTTCATGCTGCTCACGCAAAGCTCTTTGCTTATATCAAGGCCTAACGAGGTCATCTTTAAGGAAAGATTAGACTTTACACCCGATTCCGCAATCGCATCAAGCGTCTGAATGCACATCGCAGCTGATTCCAACGCTTCTTCTACGCTAAAAACAAACTCGCCTAAATGATCCAATGTTGCTACGCGGCCATCTTGATTCAAACCACGCACCGCGTTAATTGATTGCCCAATCGTCTCACCAGCAACAAAACGTGCTGCGCCAAAACGGAGTCCATATTTTTTCGCTAAGCGATTGGCTGCGCGACTTTTCCCTAAGGATTGAAACATATTTCGCATCATGAGTTCCATCTGTGGTTGCCTCCAAGAAAAAAATGTACACTTTTGTTTAATTTATATTTTGATTATACACTTTTATTTCACTTTTGAACACTATGTGTTCATAATAAATTTTGGATTTGTACATTTTCCATGTAACCCCTCCATATCTGTACGATATTCAGCAAAGAGACAACATGTGTTGAAACGCCTACCTTTTCATGGTAAATTAAAAACCAAATAGGCCGAAAAATGAGGTTAAACATGTTCATTCCTGAACACTTTCCATTGAACACACACATTCAAACACTTCCTATAGAGACAACACTTTCAGAGCTGACTTCATATATTCAAAAAGGAACAGCCGTCATGGTCCAACAAGAACTTGCCATAGCCTTATTTACACCTGAGGATGGGCAGTTGTTGAAGGCTTTTGAAGCAACGGCTGATCTGGCTCATCTCGTGGGCATTGACTATTTTAACGCTCCTATTTGTTCCATCGTGGAGCTCCACGACCATGACCACATGCAAGAGCTATTACGAGGAAGAAGTCGCCCCTTTCTATGTACTAATGAACTAGGAGCCATTCTTGGCTATCTCACCCCAGCAGCTTATGTCGCTTACCTGACGAAAGAGGGGCAGAAATGGTATGCCTACTTTGCTGCCCTGGCAGATACCGTGACAGACGCCGTAACGGTCGTAGACCGGGAGGGTGCTGTTATCTGCTGGAACCCTGTTGCGGAAGAGCTCTATGGGCTGCCGCGTGCAGACATTGTGGGCAAGCGCATTGGTGAACATTTTGACGTGGAAACCTTGATGGTTCTGAAAATGTTAGATGAAGGCCGTCTCATCCGTAACACGTATCATCGTCCAAGACCCGACACACACGTTCTCATCAATGCATCACCGATCAAAGATGCCGCGGGCATCATCATCGGCGGTATCGCGACTGAGCAAGATATTACCCAACTGGTGCGATTGAACGAACAATTGACAACTATCGAGTCCGTTGGGCTCCCGAATGAAGCTTCGCAAGCGGATCCTTTTGCCCTGATCAAAGGAAAGGGGCCAGCCATCGGCAAGGTCATCCAATGGGCCAAAAAAGTCGCAGCAACCGACACCCCCGTCCTCCTCATCGGAGAATCGGGCGTTGGAAAGGAGCAGCTTGCACAAATTATTCATCAATCGAGCTCGCGCCGGGTGCAGCCTTTTGTAACTGTTCATTGCGGCATTGTACCTACAGGCATTTTGGAGACGGAATTGTTCGGATATCAAGGCGGGGCATTTAGTGGAAGTCAAAGTGGTCAACCCGGTAAATTAGAACAAGCCAAAGAGGGTACACTATTTATAAATGATATTGAGAAAATGTCACTAGAGCTTCAAGCCAAGCTTTATCGATACATTACTCAGCAAACACTTGTCCGCACCGGCGGCAATCAAACGATCCATGTACGAACTCGCATCATTATTGCGACCACAAAGGATCTAGCTAGTAAAGTTGCTTCTCATGAATTCCGTTCAGACCTTTACTATGCCCTGAATGTTGTTTCCATCCGAATCCCGCCTCTGCGCGAACGAAACGAAGATATACCGGCCATGGTTCTTATGTATCTGAAACAATTTTCTATGCATTACCAGAAACCAGCGCCTGTTCTATCTCCTGAGGTCATTCTGGCATTAATCCAGTATGATTGGCCTGGCAATATTCAAGAACTGAAAAATGTCATCGAGCGATGCATTATTTTAAATGAAGATAAGATGATCTTGTTAGAACATTTGCCACTTGCCCTACAAGAGCTACAGCAGAGCCTCAATACGGACGCTGACACATTCGCTAGTACGTTAAAAGGAACAGTGTCCGAAGTGGATGAAATTACGTTGATTGAAGAAGCTCTAACCAAAACAGCAGGGAACAAAAGCGCTGCAGCCAAGTTGCTTGGGATCTCGCGCGGAACTCTTTATAATAAAATGAAAGAATTTGAATTGGAGTAGGTAATTTCTACCGAATAAAAAGGGCTTACCATGTATGGTTAGCCCCTTTTGTATTGAATGTGCATAGGTCTCCTGATCATAACCTTTAATGTTATAGCATTTTTTGGATCTCTACGTCGCTGTGATAAATATTTCCTTCTACCGAGATATCAGTCGTTTGTTCATTCAAAGTGAATAGAACTGACTTCCGGATAAGACGAATATGGCGCAGATCTGTCTTATCCTGAAGCTCTGAATCCGATTCACGATGTATCTTCATCGTCACTGCATCGACCGCAGGGCCGAGCGAGTGCTTTAACCCTCTTAGCTTTCGTTGATTCATTTCCGATAGAACCTCATCCGTCTCCAGCCAATAGATATAATCCTTGGATGCCTGTTTGAAAGCTAAATTACGTGCCTCCCACTCACTATATGTTCCATCTGAAATGAACCATTTATCCGTATACGCACCTGCAACTTCTTGAGTAAGACCGGCACAACCCGGATCAACGAGGATGATTTCATCCGCGAGCTCTTTAATCGATTTCATACAATTCGTAAATCGTTCATCGAGTCTCCTCACAACCACACAAAAACAAACTGTGATAAGCGGTTTGTATAACAAACCGATAATGTCTGCTCCCCACTTCTCAGCCGCTTTCTGGCGATTCGTATTCAGAAGTTGCCACAAGCTCGAATCATTCAATTGATTCATCGTCGCATGTCCAACGTGATGTATAAAGGAATCTTGGACAATATATAGCTTATATCCAGCATAAAGCGCACGAAGGCAAAGATCGTCGTCCTCATAGTTGCCCAATCCGTATCTCTCATCGAATCCACCAATTTCGTCCAGAATGCTTTTCTTAGTCAGCAAACAAAACCCAACCAATCGGCGTGCCTCCATAGTAAGTCCGGCATGTAACATGCGATGGTTAAGTGCAAACTCATCTAATTGTGACATATCGCTATACGTAACAGGGATTTTTTGATAGCCGCTTGAATAATTAGTAACAGGACCTACCATCCCCGTTTGATCATCCTGATCGAGAACCCTGATCATGTTCGTCAGCCAGTTCTCTGTGACAACCGTATCATTATTGAGAAACAAGATATACTCTCCAGTTGCAGCCTCTAAACCCTGGTTACAGCCTTTAGCAAACCCCAGGTTTATCTGATTGCTAATTAACTTGATATCCGGATACATCTGAAGAAACGTTACTGTAAAATCGGTGGAGCCATTATCCACAACAATAATTTCATAGCTTTCTGTCGTATGGTTCCGAATACTTGAGAGACAAGCATGCGTTAAAGACAATTGGTTATAAGTTAAGATAATAATACTGGTCTTCAAAGCTCACACCTCATTTTTCTAGTAAAGGCAAGAATTCCGTTATTCCCCCAGAAAGCAGGAAAAGGAGATGCTTTACTCTGTATGTGTATCTCTTTTATCTTATTGAACCATCAAAAGAATTGCCTCCGCACCATTCATCCAATTTATGGAACTATTATTAAATAAACACAAAAAAAGTAATAACTCCGAAAAAAATTCAAGGTTTTTTTAGAAAAAACCCTAAGTTTTCGTCACTTTAACCTGTTGGAAGGAATAAATTTAAAGGGTATAACGTTTGCTGGGTTGGCAGGTTAGCATAATCACAAAAAAGCTCAACTTACTATCATTCATTCCTAATATCAAACATAGGTAACGAATTATAGTAACATTGAGCCCATTTCTTTTTATCTGCTATCTTATTTAATCATTAATCACCAAATCCTATTCGACTCGTAGTTTCAACTCCGACTAAAATGGTTGTCATTCTAATCGGATCCCCCAACGATAAAAGAAAATAATTGCACCTACTCTTATTTCTCTGGTTGCTCTGGTTGCTCTGGTTGCTCTGGTTGCTCTGGTTGCTCCTGTAATCTAATAGCAGTTGTTTCTCCCATTGGTCCGATTGGACCCACTGGACCCACTGGTCCCATTGGTCCCATTGGACCCCTTGGACCCATCGGACCCCTTTCTCCCACTCCTGTTGCTCCTGATGCTCCAATTGGACCCATTGGACCCATTGGACCCATTGGCCCGTGTGGTCCACAATCACCTTTATCACCCTTATTACCACAATCTCCTTTATCACCTTTATGACCACAATCTCCTTTATCACCTTTATGACCACAATCTCCTTTATCACCTTTATGACCACAATCACCTTTTTCACCTGTTGGACCTGTTGGACCCGTTGGGCCAGTATGACCTCTCTTTCCGCGATCACCATCTTCTCCACGTTTCCCTTTTGGTCCAGTGGCTCCAGTATCCCCCGTTGCTCCTGTTGCTCCTGTTGCTCCTGTTGCTCCTGTTGCTCCTGTTGCTCCTGTTGCTCCTGTTGCACCTATCGCACCTGCAGCTCCATCGAAACCTCTAAAGCCACGTGGACCACGATCTCCTTTTGGACCTTTTTTGACTATCACGACAACAATTTTGCGACAACATTTTTTTCCTTTTTTCTTACGTTTGTGACAGCCGCAACCACTTACTTTGTGGAGCTTAGCCCTACTTTTTTTAATAATCAAACGGTTTTTCCCTGTAGTGGTACTTTTCTTTTTGCCTGCTAAGAGACTCATTACAACACCTCCTGTGATGCTTCATAATACGAGTTATCCCAGAGGTTTGTCTGTACTTTTTGGCAATAGATGGTTGTCCGTTATAAAATATGCATATGACTATATGTAAAGGAAATTAGTTTCTTCAATAATGGCATCTCACATCGGAATGGGATCTCATTTCAAAAAATATGTATGTATAAGAATTGCCCGATAGATGAATAGCATCATTTTGTTGACTTTGTAACAATCTAAATCTCCTTTCCTTCCATGTTGATGCTATTTTTGCATACTTCATAAGTAAAATTAGTTATTAGATACTGCATGAAAAAGAGCTAACCTTATCAGGTTAGCCCCTGTTTCATGCTGGCTTAGTAGTACGGGTTCGCTACGGACCAGTCAATGGTTGAAGCAGCTGTTGTTAAAGCAGGTACGAAGGCTAAGAATAAATCGGTAGGAAAGCTATTTCTGTGGTTCTTGTCGCTCTATTTACTAGATTTCATTCCTATCAAACATCATAGGTAAATGAAATATACTTTATAGTATTAAAAGTGGACAAGTTGGTTTGGATATTAATTCTATTTCCTATTTTTCTTTACTATTTATTAATTAATTTATAGCTACTCCTGCACTAGCGTATCCCACAACTGTATTAATAAGATTAAGACCATTTGCAGTTGCAGTAAATACCATCATTAAACGAGTTTGTGCTGCGACTGGTATTAAAAGACCTGTAGCAGTACCGCTCGTAATTTGACCCAATAAAAGAGGGGCTGGTAGAGCTGGCAATGTTACACTTGCTCCCGCTAGTGGAGCAAAGTTATTGCTATTTGCTGGTGCACTATATAATTGAGCTGTAATAACAATATTTGTTGATAAAATACCTAAAGCTACTGTATTACTAAAGAATGCTGAAATAGACGTAATTGTACCAGCTCTAGGCATTGAGAATGCATAATCAATAAGTGCAAGTGGTCCAGTTAAATCAATTGCTGGTCCAGGAAGTAATGTAACATTCGGAAGTGAAATTCCAAATCCTACAAGTCCTGCTAATCCTGCTAAACCGCCTGCAACTGTTGCCATTTCAATTGGAGCACCTGATGCAAACGGAATGATTGCACCCGTTCCTGCTATACCTGTTGCTCCTGTTGCTCCTGCTACTCCTGTTGCTCCCGTTGCTCCTGTTTCACCTGTTGCTCCTGCTACTCCTGTGGCTCCAGTTGCTCCTGTTTCACCTGTTGCTCCTGCTACTCCTGTTGCACCCGTTGCTCCTGCTACTCCTGTGGCTCCCGTTGCTCCTGTTTCACCTGTTGCTCCTGCTACTCCCGTTGCACCCGTTGCTCCCGCTACTCCTGTGGCTCCCGTTGCTCCTGTTTCACCTGTTGCTCCTGCTACTCCCGTTGCACCCGTTGCTCCTGCTACTCCTGTGGCTCCAGTTGCTCCTGTTTCACCTGTTGCTCCTGCTGCTCCAGTTGCTCCGGTTGCTCCTGTTTCACCTGTTGCTCCTGCTACTCCTGTGGCTCCAGTTGCTCCTGTTTCACCTGTTGCTCCTGCTACTCCCGTTGCACCCGCTGCTCCTGCTACTCCTGTTGCTCCTGTTGCTCCTGCTGCTCCGGTTGCTCCGGTTGCTCCTGTTTCACCTGTTGCTCCTGCTACTCCTGTGGCTCCAGTTGCTCCTGTTTCACCTGTTGCTCCTGCTACTCCCGTTGCACCTGTTGCTCCTGCTACTCCTGTTGCACCCGTTGCTCCTGCTACTCCTGTGGCTCCAGTTGCTCCTGTTTCACCTGTTGCTCCTGCTACTCCTGTTGCACCCGTTGCTCCCGCTACTCCTGTGGCTCCAGTTGCTCCTGTTTCACCTGTTGCTCCTGCTACTCCCGTTGCACCCGTTGCTCCTGCTACTCCTGTTGCACCCGTTGCTCCTGCTACTCCTGTTGCTCCCGTTGCTCCTGTTTCACCTGTTGATCCTGCTACTCCCGTTGCACCCGTTGCTCCTGCTACTCCTGTGGCTCCAGTTGCTCCTGTTTCACCTGTTGCTCCTGCTACTCCCGTTGCACCCGTTGCTCCGGCTACTCCTGTGGCTCCAGTTGCTCCTGCTACTCCTGTTGCACCCGTTGCTCCTGTTTCACCTGTTGCTCCTGCTACTCCTGTTGCACCCGTTGCTCCTGCTACTCCTGTTGCACCCGTTGCTCCTGCTACTCCTGTTGCACCCGTTGCTCCTGCTACTCCTGTTGCACCCGTT